>CAYUGH010000020.1:52653-56859 GCA_964444195.1 uncultured Chitinophagaceae bacterium
GTTTGGGTTTGGGTTTGGGTTTGGGCTTTAGGTGTGGGGACACCACCGTCATTCAGCATTAATCAGGCCTGAAACCAATTTGAATACTTCCACCATTTCTGTGCCAAGTGCAGAAGGATCAAATTTCTCTAAATAATTCAAATCATCGGCAATGTCAATTGCAGCGTCAACTTCAATGATGGATCCTCTTGATATTTCGTAGAAGCGCTTTCTTTCGATCCCCGATTTTCTGCTTGATCCTTCGGCAATATTGAGGTGAACAGAAAGTGCAGCCCGCTTTATTTGTTGCATCATGGCAAACTTTTCATCTAAGGGCAAAACATTGGCCAGTTTATATGACTCAACTACAAATCTCCTTGAATGTTTGTACACCTTTAATTTGGTATGGTTCAATTCTTAAAACATGGTGAAAAAATTGATGGATTAAAAATTATTTTTCTACAATTCATTCTTTTTCAGGCAACCAGCAAAAACCTAACTTAATACCAGCCTCCAAACCCCATTCACTATTCACTACTCACCTACACACTACTCTCATCCCCCAAACCCTATTCACTACTCACTATTCCCCACCTACCATTTCCACATCCCCTGCCCCAAGCAACGGCAGGTTCCTGAACCGCAGCAGCACCTGCGCCACCGTTACCACATCTTTGTGGCAATACTCCACAATCCTTGGTAGATTATTCTCCTGCCAGTACACCTCCCCTACTTTGCTGCCATCTATATCGTCTTTGGGGGAGGGTACGCCCAGGCAGGCGGCCAAAAGATTGAGCGAGGTATAATTTTTAAAATCGCCGAAGCGCCAGAGCTGCATGGTATCCACCAGGTTGGTTTCCCAGGGTTTCATAGCCTGAAAATCGAGCCAGGCAGGAATAGGCAATCCATTGATGACCAAACGGCGGCAGATATAGGGAATATCGAACTCCTTAATATTATGCCCGGCAAAGGCAGCCTGTTTTTTTGCTGCCTGCCATTGGCCCGCATCATGAATGAAGGATTTCAGCACTTCAGCTTCATCGTGCCCCGAATAGGATTTTACCCGAAAGGTTAACCGCCCCTGCTGATTGCGAAAATAACCCGCGCTGATACAAATGATCTTTCCAAATTCGGCCAGGATAGCCGCACGTTTAGGGTAAAAGGTCTCCGGATTTTCGCCATCCGGTAACTGTTTCCCTATTTTTTCGGCCCAAAGGTTTTGCCAGTTTTCATCCAACCGGTTCCATTCCGGGGCAACGCTAACTGTTTCTATATCGAGGACAAAAAGGTTTTCAAGAGGGCTCATGTCAAGTATTTTTACGGCAAAATACGCAATAGCCCACAAAAAGCAAGGCACCCTCGGGACTAAGCCCTCAGATGCCTGCATTTCACCACCATTTACACCCCTATTCGCTCAATTGCTCTACAAGCAACAAACTATCATCCATTTAATTTAACCCTCTTTGGCCCATGCTTTGAAGGATATCATAGGCTTCAAACCATGTTAGCCAGGTGGCCACTACCCTTCCGCGGGTGAAAAATTTACCGTTCCTGTTATAAATGGTTTGCATACCCGTCATCTGAAAGTAAGCATACAGGGTATTGCCCTCTGCCGGTGTATAGCCTCCCCAATTTTCCACCACCGCGTACCCCTGCGATGTGCTTACTATATAATTACCGGTAAAATAGTCCACGTAATCAACCCGTGCCGCCGGATGGGTTTGCATCCATTCATCGGGATCGTAAGTTTCAGCCGGAACATCCGATTTGGAACATCCGTACAAAAAACCAACCAGGATAAAACCACTAACCGCTACCAGTTTTCGCATGTTTTCTCAAATAATTTGATATACATAATAGACAGCCGCCGGTAAATAAAGCTTGTTAAGGGTTGGGTAAGGTTTGGATAAGAACTTGTTAAACCACAAAAAGTATATTGATAATGAATGAGTTATAACCCAGGGTGGTAGGTTTTGACGGCTGATTGCTGCACATCGGGCTTATAAAAACGCACTTCTTTAAATATGCCGTTGGCATACATGGCGGCCTGGTCGCCAAAATGCTTAGAGGACGGATTATTGCTGTTGCCACCTGCCAGCAGCGACCTGGCTTTTACTTTTTCACCAAACTCCACCGCACAAATAAAGCTATTACCGCTGTACCCATAGCGTTTGTTGCTTCCGTTCATGGGCCGGCTTACAAAGCTTGGCAATGCGCCCCAGGTAGCGGCAGCAAAACGGGCCGGAATACTCGGCAAGCTATCATTGTAGGTTTCGGTAAGCTTGCCCGTCAAACGCTGGTAGCGGTTGATTTCGCCCCAGCTAACCTGCCATTTACCAAAACGGGACTGAAGATTATCTAATGTGGTTTGAACGATGCGGACCAGTTGAGAATCGGGGGCCGCCTCACAATAAGTTATCAATTTTCCAACAAAACCGGCATCATTTGCAATGGTAGATGGCGTTCTATTGATAAAGGGCAGCATTTTTTCGGCGCTTTCAATAGCAAGCGTGGTAGCAATGCTGTTTGCCTCGGTTTCATATTTCCAGGCAGCCAGCAGGTCATGCGCTTGCTTCAAATCGGGGTTGGAAACACCAGTGGATTTTAATGCCTTTAAGAGTGCTGGCACTATATATTCCATGGCAGGCAATTTCCTTGTATATCCGTTGGCAATCACTTTATCAATATCCAGTTGCCCGGGAACCAGTGCAAGCCAATGCCTTACCGCATTTATACCCCTGAAATTTTCCGCATCTGGCGCCATGTATTTGGGGAATTTACTAAGCACAGGACTGCTTTCACCCGCTACGGTAGATGGCGTGCTGTTGCAGTTTTGTATCCAACCCGTTTTGGGGTTATACAGGGTTACCATATCATCCACCTCATGGAGCCCTTTCCATTCTGTTGCAGAAGTGCTTCCATCCACGGGTTTGCTCCAATCCAGTTTGGGATCACGAACCGGCATAAAATTGCCATGCCAGTATGCAATATTGCCTTCCTTATCGGCATATACCGTATTGTTACTCGTGTTTTCCTTCATGTTCATAATTTGCCTGAACTCAGAAAAACTTTTTGCCTTGGTGCGCAACCAACTTTGCTCCAATCCTTTTGCGCTGCGGTTATGATGCTTTAGCGTGAGCCATTGCCCGTCACGCTTTGCAATTACGGGTCCGTGGTGGGTTTCAAAGGTCCTGAAGGCCTTTTGAGAAACTATTCCATTTTCATTTACCGAAATGATGATCTCCTTTTCAGCTACCGGTTTGCTGTTTCCATCATACTCATATTCAAATACACCGTTCAAACCTTTTATTTTTTCAGCATACAGGTCTGCCACATCGGCCTGGCTGCTGGTATGCATCCAACCGCAGTTTTCATTAAAACCCTGGTAAATAAAAAATTGCCCCCAGGTAACTGCGCCATAGGCATTCAGCCCTTCCTCACTTACCATGTGCACTTCGGGGCGGAAATAAAAGGTAACATGCGGGTTGATGTATAAAATGGCTTTGCCCGATTTGGTCAATTTAGGGGAGAACGCAAATCCATTGGAACCGATTTCGTTTTCATCGTCCAGTTTTGGAGGGAGCGCTGCCACCGCTTCACCGCTGTAAAAACTTTGCAACTCCTGTTGGGTAGCCCCGCCTGTACTGATGGCGCCAATACTTCCATCCGTCCACATAAAAGGCCACCAGGGTTCAAAACGGTTTAATAAGACCGGCTTTATAGCTGAATGGGTTGCCAGGTAATAATTTATCCCGTCGGCATAGGCATTGCAAAGCTTTTTCAACCATTCAGGAGCAGTGGCATAATCCTTTTTAGCAGCTATACTATCGAGCACCAAACGATGCAGCAGATCTTCATACAGCATTCCCCTACCCTTTACCTCAGCCTGGCGACCAAGCTTTTCTATGTAATTGGCCTCCACCCTGGGAAAATCGTCTTCGCATTGGGCATACAGCAAACCAAATACCGCATCAGCATCGGTTTTGCCATAAATATGAGGTATGCCCCAGTTATCCCTGATGATGGTAACCTGTTGAGCCTGTTGTTTCCATTTTGAAATTTCGGCGGGGGTAAAGGGTTGAGCTTTTAAATAAACAGGAACTATAAATAAGACAAAAAACGCCAGTTGTTTCATAGGCGTAAATGTAGGATGAATTAAAAACATTCTCCCGCGCCCTGGTTCGTGGCACACGAAACAGTTCCCCCTCTTTCGTTTCGTGTGCCACG
>CAYUGH010000021.1:0-56015 GCA_964444195.1 uncultured Chitinophagaceae bacterium
CCGCAAAAACAGGCGGCAGTGCAAGTAAAGACAGACCGGTAAGCCCGGAATTACGAAGAAATAATCGGCGGCTGATCATAATAGTCAAGCAATTGTGAAAGGCTAAGATAAAGGGAATGGCAATCTGAAGATATTTCAAAGTTGGAATCAAGCCCTTAAAAATCCATTGGATTCAAAACTTGAAAATCCCTGACACCTGCAAAGTCCTTTAGATTCCTGGTAAGAAGTGTGAGATTATGTGCAAGGGCCGTTGCTGCAATTATGGCGTCGGGCAATTTTACCCTTAATGATTTTCTGATTTCTACCACACGAGCCTTGATGGATGCATCAATATCAATCACAAGTGAATCCTGAACAAAATTCCTGAGTAATACTATATCCTTCTCTGTTGCTGATTTCCAACACAATAATTCCAATTCAGTAATAAAAGATATTACAGGGAAGGATTCATTTAGAATTGTATCAATGAACGATTCGCCTTTTGGCGGTAGCTGTTGTTGAAGGTAGTAAATGGCAATATTAGTGTCCCAAAGATAATTTATTCCCATTCCTGTCTAAGTTCATTTAGCTGATCCTCAATGCTTTCAGGGGACTCTTTGGTCATTGCCCCTTTGTATTTTTTACTCCAATCGATCTTAATGGCTGAAATCTCCTTTTTAGTAGGCATTCTGATCAAATGGCGTTGCTCCAATTCTTGCAGGGCCTTCTCAGCCTGGTCGCTGATTATATCAACAATAATTGTACGCATAACTGAATTTACTTACAACAAATATAATATTTTAGATACAATCCGAATTTTCTGCCGGAGGTCATGAATTAAATTTCAGAAGCAACCTCCATCAATCCATCGGCCTCTTCATACTCCCCAACCCTTTCTGCTTATTCAGCATCCCATAATTCACCAGCCTGTACTTCTTATCATGAAGCAGTTGCTGAAAAACCGGGGAGATTAAAGCATCGAGTTCAGCCTGCCGGTGCTTGCTCATGTCCTTTGGACCAAAAGGGTTCAGGTCTTCCATGGCCCCAAGTTCGGCATTGTGGATGCCCACATGAAATACAAACAGTTTGGTGCCGCCCGGTTGCAATTCCTTTAGCTTTTTTACCAGCGTATCCTGTTTACTGCCAATTGGTGCACTATAACCGCCATCTACATCCACTTCATCATAATAGCGTGAAATGGCCACCCCGTATTCCTTTGCCAATTTTTCTACAATTGCCCTGGTTTCGGGGGTTTGCATAGCGGCGCCCATATGGTAATCAAGGTAATCTATTTTCAATCCTGCACGTTTGGCTTTATCAATCTGCGCCCTTAGTTCGGTTTCAATTTCGGCAAGGCTTGGGTTGTTTGCAAACAGCAAGCTTCTTGATGGGAAGAAATGCCCCAACGAATCTACCAGCGAGGGTACCACGCTTGCTCCAGCAACAGGGGCCCAGCGGTATTGCTTCCATTCGGCATTTAGTGTAAGATGTATGCCAACTGAAACGTTTGGATATTGCTTCAGCATTTCCACCGCATCAGTAAACCACCCGCAGGGAACCATCACGCTCATGGAAACCGGCATGCCGGTTTCAAGCACTTTTTTTGCGGCGGCGTTTACACTTTGGCTCATACCGATATCATCGCAGCGGATAAGGATGGGGATGGGCGTATCCTGGGCCTGGCCAATAGAATGAAAACATACGAATATCCAAGCGAAGAGTAGATTTTTCATATTAACCATTAAAAACTTTTACTGCTTACCACCCTGCTTTCTGCGGTAAAAAAACGGCCTGCATGTGCAATTCACCCAGCCTCATCATAGGCCAGTTTTATCCAGCCCTTCAATTCCTCATTAATTCCCACCGCATCTTCCAGCTTTATCCGGTGGGTGCACATGGCATTCCAGCTACTGCCTTTTTCAGCGATGCCTGAGGGCCCTTTACCTTTTATATTCAACCCCACATCCATACGGGTTTTGGTAGAAGGCTGAATGATGGCAAATTGCTTTTTCCTCCGGAGGCTTACATAGGTCTTCTTGGGTGCCACTTCCACATCGCTGCCAAAGGAGTTGATCATACCCATAAGGGTATCGTACCAGGGTTTCATTTCTTCTTTTCCCTTGTATTGTTCGGCAATCCAGTCGGTTTCGTTTTCGGCAGCGCCAGCATGGCTTTGCTTGGCCATGTGTACCACTGTATTGGCATTGCCATGGGTAAAACCATGTTTTTCTTTCAGAAAGCTCACCAGTTCCCCATGTTTGCTAAAGCCACTGTTATCCAGGATTGTTTTCCATTCGGCTAATTTTTTGCCGGTTGATTTTTCGATATTGGATAATTGTGTTTGAAGCGCCTTTTCTACTGCATCCATGTTGATTGAATTTGAGGTAAACCATTAAAAATACCGTGAAAGTGTAGAGACGCAATGCATCGCGCCTCTACACGGGGGAAACATTATCAAACGCCGCTGTGCAGCGCGATGCGGTTGCCTTCGGTATCAATCATAACCCCCATGTATCCGTACTCCGGCGAAATCTGTGTTTTGGGCACAATCACCTTTCCGCCTGCAGCCTCCACTTTATCAAGTACCAACTGAAGGTCAGGGTTGGCATTGAGGTAAATCAACGGCCCATGGGTTTCGGAAGGCTGATGGAATCCCTCCGAAAAAACCAGCGCCCCGCCAATGCTTTTCAGCATATCGTCCACCGGGAATAAGCGCATTTGTATATTGGGCATATCCATAGGGAAAAGTGAAATACCGAATATGGATTCATAAAATTGGGTGGCACGGTTCAGATCGGTGGTTGGTATCTCAAACCAACTGATGGCATGATTCATAGCGGGCAATTTTAATGGTACAAAATGAGGTAGCAATGTAGGATAAAACCCGAACGCATACAATGAAAAATACAGGATTGGTTGCATAGCTAAATGGGAATCCCGGGTATTAATTTAATATGTATGTATTTTTAATGATAAGGGATTGGCTATACGGGCAGTCTCTTTTTTTACCTATGTATTCCATTTCAAGGGGATTGCTTAAAAGCAATTTTCCGCTGATTTTCCGCAAATAGCCACCGTTAGCCACCGTAATTCATGGCTAAATATGGAAAAACCGCAGGGATATTTATAACTTACATTTGCCATCCTCCGGTATTTTGTTTTTGCGGTAACATTATTTGCCATCCGCCAATACCGAAGTTTAACATCTAAAAATAAGTGAGTATCATGAGCCAACAAGCCTCAACATTGTTCGACAAAGTATGGGATGCCCACGTGGTAAAAAAGATAGAAGACGGCCCCGATGTGCTGTTTATCGACCGCCATTTCATACACGAAGTAACCAGCCCGGTTGCCTTTTTGGGACTGGAGCAGCGTGGAATCACCGTTATGTTTCCCAACCGCACTTTTGCCACTGCCGACCATAATACGCCTACCATCAACCAGCACCTTCCGGTGGAGGACCCGCTTTCGGCCAAGCAGCTAAAGGCGCTCGAAACCAATTCGGCCAAATACGGCATTTCGCATTGGGGGCTTAATAACCCCAAAAACGGGATTGTTCACGTGGTGGGGCCTGAAAACGGCATCACGCTTCCGGGCATGAGCATTGTGTGCGGCGACTCGCATACTTCTACCCATGGGGCCTTTGGGGCCATTGCTTTTGGCATTGGTACTTCGGAAGTTGAAATGGTGCTTTCCTCGCAATGCATCATGCAGCCCAAGCCTAAAAAGATGCGCATAAGCGTTAATGGCAAATTGCAAAGAGGCGTATTGCCCAAAGATGTGGTGTTGTACATTATTTCAAAACTGACGGCGGCAGGCGCCACAGGATATTTTGTAGAATTTGCCGGTTCTGTTTTTGAAAACATGACCATGGAAGGCCGCATGACCGTTTGCAACATGAGCATTGAAATGGGCGCTCGTGGCGGTATGGTTGCGCCCGACCAAACTACTTTTAACTATATAAACGGACGCGAAAAAGCGCCGAAGGGCGAGGCCTGGGAAAAGGCGCTGGCCTACTGGAAAACGCTGAAAACCGACGAGGGCGCTGTTTTTGATAAAGAATACAATTATGATGCGGCCGATATTGAACCGATGATCACTTATGGTACCAACCCGGGTATGGGTGTAGGCATCAGCCGGATGATCCCTACCGCCGAATCCATTGGCAGTGGCCAGTCGAGCTTCGATAAATCCATGCAGTACATGGGTTTTCACCAGGGAGAAGCCATGATGGGTAAAAAAGTGGATTATGTTTTTGTAGGCAGTTGTACCAATGGAAGGATAGAAGATTTCCGCGCTTTTGCTTCGGTGGTTAAGGGTCGTAAAAAGGCTGATAATGTTACGGCCTGGATCGTACCCGGTTCGCATATTGTGGAGCAGCAGATAAAGGAGGAAGGCATTCTCGACATTCTGACCGAAGCGGGTTTTCAGCTTCGCCAGCCCGGTTGCAGCGCCTGCCTCGCTATGAACGACGATAAGATACCTGCAGGCAAATACGCGGTGAGCACCAGCAACCGCAACTTCGAAGGCCGCCAGGGGCCCGGCGCGCGCACCCTGCTGGCAAGCCCGCTGGTAGCTGCTGCCGCTGCTGTTACCGGTGTGGTAACCGATCCCAGGGAATTATTGGCAGAACTGAATTAAGGGAATGATGAATGAGGAGTGATGAATGATGAATGATGAATGATGAGTGATGAGTGATGAGTGATGAATGATGAGTGATGAATGATGAATGTTGCGCGTTAGCCAACCATAAACCATAAACCCCAAACCATAAACCCCAAACAATAAATAATAAACAACAAACAATAAATAATAAACAAAAAATGGCTTACGATAAATTTACGGTTCTAACATCTTCCGCAGTTCCGCTGCCTATTGAAAACGTGGATACCGACCAGATCATACCGGCGAGGTTTTTAAAAGCAACCGAGCGCACTGGATTTGGCGACAACCTGTTCCGCGACTGGCGCTACAACAATGATGACAGTCCTAAGCAGGATTTTGTACTGAACAACCCTATTTATTCAGGAAAAATACTGGTGGCAGGCAAAAACTTTGGCAGTGGCAGCAGCCGCGAGCATGCCGCCTGGGCTATTTACGATTATGGTTTTCGTTGTGTGATCAGCAGTTTCTTTGCCGATATTTTCAAAGGTAATTCACTCAACATCGGCATCCTGCCGGTAACCGTGAGCCCTGAATTTCTGGATAAAATTTTTAAGGCCATTGAAGCTGACCCAAAAACGGAAATTACGGTTGACCTGCCTGCACAAACCGTAACCATCCTGGCAACCGGCGAGCAGGAATCGTTCGTTATCAACGGCTACAAAAAGCACAACATGACGAATGGGTTTGATGATATTGATTACCTGCAGGCCATGAAGCAGGAAATAGGGACTTATGCAGCAGCATCCCTGTATTGAGGCGGCTATTTTTTAGCCCTAAAACAAGCGACCGGTATGAAGCATATTGAAATAATGGATACCACCCTCCGCGACGGAGAGCAAACCAATGGTGTATCTTTTTCCCCTTCTGAAAAACTGACGATTGCCCAGTTGCTCTTGTCCGAGGTAAAAGTGGATCGCGTTGAAATTGCTTCGGCACGCGTGTCGGAAGGCGAGTTGGAAGCGGTAAAAAAGATCACTTCATGGGCGGCGGCCAACAACCTCCTCGACCGGATTGAAGTGCTCACTTTTGTGGACGGCGATGTATCGTTGAACTGGATGAAAGAAGCCGGCGCCACCGTGATGAACCTTTTAACCAAAGGCTCGATGAACCACCTGAAGCACCAGCTTCGCAAAACCCCGGAACAGCATTTTGAAGAAGTGGGTAACGTATTGACCCTTGCCGCAAACCGTGGCATTACCAGCAATGTATATCTCGAAGACTGGAGCAACGGTATGCGTCATTCTCCAGAATATGTTTTTCAATACCTCGATTTCCTGGTTACCCAACCGGTGAAACGCATCTTACTTCCAGATACGCTTGGCGTACTGATCCCTGATGAAACTTTTGATTTTCTCAACCGGATCGTGCAGCGTTATCCGGGCGCGCATTTCGATTTTCACGGGCATAACGATTACGACCTGGGCGTAGCCAATACGCTTGAGGCAGTAAAAGCCGGGGTAAATGGTTTGCACCTGACTGTGAATGGCATGGGCGAAAGGGCCGGAAATGCGCCGTTGGCCAGCGTAATTGCTGTGCTGAATGATTATGTAAAAACAGTGCAGACCTCGGTGCAGGAAAAATCGCTGTACACGGTAAGCAGGCTGGTTGAAACTTTTTCGGGCTTCAGGGTAGGGCCCAATAAGCCGATTATTGGCGAAAACGTATTTACCCAAACAGCCGGAATACATGCCGATGGTGATAAAAAGAACAATCTTTATTTCAACGACCTGCTGCCGGAGCGGTTTGGCCGCAAACGGAAATACGCGCTGGGCAAAACATCGGGCAAGGCCAATATTGAAAACAACCTCGCCCAGTTGGGTATTCAGCTTAGCGATGACGACCTGAAAATAGTTACCCAGCGCATCATTGAACTCGGCGATAAGAAGGAAACCGTTACCCAGGCGGATCTGCCCTATATTATTGGGGATGTACTTGACAGGAGACCTGTTGAAGAAAAAGTGTTCGTAGAAAATTACGTACTCACCCATAGCAAAAACCTGCAACCTTCTGCAACCATAAAAGTGGTTGTGAATGATGAAGTGTTTGAGGAAAACGCGCAGGGAGATGGTCAATACGATGCTTTTATGAATGCGCTCAAGAAAGTGTATCAAAAAAAGAAAATGACGCTCCCCTGCCTCACCGATTACGCAGTTCGAATCCCGCCGGGAGGCAATACGGATGCGCTCTGCGAAACCATCATTTCGTGGGATTACAATGGGCGAGAGTTTAAGACACGAGGGCTTGACAGTGATCAGACCGTTTCGGCCATCAAGGCAACGCAGAAGATGCTCAATCTTATTTAAGATTTAATATTTGAATACAGGTTTGAGGGTTTAAGTTCGGGGTTTCCAGTGAGCGAATTCAAGGAGACTTTGTTCACACCCTCACCCAACAATACTAAACTATTCTAAACAACACTAAACAATACTAAACAGCACTAAACAATTCTAAACAACACTAAACAATTCTAAACAGCACTAAACAATTCTAAACAACACTAAACTATTCTAAACAACCCTAAACCATAAACACCAAACAAAAAACAACAAATGGCAACAAAACACATAGCAGTTGTTCCGGGTGACGGAATAGGAAAAGAAGTAACAACGGTAGGAAAAGCGGTGCTTGAAAAAATTGCTGCGAAATACGGGCATACTTTTACATATGAAGAAGCCCTGATTGGCCATGCGGCTATTGAAGAAACGGGTGACCCATTGCCGCAGGACTCGCTTGAGATCATGCGCGGTTCGGATGCGGTGCTGTTTGGCGCGGTAGGCCATCCTAAATACGATAACGATCCTTCGGCCAAAGTGAGGCCCGAACAAGGTTTGCTGAAAATGCGCAAGGAGCTGGGGCTCTATGCCAACCTGCGCCCCATCAAGCTGTTTGATGAATTGCTGGATGCCAGCAGCATTAAGCCTGAAATACTTCGTGGCGCAGATATCCTGTTCTTCCGTGAGCTGACCGGCGATGTTTATTTTGGTAAAAGGGAAAGAATTGATGGCGGAAGTACTGCTTACGATACCATGATTTACAGCAAGTACGAAGTGGACCGCATTGCGCGCAAAGCCTTCGATGCCGCCATGACCCGCGGCAAAAAGCTGATGAGTGTTGATAAGGCCAACGTACTGGAAAGCAGCCGCCTGTGGCGCGAAACCATCCTTGAAGTGGCCAAAGATTATCCTGAAGTAGAACTGGAGCACCAGTTTGTAGATGCGGCCGCTATGCTGCTGATAAAAGACCCCCGCCGTTTTGATGTGGTGGTTACAGGCAACCTGTTTGGTGATATACTTACCGATGAAGCTTCTCAAATTGCAGGCTCTATGGGAATGCTTGCTTCTGCCTCTATTGGCGATGGCACGGGCGTGTATGAGCCTATCCACGGCTCTGCGCATGATATTACAGGTAAAGGGCTGGCAAACCCCATGGCATCTGTTTTATCCGCTGCCTTACTGCTTGATATTTCTTTTGGTATGAAGGAGGAAAGCAATGATGTGATCAATGCTGTTGATGCTGTGTTGAAAGCCGGGTTCCGCACAAGAGATATTGCCAATGATTCTACACCTTTGGAACTGCTTATGGGTACGGAGGCGATTGGGAAGGCAATTCTGGATCGGATATAATAACTTTTGCAAAGCACAGTTTCCGGGAAGATTCAGGTTTTCATCTGAAACTTCCCGGTTTATTTTTGCACCTAAGCTGTTGTTATTTCTTTTTAAGACTATTGATGATAGAATCCTCCTCCGGCCCCTTAATCTTCAGCACAGGGTCGATCTGTCTGTTTGGAACAGTCATACTCAAAACATATTGCTGCACTTTCCAGCTACCATCCTTTTTTACCACCACGCCCGAGCCCCGGCAGATCTTCATTTGGGTATCAAGCAGTTCATCAAACCAGGCAATGCCGGGTTGTTCGCCCATGTAAATATGCCGCTCAAGCGCACTGAAATCCCAGGTCTTCTTTTTGTCAAAAGCGGGTTTGGCCCATACCATAAATGCTTTTTTATCCCAATGCTCAGTAGCATCGGTACCCATAAAAATGGCATCTTCGGTATAGTACGAAAAATAGGTTTCGAAGTCTGCCCTGGCAGCAGCCACGTTAAAGGAATCGAGCATTTGGCCGATTTGTTGTTTATCAGCTTCGGTAGCGGCAGTATTCGGTTTCCGGGCTTCGGGGGTGTTTCCACACCCATTCAATACGGCTGCAGAAATACATACAATCATCCAATTAAAATATGCTTTCATAAAAAATTTTATATAGCCAAATGTATACCCTATTCAATTACAAAATCAATAAAAACATGGTATCGCGACAATACGGCAAGAAGCCACGAATGCACGAATAAAGGATTTCCATTCGTGCATTCGTGGCTAAAAAATAACGGGCATGCTCCTAATTCCCCTTCATGATCACATTCCCCTGTAAAATCAGTTTTTTCCCCGGAGCCACCGTAATTTTTGCACCCTTCATAATGGTGAGCGGTACATTCAGCACGCATTCCCCGCTTGCAGGGTCAATGATGATCTCATCACCAGTTTGCAATTCATTTGGCGGCGGTGTTTGATTGATCCAGTTGCCCGGTACATTAAAATTTCCTGAGCCGGTAAATGTGTAGATATTCTTTTCATCATCGTTCAGGATATTACCTGTAATCGAAAGGTTTTTCCCCAGCAGGTAATCGCCGCCTTCCATCAGGTTGAACGTGAGTGTTTTGTCGGGTTCAAAAAAGGTATTGCCCCTGGGAACCACTTTCACCAGCACATTTTGCAATCCCTGCCTGATATAGACAATTCCCCGGGCGCCATCAAAGTTTGTGGTAATGGGTTGGCCGTTTTCAGAAAACACTTCATAATCCCTGCCATATAATGCAGTACCGGTAGCTGAAAAATTTATCCTGGTATCGTTTGGCGCTGCCTGTGGTAAAATAAAACGGTAGCGCATGGTATCACGTGAATTTTCAAGCACGGTAAGGTTGGTGCCGCTTACCGTGAGCGCCAACGGGCCAACCGCGGGTACTGCGCTATGGACAATAAAGCCCCAGATATCTTCGGTGATGCGTTTGTTGCCGCAACGGTCGGGTACGTTGCGCAAAACGATGCGGAAACTATCATCAATCATCGTGCTGATATCCTGCGCGGGGGTAATCACAAGGCGGTTTTCAAAACAACCGATCTGCCCCTGGATGGTACTCTTATTTGAAAGCCGGGTAATGGTAAACTTACTTGAATCCCAGCCCAAGTTCGAGCGCGAGTTCTGTATTTAAAGTGAGGTTGAATTCGATGGATGAAACATTGGAAGTGGTGGTAGTGATAGAGGATGTAATAGACCCTGCGCTTCCATCAAACGAAATGTTTTGATCGAACTTAGCAAGTGCTTTATTGTGCTCATTATTTTCAAGCGTTTGTTCCCACACACTAATCTGGTTGGAATAATTTTGCTTTTCCTGCTCGGTGGCGACGGGGTTGTCGCGGAAGGTTTCGAGCAAGGGCAAAAGCGTATTCCTGATATGCCCTTCGGTATAAATGTATTGGGTGGCAAAGCCATCCTGTGCAACCATTAGTTTTTTGTCTAAGGTAAAATTGCAGGTGCTGTTGTTAAAGGTCAGTTCATTAGTGACAGCGTATTTTAAGTTCAGTGCAGCGCCAATAAAAACATCGCCATCATTTCCAACCACGGCATCGTTATTTGCCGTGGAAAAGTTATGGGTGGTTTTAGTGCTGACTTTGGTTTCGCTGCTGGTGGTATTTTTTGCTTCCACACCTACTGTTCCTTTGATGGTTCCCCAAACAGAAGTCTCCGTGCTGATACCAAGCCCTGCTGAAAAAGAGGCGCCAATTTTAACCTGGGCCCAGCTATTGAGGGTGCCCGATGGCGCTGCAAAAAACCTGACGGCTGTTTCGTTGGTTTGGGTGGTTTCCCAAAAACTGGAGCTGGCGTCGCTGGGGGGATCATGTAAAATCATCAGCGATACTTCGGGCGAAACCGTGGCAAAAGAGCCGATATTGTTTTTCAGCCCTGTAACAACCACCTCGCGGTTGAGCGTGGTTGAGCGGTTGAACCTATCCGTAAATACTACGTTGAATGTTTTAAGATAAGGTGCAATGATGTTGGGTGTTCCGCCAACCAGGGTAAAGGTTGCCTCACCGTTTTCGGTCATCTTTACAAACTCTTCATTCTGGTCTTCCTGCTGGATATTGGTATTTAAAATAAGGTTGGTATCGGCAACAGGGCAGTTTTTTGCAATAGGCCCCTGGTAAGCTTTTATCACAATATCCATTTCAGCATTCTGCGGAAAAATACTAAAGGTGGCAGGTGGTGTACAAACCGGCGTAAGCCCTGTTACACTAAGCGTTGGCGGGCGTTGGTACACCAGGTTCATGCCGGCATTGGCATCGGTAATATCGCGTGTTAGTGAATCAACAGGTAACTGGTTGAAAAAGGCCAGCAGGTCCAGCTTTGAAACATCGGAGCTTGCTGTAAAGTCAACCACGGTCACTTTGTATTTGCGCGCCGGCAGCGTGATGGAATAGTACCCGGTGGAAAGGCTGGTGGTCACCCTTTTTCTGAAACAGGAAGCGCGGGGATTGCCATCAGCGTCATCGGGTAAAATATCTGAAAACTCAAGTACTGCGGTGCCTATATAATCGCTGCAACCGGCCAGCAAAGTACCGCTGATGATGCGGGTGGTTGAGTTCCTGAAATCTATATTGTTTACATCCGTCAATACCTGTACGTTGGTAAAGGCAGGCACAAAGGTTTGGTTGTTGTTCAGGGTGCCAAAATCGAGCGCATCGGTATGTGATGTACCATGTGTGTATCGCCAAAATTCGCGGATGGTGGCATTTATGGAACCGGTAAGGGCAAATACCCTGTCAACAAATCCATCCTTTGTTTTATTAATGTCTTTCGGAATGCTCAGCAGTATGCCTTTTTCAACATCATAGCGGTCAAAGGAAACAACATTTTGGTTTGGATTTACCTGGTAAAGGCATGAAGTTGCATTAAGCAGGTGTTTGCCAAAGGCCCAGGCAGAAGCATCGTACCGCTGTGTTACGGGAATATCAAAAACCTCAATGATGGGTAATGTTTGCTGGGCAAGCGGGGGCGTGCTCACGCCGGTTCTGAAACCATACCTGTAACAGGTAACCTGGGCATCATTTATCTTAATGTAAGTGGCAAGCCCATCCTCATCAATATGGGGTTTAAAAATGGTTTCGTTGTCCTGGTAGGGCCCGTTAAATGCAGGCTGACCGGTTCCTGGCGCACATCGGCCCGGTAGTTAATGCCCCCGTTAAGCACCTGCGCAAACGGCCCAACCGGTAGGATACAGCAAATTGAGAGGGTTAACAGGAGCAAGCTTGTGGTAGATTTTGAGGACATAATCCAATGTTTTTTGTTTTAAAAAATGCCGGAGCAAAAAGCAGTTATTGTGTTCCCGGTTGGCTGGCTCCCCTATTATTTTTCGATAATTTCATTAAGGCTCTCAATGCGCTGATTGTAGTAGTTCCAAACAATAATGATGAGCATGAGGCTTATAACAAATACAACAGTTATCCAAACCCAGGCAGGAATTTTTCTCCAATTTGTTGGTTGTAAGGTCATTCGGGGCAAGTTGTAAAAACCAATGGGGGTTTGCAATAAAGGCCAGGCGACAATATTGGGGACAGTGTGGTTTGGGTATAGGGACAAAAAAGGGGACAAGCTGTTAAAATGAACGATCCAATCCGTTACTTTCGCCCCAATGAACCTATCACTATTCAGCCTCAATCCTGCCGAAAGCGGCTACCGCCTGCACCGGATGGAAATATGGAACTGGGGCACTTTCGACGATAAAATTTACAACATTGAGCCGGGCGGCGAAAACAGCCTGCTCACAGGGGCCAACGGCAGCGGCAAAACTACTTTTGTACACGCTTTGCTTACCCTGCTGGCCGCCGAAAGGCGCATGCGCAGCTTTAACATGAGCGCCGAAGGCAAAACTAAAAACGAGCGGACCGAGGAAAGCTATGTGTTGGGCGAATACGCCAATATTGAAGAGGAGGGCACAGGTCAGCAGGCACAGCGCCTAAGACCCGAACGCAGCGAAGTCCGCAGCATACTGCTGGCCGTATTTAAAAGCGAAGATCATTTTGTAACGCTGGCACAGGTGCGCTGGTTCAGCGGCATGGAACTGCGCAAGAGCTTTTTAATTGCCCACAAAAACCTGAACATCGAAACCGATTTCCGCTATTTTGATACACAGGGCGAATGGAAAAAACGGCTGAAGCAGCAGTACCCCAAACATGGCAACCGCGAGGTGATCGAAATATTCGATGGTCCGCGCGAATACGGTACAAGGTTGCGCACCATTTTTGGCATGCGCAGCGAAAAAGCCCAAAGCCTGTTCAACCAAACCATCAGCCTGAAAATATTGGGGAACCTCGATGAGTTTATCCGCACACAAATGCTGGAAGAAACCGATATGGAGGAGGATTTTGAAAGACTGAAAGATCATTTTAAAACCCTGAGCGAAGCGCACCGAAATATTGAGAAAACGCTTGCACAAATTGAATTGCTGCAGCCTGTAAGAACGCATTACAACGACTGGCGCAACCTGGAAGGCGAGAAATACATTTTACAGCAGCACAAGGAAACATTGCCCGCCTGGTTTGCAAGCTACCACAAACGCCTGCTGGAAACCGATATTAAACGGCTGGAACAGGAGCGTGAAGCTGCGCTGCACCGTATTGCCGACATTGAAACGGTGATAGACGAGGAAAACGGGCAACTGCTTGAAGTGGAAGCCCAATTACGTACCAGCGAACCCGGGCGGCTGCTTGCCGAACTTGAACGAACTTTAAAGGAGCTTGATGCGGAGAAAACCATGCGGCAACAGGCAGCGCAGCGCTATGCCGCTTTTGCCGGAAAAATTGGCTGGGATGCGCAGGTAAACGATAAGATTTTTGAGAAGAACCTGAAAAAAGCAGACGAAAAGAGCGATGAGCTGAAGCAGGACCTGGATGAACGGAGGACTGCCGAAGTGCGTGCACGCGATGCCATTTCGGCCATGGACAAAGAGCGCGATGAACTGGAAGCCGAAATTGACCAACTGAAAAAACAGCGCAACAATATTACGGGCCGGATTTCGCAGATTCGGCAGGAATTACTGGAATACACAGGCGCTACGGAAACGGAAATTCCGTTTGTAGGCGAACTGGTAAAAGTGGCCGATGGCGAAGGGCAGTGGGAATATGCTATTGAAAAGCTGCTGCATTCTTTTGCGCTGCGGCTGCTGGTTCCCGAGGATTATTACAAAATGGTAAACAAGTATGTACAAGGGACCGACCTGCGCGGTCGCATTGTGTACGAGCGTTACCGCGACAGCAACTACCTCGCCAACCTGCTGCCGCTTGAAAAAGGTTCGGTACCCGATAAAGTGGAAATTCGTACAGAAAGCATGTATGCCGACTGGGTGGATTTTATGCTGCGCAAGCACTACAACTACCTGTGCACCGATAACCTGAACGAACTTGCCCGCACCGACCAGGCCATTACTACAAGCGGGTTAATAAAAAAAGGCACCCGCCACGAAAAAGACGACCGCCATCAACAAAACAAACAGCAATACGTGCTGGGATGGGATAATACCGCCAAGTTGAAATTGCTGATTGCCCAATTGAACGAACTGGAAGAGCGATCCATAAAGCTGCATAAGGACCGTGCTGTGATGAATATGCGCATACAGGCGCTTGAAGACCAGCAACGGGCGCTGGACGAAATGCGCCGCTACCGCCATTTTAGCGAGCTGAATTGGGAGGATAGCGTGGCAAGGATTGACGCCAAAGAAAGGGAAAGGATAAAGCTTGAAAAGGGCGACCCGACCCTGCATGAATTACAGCACCAAAAGGAAAAGCTGCAAAAAAGGCTGAAAGAGCTGGCCGGGAAAAAGGAGGAAAAGATTCGCGAAGAAGAAGGGCTGAAAACCCAACTGCAACAGGCGCGCCTGAAAGTGATGCAGGCCAACGAAGTGCTGGATCGTTATGAAGGCATCAGCCTCGAAGAAAAGCTGGCCGAATTTCAGCGATTGTACATTGTAAAAATTGATTACACCATTGACCTTGATGTGATTGAAAAAGTGCAGAAACAGGTAAGCGGCCTCATTGGCAAACGCGGCGATGAATTGAACAGCCAGGCGCTGAAAAGCCGCGAAAAATTGCACACAGCCATTACAAGGTTTAAAAACCCACCCGATGAAAAGCTGCGGCAACGCTTTCCCGACTGGAACGGCGATACCCACCGCCTGCCCGACAGTATTGACCTGGCGGGGGAATACATGGACCTGCTTGAAAAATTAGAAGGGCAGGAGCTGAAAGATCAGCAGGAAAGGTTTAAAAAATACCTGAACGAGGAAATGATTACCCGCATGAGCAGCTTTGGCGGCAGGCTGGGCGAGCATTTGCAGCAAATACAACGCCGCGTGGGCGAACTGAACCAAAGCCTTTCAGGCATCAGCTACCGGCAAAATCCCAATACCTATATTCAATTGGATGCAAGGGAAGATTTTACCCCCAACATTAAAGATTTCAGGCAGCGATTGGTGAGCTGGAAACCCAACCTGGCTGAATATCATCGTACCAAAGACGACAGTATTCTGGAAGCAAGCTACCTGAAAATAAAGGAATTGATTGAAGAGCTGGATACCAAAGAAGCCTGGCGCAAGGAAGTAATGGATGTGCGCCGCTGGCTGCGTTTTGTAGCCCGCGAGGTTCGTGCGGAAGATAAAACCACCTACCGAAGCTATACCGGCACCGAAAAATTGAGTGGTGGCGAACAGGCACAGCTAACCTACACTATCCTCGGCAGCGCCATTGCTTACCAGTTTGGTATTACGGCCGATGGGCTGTCGCAGCGCAGCTTCCGTTTTATTTGTGTGGATGAAGCTTTTAGCCGCCAGGATGAGGAAAAAGCCCGTTACCTGATGAACCTCTGCAAGCAACTGAACCTGCAGATTATGGTGGTAAGCCCCGATAAAACCGAGGAGTTTCGCATAGTGGAGCCGTTTATTGCAAGGGTGCATTATGTACAGCGCCGGGGCAACCGCGACAGTATTTTGTACGATATGCCCATGAAGCAATTGAAGCAAATTTTGCAATCGAACAAGGAAATGGCAGAAGCAATATGATAAGCTTTGAGGAACTTGATAAACGAATCAAAAAGCAATACACCCGTGTGTTGCAGGCGCATGTGCGTGGGGAACAAATTTTCCCCTTGTATATCCGCGCCGACAAAACACCTGGTGCTGACTTTGGCGCCCTAAACAGGCAGTTGGAAGAATTGATTTCCCATAGCAGCCATCACCAACCGTTTGGATACCTTATTGAAACCGCTACGGTTAACAGGAGACAGCATGGAACCCAGGATGAACCTCGTGCTTTTTATTTTGACACCCTTGAAAAGTACATTGGATATATAGGTGAAGAGGAAACTTTTCGTGCATTTGTAGCTGACAATCAATTCATCCAGGTATTGTATCCGTCCCTGGTCGATTGGCTTGCCACTCATACGGCTGATGTGATTTTATACCATGGCAAGTGGCCGTTATTGCTGCAGGTGATTGAATATTTTTTGCAGAACCCACGACCCGGTTTATTTGTGCGCGAGCTGCCATTAAAAGGACTGGGCACCAAGTTTGTTGAAAACCATAAAGCCATCCTGTACAGCCTCCTGAATCAGTTGCTGCCTGCAGAAGCTATGGATGTAAACGCCACCGGGCTTGCTCAGTTCGAAAAACGGTTCGGGCTTCGTACCGATGCTCCACGCATCCGTTTTCGCTGGCTTGATGCAAAACTTGCGGAAGCTTGCACTGGCGGGCTTGAAGATGTATCGGTTCCCATAAATGAGATTGCGCACAAGTACTGGCCGGTAAAGCGTGTGCTGATTGTAGAAAACAAAACCAACCTGCTGCGGGCCGATGTGTATTTAACCTTGCCCGCCATGCAGGGTACCCTGGCCATTTTTGGTAGTGGCAGGGCTGCAGCTTTGCTGGCCGGCATTGAATGGCTGAAGCAGGCTGAAATTTTATACTGGGGCGATATTGACGCAGAAGGGTTTGAAATACTCGACAACCTGTTGCATTATTTTCCGCAGGCACAGGCATTTTGCATGGATAGCGAAACCCTGCAGGCTTTTAAAGCGGAAGTTACCAACGGAAGCAGGGCGAAGGAGAAGGACCTGCCTCATCTTTTACCCCCGCAAAGCCTGCTGTATAAACAGGTTTGTGCGGAAAATACCCGGTTGGAACAGGAAATGGTAAGTTTGAATTGGGTGAAAAGGAAGTTTGCATTCATTTAGGGTAAAATGGAAAAAGTACAGGTGCTACCTGTATAAGTGCGCCTGTACTTTCAAAAAATATATAACTCCTTACACCAGGGTTGCTTCCGAAGTAATAGTCGTATTCAACGCCTTGGAAATAGGGCAGTTGGCCTCGGCATCCTTTACGGCCTCCACAAATTGCTCGGCGGTAGCGCCGGGTACTTTGCCTTCCACGGTAAGGTGCGAACCGGTAATGGCGCCATCTTCCAGCGTAACCACACATTTGGTGGTCAGGCTTTCGGGGGTAAGCCCCATGCCTCCCAGTACAAAGCTAAGTTTCATGGTAAAACAGCCTGCATGCGCGGCGGCTACCAGTTCTTCGGGGTTGGTGCCAATGCCCTCGGCAAAGCGGCTGTTAAATGAATACTGTGTTTGATTAAGCACAGCGCTTTGGGTGGTAAGGTGGCCGCCACCTTCTTTACCGGAGCCGTTCCATACGGCGGTTGCGTTACGTTTCATAATGTATTTCTATTTTTATATTAAAGGGGCCTAAAAGTACATGGTACCCACCGCCCCTGCAATATTTTTTCTTTTGAAACGGGTTATCTTTCCAAATTGGTAAAAATACCGCCCTGGTTACCCGCTACTTTCCTGCCCTGATTTTTCCGGCATCCGGTTGGTTGTTAAGCCATAAAAGCATCACGGTTCATATTTTTTCTCCCCCAAAAACTCATTCTGTGGGATTCATTTTGGTAGCCAATAATTGAAAACAGGATACAACATGACGGGCCGTGTGGTTCATTGTTGTAATATGCGCCCCGAACGACTAAAGCTTGCTGTTCCCAGATTGTATATTGTGTAATACCGCTACTATATAAATTTTTCAATATGGTAAAAACCTGGTTTAAATTTTCAGGCCTTTGGCTGCTACTGACCGTTTTGGGGCTTTCAAACGAGGTAAGGTCTCAGAATCTTCCTTCAAAAACGGAAATCATAAATGTAATGGTGAAAACCAATAAGTATTTTATGGATACCTGGCCCGATGCGGGCAAACCCATTTTTACCAATATTGAACGCCCCAGCAATATTTGGACACGCGCGGTGTATTATGAAGGATTGATGGCTTTGTACAGCGTTAAACCTGATAAAGCATATCTCGACTATGCCATTCAATGGGGCGAAAAGCACAAATGGGGGCTTAGGGGCGGTATTCAAACCCGCAACGCCGACAACCAGGCATGCGGGCAAACTTATATTGATCTGTATTTGCTCGATAAAAAGGAAGAGCGGCTGGCAGACATAAAAGCCAGCATGGACCTGATGGTGAAGAGCGATAAAAAGGATGACTGGAACTGGATTGATGCGCTGCAAATGGCTATGCCGGTGTTTACCAAACTGGGTGTTTTGTATAATGATACCTCATACTTTAGAAAAATGTACGACCTGTATGCCTTTGCCAAATACAGGCACGGGGGCAATGGATTGTATAACCCGGTTGAAAAGCTTTGGTGGCGCGATAAGGATTTTGTGCCGCCTTATAAAGAGCCAAACGGCGCCAATTGCTATTGGAGCCGTGGAAACGGATGGGTAGTGGCTGCGCTGGTGCGCACCTTATCTATATTGCCAAAAACCGATCCTCATTACAATGAATATATGAATGATTATAAGAATATGCTTGAAGCCCTGCTGCCCCTGCAGCGATATGATGGTTTCTGGAATGTGAGCCTGGCCGACCCTACCCATTTTGGCGGTAAAGAACTTACAGGTACTGCATTGTTTGTGTATGGCATGGCCTGGGGCATCAACAATGGATTTATTGACAGGAAAACATATTTGCCCGTGTTACTGAAAGCCTGGAATGTGATGGTGAAGGAATGCGTGACAGGAGACGGATCATTAGGATATGTGCAGGGTACCGGGAAGGAACCGAAGGATGGACAGCCCGTTACCTTCACCAGCAGGCCCGATTTTGAAGATTATGGTCTGGGCTGTTTTTTGCTTGCCGGAACTGAATTGTACAAGATAAAATAGCAAGGAATCCGGTATCCCTTGCAATCATTTAACTCTGCCTTTTGCAAACGATTGCGGAAAAAAAATGTGTCCGCAGGATGAGGCAGGATAGTTTGGGGGATGAGACTTGTAATTTTAACAATTATTAGATATGGCGCAAGCCAATCTTTAGGAATACGATGCTTATTTAACCAAAATAATTGCTTGTTATGAAAATCAACATTTTGCCAAACGCCAACTCCACACCATAAGCTTTATTCATAAGGTATTGCCGGAATGAACCGTGGCTGGAAAAGATTTTTTTCCTGACTATATTGTATTGTAAAAATTTATTATACTTTCTGCTATGTATATACGAAAAGGACGGGTTTTAGGCTTTTTATTTCTTTTGCTGGTTGCGGTAAGTTCATGCCGCAAACAAGCCTGGGACGAATTTTACGGGAGGCCGGAAACCCTTGAACCGCCCATTTATGAACTGCTTCAGGCAAAAGGGAATTTTAAGAGTTTCCTGCATGCAATTGATAAAGCAGGCTATAAAACAACACTGTCCACTGCCGGTTACTGGACGATTTTTGCACCGCACGATTCAGCTTTCGATGCCTACCTCAAAGGAATTGGGGTTACCGGTATTGATCAATTGGATTCGGTTACCTGCCAGAAGATCGTAACCTATTCGCTTGTTTACAACGGGTTTGAAAAGTCGAGGATCGATGATTTTCAAAGTACCGGCGGATGGGTACCGAATAATGCATTCAGAAGAAGGACTGCTAATTATACAGGCATATATGATGATGTAACTCCAGCCGGTTTGCCGGTTAAAGCTATTCAAAGCAACCGTAACAACAGCGGCGGTTTTTACTATGCCGAAGCCGATAACAACAATAAGTATATTTCCATTTTTACTGATACATTCTTCAGGGCGAAAGCTTTGAGCGCCGCAGACTACAATTATTTTTATCCTTCTACAACCTTTACCGGTTTTAATATCCTTGACGGAATAGTTGTTGAATCAAACATACCTGCCGAGAATGGAGTTATGCACATAATTAATAAGGTGCTGATTCCCTTGCCGAGTATTGATGAATACCTTCGTTCAAACCCGGCATACAGCGAGTTTAAGAAGCTATTTGATAAATACCTTGTTGAGTTTGTATTAAACCAATCGGTAACCGAAAAGTATAAAAACATTACCGGCAAAACGGATAATATTTTTACCAAGGTATTTAATTCAAGCCTTGCGTATTCGCCGAACAATGAGAATTTCCTGAAGTTCCAGGATAACGACGGGCAGGCAAACTGTTACAGCATTTTTGCCCCTGAAAATGCGCCGCTGATTGAGTATATAAATAAAGTATTGCTTGAGCACTATACAAGCCTTGATGCTTTGCCAAGGCAGGTACTGTATGATTTTGTGAATGCCCACCTTTGGCAAACAGCAGTATGGCCTACCCAATTTCACAATTCATTTAATTTTCTTGGAGAGCCCGCCAGGTTTGACCCGGTTGCCGATGTAAAGGATCGCAAACTTTTGAGCAACGGGTTCTTTTATGGTACAGGCAAAGTGCAGGAATCTAACCTGTTCGGCACAGTGTATGGAAAGGTTTACCTCGATCCTCAATTCAGCTACATGAACCGCCTGCTTGACCAGGAAATGAAATATGTGGTAAGCAACCCCAACCAGCGTTTTGTGATCTTTATGGTTAGCAATGAAGCATGGAACAATGCAGGCTATTTTGCAGATGCAACGGTTGATAATAACCCAGCTTTCCAATGGCGCTATATACCACCCAATGGCGGAACAAATATAGTTGGGTCAAGCTGCCTGGTAAGGATGATCAGGCTGATAAATGAGCATGTGGTTCCTTCGCCTAAGCAAGCCCTTGAAGATATGACAGGCGCCGGGGTAGCTAAAACCTATGGCGACGAATATGTTCGCTGGGACGATGGTAAAGTGTTTACATCCGGCAACCTCGATTCTAATTATTTCGCCACCAGTCTTGAATACAAAAAAGCCTCAAACGGCACCGTTTTTTATATTGACAGGCTGCTTACCTATACCGAGAACCAGGTAGGCAGGCATCTGCAAAAATTGGGCGCCGATGCGGCCTCCCCGTATAATTATTTCTGGCAATACCTGAGTGGTTCTACCATGTATAACGCTTCAACTTTTGAAATACTCGGTCTTTCGGCGGGCGTATTCTATACCATATTTGCGCCAACCAACGAAGCCATTCTTGAGGCGGTTAAGGATGGATTTTTACCCGGTACTATTGTAAACGGCAATCCTGTTCCCAATTTTAAACCAACTCTTCCATTGCAAATTGAACAGGTAAACAGGTTTTTGCAATACCATATGCTTAATAAAGTATCTGTTGCTACGGATGGAGAGGAGAGCGGGGCCTACGAAACCCTGCTGAAGAATGCCAATGGTGAATCCACCAGCATTTTTGTGAATAATATGGTCGTTAATGCCATGACGCTTACCGATATGAATTCTCGAACCGGAACAGTAACATTGAACGAGAGCAATTACCTGAGCAACAGGATAACTATACACCTGGTAAATAATTACCTGCAATACAAATATTAACGGCTGATTGAAGGAGTAAAAATATTTTTCACTTATTATCTGAAAACAATTTACGGTATATGCGACATTTTTTGATAAGATATTGCTTAATCGTTGCTTTCGCCTTTGCAATACCGGCTATGGTGTTCTCACAGGAGACCGCATCGTCCATTTTGATAAAGGGTAAAATAACCAATAAAAAGAATGGTGAGCCTATTGCCAATGCTTCTGTGAGTGAAATTGATGCTGAAGGCCGTATTATAAAAGGCGCCACTACGGATATAGAGGGTAACTATGTACTTAAGCCCAAGAGCACCAAAAGCAAAATATCCGTTTCATACATTGGATTTAAAACCATTACAAAACCTATTGGCACTGCGCTTACCATAAACTTTGAAATGGAGCAGGGCGAAACATCTGAATTGGGAGAAGCGGTTGTTATTGCATCGCGCAGAACCGATAATGGGATGGTTCCTATTCCTGACAGAAACCTTACCACTGCGGTATCGAAAATAAGCGCCAAGGAATTGGAAGAGATGCAGGCAGTAAGTATTGACCAGGCATTGCAAGGGCGCTTGGCGGGCGTAGATATTACTGCCTCGAGCGGCGACCCCGGCGCTGCCATGAATATCAGGATCCGCGGGGTTTCTACCATCAACAGTTCGGGTAATCCATTAATTGTTGTGGACGGTATGCCTTATGAAACAGAGATTCCCGGTGATTTTAACTTTGGCGCTGCCGATGAACAGGGATACGCTCAATTGCTGAACATTTCGCCTGCGGATATTAAGGACATTACGGTGCTGAAAGATGCTGCAGCAACTGCTATATGGGGTTCACGCGCTGCTAACGGCGTACTCGTAATTACCACTAAAAGGGGCGTAAAAGGTAAACCAACCATCAGCTATACGTTTAAAGGTTCTGTAAGTAAGTTGCCCGAAGCCATTCCCATGCTCAGCGGCGGGCAATACAGTACCTTAATTCCTGAGGCTTTTATGAACAGGAACGGAAGTACACTGAATACTACCAATGTACGCGAGTTTAACTACGATCCCAATGATCCGTATTGGTATCATAACTATAGTAATGATGTAAACTGGGTGGACGAAATTTCAAGAACAGGAAGCCTGCATGATCATACGGTAAGCATGAACGGGGGTGGTGAAAAAGCAAGATATTTTGCATCGGTAGGTTATTTCGGGCAGGTTGGTACCACACTGGGCACTGATTTAAAAAGGATCAATACGCGCATCAACCTGGATTATAATGTATCAGACAAAATCAAGTTTTTTACCAGCATTGCTTATACCCATACCGATCAGAACCGCAATTACATGAGCACAAGCAGCAACCTCGATGGCGCCATCAGGAATGTGGCCAACCTGAAAATGCCGAACATGAGCGTTTTTGAATATGATGAAAAGGGTAACCTGACACCCAATTATTTTTCACCGGCAGCTAATATCCAGGGTCAGTACACCCGTATTTATAACCCGGTTGCCATGGCAGAGCAGGCAAAATATTCAGTGTTGGGAGAGCGGATCGTTCCCCGTTTCCAGATTGATTACGATATTGTAAAGCGTGTGCTGAAAGCTACTTTTGATGTTCAGTTTGATATAAACAATACCAATAACCAAAGTTTTCTTCCGCAGATAGCTACCGGCAGGCCAAATACAGAAACAGTTGTAAACCGGGCTTATAATGGAGATATTGATCTGTTTACGGTGAATACCAAATCAAGCCTGGTATATACGCCAAGGCTTAAGAATGCCAAGCATAATGTAATGGGCTTCTTTTCTATTTTGAGTAATGATTTTAAGGCTGTAAACCAGGAAGTTATGATTTCCAATACGGCTTCCTCGTTGCTTGAAGATCCATCTGCACCCGGGCGTACTCAAAACCAGGAATTGAATGCGGTATCAACTGTAAGCCAAACGCGCAATATTGCAGGGGTGCTTAGCGGGCAATACGGATACGATGACAGGTACCTGATCAATTTTTCTCTCAGGGGTGAAGGCAGCTCAAAATTTGGCCCTGATTACAGGTATGGGTTGTTCCCCTCTTTATCGCTCAGGTGGCGTGCTTCTGCCGAATCATGGATGCAGGGTTGGAAAGACCTCGATGATCTAAGCTTCAGGGCAAGCTATGGCCAAAGCGGCAATGCACCGCGCAGGGATTATACTTTTTACAATACCTATAATACCTATAGCTGGAACTACCAGGGACAGAGCGGGGTGGTTCCATCAAACATGGAATTGAAGAATTTGAAATGGGAAACGGTTACCGGTATAAATATCGGTACCAATATCAGCCTCTTCAAAGGCCGCTTGCGTTCGGATATTGAAGTGTACCGCAACCGAACTACCAACCTGTTTTTTGACGGGCTCCAGGTTTCTTCCATTAACGGGTTTAACAGCGTAAACATGAACGTGGGTACACTTGACAACCAGGGTTGGGAAATTGCTGTATGG
The DNA here is from genome assembly GCA_964444195.1 of uncultured Chitinophagaceae bacterium. Lineage (GTDB taxonomy): Bacteria > Bacteroidota > Bacteroidia > Chitinophagales > Chitinophagaceae > Phnomibacter. Next base: position 23,987 of record CAYUGH010000021.1, read on the forward strand.
ACTATACCATACCGGTCAAAGAACTGGACTGTTGGATTTGATTTTAACCTTAGCCAGAACCAGAACATTCTTCGGGAGATTTCTGAATTTTATCCTGCACAGGCCGGTAGTTCGGCTGTAAATGGCGAGTACCTGCGATTCCTGCAAATTGACAATCCGTTTGGCGCATTTTACGGATTCAGGTTCAAAGGAGTATATTCAGACCTGGAATCAACTATCGCCAAAGGCCCCGATGGCAAACCCATTGTAGGCCCAACCGGTCAGCCCATTTACATGCGTTTCAATTACCCAAGTATTGATTACAGGTTCAAGCCGGGCGATGCCATGTATGAGGATATAAACAACGATGGTAATATTGATTATAAAGATGTGGTTTACCTGGGTAACAGTAACCCAAGACTGAACGGTGGATTCGGCCCTTCGGTAACTTATAAGAATATATTGAAACTATCTGCCTTCTTCAATTTCCGTACGGGCTATGATATTGTAAACGGTACCCAAATGACTACCACCAATATGTACCGCTATGATAACCAAAGCACGGCGGTATTGCGCAGGTGGCGTAAAGAGGGTGATGTAACCGATATGCCGCGTGCCGTAATAAACGATGGATACAACTGGCTTGGAAGCGACCGTTATGTGGAAGATGCGTCATATCTCCGTTTCCGTACCATTACACTGAGGTACACTTTCGAGCCCCGATTGCTGAAGAAAATGCACATGAAATCTATGAGCGCTTTTGTTACCGGTGAAAACCTGTTTACCATGACGAATTACACCGGCCAGGATCCTGAAGTAGTTCCAAGAGGCGCTGATCCTTTCCGTGTAGCTATTGATTATACAATGACCCCGCCATCCAGGATTTTCACACTGGGATTGCAGGTTGGGTTTTAATTAAATATTATTGATTATTTGTTAAGCGTTAGTCATGTTAAAAAAGAGAACCATACAAAATATTGCGCTGTTGAGTGTTTTTTCAGTGCTGCTTATCTCCTGCGATAAATGGCTTGAGCTAAAACCTCAGAATGGAATTATCCGCGAGGAATTCTGGAAAACCAAGGAACAGGTAGATGCTGCAGTAGGAGGCATTTATGCCAGCATGATGGGAGGTACCACATCGGCAAATATTGATATTGAACGTCCATTGCCTGAGTATTTTTTGCTTTGGGGCGAAGCCCGTGGGGATATGATGACCCCAACGGCAAGGGCCTCCAACGAGGAGATTGATATAACCACCATGAATATTTTGCCTACCAACAGGATCACAAACTGGAGGTATGTATATCAAACCATTAACTATTGCAATACGGTAATTGCCCTGGCCCCGGGTGTGCTGGATGTGGATAAAACCTTTACTGAGCAAAAGTTGAACCAGGCGCTCGGGCAGGCGCTCACCATCCGCAGCCTGCTTTACTTTTACCTGGTACGAACTTTTGGAGATGTGCCTTTAAAGCTTGAGCCTACCATTAGCGACCAGGACCTTGCGCCGCTTGCTAAAACAGAACAGGCTAAGGTGCTGGAGCAAATTGTAACCGACCTGAAGAAGGCTGAAACGATAACGCCCGAAACCTATGGCAGTGTTACTATTGACAAAGGACGGGTTACTAAGTTTGCCGTGAATGCCCTGCTTGCTGATGTGTACCTATGGACGGATAAATACAATGAATGCCTTACAGAATGCAATAAGGTAATTGCCAGCAGCCGGTATGGTTTGGTGGCAGGCGATGCTTCGTGGTTTGATAAGCTTTATTACCAGGGCAATTCTGCAGAGCATATTTTCTCGCTTCAGTTTGACGCACAAAAGCTGAATTCATTTTATTTTATGTTTGCCACGGGCAATCGTCGCTGGACCGGCGCCTCACATCTGATGGAAAATGTTTTTGGCCTGGATGTGGTAAATTTTCCTCCGCTTGAAGATATACGGGGTAACGGTGGTTCGATCAGGTCTTCGGATCTTACCATTTGGAAATATGTTGGCGCCAATAGTGGCAATACATTGCGTTCGACCGAGCAATCTTTTGCCCATTGGAGTTTTTACAGGTATGCCGATATTTTAATGATGAAGGCAGAGGCGCTAAACGAACAGAATAAACCTCTTGAAGCATGGGATGTAGTAAAGCTAATCCGAAACCGTGCGCAGGCCTGGGATTTTGCAGGATTGCCCGACAGCACGAATAAAACGGCCATGCAGGATTTTATTCTTGAAGAACGCCAGCGCGAATTTGCCTTTGAAGGGAAAAGGTGGTTTGATGTACTAAGGGTTGCAAAACGTAATAATTATCAGCGCCTCGATCTGTTGCTTAATATGGCAGGCATCAGCATCCCCTCCGACAGGCAGCAATCAGCCTTTGCAAAGCTCAAAGACTTTAATAGTCACTATTTTCCCATTTACTTCTATGAGTTGCAAACCAATGAATTGTTGAAGCAGAATTCATTTTATAATTAATTGAAATATATTGTCATGACCAAATTATGTAAGAACATAAACTTTATCCTGCTTGCCTCTGGTATATTTTGTGTGATAATATTCGATGCCTGTAAAAAGGAAGAATACAAGATTGCAACCACAGACGATGTAAACATCACGGGGTATATCAGGAAAAACCTTGACTCCTTTTCGCTGTTCAATGATATTTTGGTGCGGACTGAAACCGATGCATTCCTGAATGCGTACGGTACCTATACCTGTTTTGCAGTTACCAATAGCGGTGTTCAAAAATTTTTAAAGGACATTGGGGCATCTTCCGTTAATGATGTGAACATTGATGTGTTGAAGGATATTGTTAAGTTTCACCTTATTGAAGATACGGTAGCTACAGGCGAATTTACCGATGGTAAATTACCGCGCCCAACCATGCTTGGCCAATACCTGATTACCGGTGTTAGCAATGCAGGCGGTATTTCAAGGTTTCTTATCAATCGCCAGGCGATTGTTATGCAATCCAATATTCGCGTTGGTAACGGTATAATCCACATTATTGACAATGTGCTTCGCCCTGCGGTAAAAACACTTGCCCAGGAGTTGGAAGCAAAAACTGATTTCAGCATTTTCATCCAGGCCATGAAGGAAACAGGGTTTTATACAAGGTTGAACACGGTGGATCCGGATCCTGATAAGCGTTGGTACACGATTATGGCAGAAAGCAACCAGGTATTAAAGGATAGTGGCATTAACAGTTATGCGGAATTAAAAGCCAGGTATTCACAAACCGGTAATCCTTTGAACACGAACGACAGCCTGTACATGTATATGGCATACCATGTAATGCCCGGATTGAAATACCTCGCTGATGTAATTTCTGCCAGCGCACACCAAACGCTTTTGCCACAGGAAGTAGTCAGCTCAAAGCTTGCAGAACAAAAAGTGCTGATAAACGATGATGAATTCAATGGTATTTATGAGCCGGGTGTTGAACTAAAGCGTGAAGGAAGCGACAATTCGACCACCAATGGTGTTTGGCATAGTTCGGGTGGTCACTTTATTGTGAAGTATCGCAGTCCGCAGGCTGTTTACTGGGATGTAAGCGCTTTCGATGAGATTAGGAAACTTCCTGCTTACTATAAGCGCGCGAACTACAATTTTGTGAAAGCCAACCAGGATGACAAGCCCATTACGACAATGGACTGGCATTATAACTCTGCCAGTACCACAATGAGTTATCTCTATAGTTCAACAGGTTCGGTTACCATTGACGCCTGCAACCAGGATGCATGTATGTTGCCGCTTGGATTGCCTGCAAGGGCCGCCTGGTGGGAGCTGCAAACACCTGTAATTGTAAAGGGAAGGTATAAAGTTTGGGCATGTTACCGTACACAGCGTCAGAGCACCAGCTCTCAAAACTTCAACAATGTGTTTATAAATGGGGTGCAAATGCAGCGTCAGCTCGTGTTTACTGAATTTATGCCCGCCGGTTCCGATGCCGAGCGTGAGGCAATAGGCTGGAAGCAATATACAGCCCTGGTGAATAACAACTTTGGCGGCCGTTTATTGGGAACCATTGAAATTAAAACTACCGGGCGGCAGGTTTTAAGGATTGAAAATGTGCTGGGCACCCAAAATAATAACAACCTCGATATGGTGCATTTTATACCGGCCGATGAACCTCAGATATTCCCACGGTTTGCAAGGGACGGTTCCATGGTTTATTGATGCTTATTTGCAGAAAGAGGATTTGGAGCACTATCAATATAAATAGATATATAAATTGTATAAGATGAAAATAGTATCAAAATTGGCATTGTTCGGTCTGGCTGCCCTACTCATCCTGGGAGGGTGTCAAAAGGATTGGGATAGCCATAACAGCATAATGGATAACCGGCTGACAAAGGACTTATTGACCCGGTTAATGGAAACTTCAAATTTGTCAAAGTTTGCTGGGCTGGTGGTGAAAGCGGGGTATGATACCGTACTTTCTTCCTCAAAAACCTTTACTGTTTTCGCACCCACCAATGACGCCCTGGCGACGCTGGACCCTGCCATTGAAAACGACCTGGCAAAACTGAAACCTTTTATAGCCAACCATATTGCTTATCAGTCATTGGTTACCACCAAAGTAACCGATACCGCAAGGATTGAAATGCTAAGCGGTAAATATCAGAATATGCTTGGCAGGAAAATTGAAACTGCAACCATTTCGGAAGCCGATCAGTTGGCCAAAAACGGAATTTTGCAGGTAGTGGATAAGATGTTGCCCGCATTATCCAATTGCTGGGAAGCAATAACAACGTCCACCGATTTTCCAACAGCGCAGGCGGCCTATTTGAAAAAGCTGAATTACACCGGCTTTGATCCGGCAAAGGCCGAGGTTATAGGGATTGATCCGAATACGGGAGAACCCATTTATAAACCCGGTACGGGAAATTTGCCGGCTAATTATTACTTGGATAAAGTGTATGATCTTCGCATAGAGGAGAATCAATATACTTTCTTTGCGGTGGAGAACACAGGGTTTACAGACGAGGTGACCAAATATAGTCCTTATTTCAAAACGGATGTGCAGCAGGTTTCGGATTCAATTGCCTCATACCAGGTGCTTAAAGATTTTGCTTATGAAGGCTATTATGCAATTGCCCAACTGCCCGATACCCTCGTATCAAAGTTTGGCGTAAAAGTGGGGATTGACAAATCGAAAATAACCAAAACCATTGCCTGCAGCAATGGGGTCATTTATGTGTTAAGCAGTTTGCCGGTAGCCCCTTCAACCAAGTTTTTGTCCAGGATTATCGAGGCCGAAGACTATCTTTCTACGAGCCACGACAGAAGAGGCAATACTTTCTTCAGGGACAGGATTAACCCGCTAACCGGGAAGCCTTATCGCGATATTCTTGTGTTGAACCATGGTGTGGCCATGTTTAACCTTAGGTATGCGCTGAGCGATATGCCTACCATGAAATACAAGGCGTATTGGGTGGCTGTAAACGACTTTCAGACCGGAACATTCAGCCAGAGAGTTGCGATTGATTCTACCACATCGGTTGCGGTTCCTTATACCGTTGTTCCGGTACAAACGTATAGCGAAGTTTATATAGGTGAATTTACGCTTGCCACTTTTAAGCCGTCGCTTAATATTTACCTGATGGCTGCCAATACTACTACAGCAGCTACAAACCCTGTGGTTTGCGACTATATAAGAATTGAACCTGTGAATTAATTTACTAAAGAAACAACCAGCGCAATAAGATGATAAGACTTAACCATACTATTAAACTTGCTGCTTTATGCTGTTCGCTTTTCATATTGCGCACAGCACATGCACAGGATACTACAAAAGCCACAGCAGTTGCCCCAAAGCAGGCCGAGGCATCGGTAACCATCACCGGTGTTGTAAAGGATGCTGCATCCGGCAAGGGCGCCCCGGGTGTAAATGTTTCAGTAGAGGGTTTCTCTGCTGCTATATCTGACGAATCGGGCAACTTCACGCTTAAGGTTCCTGATTACCTGGCTACTGTGCGTGTAACAGGCGAAGGGTTTCAAACCATGATACTGCCATTGAAGGGACGTAAATCACTGACGGTGATGCTTAACGATGATTCGCAGGAATCGGTATACGAACAGATTGACATGCCAAATGGCAAAGTTTTGAAGAGCTACAATGCTGCCGCTGCCGTAGGTGCACCGGCAAACAATACCTGGTCTAACCCCATTGAAATGCCGGATGCACTTTTTCAGGGCAAAGCCTCGGGACTGAATGCCATCAGGCGAAGCGGTACCCCGGGTGTTGGAGCCAATTTGTTTTTACGCGGTTTCACATCATTGTATGCAACAAACAAGCCGCTCCTCATTATTGACGACATGGTGTATGATTACAATGATTATGGTGAATCCATTATTGCCAACAACTATACCAATCCACTTTCGCTGATTGATGTGAAGGATATCATGGATGTTACGGTATTAAAAGATGCTGCTTCAGTGTATGGTACCAAAGGCGCAAACGGGGCTATTATTGTTACTACTACCAGGGCAAAGCAGCAGGCAACAAAAATTGATTTCGGCGCTTATTACGGCATGAACTTTGCCCCTGATAAAATGCCTGTGATGGGCGATGCCGATTACCGGCTTTACCTGAGCGATGTATTGCAGGCCAAAGGATTGAGCAGCAACAGCATTTATACCCAGCCTTACATGGACGACAATAAATCAAACCCCATGTATTATGCCACGCACAATAATACCGACTGGCAGAAAAAGGTAATGGAGAATTCAATGAACAGCAACTACTATATTAAGGTTACAGGTGGCGACAATATTGCCACCTATGCTTTAAGCATGGGGTACCTGAAAAATGAAGGTGTGCTTAAAGGAACCGATCTGTCGCGCTACAACACCCGCTTCAATGCGCAGTTGAATTTTTCGCAAAAATTCACCGGCATGGCCAACCTTTCATTTACCTACAATGAGCAAAACCTGAAAGACCAGGGCGTGGCCAATACTACCAACCCAATTTACCTCGGGCTTGTTAAGTCGCCATTGTTTACCGACAGGGAAGTAAATGAGGCAGGCGCTGTGTCGCCCAACCTTGCCGATGCCGATATGTTTAATGTAAGCAACCCAACCGCCGTTACCGACCTCATGCAGGCCTATAACAAGTATTACAGGTTCTTTGGCTCATTTGGGTTTAAGTATAAATTCAATGACAGATTTTCGGCCAGCACCATGGTTGGCATTACCTACGATAAGGTACGCGAAAACGTATTTGTTCCGCGTAAGGGCATCAGCAACGATACCACATCCAATGCAGTTATCGACAGCCGCATGAGCACGCAGGTAAAAAGGCTTTATACCCTGTTTACCGATACAAAGGGATCATACAATCAAAAGTTCGGGAATCATAGCCTTGGCGCAAACCTTGGTTTCAGGTACCAGCATAACAAAGCCGACCAGATTTTTGCGCTTGGCTTTAACTCGGCTACCGATGAATTGGTAAGCGTACAAAATGGCGTGAATGCATTGCGGCAGGTGAGTGGGGGTGTAGGCGAATGGACATGGATAAACGTATATGGCAATGTTGATTACAGCTTCAGAAATAAATTCTTTTTGAACTTCAGTGCCGCCATGGATGGTTCTTCAAGGTTTGGCGCACAGGCAGAGGAAGGGCTTAAGCTGGGTGATCATCCCTGGGCCGTAATGCCTTCGCTGCAAGGCGCATGGCTTATTTCGAGCGAAAACTTTATGGCCAATTCACGCATTTCTTTCCTCAAGCTGAGGGCCGGTATTTCTAAAACAGGAAATGATGATATAGGTAATTACAGCTCAAGGCAAACTTATACCAGCCAAAACCTGTTGGGTATGCAGGGATTGCTGCGCAGCGGAATTGCCAATCCTACGCTACAGTGGGAGAATGTTGCCCGTGTGAATGTTGGATTGGATGCAGGCATCTGGAACGATAGGATCCAGTTCTCGGTTGATTTCTGGAAAAACAATACCACCAAAATGCTCATGTACCAACCTGTGGAATCTGTTTTCGGTTTCAAGGAAGTGCTGACCAATGATGGTGAAATGGAGTCGAATGGTTTGGACCTTTCATTAACCCTGCGCGTTATAAATAAGCCCAATATCAAATGGGATATCTCGGCAAACGCTTCAACCTTTACCAATAAGGTTACGCAGGTTCCGGGCGATAGGTTTGTTACTGAATTTGCCGGGGCTACTATGCTCACAGCAGAAGGGCAGGCTGCCTCTCAATTCTTCGGGTTAACTACCAATGGTGTATTTGCAACGGATGCCGAAGCCAAAGCCAGCGGATTGACGCGTAAAATGAAAGATGGTTCTTTGGTTCCATTTAGTGGAGGCGATGTACGGTTTACTGATTTAAATGGCGATAAAGTTATTGATGATGCCGACCGCTCGGTAATTGGCAATGCGCAGCCCGATTGGTTTGGAGGTATCAACAACCGTATTTCATGGAAGCGATTTGCTTTCCAGGCCCTTGTTACTTATTCGGTGGGTGGCGAAGTGTACAACCAATTGCGCCATCAGCTTGAGTCGGCCTCGGGAACCAACAATCAATTGATGAGTGTGGCCAACAGGTGGAGGATTGACGGGCAAACCACCAACACCCCACGGGCAACCTGGGGCGATCCCATGGGTAATGCCGCTTTCAGTGATCGCTGGATTGAGGACGGTTCTTACATAAGGTTGAGAAGCCTGAGTGTTGAGTATGATTGGCCGGTTAAAAATCAAAAGTTTCTTAAGAGCATTAACCTGTATGCTACCGGGTATAACCTGCTCACATTTACCGATTACCTGGGTTATGATCCCGAATTCAGCGCTAATCCATCGGTGTTTGCACAAGGTATTGATGCGGGTTATCAGCCTATTCACCGGAGTGTAATTTTTGGGATTAAGCTTGGGTTATAAACTTGGTAAAGGAAGAGTATAAAATTACTTGAATGAGTTATCAGAAAAATGACGATTGCATTTAACATGACTAAATTATTGACAATGAGAAGGGTGAGCAATAGAATGATTTTGTGGGGGATAGCCGGTTTAATACTGGTGATTTCTGCCTGTAGTAAAACCCTCGAGGAATTGCCTCAGCAGGAATTGGATGTGCAATACATGTACAGGAATGTATATGATGCCGATGCTGCGATCAATGGCTTGTATGGCAAGTTTTTGAGCTTTGCCGACAGGTATATTATCCTGAACGAACTGCGCGGAGATATGGTTGAGTACACCAATAATGCCGATGAATATCTCAGGCAGATCAGCACGCATTCGGTTACTGCCGAAAATCCCTATGCAAGTCCAAGACCTTTTTACGAAATGATCCTACAGTGCAACGATATGCTCAAGCATTTCGCCATTATGGAAAAGGAAACCAAAATGACAGAAGATGAATTTAACCAGCGTTATTCTGATGTAGGTTGCCTTCGTTCTTTCCTTTACCTGCAGTTGGGTATTCATTACGGCCAGGTGCCATATATTACAAGCCCGCTTGAAACCGTAGATGATATTAAGGACATGGGCAAATACCCGAAGATCACTTTTGATGCACTGCTCGACAGCCTGATCAATTTTACAGAAGCGCTTCCGTTTAAAGATCAGTATCCAACAGGAACAACCATTAATATAAATGTTGACGGGTACAGTACGGCTAAGTTCTTCGTTAATAAAAAATGCCTGTTGGGTGATTTGAACCTGTGGAAGGGCAACTATCTTAAAGCGGCAACCTGGTACCGCCAGGTAATGGAAACAGCTACATCCGGTACACAAGGCGCACGCTATTATATGCAGTACAAGCTTGGCTGGAACGGCGCCAACGAAGATCATTATATTTCCTACTCACGCGGCGGCGACGCAGCTACCCTGGTATGGGAGCCGCAATGGCGCCACATGTTTCAGCGTGCACAGGATAACGGGTTTGATTATGAGTGGATTTGGGTATTGCCATTCGATAGCAAGTTTAAACCTGAAAATCCTTTGATCAATTTGTTTTCACCCGTGGGAGGATCATACCTGGTTAAGCCTTCAAAACAAGCCATCGACTATTGGAATTCGCAGAACCAGCGTCCTTTATCGGGACAGACAGGCTTTTTGCCTTATGACGCAAGGGGCATTTTTAGCTGGCGCGAGATTAACGGGCAGCCGGTGGTGATGAAATATTTGTATAACTACCTCAACTATCAAACCGACCTGGCAGTGAACCCATTCCAGAAAAATGGTAAATGGTTTTTATATCGCCAAACGCATTTGCACCTGAGGTTTGCTGAAGCTGCCAACCGGGCAGGACAACCCAAGCTGGCCTATTCATTCTTCAACAGCGGTTTTGCAGGGACCTACCCGCCGCCTAGCGGCGTAACGGATGTTACCTTATATCACAATACACTTACCCTGCCTTATCCATTTAATTTTGATGGCAGAAACAGCGGGGGTACGGGCGTACCTTACTATCGCTCGGATTGGTACCGCAATATCGGTATCCGTGCAAGGGCCAATATTCAAAACTATGAAATCCTTGCAGGGGCCGACAGTACGCTCGAGGTGGAAAACGGTCTTATCCTCGAGAACGCACTTGAAAATGGTTTTGAAGGCACACGCTGGCCCGACCTGGTAAGGGTAGCATTACGCAGAAATGACCCGGCTTTCCTGGCGGATAAAATTTACCAAAAACTATTGAAAGACGGAGTAGGCAATGCATCAGAAGTGCGTGCTAAACTGATGAATAAAGAAAACTGGTATTTGCCTTTTACATTATAGAGAGCTTTTCCAAAACAGGCCATAAAAGGTAAAGCATGATAAAGTATTTTTTTGCTTCTGCGTTATGGCTGGTATGTTATACTCCCTTGCCGGCGCAAAAGTCCGGCAAGGGAGTTTTAGCTCCAAAGCCATTGTTTGTTGATACCATTTACAGGGGCGCTGCCGACCCGGTCATTGTTTGGAACAAGGCTAAAAAGGAATGGTTCATGTTTTACACCAACCGGCGTGCCAACGTGCCTGGGCTTGACGGTGTAACCTGGGTGCATGGTACCCGCATTGGCATAGCCGAAAGCAAAGACGGCGCGCATTGGAAATATGTAGATACCGCCAACATTGAATACAGGCCTGTAGCGGATTATACGCATTGGGCGCCCGAAGTAATGGAATACCAGGGTACCTATCACATGTACCTTACCTATGTGCCGGGTGTATTTACCGACTGGAGGCATCCGCGCGATATTGTTCACCTCACCAGCAAAGACCTGGTAAACTGGAAGTTTGAAAGCAAACTAAAGCTTGCAAGCGAACGCGTGATTGATGCCTGTATAATGCAGTTGCCGGGCGGCGGCTGGAGGATGTGGTATAACAATGAGATTGATAAGAAAAGCATTTACTATGCCGATAGCCCCGACCTGTACAACTGGACAGATAAGGGAAAGGCTGTTGGCGACCGTGGCGGCGAAGGCCCTAAGGTTTTTCAATGGAAGGATTACTACTGGATGGTGGTTGATAACTGGGCCGGATTGGGTGTTTATCGCAGTAAAGATTTGCTAAGCTGGGAAAAGCAGGAGAAGAGGATACTCGAAACCCCGGGCACCGGCGAAGGAGATAAAGAAATTGGCCAGCACCCCGATGTGCAGGTACATAATGGCCGTGCGTACATTTATTATTTTGTGCATCCTTACAAGAGCGGAACCGATGATTTTTTAAAGCGACAGAGTCTAATTCAGGTAGCTGAGCTGAAGTTTGAAAATGGATGGATTGGCTGCAACCGGGATGAACCGGCAATGGTAAATATGAGGCATTAACTGAAAACAAAAATCTGATGGCCATGATGATGAAAACTATTGCAGCCTTGCTTTTCCTTGCAGGTATTCCGTCTTTGTTAATGTCGCAGCGTATCATGGAAAAACTCGACAGGGGCGTGAGCGCTGTACCCGCAGGCAGCGGTAAAGCGTATGTTAGCTGGCGGTTGCTGGCCAGCGATGATATGCAAACGGGGTTTAATTTGTATAAATCTGTTGCAGGGGCCAAACCAATAAAACTGAACAAATTCCCGCTGACGGCATCTACCGGTTTTACCGATGAAAAATTGGATTCCACCAAAGAGCAAAGCTATTTTGTAAAAGCAGTGATCAAAGGAAAGGAACAGCCTCCATCAAGGTCATTCACGCTGCCTGCTTTTTCCAAACCATATTTTTCAATCAAGCTTCAAACGCCTGTAGGATACTCACCTAACGATGGTAGCCTTGGCGATGTGGATGGCGATGGTCAGTATGAAATTTTTATACACCAAACAGGCAGGGCAAAGGATAACTCACAGGCAGGCATTACTGATCCTCCCATCATTCAGGCTTACAAACTGGATGGCACTTTGCTTTGGAATATTAACCTTGGAAAAAATATAAGGGAAGGCGCCCATTACACACAGTTTATGGTGTATGATTTCGATTGCGATGGCAAGGCGGAAATTGCTATGAAAACCGCCGACGGGAGCATGGATGCAAAGGGAAATGTAATTGGCGACTCAAGTAAAGACTGGCGCAATGCTCGTGGGTATATACTTGCAGGGCCTGAGTATTTAACCATGTTTGATGGATTGACCGGCGAAGCATTGTCAACCGTGGATTATATCGCGCCCCGTTATCCAAATAAGCATGATCCTACCGAAGCAGAGCTGAAAGCATTATGGGGCGATGGTTATGGAAATAGGATGGACCGTTTTTTGGCCTGTGTGGCTTACCTCGACGGCATTCATCCAAGCCTGGTGATGTGCCGTGGATATTACACGAGAACCGTTTTGGCTGCCTGGGATTTTAAAGACAAAAAGCTTCAGTCACGCTGGGTTTTCGATACCAATGAGGGCTATCCGAAATATGCAGGACAAGGTAACCATAACCTGACTGTTGCCGATGTGGACAATGATGGTAAGGACGAAATTGTATATGGCGCCATGACGGTGGATGATGATGGTAAAGGATTGTACACAACAGGGCTTGGCCATGGCGATGCTTTGCATGTGAGCGATCTCGATCCTACGCGGCCTGGCCTGGAAGTGTTTGATATACAGGAGCGTTTTGACGATGCCGGCGCCAATTTTAGGGATGCCCGAACAGGTGAAGTGCTTTGGAAAAAAGCAAGCATCAAAGCGGGAGAAGATGGCGAAGGCCCGGGCCGTGGTTTGGCGCTCGATATTGACCCGCGCTATCCGGGGTTTGAATGTTGGGTAGCAGGTGCGGGCATCACCGGCATGTTTGATTGCAAGGGAAATAAAATATCTGAAAAAACACCGTCTGTAAACATGGGCATATTTTGGGATGGCGATGTGCTGAGTGAAATATTGAACGGTACTACTATTGATAAATGGGATTATGAAAACAGCAAAACAGTAAGGATGCTGGATGCTGCGGGTTACAATTGTGTAAAGAACAATGGCACCAAGTCCAATCCTGTATTAAGCGCCGACCTTTGGGGCGACTGGCGCGAAGAAGTGATTTACCGGACTGCCGACAATAATGAACTGCGCATTTTCAGCACACCCATCCCAACCGAACGCAGGTTTGTTACCTTTATGCACGATCCGCAGTACCGGTTGAGTATTGCCTGGCAAAACGTTGCTTACAATCAGCCTCCGCATACAAGTTTTTATGTTGGGGATGGTATGAAAGATCCGCCGAAGCCGAATATCGCTTTTGCAGGCGCTGAAAAAATAAGGTAAGCCGGCAACATCCAAATAAGTAAACAACCAACCTGAAAATTTTATTAATTGATTAAAATAGTTCAAGCTGTAATTCCCCCTTTGCCACGGTTATTGGTGGCAGGCATTTTTTCGTTTCTTATTACAGTTACGAACTCATTGCTATACGCTCAAACCAATGAAACCGGCTTATGGCATGGATTACAGCGGGAGTTGCATTACAAACCCGAGGGTGATGGATTCAGGCTTGTTGCAGGTAAACGCAGGTTCAACCGGGCGCTGTATGGCGGCAACACCGGCTTCAGGGTTGAAGCCGGCGACCTTCCGGAGTTTGCATTATACCTGCCGGGCATGGGCGGCAATATTCGTTTTGGGCTGCAAAAAGGTACAAGATCAAAATGGCTGATAGCTGCTGATAGTATTGAAACCCTGTACAAACCCGAAAGAATGGAATATACTATCCGGGATTCCTTATTGGGAAAAGGGACGCTGAAGCTTGAAGCCGTTTCCATGGTTACCGATGAAGGTTTTGTATTGAAAGTAACGGGTAAAAACCTGCCAGCCGGTGTAAAGCTGGTTTGCGTGTACGGTGGGGTAAGTGGTAAAAAGTTTTCGCGCGATGGCGATATTGGCGCTGACCCTGAAAGTGTTTGGTATTTGCAGCCGGGCTACTGCTCGGGTAATAATATCCGTATTGGAAGCGGCCGGTTTACCATTACGGATCATTACGAAGAACGCGTAGTATCCGGCACCATGCCCGATGGAACACAGATGCGCACGGTTGATTTTGCCAATGTAAAAGAAATTGGAGATGCTGACCAGCCTGTTGAAAGCATCAGCGCGCCTGTGTTGTATTCCGAATTTGCATTAAAGGAAAACGGGACCTGGTACTATCAATGGGCTGAAGGGCCGATACAAACTGTTTATAACAAGCTCGAAGCGCTGTATAATCAGTCGGTTGACCAGGCATCTAAAATAGGCGACCGGGTTAAGATTAATACACCCGATGAATGGATCAATACGCTTGGCGGGGCATTGGCCAATGCAGGGGATGCCATCTGGGAATCGCCCACTTACCTGCACGGTTCAATTGCCTGGCGCATGCGCCTGCCTGCCTGGCGCGGCGCAAATGTGGCAGATCCGCTGGGCTGGCACGACCGGGCGCATACCCATTTCAGCAGCTATGCCAAAAGCCAGGTAACGGAGCCCGCCTTTGCGCCTGTAGTGATGGATACCGCGCTGCACCTTGCACGGCATCTTGAAAAAATTGGCTTCGGTATGTTTACCAGTGGGTATATCTGCCGCAACCCCAATGGTGAAATAAAGCCACACCATTACGACATGAACCTGGTGTTTATCGACCAGTTGCTCACGCATTTTGAATGGACAGGGGACACAATTTTTTTGCGCGAAATGTGGCCTGTAATAACGCGCCACTTAGATTGGGAAAAACGCAATTTCGACAATGATGGCGATGGGCTATACGATGCCTATTGCTGCATTTGGGCGAGCGATGCGCTGCAATACAGCGGCGGTGGGGTAACCCATTCATCTTCCTATAATTACAGGGCATTCAGCAAGGCTGCTTTACTGGCCAACATACTGGGTTACGATGGCTCGGCCTATCAGCAGGAGGCAACAAAAATTTTGCAGGCATTGCAATCAAAACTCTGGCTGAAGGATAAAGGCTGGTTTGCTGAATACAAAGACCTTTTGGGAAATAAGCTGGTGCATCCTTCGGCAGGGCTTTGGACCATTTACCATGCCATGGATAGCCGTGTGCCCGATGCTTTCCAGGCATACCAGATGATGCGCTACGTGGATAATGAAATTCCGCATATTCCTGTAAAAGCCAAAGGACTTGAAGGAAATTACCATGTATTGAGCACCACCAACTGGATGCCCTATACATGGAGCGTGAACAATGTGGCGCTGGCCGAAGGGATGCACACAAGTCTTGCGTATTGGCAGGCTGGGCGCAACGATAAAGCTTTCGATTTGTGGAAAAGCACGCTGGTGGAAAGCATGTACCTCGGCGCCAACCCCGGCGGGCTGCACCAACTTTCTTTTTACGATGCCATTCGCGGCGAACTGTACCGCGATTTTGCCGATGGAATTGGCATGACGGCCCGCGCCCTGGTGGAGGGTTTGTTTGGCATACGGCCCGATGCATTGGCTGATACATTGACCATTGCGCCTGGCTATCCCGATGCATGGCCTTTTGCTGATTTTAAAATACCTGATGTACAATTTAATTTTCGCAGGGAATCAAATACCGACAGCTATACCATTAAGCAGGCCTTTGCCAAACCCATGCATTTGCAATTGAGGCTGAAAGCAAGAGGGACTAAGTTGCCAAAGGTTACGGTAAATGGAAAATCGGTTAATGCTGCTTTTATTAAAGATGCTGTTGGTGAACCGATGGTTTTGATTGAGGCAGAAAAGTCGGCGGCTTACCAGGTTACAATTGTTTGGCAGGGAGAAATGCCTGTATTGCCAGCCATTAAAAAAACAACCACCACAGGTTCAAATTTTGTGTATGAGTTTGGAAAAGTAAAAGTTCTTGCCCTGAATGACCCGCAGGAAGTTTTGCATAATGCTTCCATGACAGGTAACAGCATTAAAGGAATGGTTCAGGGTCTACCTGGTCATAAAACAATTTTTGCGCAACTGCAGCAGAATGATGCGATATGGTGGGCGCCACTTGATTTTGAGATAGTAGCCCCTGTTCGTTTTACCGGTGTAAAAATTTCAGGGGAAAAGGCAACGCTTCAGTTTGTATTGGCCGAAGGAATAGCCGCTGATTATGTGGAGTTGAACAACGGCAGCGTTTCAATTAAATCCAACAATCGCAAGGGTAATATTTCATGGGAAGTATCGGTAAACCAATTAACCACAGGGACCAATACAATCCGGGCAAAGAAAGCGGGTAAAACGCTTGGGGAAGTTTCGTTTACCTATTGGAAAAAGCAGCCATCTGAAGCGAAGTATGAAACGGTTGATCTGCAACCTGTTTTCAATGCAAAGGTTTCAACGGTTTTTGAGCAGCAATACCTTTCACCACGCCCTGTTGGCCCAACCTTGCAATTGCCCACTCAGGGCATTGGCAACTGGTGTTACCCGCTTGTTACTGCTAATATCAATGACAGCGGTTTCAGGGCAAAAGCGGCGGACCGTGATTTTTATGAAACACCCTATGGTTTTGGTTTTGCCACGCCTGCCCAAAAAGATAAAAACAATATAGCTTTCGTGAGCCAATGGGATAATTACCCGCGGCAAATGGAGGTTCCTTTAACGGGTTCGGCAAGCCATGCTTATTTTTTAATGGCAGGTACTACCAACCACATGCAAAGCCGGTTTGAAAATGCACGGATAGTGGTTGAGTATGAGGATGGTTCGGTAGATTCGTTGCCGCTGATTAACCCCGGGAACTGGTGGCCCATTGAGCAGGATTACTATGAAGATGGTTATGCTTTTGCCCGCAAAACAGCAAGACCGCCAAGGGTGTACCTGAATGATGGAACTATATCAACAGAACCATTGGCCAAATACAGCAGCATCAAAGGCTTTACAAATATGGCGGTGGAAGGTGGCGCTGCAACGGTACTCGACTTGCCGCTGGACCCGAAGAAGAAACTTAAAAAGCTTACCCTCATAGCCATTGCCAACGAAGTGGTAGTGGGAATAATGGGAGTTACTTTGATTAGATAGTGAATGATGAATAATGAATAGTAAATGGTATTTGTTTGTGTGCGCAAGCCAACAATACACAATAAATAATAAACAATGAATATTTCTTCGCTTAAAAAGTTATCAGCTATCGTAATTTGTTTTTTGTTGCAGGCTTTTTTACCCATGGCAAAAACAAAGCCTGTGATGTACATTATTGGCGATTCAACCGTAAAGAACGGCGATGGCAGCGGTAAAAATGGCCAGATGGGTTGGGGCACACTCATTGGGCATTATTTCGACACCTCAAAAATCCAGGTACAAAATCATGCCATTGGCGGGCGCAGCAGCCGTACCTTTATTACAGAAGGGCGTTGGGATAAGATTTTGCAAACGCTTAAAGCAGGCGACTTTGTGATCATGCAATTTGGTCATAACGATGCAGGCCCGCTGGATGATACGGCACGGGCGCGCGGCACCATACGCGGTATTGGTACCGAGGAAAAACAGATTTACAATCCCATCCGCAAAGTGGATGAAGTGGTGCATACCTACGGATGGTATATGCGCAAATACGTACAGGATGCCAAAGCAAAGGGAGCCATTGCCATTGTTTGTTCGCCTGTGCCGCGCAACAACTGGAAGGAAGGAAAAATTGCGAGGGGCAATAAGGATTACGGGCTTTGGGCCAAACAAATTGCTGAACAGGAGAAAGCTTATTTTATAGACCTGAATGAGGAGATTGCGCTTGAATATGAGAAAATGGATACGGCTTCGGTAAACAAATTATTTTTTGGCGACCATACCCATACCAGCAGGGCCGGGGCTGAAATGAATGCGGCTAAAGTGGTTGAAGGATTGAAGGCCATCAAGCCTTTGAAAATGAAAAAGTACCTGCTTTAAAACATCATCATGCAATTGAAACTTCTTATTGTATCATCAACTCTTGGGCTGCTTTTTCATACTGCATTTTCGCAAAAGATAGACCGGAAGGCGCTGGTGCAGCGGCACAATGTATCGGTCAATACATTCGATAGCTTAGCATCGCTTACGGTAGGCAATGGATCCTTTGCATTTACGGTGGATGCTACCGGGCTTCAAACCTTTCCGGCCATATATGCCAAAGGGGTTCCGCTTGGCACACAAAGCGAATGGGGCTGGCATAGCTTTCCCAATACGGAGAATTTCAAGTTCGAAGAATCGCTGAAGACCTACGAGCTGCAGGGCCGGAAAATTACCTATGGGGTGCAATGGAACGAAGCAGGCCGCAACAAGCAAGCGTCAGATTTTTTCAGGCAGAACCCGCACCGTTTGCAGCTTGGCAACCTTGGGTTGAAAATTATTTTGAAGAATGGAAAGCCTGCTACTGAAGCAGATATAAAGGGTATTTCGCAGACGCTTGATTTGTATTCAGGTGTTATTCATTCAGGCTTTTCGGTAGAAGGCGAGCCGGTAAAAGTTACCACGGCCTGCCATAACAAGGAAGATATTATTGGTTTTTCCATTGAATCAAAACTGGTAGCAGATGGAAGGATTGGTGTGAGTATTATAATGCCTTATCCGACCGGGCAATGGGACGACAACGGGTTTAATTTTACAAACTCCGGTAAACACACAACAGCCATCATCAATAATGCATCCGATCATTTTACCATAAAGCATACGCTGGATAAGGACAGTTATTTTGTACAAGCAAACTGGAACGTACCCGTGACCATTGAAAAAAATGTGCCGCATGTTTTCGGGGTAAAACCAACAAAGGGCGCCACATCTTTCAGCGGCACTATTCATTTTGCTGCAAAAATGCCGGCCGGTGAAACGGATTTTGCAACGGTTGAAAAAAGCAGCACCGAAGGCTGGAAAAAATTCTGGGAAACCGGCGGTGCCATTGATTTTAACGGCAGTACCGACCCCCGTGCAAAGGAACTTGAAAGAAGGATTATTTTATCGCAATGGCTCACGCGGGTGCAGTGTGCAGGTAATTTTCCACCGCAGGAAACCGGGCTCACCTACAACAGTTGGTATGGCAAACCCCACCTCGAAATGCATTGGTGGCATGCGGTTCATTATGCCTTATGGTGGCGTACCGATTTGCTGGAGAAAAGCCTTGCCTGGTATTTTAAAGTGTACGACAAGGCGGAGGGCATTGCCAAACGACAGGGCTACAAAGGCGTGCGCTGGCAAAAAATGGTGGATCATGCAGGCAATGAAAGTCCATCAAGCGTGGGGGCATTCATCATCTGGCAACAACCACATCCCATCACCATGGCGGAACTGGTGTATAAAAGCAAACCATCAAAAGAGGTGCTGGCTAAATACCAAAAGATCGTTTTTGGAACGGCCGAGTTTATGGCTTCATTTGCCTTTTACGATAGCATCACCAAAAAATATAAGCTTGGCCCGGGGTTGATACCGGCACAGGAAAGGTTTAAACCTGAGGAAACCTATAACCCAACCTACGAATTGAATTACTGGTACTGGGCGCTGCAAACAGCGCAGCAATGGCGTGTAAGAATGGGGATGCCCCGCAATGAAGCCTGGGATAAAGTGCTGAAAGGGCTCTCGCCCCTGCCCGTGCAGGATGGGGTGTACCTGGCTGCAGAAAGTGCACCCGATAGCTATACCAATCCAAAGTATCTTACTGACCACCCCAGCGTGCTTGCCACTATTGGCATGTTACCCGAATCGCCCATGACCAATGCCGCCATCATGAAAAAAACATTCAACCTGGTTTGGGATACATGGACCTGGGATGACACCTGGGGCTGGGATTTTCCTATGACAGCCATGACTGCGGCAAGATTGGGCATGCCCGAAAAAGCCATCGAGGCCATTTTAATGCCTATACGTACCAACAGGTATTTGGTGAACGGGCACAATTACCAGGACGAGCGGCTGAGGATTTACCTTCCGGGCAACGGTGGTGTGCTTATTGCCGCTGCCATCATGGTTGCCGGTTATGAAGGCTCAAAAGAAGATATGCCGGGCATACCAAAAGATGGACGCTGGAAAGTGAAGTATGAAGGGCTGATGAAAATGCCCTGATTGTTTCATGCTTTACTTTCTGATATTTTTCTGAATGAAAATGATTAATGCTTATTTGCGTTCTTTATATTAATTTATTCTTGTTTTGATGAACAAAGGAGCAAGGCTACATGAAATTGTTAAGTGCTGCGAAAAACGATTTAATCGCGGCGAAGCAATTACGTGGAAACATGGAGATTACGTTGACCTGAACCGGGAGATACAACGTGATACTCATGTAAACATAAGCCATAGCACCCTGAAAAGGATATTTGGTAAGATATCTGTTGATGAAGATTATATTCCTCAGCAAGCTACCATTGATGCGTTGAAAAAATACGGAAAGTATGAAGAACCTTACCATCCACAACCTTCATCGCCTCCTTTAGCACAACCAGAAACGATCAACAGGACTGGTAATTTCAAACGATTGAAGATCGTACTCATTATCCTTACGCTATGTGTAAGTATTGTTGGTTTGTTGACGTGGAAGCTTTTGAAGCCAAAAAACATTGCCGGTGCGATCAGGCTTAGCCGTACCGAAGGGCATTTACCCGCTACTGCCTTTTTTGAGCTGCAATTGCCCGAAATTAAGGATAGCTTATTTGTGAATTTCGGAGACAAATCCCCATGGTCTTATATTAAGCCTGGTGAAAAAACCGCTGCACACATTTATTATATTCCTGGTGTATTTACCGTATCCCTCCAAACCCGGCAGCAGGCAATTGCCACCACAAGTGCCTATATAAGGTCCGACAATTGGATTGCTTTTGCATGCCATCGGCAGGACGATATACCCGTTCATTTTTATGCGTTTCCCGCTGTTAAAACCGGGAGTGACATTTTGTTCCAGGTTACAAACAACCAATTGGCTAAAAGGGGCTTGGATACCACAGGACCTATTTTAACCCGGTTATGCAACTACACGCCTGTTGCACATAATTCGGATGATTTCATTTTTGAAACCACCTTTAAAAATGCCTTGCCTGAAAAAGGTATTTTCTGCCGGAGTACCCAATTTCAAATATCGGGCAGCAACAGTATGATCAGGTTTAGATTGGTGAATGAGGGTTGCAGCCTGCGGATATTGAATGTACTCAGTGAACAAACATTCAGAAGGTCAAACAATGACTTATCGCAATTTGTGCTTGATCTAAGCAAGTGGAATACAGTGAAACTGGTTAACCATAACAAGCAGGTATCCTTATTCGTAAATGGTAAACAAATTTTCAACGGAGCTTATCAGCAGTCCTTGGGTGACATCAGGGGATTATTCGTGGAGTTTGAGGGCACCGGTTTTGTGAAAAGTTGCGACCTAATATCCTATGAAGGGGAGTTGCTTTACCATTTTTAAAAACAAAGCCGACAATCCCGTAAAGGAACTGCCGGCAAATAACATTGTTCGTTTGGTCCAGGCAAACTTTAGAAGGGGTTGTTGCTGGTAAAAGGCAAAGGTTGAATGGTAAATGTTTCATGGTATATATTACCAAAGAGCAGGTGTATGTAGGAATAAAGTACCCATTCTGTTTTGCCATCGCTGGTGAGCGTTGTTGGGTAAACGATCCCGGTTTCAACTTCTTCGGCGCTGGTAGCAGTTGCCCAGTTATTTTTAGTTTCAAACGATACCACCTTGCTTCCGGGGAATTGTGCGGTATTGCTCACAACAATCAACTCCTTGCTGTTTTTGCTTAGCAACAAACCATCGGGGCTAAAAACAGAAGGTGTGAATTGCACGATAGTCAGCGCAGCAGGATTGTCGACCGGAATTTTTACGATCCGGTTGAGTGCAGTATGGCCCACCAGCAGGTAGCCTCCAGGGCTGCTGCTGTATTCGATCCCGTTAAACCCAAATCCCCCGGGAGCAGGCGTATAGGCCGGGTTGCTGTAGAAAATAGTGGCATTTCCATAGCGGTCCACCTTGTAAATGTTGCCGGCATAACTGTCGGTAACAAATAGGCATTTCCATGCTGGTCCACGGCAACATCGTTGGCCAGGTGCGGGGCCCCATCGTTTGCCAGCGCAAGGAGATCAATGAGGAAAAGGCGATTTTTAGTATTTAGATCATAGATGACCAATTGAGCCAAACTGCCTTGTACCACTGAGTTTGTTACCAACAACCGTTTACGGGCTTTATCAATTTCCATGCCTGCAGTGGAAGCCAGGGCGGCATCCTGGATAAATGGCGAATAAACGCCTCCAGGTGTTACTGAGCCAATGGTTCCCAGCGCTATGGAGCTTACCAGGAACCGGTCAGTAAAGGGATTGTACACCATACCTTCGGGAAATTGCATCGGGGCGGTGAAATTGATAGCCGCCGGGAGAGTTTTAGATTTTGCAGGTGAGCTAAGTTCGTTAGCTTCTTTTTTCTGCAGTGCATCTGTTTTACTACAGGCAACAATGAAAACTGTGAGTGCAGTGATCGCAAAAAGCTTTCTTTTCATGTAAAGTTTCTTTTTAGGTGTTAAAAATCAACAAGTTACATTTCAGGAGGTAATTTTAATAAAAAGAAATTTATGATGCAATAGAGGGTCTGCATTTATTAATAAAAGCTTTCCGGATTTATTTTCCGGCAAACAGCATGTAAGTTCGGGATGATCATGCAATTGTGTAAACCCCTGGAAGAAGCCATACAATTTTTGTGCTTAGCATGTTTTTGCTTCTTTCAATGGAAGCAGGGAAAAGCCGGTTTCTCTATCCTCCCCTGGTCAATTACCAGGCATCTTGTAGCTTTGGGCTTGTTCATTCTACCTGTTCACTATTGATTTACAGCCAGTTACATTGATCAAAGTTTTGATTATATTTTGATCAGGCAAATTTGTCGCTTCCGTACCGGGGGTTTTTACCTTTCGGGTAATTATAGCGATTATGAAAATTTTGTCAACGATTATTGTCCTTTGTTACACAACACTACTTTTTGCTCAGAACAACAATGAGCAAGTCAGAATAAACCAACTTTTTAATTTCAGTTGGAAATTCAAAGCCGGCGATATACCCGATGCAATAAACCCTGGTTTCAACGATGACGGTTGGCGAGCCCTTAATCTGCCTCACGATTTTCAAATAGAACAACCCTGGGATAGTACCGCTAACCGGGGGCGTGGATTTAAAGCTTTGGGCACAGGCTGGTATCGAAAAATATTCAAGGCGGATCCAACCTGGAAGGGTAAAAGAGTGTTGCTCGATTTTGAAGGCATTATGCTGCATGGTGAGGTTTGGGTAAACGGAAAGAAGATCGGCGGAACAGATTATGGCTATCTGGGTTTTGAAGCTGATATAGCAGACATCATCAAATACGATGCGGACAATGTGGTAGCCGTTCGTGCTTCCACAGATGGTGCTTCCCGTTGGTACACGGGTGGCGGTCTTTTCCGGGATGTGCACCTGGTAGTGAAAGATACCATCTCCATTGCACGGCATGGTATTTTTATTACGACTCCAAACATCACCAATCAGAATGCAGAAGTCAGTGTACAGGTAGAAGTAGCAGGCGTAAAAAACAAACAGTATCAACTGGAGATCGTCGCAAAAATAGTTGACCCTGAAGGGAAGCTGGTAGGGGAGACAAAGGCACTGGCACCGCAAAAATATTATCTTGCCTCAGTAGAAGTTCCTTTACCAAAATTGAATATAGCTGATCCGAAACTTTGGAGTTGCGAAACGCCCCGTTTATATGCTGCCGAAGTGGTGTTGATCCTGAACGGAAAAGTAATTGACAAACTCACCGAAAAATTTGGCATCCGTACCATTGAATTCTCCAAGGAATTTGGATTGAAATTAAACGGAAAGAAAGTTTTTTTGAAAGGGGTGGCCAATCATCACGACCTGGGTGCCGTGGGCGCTGCCGCTCATGAAACTTCGATTGCCAGGATGATGGACCAACTGAAAGCCTTTGGATTTAATCATATACGCACTTCACACAATCCTTATTCGAAAGCATTTTTTAAACTGGCCGATGAAAAAGGAATTTTAGTGGTAGATGAATTGTATGATAAATGGGGAAGTATCCAGGCATGGGCAGGTAGTGCACCCTGGAATGATATATGGTTCAATAACGAAAAAGAATGGATCAAGCGTGACCGTAATCATCCATCGGTTATTATGTGGAGCTTTGGAAATGAACTACAGTTCCAGGAAGAACGCTGGAATTTTGCAACCGGCGATGGAGGCGTTACTACCTACCGTATTATGGATGTGGTGGCAAAACGTTACGATCCTACCCGCAAAACCACCGTGGCCATGTATCCCGCCCGTGCCGGGGGTATTATCCGGGCCAACCCTGATTTTCGTATCAAAGAAAATATCGTTCCACCCGAACTGGCAACAGTTACCGATGTTGCCAGTTTTAATTATACCTGGGAAGATTACGAGGAATATTTGAAACATGCTCCCGATATGATCATTTATCAAAGCGAAGCAGTGACCAATGAGTTGGCTGCTCCTTACTTTGGCATGGACAGGGATAAAATGGTTGGCCTGGCTTATTGGGGAGGCATCGAATATTGGGGCGAATCGCAGGGTTGGCCGAGAAAGGGTTGGAACTATTCGTTTTTCAATCATGCCATGGAGCCTTTTCCACAAGCCTGGTTAACAAAAAGCATTTTTACTGAAGAGCCATTGGTTCATATCGGCGTGGTTGATAATGAAGGCGAGATGAAGATGTGGAACGACCAGGTAGTGGGACAAAAAGTTATTTCATCGCATTGGAACCGGCAGGAAGGAGCGAAGTATAATCTCTACACTTATACCAATGCCGATGAAGTGGAATTATTTGTGAATGCCCGCCCGGATGACCCGGTCGGACTGGGAAAATCTATGGGTGTGCAACAAAATAGTAGGGACGTAAAAAAACGCAATACCATTTATTGGAAAGATATTGCATTTGCACCTGGCAAGATCACTGCCATTGCCCGAAACGGCGGAAAAGAAGTAGCCCGTCACGAAATGGAAACAACCGGGAAAGCGGTTGCCTTAAAAATAGAAACGGAGAATGCAAACTGGAAAGCGGACGGAATGGACCTTCAATATGTAAAAGTATATGCCATTGACAGTAAGGGGCGAAAAGTACACACGGCAAACGCAGAGCTTAGTTTTGAAGTAAGTGGAGCAGCACAATTAATTGCTTTGGACAATGGCGATCATTTAAGCGATGATTTATTTGACGGCAATAAAAAAGCATTGTACAAAGGCTTTGCCATGGCTATTTTGCGTTCAGCACAAACAGCCGGGGCGGTAAAATTAAAAGTTACGGCTGCGGGATTGAAACAGGCAGAACAAACTTTGAACGTAAAATAAAACTGGGCTGAAGGAAAACTGTTTTAAGGTTATTTCTCTTCGTGCATTGAAAAAATATTGAATAACATGGGTTGCATGTTACAAGATGCGACAGGATGGTTGGATACGGCAGCTATACTAATTTCAACTGCTTTTTCAACGATTGTAAGATGAAGGAAAGCATAAGGGTTCCCGCCCCTTTTTCGGAGTGTGGCCACATAAGTATATGCTTCCTGTTACACTATTAAATTAACGGAAAAATTGTTTGCACATTAGTAAAAATCTCTCCAGGCATGAAGTTACAGTTCAATTTTAAAAAGGGAGGACTAACTATCCTCCTTGTCTTTAACCTATGCATTGCTTTTTCACAGGCTGGCAGTTCTCCACGAACCAGGTACAATTTTAATCAATCCTGGGTAATGTTTGTAGGGGATGATTCGCTGGCATCGAACATAGAGTACAACGACGCTACCTGGAAACCCGTAACCCTGCCCCGCGCTTTCAACGAAGATGAAGCATTCAAACTGTCTATTGAAAAACATTCAACAGGCATAACCTGGTACAGAAAACATTTTAAGATGGATGCAACCCATGCGGGCAAAAAAGTATTTATTGAGTTTGAAGGGGTGCGGCAGGCTGCCGAAGTTTTCCTTAATGGGCAAGTCCATTGGGCTGAGCGAGAATGGCGCTATGGCATTTGGTTTTGATATTACAGATAAAATAAAATTCAGTGACGACAACGTGATAGCCGTTAGGGTTGACAATGCCTGGAATTATAAGGAAAAAGCCACAGCCAGTGGCTTCCAGTGGAACGACAGGAATTTTAATGTTAATTATGGAGGCATAACAAAGAATGTTTATTTGCATGTTGCGGATAGATTATACCAGACCCTGCCATTATATTCCAACCTGCAAACAACGGGTATATATGTTTATGCAAATGATATCAATATCCCCCAAAAATCTGCGTTGGTATCCGCCAAATCGCAAATAAGAAACGATTATGCAGAAGCCAAAACTTTTCAGTACACCGCGCATATGGTTGATGCAGTTACAGGTAAGGAGGTTCCCTCCAAGTTCAATACTATTGAAGCCGTACTTCACCCCGGGGAAACAAAAACCCTGAAAACTGAATCGCTCGTTAAGAACCTGAATTTCTGGAGTTGGGGATATGGCTATCTCTATCATGTGTACTCCACCATTCGTATAAATAATAAGGTGACTGACCAGGTGAAAACCACCACCGGGTTTAGGAAAACGGCCTTTGACAATGGCTCCCTGACCCTAAACGACCGGGTGCTTCATTTAAAGGGATATGCCCAGCGCTCCAGCAACGAATGGCCCGCGGTTGGCGCATCGGTACCCGCATGGCTGAGTGATTACAGCAATGGGCTGATGGTTGCAAGCAATGCCAACCTCGTACGATGGATGCATATTACGCCTGGCAAACAGGACGTGGAAAGTTGCGACCGCGTTGGATTGATCCAGGCGATGCCCGCAGGCGATTCGGAAAAGGATGTGGAAGGAAGAAGATGGGAACAGCGAAAGGAAGTAATGCGCGACGCCATCATTTACAACCGCAACAACCCAAGTATTATTTTTTATGAATGTGGCAATAACCAGATCAGTGAAAACCACATGAAGGAAATGAAAGCCATCAGGGATTTGTATGATCCCAACGGTGGCCGTGCCATTGGAAGCAGGAATATGCTTGCCAGTAAAGAGGCCGAGTATGGTGGCGAAATGTTGTACATCAATAAGAGTGCGGCTAAGCCCATGTGGCAAATGGAATACAGCCGCGATGAGGGTTTGCGGAAATATTGGGACGAGTTTTCACCCCCCTATCATAAAGAAGGCGAAGACCCTTTGCACAACGGGCAGGATGCAAGTTCATACAACCATAACCAGGATAAGCATGCCATTGAAAACATCAGGCGCTGGTTTGAATACTGGAACGAAAGGCCCGGCACCGGCAAGCGCGTAAATGGCGGAGGAGTAAATATTGTTTTCTCTGAAACCAATACCCACCACCGCGGCGCCGAAAACTTCAGGAGAAGCGGCGAAGTGGATGGGCTGCGCATTATTAAGGATGGATTTTACGCCCACCAGGTAATGTGGGATGGCTGGGTAAATGTGGAGAATCCACGCATCCATATTATGGGGCATTGGAATTATAAGGAAGGAGTGGTGAAGGATATTTATGTTATTTCAAGCGCGGAAAAAGTGGAGTTGTTTGTAAACGGTAAATCGCTTGGATTTGGTAGCCAGAGTAACCGCTTTCTTTATACATTCAGCAATGTGGCCTGGAAGCCAGGCGCCATTTCCGCTGTGGGTTATGATGCAAAGGGAAAGAAATTATGTGACACCAAACATGAAACTGCGGGTGCG
Organism: uncultured Chitinophagaceae bacterium; assembly: GCA_964444195.1. Lineage (GTDB taxonomy): Bacteria > Bacteroidota > Bacteroidia > Chitinophagales > Chitinophagaceae > Phnomibacter. Next base: position 51,958 of record CAYUGH010000021.1, read on the forward strand.
CCTGCTGCCGTAAAACTAACACGTATTAGTGCAGCTCAACCGTTTTATGCCAACGGTTCAGACCTTGCATTAATTGAGGTGGAAGTAGTGGATGCAAAGGGCAATCGTTGTCCAACGGCATTGAATGAGATTCGCTTTTCCCTCGAAGGCGAGGGAGAATGGAGAGGCGGTATGGCACAGGGCCCGGATAATTATATTCTCTCCAAAACACTTCCTGTGGAATGTGGCGTTAACCGTGTGTTGGTCCGCTCAACTACAAAGGCAGGTTCTGTTTCGGTTAAAGCAACGGCTGAGGGCTTAAAGGAAAGTACTATTACTATAAAATCTGTTCCGTTTGGGGTAAAAGACGGTTTGGCATTGCAGTTGCCTTCCGAAGGATTAAAGCCTGATTTGTCGAGGGGAGCCACTCCTTACGGGCCATCATTTACCATGATAAGAAAGCCTTTGAACATTGCGGCTGCCACAGCCGGAGCCAATGCGGATAGCATCAGCTTTAGCTATGACGATAACGAGGCGAGTGATTGGGTGAATGATGGAAAATTAGGAACGGCATGGGTGGAGTATGAACTGGCTTCTGCATCGTTGGTAAATGAAGTGGTTTTAAAGTTGAATAATTTCAGAACAAGGACCTATCCCCTTCGGATAACCATTGACGGAAAAGAGGTTTTTAATGCCAGTACTACGCCTAACCTGGGGTATTTTACCGCGGTTTTTAAGCCCACCACAGGCAAAAAGGTAAGGATACAACTGGTGGGTGCGGGCGATGTGAAGCGTGATGAAACTAAGGAAGTGAATGGAAAGAAACTGGACGACGGAGTGGCAAGGGATGATTCCAATGCAAAGGGAACTTTTTCAATCATAGAGGCCGAACTGTTTGCTCCTGTAAAATAGGCTTTAGAAATGGTGAAACGGAATCAGATTTTAGTTATGAAGCCAGGAGGCCTCTGAGATATGAAGGTTTGATTAAAATATCCTGACGCCATTTAATTCACAATTTCTGTTAAAATTTAGCCATACAGGACAGTTCAGGAGGGTTTTTGAACCTTTGGGGCGTCATACTACTGCAACTTTGCGCCTCATTTTTCATACCCCCGTATTAACGCGATTCCGGGGGATCGATCCATAACGACCTGATGTACCGACTGATTTCCCTCGTTATTTTTCTACTGCCCTGCCTGGCGAATGCACAGGCAAAATTTTCCGGGAGTGTAAAGGGAGTAGTGTGGGATAGTCTTATCCAAAAGCCATTGCAGGGAGCTACCATTGTTTTACTTGAAGCTAAAGACAGTACGGCCGCCGCATACGGCATTTCGGACAGTACAGGCGCTTTTGAACTGAAAAACCTGCCTGCGGGTGACTTTATTTTCGGCATCAGCTTTACCGGTTTCCTTGAATATGTAAAAAATATTTCGCTTTCGGCCGCCAACCCGGTTTTTGATGGCGGCGCCATCATTCTTCTGCCCGATACAAGCACACTGGAAGGGGTGGTTGTAACCAGGCCGCCGGTTACCATTAAAAATGATACGGTTGAATTCAGGGCATCGGCTTTTAAAACACCGCCCAATGCTACGGTAGAAGACCTCCTGAAAAAATTGCCCGGGGTTGAGGTTGACCGTGATGGAAATATTAGTGCGCAGGGAGAGGAAATAACGAAAGTGTATGTGGATGGAAAGGAATTTTTTAGCAACGACCCAAAACTTGCCACCAAAAACCTGAGCGCGGATATGATTGAGAGTATCCAGGTGTTTGATGATATGAGCGACCAGGCGAAATTTACCCGGATAGACGATGGCAGCCGCACCCGTACCATCAATATAAAAACCAAAAAGGATAAAAGAAAAGGTATGTTTGGCCGGGCCAGCGGGGGCATGGGTGGCAGCGACCGCTACACAGCCAATGCCAGCCTGAATACTTTTAACGATAAAACCCAAATAAGTGTGCTTGGTGGCGCAAATAATGTAAACAAGTCGGGCTTTACCCAAAATGATCTTGAGCAGAGCCTGAATAATAGCAACAGGGGGCGAAACAATACAGGCGGCCGCTCAACCGGGTCGGGCAATAATGGCGGTGGAAATACCAATACCTGGAATGCAGGCGTAAACTATCGCGATGAGTGGGGGCGAAAAGCAACCTTCAGCGCTAATTATTTTGTTTCCAATACCGAACGCGACATCAGGAATACCAGTTACCGTCAAAACTTTTTTCCCAACGACAGTGCCTCTTATTCCAATAATGAAACCCGGAATATCAGTAAAAACCAAAATCATAACCTTAATCTTAAGTTTGAGTACAGTATCGACAGTATGAATTCGCTATTGATTCAGCCAACGCTGCGATGGGCTGATAACCAATCTATCAGTTTCGACTCCGTTATGACTACCGCTTCGGGAAAAACTGGTGAATACCTTGCCATTGCAGGAAGTAACAGGCGGGTGGTTAAAAGCAATAATATAGGGCTAAACAATAACCTGCTGTTCAGGCACCGGTTCAGAAAACCCGGGCGCAGCATGACCCTTGGCTGGAATACCTCCATGAATGAAAACGTGGGCGACGGGCTCAATGAAACGCCTTACCTGTTTTATTACCCCGACAGCACCCTTAAAAGAAAGCAGGATACCAGGCAGCGCTACGACATTGAAGGAAGTTCGTTTAACAACACTTTTACCACCTCAATTACCGAAAGCGTAGGCAATGGCAAAATAGTAGAACTGAACTATTCCTATAGTAACAACCAAAGTGTAAGCGACCGTAAAACCTTTGATTATAATGCCAATACCGGCATGTTTGACAGCCTGAACAAACCATTGACCAATTATTTTGAAAACAGTAATATCAGCAGCCGCGTAGGAGGCAATTACAGGGTTAAAAAGAAAAAATACGACTACCAGGTGGGTGGCGCCGTGCAATTTGCCGAACTCAGCAATATGAGCCACCAGGCTCTCACAGGCAAGGATAGCCTGATGAAGCAAAGCTTTGTAAACTTTTTCCCCAATGCTTCTTTCAATTACAACCTCGGCACCCGGAAAAATATCCGCTTTCAGTACCGCGGAAGCACACGTGCTCCAAATATTATCCAGTTGCAGAATGTGCTCGATATATCCAATCCTATCCGCTGGCGTGTTGGTAACCCCAACCTGAACCAGGAGTTTACCCATAACCTCAACTTTACCTGGAATACATTCAATACCAAAACATTCATGTATTTCAATACCAGCCTGCAGGCTAACCTCATTATGAACCGGATAGTAAACGGGATTGATACAGTAAGCAGCTCGGTACAGATTGTAAGACCCGAGAATGTGAATGGCGCGAATAATTTTGCGCTGAATGCCACAGTTGGTATTCCATTGAAAAAAGTGGCAAACGGCCGAAAAAGCCCGATGAACCTCAATCTTACTTCAAACCTTCGCTACAACCGGGATGTAAGCCTTATGTACAAGGAAGTAAATTATAATTACAATTATTCAGCAGGGCAAAGGGTGGCGTTTAACTATAATATTGACAGGAAGCTTGACCTGAACGCTAATATTAACCTTAGCTATTACGATACCCGCTACACGGTTCAAAAAAACATGAACAATAAATACCTCAACCACAAGTACGGGGTAAATGGAACAGTATGGTTTTTCAAGAGGCTGAGCATAAACAACGATTTTGAAATGACCATCAATGGCGGTCGTGCCGATGGTTTTAACCAGGCTATCCCGTTGTGGAACAGCAATGTGGCCTGGCTGTTGTTTAAGAAAAGCAATGGCGAAGTAAAATTTAGCGTTATCGACATGCTCAACCAGAATAAAAGCATTGACCGGAATGTATCGGACAACTATATAAATGATTCGTACACCAATGTGCTGCAACGGTATTTTATGGTCACTTTTATGTTGAACATTAACCGTTTTGGGGGTAAGGCCATAGGAGGGCCGCAACAACGTGGGGGCACTCCAGGCCAGGCACGGCCCCGGGCAGGAAGCAACAGTTAATTTGTCTATTATTGTAAAATGAAAGTAACTATTCAGGCCAATAATTTCTTTGGATGGCCCATTATAGCATCTTCAATT
>CAYUGH010000022.1:0-14806 GCA_964444195.1 uncultured Chitinophagaceae bacterium
TAAAAAAGCCGGATCAATGAAACTCCAAACCCTTTTTGTTGTTATTTCACCTGCCTTACATTTAACAGAGCAAAGGATCCATAAATGAATTGTACATCGGAGTTTCATAAGAGAGGGTATTTACTTCTTGCGGCCATCATAGTTTCATTGTTCGGTTTTCTGGCAGAAGCCCAGGTTTCTTCAGTAGAATTTGGGAAAAACCGGATCCAGTATCGCAAATACAACTGGAGGTATTACCAAACCCCGAATTTTAATGTGCATTTCAATGATGGGGGCCTCGAACTGGCCAAATATGTTTTACAGATAGCCGAGGAGGAACTTGAAAGCATTGAAAGCTTTACAGAAACCGGTTTGCAAAGAAGGGCCAATATTGTTTTATATAATTCGTACGACGATATGCAGGCTACCAATATTGGTTTGGTAAATAATATTCCTGATGTTGGAGGCTTAAGTCGGCTGGTAAATAATAAAATGCTGGTTTATTTTAATGCCGACCACAACGACCTGCGCAAACAAATCCGCGAAGGCATTGCCCGTATCCTGGTAGATAACCGCCTTTTTGGAGATAATATCGGCGAAATAGCCGGTAACACTGCGCTGCTCGACCTGCCGCAATGGCTTACCGATGGCTATGTAGCTTATACCGCCGAAAACTGGAGCGTTCAAATGGATGATAAACTGAAGAACGCACTGCTTGCCAAAGAGTATAAGAATTTTTACCAGTTTGCATTTATAGATCCCCTGCTTGCAGGCCATGGCTTTTGGAATTATATAGCCAATACCTATAAAAAGGAGAATGTTACCTATTTTATGTACCTGGCTATTTTGTATAAAAACCTGAACAGCGCTTCGCAAAGGATTTGCAAAAAGAAATTTAAGGATGTGTTGGCCGAGTTTATGGAAAAGGAAACCGCCAAATACTATGAAGACATCAAGGGAAGGCGAAATATGCCAAAAGGTACTATCAGCATTACCGAAGATGTAAACGAAAACCGCGACTTCTACCATTTTGCCCCCAATCCCGACAGGCGTTCGTACACCTATGCTGTGGCGGAATACATAAAAGGATTTTACCGGGTTGCTTTGTATGAAAACTATACCAACAAAAGCATACTCATAAAAAATGGCGTTCGAAGCCCCAAACACGAACGCAACCCAAACTACCCCATTATGACCTGGGATGGAAGGGGAACCCGCCTGGCGGTGATTTACTGGGAAAAGGATAAGACCAAACTGATCATTCGTGATGTGGTAAACAATGCGAAAAGCCAGAAAATAGACCTGCCTTTCGACCAGGTACAGGATGCGCAATATTTTCTTGACCACCGCAAGCTGGTTATGAGCGCCGTAAAAAATGGCCATACCGACCTGTATATCTACAATATTGAAACAGGTAAAATAGACCAGTTGACCAATGATGTATGGGACGATCTCGATGCCTCCTTTGTATCTTTCCCCAACAAAACCGGGATCATTTTTTCGAGTAACCGCCCCGATCCCAATGTAAAAGGTGGCGATTCCTCTTTGCCCAGCAAGAACCGGTACAATGTTTTCCTGGCCGACTATGATGAAAAAGCAGGGTTCAGGCAAGTTACCCAGCTTACGAATATGCCTTTTGGCAATGCCCGCTTCCCTATGCAATACAATGTAAACCACTACACTTTTGTATCCGATCAAAACGGGGTAGCCAACCGGTTTGCAGGTTTTTTTACCACCAGCGCCGCCGGGGCCGATACGCTTATTTTTATTGGGGAAGAAGTATTAAGAAACCCATCTGAACAGGAAATAGACAGCACACTTAAGGCCTGGGATATGCCCGAGCCCGATTCGGTGGGGTTTATTGCGCTTACCAAGGACAGCACCTACACCTTTCCCATGACCAATTACCAAAGCAGCCTGCTTGAAACCCGCAATGCAGGCGACCGCGGACAGGTGAGCGAGGTAACTCAGCAAAGCGACATGAAAATGCTTTACCGCCTAAGGGTGGATAGTGTAAACCTTCGCAGGCGAAATGTGCCATCGCGCCCTACCGAATATATGCGGGTTGAAATGCTGAAGGCCAGGGGCCAATCGGGACAGGCAACACTATATAAAACTACCGGGGCCGAAAAGAAAGACAGTACCGAACCAACCGGTTTTGTAACAGAGTTTGAAGACGAAGAAGATAAAAGGGGGAAGGATTCTGTGGAAACCGACCCCCTGAAGGGATTTTTTGGAACCATGACCGATCCCCGTTTATTGCGCAAACAGCCGCTAAAGGATGCCAAACTTTATAAATACAAACTGAAATTCAGCAGCGATATGTTGATGGGTGGAATCAGTAACAATATCATTATCAACAGGTTTCAGCCCTATGCGGGTGGCGTTGGGCCCATACAGCTTAACAATGGCAACAATGTAAGCTGGGCATTTATGGGCAGTATAAGCGATGTAATGGAAGATTACCGTTTTAGCGGCGGATGGAAACCCGGTATTAATTTCAGCGATAACGAATACTATGTTTCCTATGATAATTTCAGGAAGAGGATTGATTGGGGTCTGCTTGTTTACCGTGGGGCCAACAGCAATGTGTATTACGATAACCAAAGAGGGCTGCCCGGCAAAATGTTTACCAGCATATACCAGGGTAAAATTGTGTACCCGCTTGATAAGGTCAGAAGTTTCCGTTTCCTCCCATCCTACCGTTTTGACAAGCTGGTTTCGCGGGCTGAGAATTTTGAAATGCTCGGGCTACCTGATAAGAACCTGAGCTATGCCAACCTCCGGGTTGAATACGTGTATGATAATTCCATTCAAAAAACTCAAAACATCTGGAATGGCCTGAGGTATAAGTTTTATGGGGAAGCTATTATGCAAACCGGTGCTGAAAGTGGTAAAGCCGCCCAAAGAACGACCAATGTGGGCGCCGATTTCAGGTATTATTATCCAATCCACCGGAACTTTATATGGGCATTTCGCTCTGCTTTCGATGCAAGTTGGGGCAACCAAAAGCTGATTTATTACCTGGGAGGTATCGATTCATGGATTTCACCACAATTCGAGAGTGGAAACAAGCCTAATCCTTCGGTAAACTATGTGTACCAAACGCTGGCGCTCAATATGCGCGGCTATAATCAAAACCTGGCCAACGGTAATAATGCAGCTACCATCAACAGCGAATTCAGGCTGCCGGTATTTACCACATTCTTTAATAAGCCAATTAATAATGCCTTTATCCGCAATTTCCAACTCACCCAGTTTGTTGATTTCGGCACAGCCTGGGAGGGTACATTTACGGGGATTAAAAGGCCGAGTGTAACTTATGGAACCGGCGATCCAAATAACCCCGTTTTGGTAACGTTTAAGTCCCCAGGTCTCGGGCCATTTGCCGGCGGCTATGGTTTTGGGGCACGCAGCACCCTGCTCGGATACCTGATGAAGGTAGATGCAGGCTGGCCGATGAATGGAATATTTAAAGGCAAACCGGTTTGGTATTTCTCGCTTGGGCTTGATTTTTAATTAGTTGCAAAAAAGCAAAAGAAACCTGATCACCAAAAGGATCCGATCGGGAATGATTTTATCCATCGGCGATATATTTAACATGGATACGAATTATTAATTCTTATTTTTGTCGGCTACCTACGGCTATTTTAACGAAACTTTTGGTTACTCAATCCAGTATGGCAAAACATACCTTACATTGTTCTTTTTGCGGAAAAAGCCGCGATGAAGTAAAAATTCTCATCGCCGGTCAGGAGACGGTTCATATTTGCGAACAGTGCGTAGAAAGCGCACGCGAAATTGTGGAGCAGGAGCTGGCCATTTATAATAAAAAATTCACTGCACCCGGTTCTTTTAAGCTGAATGTAAAAAAGCCAACCGAAATAAAAGGCTTTCTTGATCAATACGTTATTGGCCAGGATGATGCCAAGAAAATTTTGAGCGTGGCAGTGTACAACCACTACAAACGGCTTACCCAAAAAGTAAGTGTTGATGAAGTGGAAATAGAAAAGGCCAACATTATACTTGTTGGTGAAACCGGAACCGGTAAAACTCTGCTGGCAAAAACCATTGCCCGCCTGCTGAATGTACCATTTGCCATTGTGGATGCTACCGTTTTTACAGAAGCCGGCTATGTGGGCGAAGATGTGGAAAGCATGCTCACCCGTTTGCTGCAGGCTTGTGATTACGATGTGCAGGCAGCCGAGCGAGGCATTGTATATATTGATGAAATTGATAAGATTGCGCGGAAAGGCGACAACCCAAGTATTACCCGAGATGTAAGCGGCGAAGGCGTACAGCAAGGCCTTTTGAAAATGCTCGAAGGAACCGAAGTATTGGTGCCCCCACAGGGAGGCCGCAAGCACCCCGAGCAAAAGCTGATCAAGTTAAACACCCAGAATATATTGTTTATTGCCGGAGGGGCCTTTGATGGTTTGCACCAGATTATTGCCCGCCGGGTAAATACCAATGCCATTGGCTTTAATGTAAACAAGGAAATGCAGGAATACCAGCGCCGCAACCTGCTTCAGTTTGTAAATGCGCAGGATTTGAAATCCTTTGGACTTATTCCCGAACTGCTTGGCCGCCTGCCGGTAGTTACACACCTCGATCCGCTGGATGCCGATACGCTCAGGGCCATCCTTACCGAACCCAGGAACTCGCTGATAAAGCAATACACCAAGCTGTTTGACCTTGAGGGCATAAAACTTGGCGTTGATGATGATGTGTATGACTTTATAGTTACAAAAGCTATGGAGTTTAAGCTTGGTGCACGCGGATTGCGGAGCATTTGCGAAAACATTCTGACCAATGCCATGTACGAATTGCCTAGTACCCAGCAGAAAAAATTTGTGGTTACCCTCGATTACGCACAAGAGCAATTTGCCAGCAGCAAAATGAGCAAACTTCGGGTGGCATAAAATCTATCATTTTTCTGCATCCGCTCCTATGGTTGTGCTATCTTAGCCTTTTTAATAAAAGGCTTTTTTTATGAATGAACTAATAGATAAAATGGTTTCCGGTGCAGGCATCTCACCTGAGCAGGCGGCAAGGGCATTAGAAGTAATCAAGGATTTTGTAAAGGAAAAATTTCCGATGCTTGGTGGTGCCGTTGATAATATTTTACAGGGTTCGGGCGCTTCTGCCGATCCCTTTGATTCATAAGCAAGCCATTGCATGTAGCTCTGTTTCAATGCCCTTTACTGTTTAAAAATTTTCTTTGCAGCAACTTTGCAAATTAGTTTGTCTTTTGCTTAAAGACAAACTAATTGCATGCTTAAACACTCCATGTATTGTTGAGCTCCTTTTTTTGCAATTTGCCTGCACAACCAACTCCAACGAATTAAGCCCCGCTCCGCAATCGGCTTATGCGCCCGATTATTGCCAGGCGGAGAATTTAGACATAACAAAATTTACCGGTGCAAGGGGCCATTATAAGGGCAGGCAAGCAATTGCCGATCCGGCCAATCCATCGCTTCTGCAAACCCAGGATGTGGGTTTTGAATTAGAAACCATCTTTCCTTTTGGCAACAGGTTGTTTATTGGCAGCACAAGCGTTATCCATATTTTCAGTCTCACTAATCCGATCAAAGCCCTTTTGGTCGGTCTGCGATTACACATCCTCCCAATCCCCGGGTTTGATGGTAATTTCCCGCTGGTAAAACCTGACAAAAGCTTCGCGTCACCAAGGAATTCTAATACTTCATTTCGTAATAACCTTGTTGGTCCCATGCTTATAAGCTTCTTGTACCCATCCCAAGGCCATTGCCCGATTGATTTGGTATAGCTATGATGAACGGCGTTTTTATGTACATAGAAAAGGAAATTGGCAAAATTCTTGTCTGTTAATGCATGGCTTCTCTTTAGCCAGTCCAGGAAAAGTCTTCCCCTACGTTTGTAAAATTTTCTATAAAAACCTATTTGTTTAATGCCATCATATTAATATGCATAATTTATGGCTGCAAAATTCCCTCGCACAAAATTACTTTGAAAGAGTATCAAAATGACTCAATAATTGATGTACCCGCAACGGGCTCTGCAAGCGAATTAGAAGCGCAACTCAATCACTTATACTTAACGTATATATATCCCGAGTAACTATTCAGCCCAATATTACCATTTTTTCGCCTGGCCGGACCTGCCATCCCGGCCATTTCTCCCTATTATTCAGTACCTTACACCCATCCATCATATCCGTTTATGCGAATATTCTTTTTCCTGCTCTTTTCGGTTCTTATTGGCGGAATTTCGCTTAGGGCCCAAAAGATTGTATCCATTTCCATTGATGGCGCTATCAACCCCGTGGTGGCCGAATACATTGCATCAGGCGTACAAAAAGCGGAAGATGAAAAAGCTGCCTGCCTGCTTATCAACCTGAATACACCCGGTGGCTTGCTCAAGAGCACCCGTTCTATTGTAAGCAGTATGCTCGATGCCAAAGTGCCTGTGATAGTGTATGTTACCCCGTCGGGGGCGCATGCGGGCTCGGCCGGTGTTTTTATTACGCTTGCTGCGCATGTGGCTGCCATGGCGCCGGGTACCAATATTGGTGCGGCGCACCCGGTTAACCTGCAGGGTGGTATGGATAGCATTATGAACGAGAAAAGCACCAACGATGCGGTGGCCTTTATCCGCAGTATTGCCGAAAAACGGGGCCGCAACGTGGATTGGGCCGAGCAGTCCGTGCGTATGAGTGTTGCCCTCGCCGAAAATGAAGCGGTGAAAAAGAACGTGGTAAACCTGGTTGCGGAAAATGAAGCCGACCTGCTGAAACAGATTAATGGGTGGGAGGTGCTGGTGGATAGCAATGTGGTGCTGCTGCATACTGCCGGGGCAGAAATGGTTCGGGTAGAAATGGGTTGGGTGCAAAAGCTGCTCAATTATATCAGCGACCCCAATATTGCTTACATACTGATGTTACTCGGCATGTACGGGCTCATATTTGAGTTTTACAGCCCGGGTATTGGTTTACCCGGTGTGGTGGGGGCCATCAGCCTCATCCTGGCTTTTTACGCCATGCAAACCTTGCCGGTAAATGTTGCAGGCCTGGCCCTGATTGCACTGGCCATTGTTTTATTTATTTTAGAAATAACCTCGCCCACGCATGGCATCCTCGGCATTGGGGCGGTGGTGTCCTTATTTCTCGGTTCGCTGATGCTGATAAAAGAAGGTCCTTCGTTTGAGTGGGCAAGGATATCTTTGGGTGTGATTATTCCCGCCGTAATATTATCCGCCTTATTTTTCCTGGCAGTAGTTGGTATTGGTTTGAAGGCTCAGCGCCGAAAAGTTACCACAGGCATGGAAGCGCTGATTGGTTCAACCGGTAAGGCACTTTCTGATCTAAACCCGATGGGGAACATTATGGTTCAGGGTGAAATTTGGTCGGCGGTGGCAAAAGATGGTATTATTGAAAAAGGAAGCGAAGTGAGGGTGGTAGAATCGCATGGGTTAAAATTAACGGTTGAACTAATTTCTTCATAACAGCTAATCACCATTTAAAAAACAACAACTATGGAAGGATTTTCAGTAGGATCGATTGTTATTGTGCTTCTTGCAATTTTCTTTTTTGTAAATGCCATTAAAATTTTGCGTGAATACGAACGGGGCGTTGTGTTCAGGCTCGGCCGCTTAATAGCCGTAAAAGGCCCCGGGCTCATAATCCTCATCCCCATCATCGACCGGATGGTGACCGTAAGCCTGCGGACCATTGTGCTGGATGTGCCTCCGCAGGATGTAATTACAGCCGATAATGTAAGCATCAAAGTAAATGCAGTGGTGTATTTCCGGGTGGTTGAGCCCAACCTGGCCATTGTGGCTGTGGAGAATTTTATGGCTGCCACTTCTCAAATTTCGCAAACTACCTTGCGAAGTGTGCTGGGTCAGGGTGAACTGGACGACCTGTTGTCGCAGCGGGAAAAGATCAACCACCGTTTGCAGGAAATAATTGATGCCCAAACCGAGCCCTGGGGGGTAAAAGTGACCAATGTAGAAGTGAAACAAATTGACCTTCCTCAGGAAATGCAGCGCGCCATGGCCAAACAGGCCGAAGCCGAACGCGAACGCCGCAGTAAGGTAATTTCCGCCGAAGGTGAATTCCAGGCTTCGCAGAAGCTGAGTGAGGCGGCTGCCGTTTTAGCCCAGCAACCCAGCGCGCTTACCCTGCGTTATCTCCAAACCCTTCGCGAAATTGCCACTGAGAATAACAGTACTACCATCTTCCCGGTACCGATTGATATTTTGAAGCCTTTTATGAAGATGGAGGCTCCCATTCCGGCTGCTCCACCAAAGGAGGAGGTATAACCCCCACCCCAATCCTCCCCCAAAAGGGGAGGGAGCCTATAATTTGGAGAGGATTATAAAATGGTTGATACAGCATTATTGGGCTGGATCAGCCATTTTTATTATGCGGTAATTTCCCACCCCGCTCCGGTGCGTGCCTTCACGCAACGGAATGATTTTTAATATTTTACCACGCAAAGCCTCGAAGCTGCAAAGCGAATTTTATCGCCCATTTAATCCAGCAATTGCCTGATCAGCGCCGTTGCTTTTTGCGGGTCGGCTTTGCCCTTACTGGCCTTTTTAACCTCGCCTACAAACAACCCGATCAATCCCTTTTTCCCCTTTTTGTATTCGACAACCTTGTCGGGCATGGCATCCAGCACCTGCTTTACCCATTGGGTTATCTGTTCTTCATCACCTTCCTGCACCAGCCGGGCAGATATGGCAATTTGTTCCGGCGAAGCATCCGGGTTTTTAACTATTTCGGGCAAAATGCGCGAGGAAGCGGTGCTGAAATTCACTTTGCCTGATTCCACCAGCGCTATCAGCGATACCAGCTTTTCCGCCGGAACGGGGAACTTTTCCAGGTCATGCCCATGTTCATTCAACCATTTTTTTACCGGGCCCAGCATCCAGTTGGCGGCAGGTTTGGCATGCGCCCCTGCCTTAATAAGGGCTTCAAAATAATGGGCAAATGCATGATCTTCTGTAAGCACTTTGGCATCCTGGTGAGGCAAACCCAATTGGATAAACCGCTCTTCCAGCTGGTGCGGTAAAGCCGGCATAGCATCCCTTATGGTTTGCAATTGAGTGTCCGTTACATTGAAAGGAGGAAGGTCGGGGCAGGGAAAGTAGCGGTAATCATGCGCTTCTTCCTTATCGCGTTGCGCATGGGTGAGGTCGTTGTCGCTGTCGTAGCCGCGGGTTTGCTGGATGATTTTTTCGCCATTGTCCAGCATGGCTGATTGCCGCCTGATTTCGCATTCAATGGCCTTGCGTACAAACCTTATACTGTTGATATTTTTAACCTCTACTTTGCTGCCAAGTTTGGTTTCGCCTATGGGACGGATACTAATATTGGCATCGCAGCGCAGGCTTCCCTCCTCCATATTGCCATCGCAAATGCCCAGCCAGCGGACCAGTTTGCGCAGTTCGGTAAGGAAAGCAGCCGCCGTTTCAGCATCGTGAATCACCGGGTCGGTAACCAGTTCCAGCAGCGGGACCCCGGCGCGGTTCAGGTCAATATGGCTTTGGGTGGGGTCGGCATCGTGAATGCTTTTACCTGCATCTTCCTCGAGGTGAACATGATGGATTTGCACCCCGGCCAGCCAGCCTCCCACAATTATGGGGGCGTTGAGTTGGGTGGTTTGGTATCCCTTGGGGAGATCGGGGTAAAAATAATGTTTGCGGTCGAACCAGCCCCGGCGGGTGATCTGGCTGCCAAGTGCCAGCCCGAGTTGAATAGCAAATTCCAGCGCCTGCCTGTTGAGTACGGGCAATGTGCCCGGGTGGGCGAGGCTTACGGGTGAAACCTGTGTATTGGGCGATGCACCGTAGGTGGCGTTATCGCTGCAAAAAAGCTTGGAACGGGTTTGAAGCTGAATATGCACTTCGAGCCCTATGACCGGTTGGTAGTTCATGGGCGGCAAATGTAGGCCACACTTACAGTATTCTCTCAGCACGGTAAGTATAAAAAAGCGAAAGCGCCCCGGTTTTTGGGGCGCTTTTCAATTCAGCAGATAAACTGTGTGTATATAGAGGTGGTGTGTGCAGTGTTATTATAAGGAGGCAGATTTTAATTTTCTTGGAACTTTTATGATCAGGGTTTCTGTTTTTCCATTGCGGAGAACCTTCAGGCTGACGGTTGCATTATCCTTTCTGGCGGTTAGCTTATCCTTGAGATTATCTACACCGGTAATGGGTTCGTTATCTATTTCGGTAATGATATCATCTTCCCGTAGGCCTCCCTTCCAGGCATTTCCTTCATCGTCCACATCGGTAACCTTTACCCCCCGGCGGTCTTCATCATCCTGGATGCTCATGCCATATTTGGGAGTTGAAGAACCAAATACCTGAACTCTTGGGCTGCTTTCCCAATTGAATGTTCCGCGGGGCATGGTAAATGCATACGGATGGCCCTGTTCAAAATTGTAGTTGAACTTGTCGGTGTTGAATGAATAGGTTTCGGTTGTTTTTCCAAGCGTGGCTTTTGCTTTCAGTGGTTTGCCCGCCCGTATATAAGAAACCTCTACAATATCACCCGGTTTTTGCTTGCGGATGGCTTCTGTGAGACCCTCAGGGCTGCTTACAGCCGTTTTGTTGATCATGGTAATAATGTCGCCTTGCTTCAAGCCAGCTTTTTCGGCGCCGCTGTTATCACTTATCGAATTGATTTTTACCCCTTTAGCATCCTTTTCGGTAGTTACCCCCAACAGCGGGCGGGTAGTGCCTGTACCCGTAATTTTTACCGTTCCTTTCTGGCCGGGTATTATTACACGATTACCATTGATGATAATATCTTCATCAATAATAATTTTATCATCACCCTTGTACTGGTCGGCTGGTTTGCCATTGATGGTTACATTATCGCCATCAATCACAATTTTCATCGTTTCATTTTTGGTACCTTCCTTTTTCTGGATGGTAATTTCTTTTTTTTCTTCTTTGGTCCCTTTCTCACCTTTATCTCCCTTGGCAGTTGTTTGTGCAAAGGAGGCTGAATTTGTAAAAAGGGCTAAGGCGAGGACTGGTATAAATATTTGTTTCATAACTAAGAAAGTTTTCGTAGAACAAAAATAAGGGGGAAAACTGAACTACGAACAAATTCGGAGATGTTAAATTTTTTACAAGGGGATTTTAGGGGTATGGCGTGGCGGGAGTGGAGTATTTCCTGGCCGAATTATTCAGCTTTTCACTCCCTCCAATTCCTTCTGCAAAGCAAACATCCTGTCTCTCAGCCTTGCCGCTTCCATAAAATCCAGGTCGCGTGCCGCTTTTTCCATTTGCTTTTTTACCTGCGCAATATCCTTTTCCATTTGAGGGATGGTGCGGGCTTTTTCCGAACCGTTTCCTTTGCCATAGGCAATCCCATCATCGGCAGCCATGTGGAACCCAGCCATATCATCTGTTGCATAAGGGCTCGCCGGATCATATCCCTTTATATCGAGCACGCTTGTTTGCTTCATTACGTCTTCAATACTCTTTTTAATGGTGGTAGGGGTAATATTATGTTTGATATTGTACGCAATCTGTTTTTCGCGCCGCCTGCCGGTTTCATCCATGGTTTTTTGCATGCTTTCGGTAATATGGTCGGCATAAAAAATTACGAGCCCATCCACATTACGGGCGGCGCGGCCTGCGGTTTGGGTCAGGCTTTTTTCATTGCGCAAAAAACCTTCCTTGTCTGCATCAAGTATGGCAACCAGGCTCACTTCGGGCAAGTCCAATCCTTCGCGTAACAGGTTTACACCCACCAATACATCGATCTCGCCGAGCCGCAGCATCCTTAATATTTCTACCCGCTCCAGCGTATGCACCTCGCTGTGGATGTACTTGCTTTTTATGTTGATGCGCTGCAGGTATTTATCCATTTCTTCAGCCATGCGCTTGGTGAGCGTGGTAACCAGCACCCGGTCGCCGCGTTTCACCCGGTTGTCAATTTCATCGAGCAAATCATCAATCTGGTTAATGCTTGGCCGCACTTCAATGGGCGGATCGAGCAGCCCCGTAGGGCGAACCACCTGTTCCACCACCACACCGCCGGTTTTGTCGAGTTCATAATCGCCGGGGGTAGCGCTTACATACACCACCTGGTTCAGCATGCTTTCAAATTCGTGGAAGTTGAGCGGGCGGTTATCCAATGCGCTCGGCAGCCGGAAACCATAATCCACCAGGATCATTTTGCGGCTGCGGTCGCCGCCATACATGCCCGAAACCTGCGGTATGGTTTGGTGGCTTTCATCAATAATGCAGAGAAAATCCTTTGGAAAATAGTCAAGCAAGCAGAACGGACGGGTACCGGGTTGACGCCGGTCGAAAAACCGCGAATAGTTTTCCACCCCATTGCAATACCCGAGTTCACGGATCATTTCGAGGTCGTATTCGGTTCTTTCTTTTATGCGTTGCGCTTCAATAAACTTTCCCTGGCTTTGATAGTAAGTAACCTGCGCCATCATTTCATCCTGTATCTCGTTCAGCACCTGCTGCATCATGTCTTTAGGCGCGAGATACAGGTTGGCGGGAAAAATGGCGGCATTTTCCACCCGGCCAATGCGTTTACCGGTTTTTATGTCAAGCGTTTCAATGCTTTCTATTTCATCCCCGAAAAAGCTGATGCGGTAGCCCCAGTCCATGTACGGCAGGTTTATGTCCACTGTATCACCTTTCACTCTAAAAGTGCCTCGGGTAAACTCCACTGTGGTGCGGCTGTACAGGCTGTTGACCAGGCTATGCAAAAAGCCCTGGCGGCTGATTACCTGTCCCTGCGCAATCCGCACAATACCGTTTTCAAATTCGGTAGGGTTGCCCATACCGTAAATGCAGCTAACCGAAGCCACCACAATAATATCGCGGCGGCCGCTCAGCAATTCGCTCGTGGCATTCAGCCGGAGCTTGTCGAGCTCTTCGTTGATGTTCAGGTCTTTTTCAATGTAAGTATCGCTGGTGGGTATGTATGCCTCTGGTTGGTAATAGTCGTAGTAGCTTACAAAATAGCCCACGGCATTATCGGGGAAAAACTGGCGGAATTCACCGTACAATTGGGCCACAAGGGTTTTGTTGTGGGTAAGCACAAGCGTGGGCCGCTGCACATTTTGTATCACATTGGCCATGGTAAAGGTTTTGCCGCTGCCGGTTACCCCGAGGAGTACCTGGTAAGGCTCACCGCTTTGCAAACCTTCGGTCAGTTGGGCAATGGCTTCCGGTTGGTCGCCGCTGGGTGTGTATGGTGCTTGCAGTTGAAAAGGCATGGGGCAAAGTTCGGGAACGGGTTTGATGTTTGGGGTTTATTGTTTGTGGTTAGGGTATGTTCAAAAGATACCCTAACCAACAATTTTTAACTAATTCAAAAACATAATCCCATTTTAAAGCCATCTACCTGTTTTGCCCTTACTTTTTTTGCTTAAAAAATGTGGAGCCGGCTGTTAGACCGTAATTATAAAAGAAATCGCCTTCTGTATCAAACTGCGCGGAGGAATGAATGCCCAGCATAAAACCGGGCGATATTTGCCAACGATATTCAATCTGCCCCAACCCTCCGAAAGAAAAAGATTGGCGGTCGTAATGGTTTTCAATGGAATACAATGGAATGGGAAATTGTGTAGCTAGTGGGAAATACAAAGAATATCCATCGTTGCTATTATTCTGATAACGAAGTAGGGGACCCGTACTAAAATGAAATGCATGGTTCCTGGAAATTGACATTTTATGTCCGGCTAGTAAACCTGCCTGAACACCTGCAGAAAGATACCTCCATGAGGCATCAATCATTTCTGAAGGATTCCATGGATCAGGATAAATTAATTTGGTTCCGGACGCATGCATGTTCCCTCCTATGGTCAGGGTAATTGTGCCTTTTTTAGATGTGGTTTTTTCCAGAAAAATATTACCGAATCCACCATACACATCTCCTGAGGTAGCAAAGCTGCGGGCAGCACGGATACCTAAAGTGTATTGGTTACTATTTTTGATTTCAGATTGCGAAAAGGCACTTATGTTTAAGATGCAGAAAACTAAAAGTATATATTTTGTTTGGTCCATTATTCATTTAATTTAATAAAGAAAGCGATAAGGTAATTTTACCTTATCGCTTTTCAATTGAGAATTTTACTTAGTTTTTCTCCGGAAGTTCATGAATGAAATCATGTAGGTTGTTATGTTCCAAACTTTTTGCCATCTGAGCATGCATTTCCAAATCACTTGGGAATGCAAACTTTAATTGATCCAGGAATTGATTAGAGCTCACATAGTAATCTCCATATTTTTGTGTTGGCCCTTTTTAACAAGTAGCTCTTTTACTTTGGGATTCTTTTTCATCATCAAAAGAAGAACATGCCCAAAACTCCTTTGGGCTTTAATTGTTTCTTGTTGATGTAGTTTTTTATTTTCAAAATCATTGCTTCCATCTTTTTTGCATGATTCAGTTCCCAGGAGTAATAAGGCAATGATAAAATAGCCGGGATTTTTTCATAAAGATAAAGTTTAAGTTGTTTACATATAGTTACCTCTGTTTTAATAATGTAATGCAATTTGGGGAAATTATTTTCGTGAGATTTTTGATACGCTTCCAAATTCTATTTACAATGAGGGCACCATGGCTGATTTAAAAGATCAACTACCTGAAGAAAATTATGGAAACCGAATGACAGATAGTTGGCAAAAGCCATCAACCTCAGTCAATGGCTTCCGGCTGGTCGCCGCTTGGTGTGTATAGTGCTTTCAGTTGAAAAGGCATGGGGCAACCTTCGGGGGTTTGGTTGTTTGGTGTTCATAAATGAATATCGGGCTGGTTCCACGAGTAAGAATTTCACCTTTTATTTTAACTCTCTTA
>CAYUGH010000022.1:14906-20816 GCA_964444195.1 uncultured Chitinophagaceae bacterium
CAGTTTTCTTTTGTGGGCAGGCAGCGCGAAGCTGCTCAAATGCTGGACTTGCTGGCCAGCGACCGTAGCGAAATGCTGGCCATTATCGGCAGGCGCAGGGTTGGTAAAACTGAACTTATCCGGCAGGTATATGCGGGTCGTATAGATTTTGAAATAACTGGAATTCAGCACGCCACCACCGCCATGCAATTGCAAAATTTTGCGGGGGCATTTAACCAGTATATAAAACCCGCGATCCCGGTAAAAGCACCAGCCAACTGGCAGGACGCATTTACCTGGCTAAAGGAATGGCTGCGTAAGCGAAAAAGCAAGAGGAAAGCGGTGCTTTTTTTCGACGAATTACCGTGGCTGGCCACCAAAAGGTCGATGCTGCTTGAAATCCTCGGGCATTTTTGGAACGATTATGCGAGCCGTGCAAATGTGCTGCTTGTAGTTTGCGGATCGGCAGCAGGCTGGATGGTTAAGCATGTGGTACACCATAAAGGCGGACTGCACAACCGAATCACGCTTCAGTTGCACCTGAAACCTTTTAACCTTGCGGAAACCGAAGAGTTTTTAAAAGCGCGGAATATTCAACTCAACCGCTACGATATACTGCAATTGTACATGGTTACCGGCGGTATTCCACATTACCTTGCGGCGCTTAAGCGTGGCAAAAGTGTGGCCGAATACATTTCGCAATTATGCTTTGAGCAAGGCGGTGTGCTTACCGATGAGTTTGATAAACTCTTTGCATCCTTATACGCAAAGCCGGCCAATTATACCGGCATTGTACGGGCCCTGGCCGGCAAATGGAAAGGGCTTACCAGAAAAGAACTGGTGGCAGAATCGAAACTCACCGATGGCGGCAGCATCAATAGGTTGCTGTATGAGTTGGAAACATCTGATTTTATCTCTACCATCTGGCCCTTCGATAAAAAGAAAAAGGAAACGCTGTACCGCTTATCGGACCCCTACTCTCTGTTCTATATCAAATTCATGGAAGGAAGGGTGAAACGTGGCTCTGACGGTTTCTTAAAAATACAGGGATCGGCAGCCTGGAAAAGCTGGACAGGCTATGCTTTTGAAAATATTTGCATCGGGCATATACGACAGATAAAAGAAAACCTGGGTATTGGAACGGTATATACGGAAGTTTCGAGTTACCTGTTCAGGGGCTCCATGGAAACCAAAGGTTTTCAAATTGACCTGCTTATTGACCGCGCGGATAATATCATTCACCTGTGCGAAGTAAAATACAACGACGGCCCGCTTACCGTTACTAAAAGCATGGAAGAACAAATACGGCTGGTACGCGCTTCCTTTCGTGAAAGAACCGGCACACGGAAAAATATTTTTCTGACGCTCCTTTCTACTTTTGGCGCAGTTGCCAACAGTCATCAATCTGCCTTTGAAACCGTCGTACGTCAGGATGCCTTATTTATTCCCTGATCTGTTATTCCTTCCGGGAGGATTATCAAAAATTTTAGGATAAGCCCCGGTTTATTGTGATTCAGATCATAATGTACTTATTGAGTTTGGCTACTTTTGCCCCGGTGAAAAAACTGTTGTCCTCCATAGTAGTGTTGATGTTTTCTTTTCAGATCATGTACCCCGCCATATTTACGGCCTGGTTTTATGCCAACCGTGCTGCCATTGCCGGTAAGTATTGCGAAAACAAAGCCCGGCCCCAGTTGCATTGCAATGGTAAATGTTTCCTGACCAAAAAACTGCAGGCCATAGAAGCTAAAAATTCATCATCATCAGAAAATGCGCCTATCCACAATTTGTGGGTAGAAACACAGCCCTGCATTGTTGCGGAAAATATTCAGCCTGTTGAAATTGATATTCAAATTATACAGGAACATTTATTTGCCCCAACTTCCCATTACGAGTTTACCCTTTACCGTCGCCTTATGCGGCCGCCGGCAGTAGTGCTTTCCTGATCCTGCTTCATTTATCTTTTTTCGGTTTTCCTGTTTCATTGCATCGGGTGGTTACAACCCCTTTGCATGAACGTATATGCAATTTTTCAAATCAATCATTTTACAATGAAAAAGTTTATTCAATATTACCTTATCATATTTACTTCTGTTATCGTTTTATCTTCCTGCGAAAAAGATGGTTCCTCCATGGACCTTGTTGCCGGGCTTACCAAAGCCGGCAGTGGTTTCGCTGTGGGATCGGGCGCCAAAGTAGATGTGTACACTAACAGCGCCGTTATTAGTTCAGGTTACCAGAAATTTTGGTTTGCGCTAACTGATTCGGTGAGCGGAAAATACATTGACGAATCGCATATCAAACTGATGCCCATGATGGATATGGGAACCATGAAACATTCAGCCCCTTTCGAAAACCCGGCTTCTGAATACGCTATAAACCATTTGTATGAAGGCTCGGTTTTTTTCATCATGCCCGGCATGAGTGGCGCCTGGACTTTGGACATTCAGGTACATAACCACCTGAATGGCAGGGAAGGAAAACTAGCCCTGCCCCTTACCGTGGCAGAACCGGCCAAAAAGCGTATGTTTTCTTTTACTTCTGCAGCGGATAACACCGGCAATTATTTTGTAAGCCTCGCAGAACCTGTAAAACCAAAGGTTGGAATAAATGACCTGGAACTTGTTGTGTATAAAAAGCAGTCAATGATGGCATTCCCAGCCGACAGCTCGCTAAGTATCAGTTTTGAACCTGAAATGCCCACTATGAACCACGGTTCGCCAAACAATATAAACCCGGCACACACCAAATCGGGTCATTATAAAGGGAAAGTAAATTTCACCATGACGGGATTATGGAGGCTTCATTTTACACTGAAATCCGGTGATACCATAGCTAAAACCGATTCGCTGGACATTGAATTTTAATGCTATGCAGGCATAAACCCCACTGGTTTTTGCCTGCTCAAAAATACACCTTATGGATTTTTTATTGAGAAGGCGCAGTCAATGGCTTGCTGGTTTGCTTTGCCTGGGCATGGTTCGGGCAAGTGCGCAGCAGGATAGTATAAAAACCATTGTGTTGCAGGATGTGAGCGTGTTGGCTGCTGAAAAAAACGCGTCCCAAAAATTGGTTCATTTTTACAAAGCCAATGGGGCAGCCACCCTCGAAGATATTTTGGCAAGGTTGCCCGAAATATCGCTTATGAGGCGCGGGCCATACGGCATGGAGCCCAATATCCGCAACCTGAACGGTGGGCAGGTGAATATCCTGATTGGGGGAATGCGGCTGCATGGCGCCTGTACCGATAAAATGGATCCGCCTACCATTTATGTCGAGCCCATCAATCTTGAAAACATTCAACTCCAAACGGGCAACCAGGGATTTTTAAAAGGTTCGGCCATTGGCGGCACGCTTGATATGCAATTGGCTGCCCCCCGCTTTTACGATGATGAAAAACTTCATGGTTCGGTGCAAAGCGGTTACCAGTCGGTTTCAAAAGGATGGTACCAGGCTGCCTTGCTGAATTACAATAGCGGGCGTTGGGCTTTCAGGGGGAGTAGCACGTTCCGCAGCAACGACAATTACAAGGATGGGAATGGTGATGAGGTTTTGCATTCGCAATACCACAAAATCAATGCTTCTTTATCGGCTGCTTATAAGCTTTCGACCCAAACCCAAATAGTAGCCGATGCAATTGTTGATGATGGCTGGAATATTGGTTATCCTGCCTTGCCCATGGATGTTGGTTCCGCTAAAGCCCGCTTGTTTTCGGTAAGTATTAAAAGCGATGACCGCACCCAAAAATGGAATGCCCTTGAAGCCAAACTGTATTACAACTTTGTTCAGCACGAAATGGATGATACACACCGTTCCAACGTGCCCATGCACATGGATATGCCGGGTAAAAGCAAAACTGCAGGTTTTTATGCAGAGGCTTCCCGCAGGTTTAGCAACCGGCACTCGGTGCAGGTAAGGGCTGATGGTTTTTCTACTTACCTGAAAGCCGAAATGACCATGCATGCCCCAAACGAGCCTCCTATGTATATGCTGACCTGGCCCGATAACAGGCGAAACCAGGCAGGTATTTCTGCCCGCTGGCAATGGAAGCCTGATAGCATTCAAACCATTTCTTTTACGGCCCGGTTGGATGGGGTGCAAAGCAAGCTAACATCTGATGAGGCTAAAGATTATATCAGCATTTCAGGAGGTACTACGGGCAACAGGTTTGATTTCCTTAAAAACTTATCTCTTGCTTATGCAAAAAAAATTTCACCCAAATGGAGCATGAATGCAAGCCTTGGGTATAGCGAGCGCATGCCCACAGCAAGCGAATTGTATGGGTTTTACCTGTTCAATGCCTTTGACGGGTATGACTATATTGGCAATACCCACCTGAAAACGGAGAACGCACTTAATGCCGAGGCGGGCATTTCTTTCAGGCAAAATAAGATGCAGGTCCAGGCTACTTTGTTTTACAGCTATATCTCCAATTTTATATTGGGTGTAGTGGACCCCGGTTACTCCACCATGACCATTGGGGCCAAAGGGGTGAAACTGTATCAACAGCAGGTTTGCGCGCGCATGGGAGGAATGGAAACCAGCCTGCAGGGATCGCTTTCTGCCCGCCTCGTTTTGGTAAGCACTTTGCGTTTTACCCTGGCCCAGGGTACAAATGGAGAGCCCTTGCCCTTTATAGCGCCTTTAAAAAATGTGGGTTCCTTACGGTATGCCCACGGGCGTTTTTCGGCACAGGCGGAGTACGAAATATCGGGTGCGCAAAACAGGGTGAGCCCATATAATGGCGAAAGCCAATCACCGGGCTTTGTTCTTGCGCATGCAAGGTTCTCATACATGGTTCCCTTAGGAAAAACCCAATTTGGATTTAATGCAGGTGTCGAAAACATTTTTAATGCGGCTTATCGTGAGCATCTTGACTGGGGTGGCATTTTACGGCCCGGCCGCAACCTGTATGGACAGGTAAAATTTGGCTTCTAACAGATTGGCCTTTATAAAATAATGAATTAGATAGCTAATGGAATGTTCTGTTGCCGGATTACTCCTGTATTTTTTCCTGTTCCTGAAAATATAAAAGAACATGATCTTTGAGGAACTCCTCCTGCTCACGCAAACCCAATTCAGGCAAGGCTTTCACCTGCCTGAAATGAGGCCAGCCGTCATCATCTTTTCCTTCCAATGCATAGTACCCTGAGGGAGAAAGAATGGTACAAACCGCCACATGCATCAGGTCCTGCTTGGTTTCCTTTGAAATTTTATCATCGAACATCTGCATTTCCTGGAGGCCTATCAGGTAAAGGATGGCATCAAGGTCGGGCTTTTTACCAAAACGCTCCACCAATTGCGCTTCCAGGTTCCACCAGCGTTGTTGTAAATCATCATGTACATTCATGGGTGCAAAGAAAAGGATGTAAAAGATGCAATATTTCTGATTTAATATTTAATATTTGCTATGAGCGGTAAACCGGCTTTAAAATTACCTGAATAGAAAAATGCAGTCTCAAAAAAAACCGGATGTGGATGTGATACTCGATGTATTGAAGGCATGTCTTGTACGGTATCCTGAATCCACTTTTGTAAACAGCCTTCACGGGCAATACCTTGAAAGGGGTTTCCTGACTAAAAAGCAATTGGAAGGGCTACACTCCAAGGCAGGGAAAGCCGTTGACCTTTTGCCGGGCAAACTTGCTACCCTTGAAGCTATCATTAAAAAAATGCCCACCCGGTTTAAGTCGGAAAAACCGGCCGAACCATCGCCTATCTATGAAAAAAACATCCCGGTAAGGATATTCATAGCAGCCATCCTTGAAAAACAGCCTGCACACAAGCGGGTATTGGAGTTTAAGGCGAAGTTTGATACGAACACGCCGCTATCTACCCATGAATTGACCGAATTGCAGAAGTTCTACAAATTATTTATGGATAAGCCACCAAAGGAATAATTATTAATAAGCCACGAATGCACGAATAAAA
>CAYUGH010000022.1:20916-23572 GCA_964444195.1 uncultured Chitinophagaceae bacterium
ATGGATAAGCCACCAAAGGAATAATTATTAATAAGCCACGAATGCACGAATAAAAATCAGTTCGGGTTACTTTTCCAGTTCTGCCAGAAGCCCGCCCAGGTCCAGTTGCCGGGTGTACATTTCAATGGAACCATCGGCCAAAAGCGGCCATTGCTCCTTCGGCCTGTCCCAATACAGTTCCACCCCGTTTTTATCGGGGTCATCAAGGTACAAGGCTTCTGATACCCCATGGTCCGAAGCACCGGTAAGCGGGTAACCTGCATCCACCAACCTTTTCAGGGCAACTGCAAGATCGCGGCGGGTGGGGTACAAAATGGCGGTGTGAAACAATCCCGCACTCCGTTCCGGTGCGGGCGGTGCGTTTTTGCTGTACCAGGTATTTAGCCCGATATGGTGATGGTATCCACCTGCCGAAATAAAAACGGCATCTGCCCCATAGCGCTGCGTAATTTCAAATCCAAGCAGCCCCACATAAAACTCTAATGCCTTATCCAGGTTAGATACTTTCAGGTGTACATGCCCAATGCGGGTGGCAGCAGGGATGGTGTATGCGGTGGGTATTTCCATATCTCCAAAACTACATTTTGTTGATCAACCTTTTTTGCCTGTCGCCTTAAAAAATGGCCGTCCATCCTCCAAATTCAGCGTTTTATAGAGAGAAAACTAACTTTGCATTAAATATTTTGAGGGCTGTTGTAACATTTTTAAACAGCATCCGTAAAATATCGCAAACACACAGAAAACCAACACCAACGGCAAACTGCATGACCGAAAGAGAATATAACGAATGTGTAAAACAGCACGCTGACCACGTGTACCGTTTTATCGTAAAAAATCTCCGCCATGCCGAAGACGCGCAGGATGTTGTGCAAAGCGCCTTTGAAAAACTTTGGGCAAACCGCGAAACAGTGGACACCGCCCGCGCCAAAAGTTACCTTTTTACCATCGCCTATCACCAAATGATTGACCACACCCGCAAAGTGAAAAGGATGACGTACAAAGAAGAAATACCCGAGTATGCCGCCGGAACTACCGAGCAACCTGATGGCTACCTGAAAAAAGCGCTGGAAAGGGCATTGAACACTTTGACCGAAACACAGCGCAGCCTGGTAATGCTGAAGGATTATGAAGGATATAATTACGCCGAAATTGGCGATATTATGAACCTGAATGAAAGCCAGGTAAAAGTGTACCTGCACCGCGCCAGGGTTCAGCTAAGAAACTACCTGGTGAAAATGGAAAATATAATTTAATATGCGTTGTAACATTTTTAACCGCAGCACGTAACAATAAAACATACGCACACTTACAAACACACACAGGATTCAGAAACTTCATTTTTTAAACCATGCATACCATCAACCGCAATAATTACGAAACCTGGCTGATGCTGTACCTCGACAACGAGCTGACGGCAACGGAAAGGAAGGCTGTTGAGGCTTTTTGCACCTCCAACCCCGATGTGCAGGAAGAGCTTGATGGTTTAAAAGAAGTGTTGCTGCAACCGGATTTACCGGTAGCTATGCCCGGAAAAGAGCGCCTGCTTATGCCTGAAATATGGAATGAGGAAGCGCTCACCCGGCAGCAGCAGCAACTGCTGATGCTGGCCGACAATGCCCTGCCCGAAGGGGATAAGGTTTTGCTGGAGAATGAAATGGAGGCTGATCCATTACTTCAGAAGGAATGGAGTGTATTGCAAAAAACAGTTCTTGCAGCCTCAGTACCCGCCGAAATGCCGGGTAAGGAAAACCTGTACAAACGCGAAAATGCAAGAATGATTCCTTTTGGAAGAATCCTGAGGATTGCAGCGGCCGCAGCCATTCTTGGATTTGGATGGTTTTTCACCCAGGGGCTTTTAACTAATAATAAGGCTGATAGGGAAAACCCTGCGATTGTGGTTGCTGGCAAAAAGGATGCAAACCAGGGGCAAACGGGTAATAACCAAGGGGTTGTTGCAGTATTGAATGATTCGGCTGTTGAAGAAAACAGCAAAGGCCAAAAGGAAATAGCAGCAGTTACCCTGAAAGAAAGCCCATCCGTAAAAACTAAAAAGGACAATCTGGTTAAAAACGAAAACTCATCGGTTGAGGCGCCACGCGATATTGTTTTGGCCAATAATTCGATTGAAAATAATGCGGAATTAACCAACCGGGGCAATGTTACCAAAATTCCATCCGTAACATTTGTGGATGTAAATGGGGTTGACGACATTGAACCGCCGGTGATTGCTCAAACAGTTAAGGTAGAAACGGCCAGGGCCGACATGGAGCCGAAAGCCATGCAAATCCATGAAGTAGTGAACGCCGATGATGTAGATGCCGATGAAAGCATTAGTATAGCCGGCGCCCGTATCAGCAAGCAAAAAATAAGGAACGTTTACCGCAATATTACCCGTCCGTTAGCCCGCACTTTCGAGAAAACACCCGCCCCGCGCACAGAAATCAGGTAATCATTTATCCCCGTTGCTATTTTACATACAGGTTTATTATTTCATTTATTCATATATAAAAAACCAGCAGACAATGAAACTTTTACTCACCCCTGCGGCCTTGCTATTGGTCGCGCTTACCACACACGCACAAACAGACAGCACTAAAACTGAAACCGAAAAACCCGACACCATCAAGGTTGGCGGAATGATCATCATCAACAAAAA
>CAYUGH010000022.1:23672-55671 GCA_964444195.1 uncultured Chitinophagaceae bacterium
TCCGATAATAAGTTGAATGCGAAATGGGGGCTGATGCTTGAAACCAACAACTACCGCTACGAAACCGAAAACAGCTATAACGATCAAAGCAAGCCTTTCATGTTTCGCGATAGCGTTTACTTCAGCAAAAACAAGCTGGCCATGGACTACCTGACCGTTCCGCTGATGATTGGTTTTAATACCAGGCCTTTTAAGAAAGATGGATTTGGGATAAGCGTTGGGGTGAGCATGGGCTATTTATACAGCAGCCGAAGCAAACAGGTAAGCGACGAGCGGGATAAGCAGAAAAACAAGGGCAACTTTGATTTTGAACCCTGGAAATTTCAATACATAGCCGAAGTGGGGCTAAGCGTGGTAAAACTGTACGGTTCGTATTGCCCGCAATCCATGTACACCCGTGGTTTGAATGTAGCCCCATATAACTTTGGCTTACGGTTTGGCGAATGGTGGTAGATAGTAAAACAGGGTTTTCTTTTCAAATAATTGGCAACTGCCTAAGGCTCCTTCGGGGGCCTTTTTAATTGCGCTTATCCACGCCCCAGGTAAGTTTGCTGCGCAGGGTTTCGAGGAAAGTGTTTTCATTGAGCCGCATAAAACCAATGGTAAACGCTTCTTTTTTTACAGCAATCTGCGTTTTGGTATCCACAATTTCGCGGCGGGCATCCATGGAGCAGATGAATTTATCGTTCCGGCTTTCTACCTCAAAC
Organism: uncultured Chitinophagaceae bacterium; assembly: GCA_964444195.1. Lineage (GTDB taxonomy): Bacteria > Bacteroidota > Bacteroidia > Chitinophagales > Chitinophagaceae > Phnomibacter. The sequence goes on from CAYUGH010000022.1 coordinate 24,380, forward strand.
GAAATAATATCGCTGTCAGGGACTACAATGGGCCGAACATTCAGGTGGTGAGGGGCAATTGGGGTAATGGCAAAGCTGGCGCTATCGGGGAAAAGGATGGGGCCGCCACAACTAAGGTTATAACCTGTGCTGCCGGTTGGAGTGCTTACAATCAACCCATCGCACCAATACGTATTTAAAAATTCGCCATTGATATAGCAGTGTATTTTTATCATGCTTGTATTTTCGCTCTTATGCACCACCAGCTCATTTAATGCGAAAGGAGAATCGGCAAATAATTTCTCATCGGAATCAACATGTACTAAAGTTCGCTGATCAATTATATAGGTGCGGCTAACCAGCGATTCAACCGCATTATGCAACTCCTCCTTTCCAAGTGTTGCCAAAAAACCCAGCCTGCCAAAATTTATACCCAGCAATGGAATGGCTTTTTCACGGATAAGCGTTGCGGTATCCAGCATGGTGCCGTCGCCCCCAAGGCTAATCAGGCAATCGGTGTTTTCATCGAGCGCTTCATGATTGTTGAATACTTCAAACTGAAGCCCGTACAGCATGTTCGCCTCTTTCAAAGCCCTTGCCAGCGGCTCCCATATCAGTAATTCGGATTTATGTACGCGGAGTTCCTGCAATAATTGGCTGCAATGAGTTTCCTGTGCACTATCAACTCCCCGGCTGTATATAGCTACTTTCATAATGTAAAACGAAAATTTTAGAAGTCGGTAGCCGTATGAATAAAAAACCCGTGCTCTCCAAACTGGTTGAAGCTGTATTCGAGCTTCATAACAATATCGTACACCGTTTTTACATCAATGCCCAAACCGGCAGTCTTCAATAACTGGTTGTTCATATAGTTGTTGCCCGGGTTTACATTATGGGCGTACCCAAGGTTTCCGTAAGTTTTTATGAAAACCTGGAACGGTAATTCTTTATGGCTTTTAGACCTGATAAGGTTCTTGAGGGTAAAAGAAAGTATTTCCCTGCGGAAGGTGGAGCGTATCATGCCGGCCCAATTGCCATCAGCTACATAGTATTCAAGCCCTTGCATATACAGGCTCTTATAGCCAAGCATACGGCTGTTATAGTACGGTTGCTCCTTTGCCGAAAGCGTAAAGGCAAAGGAAGTCTGAAAGTTCAGGTATGATTTTCTGGCAAACTTCCAGGTACCCTGCATTTTACCCCCTACCTGTGTCATAGGTACCGACTTTGAAATTCTTTGTAACCCATACAGATCAACCATCCAGCCCCTAAGCGGGTAGGGAATATAATCCACATTGAAATATTGGTAGGTCGCATAGAGGTCAACAAATTCGGCGCGGGTGCGCCCATCGCCAAACATTTTGGGGTTTTGCTGGATAACCGCCGAATCCATAGTTTCCCTGTTGTAACTGGCTTTAAAATAACTCCGCATTTTGCTGCCCTTGCGGTACGAATAGGAGATTTCTCCTTTAAGGTAATTTCTGGCAAATTCGGGTAAGCTGAAAAACTGCTGCCTGTTGCTATCGGTGTTAACATTCACTTCGCGGGTGCGCGACATTGAAAAAGCGAACCCAAAGCCCTGGGTTAATTTTTTATCAAAATACGGCTGATAATAATTGGCAGTGATCTGTTGTGAATATCCTCCCACAAAAAAGAGGTTCATCTTATCGTTTCGCCCGCTCAGGTTATTGTGGATGATTTTGGCGCCAAGCTCGGTCCGGTCGAGCGAAGCCTTGTAGTCATTGATCCAGACATTTATGTTCCGGTCAACAATTTTAAAATGAGGCAGGGGAAAAAGGTACCAACGCTCGTGAACATTGATGCTGACATCTATTTCATTTTCAAGCAGCGTATCAACAGCCATATCTACGGTTACAAACAGGGCTGTATTCATGAGCTGCTCCCTTGTTTGCCTGATAAGCTTCTGCAAATGTTTCGAGTCGTAAAAAATACCGGTTTCAAAAGCTATCTCCCTTTCAATAATAAACTGTTTGGTTTTTTTATTGCCAAAAAAATTGATAGCCCTTACCAGTACCGGATGATTTGCTGAATCCGTAGCAACGTTCATCATAAAATCAACCGGATTGCGGAGTGTAAAGGTTTTATTTGGCAGTTCCTGTGCCAGGCAAAGCCCTGAAAAAATTGTAAAAAGCCAACTAAAAATGCATTTTCTTTTCATTCACCTCAATCCCCTGGTATTTTAATGGCTTTCTAAGCAAAAACCTTTCATTACTGCTACATTTCGAGAAAATGCAGTAAATGATGATAATTTCTTTTGAGTTCGTTTTCGTATTGTTCTTCACCGGCAAAATAAACCACGCGGTAATCGTACCGCTGGAAGGTAGCGATAATATCGCTGATTTCCTCCTTGTTGAGCCGGATGACCACATGATACAAGCCGGTAGATTGCTCGAAAACAGTGTTTAGCTGGGTTATTTGGGCATTATTGGTTTCAACGAGCCGGTTAATTTCTCCCGGGGAATAGTCAATCGGCGACACTTCCAGTACAATTATTCCGCCTTGGGAATGTGCCCCGGTTACCATGGCAAGCTTATGCAACAGGTCTGCCTGCATAATCACACCCTGGTATTCGCCATCGGCAGTTATCACCGGCACAAGGTCGAGCCTTCTTTCTGTGGCCAGCCTTACTGCCGATAAAAAATAGTCATCGGCAAATACTGAAAAAGGAAGAAGTTCGGTACTGAGGTCATGAATGGTTGCCTGTTCGGCTGCATCGAGCAGGGTTTCTTCGGAAATCAACCCCTTAAAAATACCTTCCTCGGCTACAGGCCAGTGGCTTACACTAAGGTCCTCAAATTGCTGCATGGCCAGTTCTACGCTGTCGGCTGGCGAAAGCGCAGCGGCTGGGGCTGATATGAGTGACTGGTTAAACATGGGATAGGCTTACACTGGTGTAGGCGTATGTTGCTTTATGAGAAACCGTTCCAGCAATTTATTGAACTCTTCCGGCACCTCCATCATGGGGGCATGCCCGCATTTGTCAATAAAATACAATTCGCTGTTTGGAATCAGCTTCTGAAACTCCTCCCCCACGAAAGGCGGGGTAATGATGTCGTTATTGCCCCAAATGAGCAGCGTAGGCTGCTTTATTTTGCTCAATTCTTCGCCCAGGTTATTGCGGATGGCGCTTTTAGCCAGGGCAATAATTTTAATAACCTTCAACCTGTTATTGGTTATCTCAAACACCTCATCCACCAGCTCTTTAGTAGCAGTGGCGGGGTCGTAAAAGGTCATTTCTGTTTTCTTCTTAATATAATCATAGTCCCCCCTTTTTGGGTAGGTATCCCCCATTCCATTTTCAAAAAGACCTGAACTGCCGGTTAAAATAAGCGATTTAATACGCTCGGGATGCTTCAGCACATGAACCAGCGCCACATGCCCGCCAAGGCTGTTCCCCATCAGGTGAATATCACGGTAGCCCATGGCTTCAATAAAGCGATGCACATGGCGTTCAAGCCCACCCACAGTGGTATGAAAAATATCCAGCTCAAAAAGCGGTAGCATGGGCACCACAACCTTAAAGGATTGCCTGAAATGCTCAATGAGATCCCGGAAATTACTAAGCGCACCAAATAATCCATGCAATAGTACCAGCGGTTCGCCCTCCCCTTCTTCTATGAATTTGAATTTGTCTTTATGTTTCAACTCGTACTGCATGTAAAGCGAAATGGCTTTTCGTCAATCGTAAAAATACTTAAATCAACCCATTGAATTTTTAGAAAGTGCTAAAATAAAGGATTTTACCTCTACCAAACATGAATTAGGTCATTCCTAACCCTTATTTACATTCTGAACCTCATCAAAAAAATCATTCAGTTCCTCAAACATATCACGGAAAAAAGGGATCAGGTACCCGATTCCATCCAAAATGGCTGGTCCCCATGCAGAAATGTACGGATAACAAACAGATTGGGCCAGCAGATCGGCGGATAAAAACCCCATTTTTTCGAGATAATAAATAAGGATACTTACTACCGACAGGTACACCAGCAGGTACAGGAACATGCCGCCCAACCGGTTTGCAAACCCGATTTTTACCGTTTCCAGTGTTTTCTCGATGGCTTTTCCGGCAAGCCTTATTACCACAATTACGGCCAGGAAAACCAGGGCAAATGACAAAAGCGGGGCATATTGCCCGGCGCCAGATTTCTCCGCCACCAGGGGGGAAATTACCGAGCTGAATTTTACCGCAGCAGCCAGCCCTATAATCAGCGAAACAGTATTGATCAAAGCCATGATAAGGCCCTTGCCGTACCCCTTGAACAGCGCCATTACTAATGCCAGTAAAACCACGATATCAATAAACATACTCCCTAATTTTCAGGATTCCGGTGCTTATTTCCACTCTTTTAAACAGGCGCCTTCAGCATTTACAGCAATTGCTTCACCAGCGCGCTTATGGCTTTCCCATCTGCTTTTCCGGCCAGCTTTTTGGTGGCCGCGCCCATCACTTTGCCCATATCGGCAGGACCCGAAGCGCCTACCTCAAGCATGATCTCACGGATGGCTTTTTCGAGCGCTTCGCCTTCCAACTGGGCAGGCAAAAATGTATTGATGATATCCAACTCTTCCTGTTCTTTTTTCGCCAGGTCTTCACGGTTCTGTTGGGTAAATATCTCAAGGCTATCCTTGCGCTGCTTGGCCAGTTTCTGTAGCAATTTCACTTCATCGGCTTCCGAAATTTCGCCACCTGCGCCTTCGCTGGTTTTGGCAATAATAATGGCAGCCTTAATAGCGCGAAGTGTGCGTAAAGCCGCTTCATTCTTCGATTTCATGGCCTCTTTCATCTGGCCCATCACGGTAATTTCTAAACTCATGATAATTTTTTATTGGAGATTTGAAATTTGAAAATCAGGGAAGTTTCACTTTCTCACGTCCCCACTTTGTCATTCATTATTTTTTATTCCTTATTATTTATTTTTAGGATCATTCCTTTGTGCTTCCTGGAACTTCTTTATAAACCCTTTTGCAAAACCCTGCAGGTCGGCTACCAGTTCACGCTGGCCGGTGCTGCGTGCCAGGCTGTCGGCCATGCCCATAAAACACTGGTAGTAAAAATCAACCATTTCGTCCACCATCATGTCTTTGGTCCAAAGGTCAATTCTGAGGGCTGCTTTATCTGCGCCATCCCAAAAATTTAACATCATGGCACGGGCCTGCTGCATATCGCCGGCGGTGCTGTCGGTAGCCGTCCACTTAATATTTTCGGGTACTTTCTTTTCATCTAATTGTACCGCAATGGAAATCATTGACTCTCTAGATCTATCACTCATTTTATCCTGGTTATCTTTTAAAAATGTTGTTTTGCTTACCTTTTTGTAAGCGTAAACGGGCGCAAATGTAACCTACCTGCCCCAATTCTGTTCAATTGCAAGCCGAAGCAGGCGCCGTGAGGCATTTTCCAGACCCCAATTCCGGGCAAGTTCCAGCCCCATACTTATCAGCTCCGACCGCATTTTTTCATCCTTATATATACGTATCAGGTTTTGGGCAAGCGATTCGCCGGGAAGCCCGGTACAATAGCAAACCGAAGCGCCTGCTATTTCCTTAATAGCCTCATGCGGCCAGGTAATTACCGGGGTTCCGGCACAAAGTGCAAATTGAAGCGTACGGAAATAAGCCCCGGCAGGCAGGTGAATAAGCGCGTAAGCCGCCGAAATAATTTTATGTACCGGCGCTTCTGGCTGGGCAATCAGTATCACATCTTCCCGGTACCGGAAGGTTCGCAGCTTTTCAGCCCAATCGGTTTCAGAAGGCGGTTCACCCAGCAAAACCAGCTTCATACCCGATTGCATCCTTTTTTTAAAAGCAGAGAAAGCCAGCAACAATTCTATGGCGTCGTCGAGGGTTTGCCAGCCTTCGAGGCACACAAAAAACTCGGCGCCTTCGGTAAATTGCTGCTTGATGGCCAGTTTTCCCGGTTCTGCGGCAATGTTGGGGTCATTTGCGGCAGGGCAAAAAGGAATAAAATTGAAATTGAATTTTGCCGCCGAAGGCAACAATCCACGCACCTGGGCGGGGCCTGATGCAATTCTTACAGCCGCCTTTTCAAGCATGGCAGGTATCCGGCGGGGATACCAGGCGCCGGGCCAGCCGGTAAGCGAAGGGGCTTTAACCCCGCTCAGCGCATCGTGCAAAAGCAGGATTTGTTTTACCGGGGTGCGAAGGCTGATATACCCGGCAGTACCAATGAATAAGTCAATCTGATGCCCTGAAAGCAGCGCAGGCAAACGCAAATCGTACCATATAGCCCGTGTGGCGGCGGTGTGGGCGGCGGGCTTCAATACCAGGCATTGAGCATGGGCAAAGGTTTTCCATTCAGCCGGCGCACTTTGGTCGAACACCAGGAAAAAACTGTGCTCAGAAGACTGGTTCAATAAGGTACGCATCAACGGAATCGCCTGAAACAGTTCCTCTGCACCGGGCAGGCTCCATATCCTGCAATCAATAGCAATACGCATGAAAGGCAAAAATAACCGGATATAATCCCATTTCCCTACATTTGTGGCCTGTGTAGCGGCCATTTCGCTTAAAAAACCTGCCTGGCCGCGCTTTATTTTAAGATGCTTTTTCCCCGATAATTTATGGAGTACAATACTTCCCGCGGTACGCTGCAAATGCGCGAATATGGCCGCCACGTTCAAAAGATGGTTGACTTTTTGCTAACTATTGAAGATAACAACGTAAGACAAAAAAATGCCGAAGCATTAATAGAATTGATGGGTTTTTTGAACCCCTCGCTCAAAACCTTTGAAGATTATCGCCATAAACTTTGGGACCACCTGTTTTTTATGAGTAATTTTCAACTGGTGGTTGACAGCCCCTATGAAAGGCCAACCAAAGAAACGTACCGGATGAAGCCTGACCCGCTTCCTTACCCCGGCCACCGGATCAAACACAGCCATCTAGGTCACAACCTCGAGCAGGTGATCAACCTGGGTATGGCCGAAACCGACCCCGAAAAGAAAAGTGGTTTTTCGCACGCCATTGCGCATTACATGAAATTAACCTACAGCACCTGGCATAAGGAACTGGTTCATGATGATACCATCCGACAGGAACTGACTGCCATTACCAATGGTGAGCTTGAATTTACCAATACGCCGTTTGTTCGCCACAGGCCTACTCCTTTCCGCGACGAAGACAGTTTTATGCCCGTAAAACGCAATAAATTCAAGAGCAAAGGCAGCAACCGGAATAATAACAATCAGCCACAACCTCCACAGGGTGGGGGTGGTAACCGCATGAGCGGCCCGGGTGGAAACAAGAAAAAATTTGGGAAAAAGAGGTTTTAAATAAATTCTTTCCATATACAAAAAGCCGGGTAGCAATACCCGGCTTTTTTATTGAAAACCAATTGGTTACTAAATACTTACATGATATCCATGGCCTTGGCAAACTCAGTTACCACAAAGGGTAAAACCAGCCAAAAGAAAGGGCGTGTACCCGGCAGATACAGCATTACACTGATAACAATTAACCAGAAAAAGAAAAAGACCCAATGCTTTTTGGTGTTGAGAGGTACCTGCTGTTCCATACGATGATAACTTTTTGTGCCCGCAAAGATAATGGTTGGGTATAAAAATGCGGAATCGAAAATTTTTATTAATTTTCATAAAAGCTTGAGCGGAAATAAAAACAGTTACCTGAGCGGAGGGTTTATGGCAGGATTTGTAACCCGGCAATTTGATGGCAAAAACCTCACCTTCGACAATCAATATACCTGTGGTGCTTTTAACCCTTCAAATCCAACAGGGGAAAGCTTTACAGGGCTCACCAGGAATTTTTTTGATGTTGCCCTGGGGATTAGCTATAACAGCGATTTTGGTGAAAACGGCAGCTATTATATAGGCTCATCACACTGGCACTTCAATAAACCATCCTACAGTTTTTTGAGCGATAAGGTGAGCATCAACCTTATATGCAATGCTGAGAGCGTATTCTTGCCAAATACATTTACCCCAAATGGCGATGGCATGAATGATACCTGGTACCCGCGCGGCGGTGGTATCCGGCAGGTAAAATACCTTAAAGTATTTAACCGCTGGGGGCAGGCCATTTTTGAGCGAAGCAACTTTAATACCGAGGACAGAAGCGCCGGTTGGGATGGTTCTTACAAAGGGCAACCCCTGCCGGGAGATGTTTTTGTGTTTACCATGGCAGTTACCTGCGATAACGGGCAGGTGATTGAATCGAAAGGGAATGTGATGATTGTGAGATAAACAAATAATATTTTGAACATTGAAATTTGGTTATATAAAATGAAAAAAACTATATTGTACCATCTTTTATTCTCAAAATGGATGCCATTTCAATAGGTTGTTGAAATTTTATAAGGTGAGGTTATTTTCAAAATATTATATAGCTATCCTTCTTTTGCAAGCCTGCCAAACAACTTCGAAGCCGGTAATGGAGGAGGACAAACCGTTGTATGCAGCGCCTGTCAGTTATGCATTGGATACTACCCCCGGATATAAAATAAATCCACTAACCGGAGATTCTATAATGCCTTTGCGTAATAATTCCAATGAAACGATTTCTACCGGCAAACAGGTTCCGTTTCGTAACACGTTGGTGAAAGAAGAAAAATCATTTATCCGTATTGATATTTCCCCGGTTATCACCACCCGAAAATCGTCATTGATAAACATACATAATTTACCCAAATTTATTTCGAAAATTTCGGTTGATTTCACCCAACCAAAACAAGTAAACCTTGGCGAAGGGGATTCTACCTTCATACTACGCAAGGCGACGGGTATTTTACCATCCGGTGTATCCCTTCCGATAAAAGGAAGAATATTACCAATTGTTGAACCTGAACCCATGCGCGTGATGCCCTTGCGTGCGAAGGACGAAGCCAAAGCCAATATCCAATACCTTGATGTGGAACAGGGACTTCCCATGTCCTATATCACTACAATTTTAAAAGACAGCAAAGGCAATATTTGGTTTGGTACCGATGGATTGGGCATTGGTAAATACGATGGTACCCGAATTACAAATTATTTACTAAAGGAAACACTGGCAGGTATTACGGTTACATCACTCATAGAAGACCGTAAAGGGAACATCTGGATAGCTTCGGCCAATAATGGCGTAACAATTTTAAATGGAAACGGCATTATTCATTTTACTGAAAAAGAACGATTGAGTGATAACCATATCTCATCCATGACAGAGGATACAAAAGGAAATATCTGGATTGGTACACAGTATGGAGGGGTAAGTAAGCTTGAACCCATTGATCTTTCCAAAGGCACCGGCATTATTACCCATTATACCACTAAGGAAGGCTTGCTTAATAATGGAGTTAACTGTATGTTGCATGACAGGCAGGGGAATATATGGTTTGGTTCAAACACCGGGGTAAGCCGGTTTGATGGGAATAAGTTCTCGTTTTTAAGAACTGTAAATGGCACCGGCACTAACATGGTAAGAACCATGCTGGAAGATGAAAAGGGGAATATTTGGTTTGGGAGCGATGAGAATCTTAGTTGCTATGATGGTAAAACAATGACCCGGTACACAGAAAAAGATGGGCTCATCAGCAACACCGTCATTTCAATGATGGAAGATGAAAAAGGGAATCTCTGGATTGGTACGCTTGATGGGATATGCAAATTTGATGGGAAAAGGTTTACGCATTTTACAGAAGAGCAGGGTCTTACAAAAAACAAGATTTTGAGCCTGGCAGATGGTGGTCAGGGAATTATTTGGTGTGGCACAGAAGGAGGAGGCATTAATAAACTAAATGATGCGGGATTTACCTATCCGATAAGTAAGGAGTTGTTTGATCTAAACAGGGTAAGACCTGTGATGACAGATGCTTACGGTGATATGTGGTTTGGGACTGAAAGCGGGTACATCTATAAAAACGATGGCATCATACAAGAGAAATTTGATTTGAATTTTCCTGTCCATTATGGAATGAGGGCGATGCTTACGGATAAAAGTGGCAACCGATGGTTTGGTACCACGGATGGCGGCGGATTATTATTGCTTAATGGCATAAATTTTATTCGTTATTCGGAAAAAAGCGAAAGCCGGACATTAAGCATCATGGCCATTGAAGAAGATACAGATGGTAATATCTGGTTGGGGTGTAAAGGGGACGGTGTTATATGCATCAGCAAGCAAGCCCGGCCCGATAATAGCAATGCTGTGCGAAGATTTGCATCCGGGAGCGGACTACCATCTAACCATATAATGGTCATCCGCCGCGATAAAAAAGGAGTGCTTTGGATGGGTACAGAAGGCGGAGGGCTTTGTAAAGTGGATGGAGAAAAAATTACAAATTATACAGAGAAGGAAGGCTTGTTTGCTAAAACGGTAACCGCCATTACCGAAGATGAAAATGGTAATATCTGGCTCGGAACCATTGGTGCAGGTGTTATTAAGTTTGATAAAAAAAATTTTACATATTATGCTGAGGAACAGGGCTTGGCAAATAATAATGTATGGTCGCTATACCAGGATACTGCAAAAAGGATTTGGGCCGGCACAGATAAAGGGCTTACCCTATTTAATCCGCATAAAAACAATAGCACCGATTCGAATAAAAAATATTTGCTATATAATTTTGGCGCACAGGATGGACTTAAGGCAATTGATTTTAACCTGCATAGTGTATGTGTTGATGATAATAACCGTATTTGGTGGGGAACCGGCAAGGCAGTTCCGACACTCGATCTGAATCTTTCATTTGAACAAAATGCACCCCGCTCATTATCGCTGAGTCATATTGAGATCAATGAAAAATTCTATGACTTTCGCAATCTCCCGGATAGCGCAAAGAGTAACATTTCTTATAGTGCCATACCTCCTTTTACGAATTATCCCGTCAACCTGAAACTTTCGCATAATCAGAACCATCTTAGTTTTCATTTTTCAGCTATCGATTTTATGGCGCCGGAAAAAATAAAATACAGTTATCGCATGTCGGGGCTTAATGATCAATGGAGTGCCCCTTCAGGTACTGTAATAGCTGAATACCGTGGCCTTTCTCATGGTCAATATGTGTTACAGCTAAAAGCCATTAGTCAATCACAGCAATGGACAATGCCATTTACCTATCGTTTTATTATTCTGCCCGCATGGTGGCAAACATGGTGGTTCAAAACCATTATGGTGATAGGATTCGTTTCCATTTTACTATTCATTTCCCGGCTTATTTACATTTTCCGTTTGCGCAAGCAAAAAACTGAATTGGAAAAAAAACTAGCTGTGCAAATGGAACGTCAACGGATTTCATCCGAAATGCATGATGATATCGGTGCAGGACTATCGGGGGTTAGACTGCTTACAGAAATGACAAAGAAAAAAGCGAAGGATGAACAAACGGCTGAACAGGTAGAAAAAATTTATCAGTCAGTAGGTGATATTTCATCCAAAATGAAAGAAGTAATCTGGAGTTTGAATACGGAGAATGACAACCTGACCAACCTTGTTTCATTTATTCAAAAACAGGCAAGGCTTTGGCTGGAGCATTATCCATGTCAGCTTATTATTGATGCAGGTGAAGTACCAGACATACTTGTTTTAGGAGAAACCCGGAGAAATATTTTTCTTTTGGTAAAGGAAATGATTCACAATATCATTAAACATGCGGAGGCAGGCAGAGTACAACTTTCAATACATTACCGCCATAATCATCTCATTATTATGGTGGCAGACAATGGCAAAGGTATTGTTGCCGGAAATTTGGATGAAACGGGAAATGGTATGAAGAATATGCGACTTCGGGTTGAAAAATTAAATGGGAAATTATTTATTAAAAGTAGAGATGGACTTTCATTGACATTTGAAATTCCTCTTGACTCGAAAACTATATGATTACTGTATCCATTGTAGAAGACAATGAACAATTCAGGCAAGGGCTCGAAGCGATAATCAAAAGTGAAAACGACTTTTGGTTGGTAGCTTCGTATGCAAGCGCTGAAAAAGCTTTGGCCGACCTAATTCAAAAACCGCCCGATATTGCTATTTGCGATATCAGCCTCCCGGGTATGCGGGGTACCGAACTGATTGTAAGGTTAAAGGACAAATTATTGCAAACCCAATTCATGGTATGCAGCATTCATGATGATAACGATACCATTTTTGAAGCATTGAAAAGTGGCGCTTCAGGGTATATACTTAAAGACCCAGTAACAGCAGATGAGATAATAAAAGCCATCCATGATTTGTATAACGGTGGCTCACCTATGAGTCCTTTTATCGCGCGCAAAGTGATAAGTTCTTTTCAAAAACCGGCATACAATGATGCCCATACGCTGTTAAGTCAACGTGAAAAGGAAGTACTGCAACTACTATCAAAAGGTTTATTGTATAAAGAAATTGCGCAACAACTTGGGGTTGGTACAGAAACAGTAAAAAAGCATTTAAAAAATATCTATCAGAAACTGCATGTACAGAATAAGATCGAAGCCTTAAATAAATTTAAACTGCTGTAATCCATTCCCCGAAAGGGGAATTGTTTTGTTATACCATTATCGGCATATTTACTGCGAGGTAAAAAAACCTCTGCCCAAAATGATATTCAGCAGCAAAATCAAACGCTTAGGTTTTTTAAAGTCATTCTTTTTTTTGCCTGTTGCGATGGTATTTACTGCCAAAATAAACCCTGCATTTGCTCAGCCAGCAAACGATAATTGTGCAAATGCATCCGTGATAAACATTGCCAACCTAGGCTTTGCCCTTGGCGACTTTACCAGCATACAGATTGACATTAGTTCCGCCACCGTGCAAACGGGAGAAACCTTTGCACCGGGCATTCTTGGTGCAGGGTTAAGCAAAAAAAGTATTTGGTATAAATTTACCCTGCCCACTACCCGTAGTGTAGAAGTATTTTTAAAACAACCCAGTGTAATTATCGAGGATGGCGATGTGGGCTTTTCCGTTTATAAAGCAAGCGCCTGCCTGCCCAGCGATGCACAAATAAGCAGCAAGTTAACGCCCATTGCAAAGTTTGCCAGTAGCAAGTACCCTTGCCTTGAAGCTAGTGATTATTACGTGCAATTAAGCGCAAATGAAAGTGCAAACGGCCCGGTTTTTATTATGCTCGAAATAGCGGAACCCGACCCCGCGCCGTATGATAAGCCTGCTACCGCCAGTAAATTTGGAAAAATTGCAATGAACAATACAACCTCAGTTGAGTATACGGTGGGCTGCCAAAGTATTGACAATGTATCCGAAGTCTGTTTAGCTAATTCCTCCTTCAAAGACTATACCCAAAGTACCTGGCATACATTTACAACACCCGATTACTACGATTTTATCAGATTGCTAATTTCAGGAAACGGCAGCAATCCCGCAGATCATAGCCAAACAAAAATTGGTTTTCGGCTTTTTGAAGGCGATATCAGCACAACACCCCTTGCTTCGCTCATCCAAGTAGGAGGCTGCGACAGTCTCATGTATAAAAATAACGCCGCCGACTATCGTTTATACAAATGTGGCACCCTTAAAACCAATACAACCTACACCGTTCAGCTTTTGTACCCAACCAGTTTTGCCAATGCTTTTCGCTTTGCGGTGGCGCAACGGGGAACTGCACCTACTCGTGCACCGCAACCGCTTATTACAATACCAGCAGCTAATAAAATGGGCGTTCTTCCCTCCAGCTTCGCCGGAACAACTACCCATGCACAAAACGATGTATTTGCCTGTAATTCGAAGCATAGTAACTACACCTGTCCAAAAGCCATGCCGGTGGCAGGTTTTCCAGCACCGTACGATGATAATGTGCGCTATAACCTAAGCACCTTTTACAGCTTTACCCTGGCGAATACTGCCAATATTTTATTGTATCCTGCAGATGGGCTACCAGTATTACCCTATGTACGGTTATATCAGCAGGGCCTTGTTAATAATTGTGCCGATTTGGATACTTCCAATATTGTCGGCCACGGTACTACGTTAGAATTAGATTGCCTGCCTCCCGGTGATTATGTGGTTCAATTGATGGGGGCCGATAGTTTTTACAATGCGGGTTTATATACCGGGCATCTTGGCTACGAAACGGGCTTCGAAATTATTGTTTCAACCATACCGGCCATCAACAAATTTTCACTAAACGCCCCCGGTGCATTTGAAAAAATAAATGCCAACGGGGCAGGGGTTATGCAGCCTTTGGAAATGCATAAAATTTACAGCACCACGCCCGATACGCTTGGTTGTGCCAATACCGTACTTCCGGATGTTAATTGTGGGGTGGGCGATCAAAAAGCCACTTACCGCCAGTTTGTGGTGGCCGATAGTGGCATATTCCGGCTGGAAACAAGTTCATTTAACTGGAATTGGACCAGTCTTTACAAGGGTGATGCAAACGCTTTGGCCACTACTCAGAATGCATTTTCATTTCCCAAACAAATTACCGGCCTTGTACCCATGCGTACTTGTATTAATTATTATGACAATGAAAGAGCAACTGCAACTTGCATCACCCCCGGAACCTTTAGCCTTGTAAGTTTTGGGCCCGTAAAGGGCGGGTGGCCAGTTAGCTTCATCGTACAAAAACCAACGTTTTCGGTAAGTGCCCCTAAAGCCAAACACATTACGCCACTAACTGCCCAAAATATGGGTGATCTTTGGGCACAACTTGGTCAGGGTGGGGGCGTAATTAAAAGCGATCTCGATACTTTTTCCTGTTACGACAACCCGGTTGTAATTGATGGATTGGAAGGTTGTTCAAGTGGGGCTTTTAAAGCTACCAAACTTATTTACCGGCAATTTTATTTAAGCCAACCCACTTCACTAAGAATTGCAACAGGGCCACATAATTACACCCCCTATTTAGGAAATTTAACTGTATTTAACGGCAAAGCTTCCGATGGGCTTAATGGTTTAAAAGCATTAGGTGGTAATTGGAATTGTTTTACAGATATAAGCAACTTTGGAAGTTGCACCGATTTGTTGCCCGCAGGGTGGTACACGGTTGTATCTTATGGCCATGGTGGCACTTATCAAAATCCATCTCAAGGCAACAGTGTTCAAGAAGGCATCTATGTTGGACAACCTAGTGCATTTTATGTGTTCCTCTATCCTAAAACCTGCGCAAGCCCACAATTCAACCGTCCGCATAAAGCCTCGGTAGATACTATTACCAAAAAACCATACGTAGTAGATTGGGCACCAAGAACCGGCCATACTGCTGCCTACCCCGCTACCTGGCAAACCTATAACCTCAACAAAGAAAATTTCGACTGTACGCTTGATACTGCTTTTATTAGGCAAAACATGAATGCCTGTAATTCCAGTTACACTAAAGTAGCTTTTTATGTTTTTCAGATTACAAAAGAGAGCTATATAAAAATTGGCGGCTTGCATGAGCAGAATAGCGTTTATGCATTCGATGTACGTACTGCTGATTCCACGCGACTAAAAGCAGAACTGCCGCTTCAATCCTGCATGCCTCAAAATGGGGCCATTGAATTTTGCAAACTTCAACCCGGTTTTTATACGTTGGTTGTTTTTGCTTCTTCCAATTCTAGCTGCACTGCAATCACGCCTACTATTTATGTCGATCAGGTTGGGTTTAGTCGTTTCGACCATGCCAATAATGCTTACGACTTTGGCACGCTAAAGGCCGATAGTGTTTGGTATAAAGGGAAAGTTGGTGATGTGAATCCGTTAAACAGCAGCCGTGCACCCAGCAACGATTTTTTTTACTGTACCACGGGTGCGCAGGAAAATGATCCGAATGCCGCCAATTGTCAGTTTTTCTACAACCCCATTATTTATCCGGCTACCAATAACAAAGTGCTGTTTCCAGATTACAACAAAGGGCCGATCAGTTTCCATTCATACATTAACAGACGCAACCTTTGGTACACTTTTGCAATCAACCAACCAGGTTTAGTTCGGGTTAGAATAGCCTTGCCCACCCCGGGGAAAGATATTATGGGTGGTTATAGCATTTACAAAAGTGATGTTGATGGCACGTTGCCATTTAATAGTGTGGTAGCGGGGGGTATGGTTGATAGCACTGCGCTGCAAGGACTAACCCTTGTGGCCAACAGTTTTGGCCATTCACCCTGTTTTGGACTTGACTTTCCCCGCCCTTCGCCGGAAATTGAGTTTTATGTAAATCCCTGCGATTTTAAACCCACCCGCTACTATATTATCCTCGATAATTCCAATTCGTCTTATTGGGGAGGTATTGATGCCATGCGGCCAAACTATCAGGCGGAAGTGTCGGTATTGCTGAGCAATATTCCTTTTTCACCCACCAAATTCGATCATTATTCGCAGGCCAACGATTTGGGGGTGGTAAACAGTGGTAAAAAGAAAGGTGCCGTTGACAATTTTACCTGCGCCACCAAAGACCCGCCCGATCCAATTGATGGGAATTCTCTTTGGGATGGCGGAGCTTCCTGCAAGAAAACATTATGGTATAAGTTCACTACAACCGTTACCGGCACTATACGTTATGCCGCTTTTTTCGGAAATACATATCAATATAATTACAACCATATCCAGCTTTTCAGGCAAATAAAACCAAACGACTCTACGAGTATAGGCTTGCAGCATTTACCTCATACAAGTACCTACGCAAACAATGGCAACTGGGCACAGCAATGTATTAGCCCGGGTACTTACTATATTCTATTGCCAGGCTGCAATGCTGTAAACGAAGATATTTTTCCTGAAATTGAAATCATTCCATCCGCCGGTGATTTTTGCGGTAATCCTATGATTGCTAACCTGATTGGCGTGGGTAATAAAGTAGTGCCGGTTACAGTAGATTGCCATACTATTGGTACAGACTACGGCGAGTTTAACCAAACCCTTACCTGCCCGGCCAATGCCCAAACCAAGGATTACAAAACAAGCTGGTACCGCCTGGATATTGGCGGAACAGATACGCTGGACCTTACCGTTTTTATCGATGAAAAAACCAATGCAGGCAGTGCCGATGTTAAGTATCGAATGATGACCGGTAGCTGCGGCGCCATGCAGGAACAAAGCTGCGTGCAGGACGCGCTCACCCGCAATACTTACGAGTGCATGGTGCCGGGCAATAGCTATTATATACAGGTATTTACTCCGGTACTTCTAAATGGTAATTTCCCTGTAACAGGAGATATAGAGTTGAATATTTCTTCGGTAAAACATACGTTACCATGTGCCCCGGCCAACAATTGTATAGCCGTGGCAGAATTTACGCCAAAGTTCGATTGTACCAAAGACCGCAATGTTTCAATCACTAACCTAAGCACTTTTGGCAGTGATATAAAATACGAATGGGATTTCGGTTATAACAATCAAAAAGGCAATGCGGTGTCGCCCGAATTTTTCTATCCGGCACTTACAACCGATAAAACTTATACCATCAAACTGGTAGTCACCAATTTGGTTTGTGGCAAAAAAGATTCCATTTCAAAAACAATCAATATCCCCGCCCGGCCTGCTGTAAACTTGGGTAACGATACGATTATTTGTAACAGTTTGGATTCTGTAATACTCAATGCAACTTCGCACATCGGTACAACATACCAATGGTACTATTGGCTTACTTATGCCTATCAGCCTTATAACACGAATGCAAGTGTTATTGTTAAATATCCGAATAACATTTATGTAGAACTTACCTACAACAATTGCAAAGCAAGAGATACAGTGAATCTTTGGATAAATCCCATTACCAAAAAAGCGCTGCAAACTGCTGCCTTATGCCAGGCAGACCGGGTTATTTTGGATGCATGGCGTGGTCAGGGCGAAGTGTACCAATGGAGCAACGGTAGTGTAAGCCGCGATATTACTGTAGCACAGCCCGGCTACTATTGGTGCGATATGTATGTAAATGGCTGCACTACCCGGGATAGCTTTTTAGTAGTAAATCCCACTGCCACACAGCAGGTAAAAAAAGTAAATGTTTGCCAGGCCGCGTTGCCTTATATAGCCGATGCTACCGTAAGCGGCGCATCGGGTTATAAATGGAGTGATAATAGTTCCTCGGCAAAACTAAATATCACCAAGTCCGGTATTTATTGGGTGGATATTACCCTGAGTGGCTGCAACTACCGCGATACGATTAATGTAACAATTGATTCCTTCAAAACAGTTGCGTTACAAACCCGCCTATGCGGAGGGCAGGCATACACTTTACCAGGCGGTAAAAAAGTAAATATTACCGGGCTTTACCGAGATACCTTGCGTAATATTCGCGGTTGTGACAGCCTTATTACCCATGTAACGCTCACAGTAGATACTGTAAAAAGTGTAAGCACCACTATATCCATTTGTGCAGGACATAGCTTCACTTTGCCAAGCGGCAAAGCGGTATCCGTTGCAGGGTTATATGCCGATACAGTAAGGTACAAAATAAGTGGTTGCGACAGCCTGATTACGAACATCAACCTTACGGTAGCCACGGTAAACATCATCAGCCAAACAGTCACTATTTGCACAGGAAGCTTTTATAGGTTGCCTTCTGGAAAAAATGTAAACTTGGCCGCAATATACCCCGATACCCTGCGGGCACAGGCAGGCTGCGACAGCGTGATCTATACCATTGATCTTCGTGTGGATGTGCCGTTGATATTGAGCCTTACAACAACTATTTGCAGTGGTAATACCTATACCTTACCAGGCGGAGAGAATGTCTCCGTTGCAGGGTTTTACCGCGATACCATCCGCAATGTGCGTGGATGCGACAGTGTGATAACCAATATTACCTTACGAGTGGACATGGTAACCACACAGTCTGTGAATGCATTCTTTTTTACCGGCCAAAGCTATACAATGCCCTGGGGCCCTATAGTAAATGCAGGCGGCATATACCGGGATACATTGAAAAGCATAGCGGGTTGTGATAGCCTGATAAGGATTATTGATTTGAAGGAGTTGACGGTTCAAAGCAATATCCGAAGGGCAGTGGTTTGTGCTGGCGGAAATTATACTTTACCATGGGGTACCGTTGTAAATACATCAGGCAGTTATACCGACACTATAAAAAGCATTACAGGGGCCGATAGCCTCCTGAACATTGTAGATCTTACGGTGTTGCCGGGAGCCATTATTACCGACGATACCCTGGTATGTCGAGATGCAACAATAACACTCAGGGCAGTAAATGCACTTAGCTACACATGGTCGCCTGCTGAAGGACTCAGCAATGCAAACAGTGCACCAATTACATGGACAGCCACTAACAACACAATGTTCCGGTTGACCACAACATACACCAACCCTGAAGGTGGAACGATAAGCTGTAACGACAGTGTTCGCATTGACGTAGTCACAAAAACAGTACAAAACCAAAACAGTATTATCTGCCTTCGAGAGAGTTACCTACTACCGAGTGGTAAGGCAGTAACTGTTACAGGGATGTATGCAGATACAGTACGGTATGTGGCAAGCGGTTGCGATAGTTTGATAACAAATGTTGACCTGAAGGTGCAAGGTTTTGCAACAAGTACGGTAAACGCCTCTATCTGTTCAGGACAGAACTATACCCTACCATCTGGCAAGAAGGTTACCGCCAAAGGCCAATACAAAGATACATTGAGATATACTACGGGCTGCGACAGCGTAATTACCACCGTAACCCTTACAAAATATGATGTATCCACTACCACGCAAAGCGGGACCATCTGTCTTGGAAATAGCTATACGCTTCCATCGGGAAAAATAATAAAAATGTCTGGTACCTATCGCGACACACTGCGCTACATAAATGGCTGCGACAGTTCGATACTGATAATGAACCTTACAGTAACCGATGCACAACGCACAACAGTCACAGCTTACACCTGTGAGGGGCAAAGCTATCAATTGCCTTCCGGCAGAATGATTAGCGCCCCTGGAATATACATAGATACATTGCGAACTGCACAAAACTGTGACAGCCTCATCAGCACCATCACACATTTTGTAAATGCTGCAACGGTGCATGCCCTGACACCAAACATTTGTCAGGGCAATAGCTATACCCTTCCATCCGGTCGTCAGATCTCCGTTGCCGGTTATTACTTCGATACACTCCGTAATTTCCGTGGCTGTGATAGTATTCTGTTTACTATAAATCTTTCAGTGAATGGCGCCAGTTTTGGCAATGCTTCCGCTACATTATGTGCAGGCCAAACTTTTACACTCCCTTCGGGTAAATTAGTATCTATTGCGGGTACTTATGTAGATACAACCCGTTCTACCGTAACGGGTTGTGATAGCATTGTAACAACAACGCTTACATTCCAGGCTCCCCTGTCTGTTACGCTACATGCGCCCCTTTCGGTTTGCACGGGTGTATCGGCCACTATTACCGCAACCGCATCGGGCGGTAACGGGGGTCCATATATTTTTGGCTGGACTGGCGCCATAGGTAGCGGCAATATGGTTACAGTCAATCCATTGGCTACTACAAAATATGTTGTTTCCGTATCCGATGGTTGCACTGTAATACCTGCCCGCGATTCGGTTACCATCGCCTTTGTGCCACCTCCACAACCCGGTCTCAACAGTGCTACGGTTACTATATGCCGCGGCAGTTCAGTTACCCTTTCAGTTACCGGTGGTGCTACTTATCAGTGGAGTCCCGCCACGGCATTAAGTAACGCTGCCATTGCCAACCCGGTTGCTTCGCCTGTAACCGATACCTGGTACCGGGTGCGTGTTACCACTGCGCAAGGCTGTATGGGCGAAGACAGTTTATGGGTTAAGGTTACCCAACCTTTTACCCTCCTTGCATCTGCGGATACATTTGTGTGTGCGGGCGAAAGTGTTCCGTTGTCCGCATCGGGCGCTGTTCGCTATGAATGGGCTGGTGAAGGATTGAGTTCAACATCCGGCACGCGTGTAACAGCACGGCCGGGTACTACCACAACCTACGCAGTTACCGGTTATGGCAGGGATAATTGTTTTACCCAAACCAAAAATATCATGGTAACGGTGGTCGAATTGCCACAGGTAAATGCAGGATCTGATACTTCCATTTCATTTGGCACTTCCATCACCCTGCAACCTGTTTACGGTAGTGGAATTACCAATTACCGGTGGACGCCCGGTACGACGCTTTCCTGTACCAATTGCGCACAGCCAACGGCACTGCCAAAGGAGCCAATAGATTATACGATTACTGTAAGAAATAATTATGGTTGCGAATCGAGCGACCAAATAAGTATCCGTTTTATATGCAGTACCGAAAGAGTGTTTTTACCCACCGCCTTTACACCCAATAATGATGGATTAAATGATGTATGGTATCCGCTTGGCGGCGGCATATTGAAGGTGAATTACCTGAAGATATTTAACCGTTGGGGGCAATTGGTTTTTGAACGTACAAACATATTTACACATGACCGAAGTGCCGGATGGGATGGTACCTATAATGGGCAGCCATTGCCGACCGGCGTGTTTGCAATAACCATGGGTGTAAGCTGCGAAAACGGTGAGGTGGTAGAAATGAAGGGGAGTGTGAAGTTACTGAGATAAGGGAAGAAACATATATTAGGCAAGTAAATGCAAATCCATATGAATGTAAGAAAAATCACATGTACCCTTTTGGGTGCAAAGACATTAGTAGGCGTCGGCTTCAGTCAGGTTCAAAATGAAGTACAAACCTGGAATATGACTAATACACTGCCATTCACAGTTAACACTTTTAGCAGCATTGCGATTGACACGTTTGGTACCGTGTGGGCGGGTTCTAGCGGTGGCGGGTTATATACTTACAAAAATAATACCTGGTCAAAGTATAATGCAATACCATATCCTGACATATCCTATCGGGACCTTGCGATTGCTCCCGATGGAAGCGTTTGGGCAGCTTCCATTGGCAAAAATGGAAACCTTGCCGAAACCGGGGGTGTTTTTTATATAAATACTTCAACCAATGATAAATGGATACCTGTTTCTGTCGCCAATAAGCAATTGCAACTTTCATTAAGCAATGCTGGCACCGGTATCATAAATGATTTCAATTCCTTTATACCTTCAAATGCGGATACGGTAAGAATGTATGCAAATTTTTATGGACTGATGGATACCCTGATTATTACCGTGTTAGCTGATCCATTGGCAAATGCTTTTAATTACACACTTGCAAGTGGCAATGCGAGCGACCCAACCATTTGGAGTAGAAGTGTAATTCCAGATATACTAGACTCAGTTGTAGTAAAAAGCGGGCATATTATTACCGTGGACACCATGCTACGGGTAAGGTTTCTGCTTGTAGAACCTGGAGGAAACATGCAGGTAAATCCCGGAGATACATTGACTATTGAACCTATTGAAATAACAGTGTATTTGCCTTTTAAGGAAGCGAAATTAGTAGCAGCAGACTTCAATAAAATAATAGCGATGAAAATCAAAATGTACCAACCAAACAAGTCAATTGCCTTCTTTGGAATAATTACATCATTATATAATTATCCAAACCACACTCTTTCAAAATATTATAAAGAATTCCCATTAAAAATCCCAGGTTTTGCCGGGGATTCCTAAAGTAAAATATTTATTGCGAAGGTGGCGGTCCCTGCCTCTTTGGATCATTTTGCGGTGGCCTTGGCTTTTGCCGGTTCTGTGGCGGCCTGTTTTGCCAACCGCCACCGGCAGGCTTACCGCCTTGTCCCTGCTGTGGCCGATTTTCGATTTTCCGCTGGTTAGGATTGCCTCCTTGCCCCTGTTGCGGCCGGTTATCAGGTCGGCGCTGATTGGGATTGCCACCCTGTGCCCCCTGCTGCCTTGCCTGCTGTGCTTGTTGGTCACCTGTTTGCTTCTGCTGTGGTGGCGTTCGTCCGGTATTATTTTGCTGTTGTGGCCGGTTCCTGTTTTGTTGCTCCCTGTTACGCGATTGTTCTTTATCGCGGTTGCGGCGGCTGGTTTTTTCGAGCCCGCGCAGGCTTAGCTGGCCTACCACATCCACAAATTCAGGTTCCACTTCACGGGTTTTGCTGCTTACAACCTCCACGGCCTGCAGCTCGTTGGGCTTTTGCCCCTGCTGGTTCATGGCTTTTATTTCAAGCACACGGGCAATGGTAAGCGGGTATTGCTTGGTACTGTCGGGCATGGTGTACCACATCAGGTTACGGAAAATATCCTTTTTCACCAGGAAGGCACGGCTCTTTTCAATTTCCAGCGTATCGCAATGATTGGGGAAATGCTGCAGCGCATCGAGGTAGGTATCAAGCTCATAATTGAGGCAACACTTCAGCCTTCCGCACTGACCGCTTAATTTGGTTTGGTTGATGCTCAGGTTTTGATAGCGGGCAGCCTGGGTATTTACACTTTTAAAATCTGTCAACCAGGTGCTGCAGCAAAGCTCGCGGCCGCAACTGCCAATGCCGCCAACCTTGGCAGCTTCCTGCCGGGCGCCAATCTGCCGCATTTCCACCTTCACCCTAAAATCGCCGCTGTACACTTTTATCAATTCACGGAAATCCACACGATCGTCGGCGGTATAAAAAAAAGTGGCCTTTTTGCCATCGGCCTGTAGTTCCACCTCTGCCAATTTCATTTGCAATCCAAGGCTTCGTGCGGCGGCGCGGCTGCGTACCAGCAATTCTTTTTCGCGGCCTTTGCTTTCGCGCCACTTTTCAATATCCATTTGGCTGGCCCGCCTGATTACCTTCCGCATATCGGGCTGGTCTTCGGGGATGCGGTGTTTTTTCAGTTGCAACCTTACCAGTTCGCCGGTTAGGGTCACTTCACCTACATCAAATCCCCCAACGCCTTCCACGGCTACCAGCTCTCCTTTTTCAAAATATTGTAAAGTAGGGTTGCGGTAATAATCTTTGCGGCTGCCCTGGTTAAAGCCAATTTCCACCACCCGGCAGGTGCTTTCCGGATCGCTGAATGGCAGGTTCAACAACCAGTCGTGCACGTTCATTCGATTACAGCCGCCTGTGCTGCAGCCGCCATTGCTCTTGCATCCTGATGGTTTTCCACCTGTTGTTGTTCCACATCCGCTACATCCCATATCCGAGGTATAATTACAATCCCGGCTTGCCGGAATACATCGTTTACAATAATTTTCAGGAAACGGGATAGCGCGGGAAAAGCAAGCGAAAAAAATAAACCGCCGTAGTGCAGTCAACTATTCAGACAAGCATTTTATTGACAATCAATCATGTATAGGTCAATAATGCGTTCGTATAGAAAAACAATTTCGCTTTTTAGCCATAACGGAGCGGCTTTGTTCCGGCAATTTTGCTGAACGAATCCCCCCGTTATTTATTCCCGGCCAACCGGCCCCTCATTCTTTCAAAACCAAGTTTAACCATCAAAAATAATGGATAAATAATTTAACCCGCAGAATTAAATTACAGCCGTAGAAATAGACTTGCAGGAAAACACCCGTAAAAAAACTGCCTGATTATTTTTAGGGCAGCAGCCCAACCCTGTTCCTGTTCAGCAGCGCTTCGCGCATTTTTATGGAAAGGCTATGAAACAAAAGTTTGGGGTTTGCATTGCGTTCCACATAATAAGTAGCGTCTTCAAGCAACCCGGCCAGCGCGGCCAGTGTGCTGGGCCCGGCCATTTTATTAAGGCGTTGGGCAAACTGCGCTTCCTGCCCGGGCAGGTTAAGCATATCGCTGTTCATGAGCCTCAACCTAAGGCTTTGTTCAATCAGTTGAAGAAAGTATTGCAGCAACTGTTTTTGCTTTTCGCGGCCCAACCCGCTGAGGTCAGTTACTGCTTTATTTAACCCTGCATACGGATTTCCCCCCGCCGGCGCCCGCATCAGGCTGGCATTCAGCCAATCCCTGAGCATGCCGTTCCAGTTATCTTCATGGTGCTGAAGCAGGTCGAGCGCATCATGGTAATTGCCCGCGCTTACCAGCGCAATCTGTTTGGCTTTTTGCTCATCCAAACCCTGCCTGGCCATCAATGCATTGGCAATATCATCCGTCTGCAAGGGGGGCACGCGGATAATTTGGCAGCGGCTGATGATGGTTGGAAGTATGCGGTCTTCCTTTTCGCCTACAAATACAAACAGGGTATCCGGTGGAGGCTCTTCAATCAATTTCAACAGGCGGTTGCCTTCGTTGCCCAGCATTTCGGGCATCCACATAATCAATACCTTATACCTGCTTTCGTAGGGTTTCAGGCTTATTTTATGAATAATTTCGTTGCATTCGCGGGCCGTAATATTCCCCTGTTTGTTTTCGGCTTTTATAAACTGAAGCCAATCGTACAGGTTTCCGTAAGGGTTGGTTTTTAAAAATTGCCTCCATTCGCCCGCCCAATCGGCGCTAACCGGGGGGGAGTCCTTATCGGGATTTCGCTTGATGACCGGGTATGAAAAGTGCAGGTCGGGGTGTACAAAGTCGAGCGCCTTATTATCAAACCCGGGAAAGTCTTCTGTCTCAGGCTCTTCGTCGGGTGGCAGGGCACTCATGCCGCCAAAAAGGTCGGCAACCATTACAGCAGCCTTTTTTTGCTGCGGATGGCTGATTACATACTGGCCAAAACCGAGCGCAAGCGGTAAGGCCCCGCTTCCTTCGGGCCCCAAAATCATAATGGCATGGCTCAGGCGGTTTTGCCTGACCAGCCCGGTGAGTTGCTGTTGCACCTCAAGTTGCCCTATGACGTTTGGAAACTGCAATTTGAATAAATCCTCTTACCGGTCAAAAATAGCTGAATGAAGCCCGTAATAAAAAAAAGTTGACAGATTGGCTGCTAATGGCCCGAACCTGTCAACTTTTCAACCTAAAGAATATACCCGGTTATTTCAGGTATTTGGTAATGGCCTCGCTCATAGGCTCCACATTGCTCGAAAAATGCTGGATCAGCTTCCCGTTTTCATCAAGCAAAAACTTGTTGAAATTCCAGGAGATATTGGCATCCAGCACGCCGTTTTCACTTTTGTTGGTCAGCCATTTAAACAGGGGGTCAATATCATTTCCTTTTACACTAACCTTTGAAGCCATAGGGAAGGTAACACTGAATTTGCTGGTGCAAAATTCCTTTATCTCTTCGTTGCTGCCGGGCTCCTGTCCGCCAAAGTTGTTGGCAGGAAATCCGATCACTACCAGTTTTGTCCTGTATTTTTTGTAAAGCGCCTCCAGCCCTTCGTATTGCTTGGTGTAGCCGCATTTGGAAGCTACATTTACCACGAGGATCTTTTTACCCTTGTAAGCGGAGAGGTCTATCATTCCGCCATCAATGGCTTTTACTTTAAAGCTGTAGGCGCTTTCAATTTTCGCAGGGGCAAAAGCCATAAGCGTTATAGCGCTGAGCATTATTAATAATTTCATAGAAACCGTTTAAGAAACAAACAAAGGTCGCAAGGTAAAGTTGAAGAATCTCATAAATTTCAACACAGGGACAATTCCCGGCTTTATAAGGACAAATAGCGGTCGTCAAAACAGTGTAAAAACATGAGCGGCCAACTACTAAATTTGGTCGGCTACCGCAAGGCTTAGTATGGAGAGCTTCAGACCGGGTACCTGCAACAGAACCTGTCCGCAGGCATCCATAGTAGCTCCGGTTGTAATTACATCGTCAATCAGCAGCACATGCTTATGCTCAAGTGTATGAGAGTTCTGTAAATCAAAAACATGCTCCACATTGCTCCAGCGTTGCAACCGGCTCTTGTGGGTTTGTGTTTGGGTATATATGGTACGCATCACAGCAACCTCTTCCACCGGCAACCCGGTAGCTTTATGCAGCCCACGGCACAATACCTCGCTTTGGTTGTAGCCCCTTATCCGAAACTTCTTTTTATTCAAAGGAAGCGGGACTAATATATCTATCCCATTGAACCACCGAACATCCTGCAATTGATTGCCCATCATAAACCCGAGGTATTCGCCCAAAGCTGTATTACCCCGGTATTTTAACTGGTGTACCAATTTTTGTGTCAGGCCATCTTTGCCAAAAAATAACCAGCTTGCTCCTTTTTCAAGAGGCAGCCTGCCGGTGAACAAACCTGATGTGTAGTTAATCACCGCTTTTTCAAAACCGGTATAAGGGAGCGCTTTCAGGCAACGTAAACATAAAAAATGCTTCTGATCGAATAGATCGTAGCCACAGCCGATGCAGGAATGCGGGTACAGGAACCTTGCAATATCGCCTAAAATGGAAGCCATAAAAAAAGGAAGTACTAAATTACCTCCTTTATCCTAAATATTTATCCGTGGAAAATGGAACACCTTCTCTGACTGAACCAGCTATTTGAGCGCACATTTATCTATTACAATTTCCCCCATCAGGTCATTAAATGTACTTACCCTGCCCTGCACTTTTACCTTGTCTCCGGGTTTTACCGAAGCAATGCTTGAAGCGTTTGGTTGTTCGAAATTGCAGATTACACTACCAAGGGCTATGTGATTTGAGTCGGCCTCGGTAATGGTTCCTTCAACCAGAACGGCTTTGTCAATGTAGGTTGTAAGCGCTTCAGGTTGGTCAAAGGCTGCATTCAGTTCATCAGCCGTCATGGTATAGGCTGGTTTTTCTCCGCTTACATCCCGGTGAGGTTTGAAGAATACATACCACACAGACCAACTCCCTACCAATAACCCCACAATGATTATTCCAAGAAAAACTTGTTTGGTTCTTTTATTGATTGCCATAGAAAGTGATAATTTTAATTAATAAAATTAGAATAATTGATTGGAAATACAGATTTTAGAAATTCAAATAAAGAATATTTACAAAAATAGACTAACCCTTGAATGTAAGGATGATAATAATCATATCGTTTTGTGATGTGAATCAATTTATTGGTGAATAAGGTTTCTAATTTTGTGGTATATTTTTTTGGAATTAGTTCTGTTTGACAAGCATTTGTTTTAAATAAAGGGTCTAATTCAAAACTGCTTAAATTAAACTTTATGGCATATCCAAACCGGGGAAAGGGCATTCTGTATGCGATTATTGCCCTTAGCACACTTGTAGTTTCAATACAATGCACCAAGGAAGGCCCCAATGCATCCAGTGTTGCAGCCACACGGGCATTGCTTAAAGATGATCCCGATTCCTCCATTTATTCCCCTTTTTATGACAGCACACTGGTTCCCAAATCGGATGCAATACCTTCCCGGAATGATTATGCAGTTACTGCCGGTGTTTTCACCATCATAAAAACCTATTGCGCATCTGCGGCCTGTCATGGAGGTGGCATTAATCCCACCTTTAAAGATTATAACAGCATTAGGGCAATGGTCATTCCCGGAAATCCCGAAGGCAGTAAATTATTCCAGATGATCACTACCAATGACTTTAATAAGGCCATGCCCCCGGTTAACTATGGAATTGATCTGAGCGTTACGGAAAAAGTAAAAATATACAACTGGATTCGCAATGGGGCCAAGGAGCACCCTGACCTTGAGGATTACCGGCCTGCAGCTATTCAGTTGATTTCGAGCGGGTGTGGTTCGGGCAACTGCCATAACCAGGCGACTGTGGGGGGTGAATGGGCAAGGGCAAAACTGATCAGTATAAGCCCAACGGATACATTTACTTTTACTTACAGAAATCCCAATACAGGTGCGGTAACCTTGTATGCACAGTTGAAAGAGCCCAAACTTTCAGAAGTGTGGAACCTGTATAAGGACAGCGTAAGAAAGTTCTATGCTGATACAGTGGCCAATGCATCATTCAGGCCCTATAAAACCTTCAGTACCCCGGTTGTAGCGGCCAGCAGGCGAGGCCCTTTAAACAATTATAACGATATACTCCTTGATATATATTATCCAAAAGCTATTAGAAGCAATAGCAGTGTAGTGTACACAAACCCGGCAGGGCAAAGATTTTATGTAAGAAGCGACCCCTATAATTCCACAAGCTCCATGCTTTCAAGGGTTGATAGTACCCTGCTTTTAGCCAATCCAAGAACCAATGTATTTGCAACCAGTCATCAGGGGGCTATGGCTTATGATGACGGAGGGTTGCAACCTTCAGAAATTGCCATTATTAAGGCTTGGTATTTCCTTGATCCAAACATTCCCGATACATGGAAATACGGTCTTACAGGAACGGGCATTTTCCGATACAGGAATTCCGGAAAAATCATCCTGAAATAACCCTATCAATAATTGAGCGAAAATTACACCGCAATGAAAAAAATATTAATTATTACCCTGGTAATTGCCTGTATAGCTGCCACCAATGCATGCTATAAGAACAGGTATGATATTTCCACGGAATTTACTGCCATTTCCCTTACTTCTGATGTAGCCCCCATTCTTACTTCGGGCGGGTGCGGGTGCCATAACAATGGTACCGACAGGCAGTTTGCCTTTTCAAGAAATGATACCATCTTTTATGAAACGATGGTAGCAAAAGCCCCCATGCTTGATAAAATGGCGAAAGGAGAACCCCACCCTGCAGAGGGCTCGGTATTTTTTACGCCATCCCAGGCATCGCTTGTACTCAGGTGGGTACAACAGGGGGCAAAAAACGATCATGTGCCTGCAGCCATTACCGGGCCGGTCAGTTACCAGAAACATATAGTTCCGCTTTACAAGCAAACCTGCACAGGCGGGCAATGCCATGGAGGATTGGCGCCTACCCTGGATTATACCATCATGAAAAATAATGAGGCCAAATTAAGAAAGATGATGAACAGCCTGGGTAAAGAGGGCCATGATCCGGTTATCAGTATTCCCCAGTCAACTGCAACAGTATTTATAGCCTGGATGGATGGGGGATTTCAACCTTAGAATAAAAAAATTTCAATTGATTTAATAACACAAAAAATATCCAATGAAAAAATCACTCCTGTTATTTGGCGTCCTGATGGCATTCAGCACTTTGGCCATCAGCCAAACCTTCAAAACGCGTGAAGGTGTAATTTATTTTAACCCCAATAAAAATCAGGGCAGTAAGGAATATGCGTCACAAACCAAGGAAGCAACTGCCATACTAAAGGTGGAAACCAGTGAGGTAGCGCTTCTTGTGCCCATGAAATCATTTCATTTCAACAATGCCCTGCTGGAAGAACATTTCAATGAAAACTACCTGCATACCAACAAGTACCCCAATGGAACCTATAAGGGAAAACTGGTTGGCTTCTCAAAAAGCATGCTTGAAAAGGATGGTGAGTATAAATTGACTTCCGAGGGCGAAATGGAGCTGCATGGGGTTAAAAAAGCTTTCACCTCACCAGTTACCTTATCGGTTAAAAACAAGGTTGCCACTTTCGTTTGTAAATTCAATGTAAAGGCGGCCGATTTTAATATTGAAATCCCCGACCTGGTAAAATCCAAACTTGCTGATCAAACTCCTATGGAAGCAACCATACCTTTTAAGCTTAATTGATCAATGCTAAACTGATTTTATGAAAAAGTTTTTTATTAATACCCTGTCAGGGATGATCCTTTGCCTTTCAGGCTTTGCGCAGGATGACCTGCTTGGTGAGTTGGAAAAGGAGGATTCAGCAATAGTTAAGCAAAACCTTACCATTGCTACTTTTAAGTCAACCAGGGTAATAAATATGCACAGTGTGGAAATGACAGGTCTCCACAACATGCAATTCATGATCATTCACCATTTTGGCCCGCTATGGGATAATAGTGAAAGCTTTGGAGGTAACCTTGGAAGGCTTTTTGGAATGAATTCAGG
The DNA here is from genome assembly GCA_964444195.1 of uncultured Chitinophagaceae bacterium. Classification (GTDB taxonomy): domain Bacteria; phylum Bacteroidota; class Bacteroidia; order Chitinophagales; family Chitinophagaceae; genus Phnomibacter. The sequence continues at coordinate 54,887 of CAYUGH010000022.1, forward strand.
ATTTGCCAACACCTATATGTCATTTGATTATACCCCCATCCAGTGGTTGAACCTGGGCGTAGCTTTTGCAGGAAGCGGCAACATGGAAGGTACCGCAAAATTTAAACTCATGAGGCAGCAAACAGGCAAGTATAACTATCCTGTAAGCATTGCCTGGGTGTCAACCTTGAACTACAATACCTCCTCTAAGCAAACTCCTCCAAATGATTTTGAGGCCAATAAACTTTCATTTCTCAATCAGGTACTTGTAGCCCGAAAAATTAATGAACAACTATCCCTTCAGTTCTTTCCGTCATGGGTGCATTACAATATTGTGCCTTATGGCATGGAGCATTCCAATGATATTTTCTCGCTTGGATTGGGCGGGCGTTATAAGTTCACCGATAAAAAGGCCGTCAGTTTTGAATACTCCAGGCAACTGAATATGTATAAAAACATTACTGATAAAACCGGGGAGGTGCTCAATTATTCGCCTAACCTTATTTCACTTGGTTTCGACTGGGATACAGGTGGGCACGTATTTCAGTTCTTTTTCAGCAACAGCTATTATGCAAGTAATATTTTTCAGTTGAGCACTAATACGAAAAAGGATGACTTCGGCCAATGGTGCCTGGGATTTAATATTAACAGGAGCTATGGAATGAAAAAAGTTGTTCAAACACATTAGCATAATTTGGAAAGGAGTGAAAAATTTTCAAAAGAAGAGGCCCCGGATTCCGGGGCCTCTTCTTTTTGGGGTAAACCAATGCCATTTATAAAATAGACCCCGCACATTTGAACTTAGA
>CAYUGH010000023.1:0-17462 GCA_964444195.1 uncultured Chitinophagaceae bacterium
AACGTGCAGAATATGCACAGGAAATTGTGTCGACAGTGTCGACACAATTGAAAACTCAGTATGGAAAAAGCTTTGAACTACGTAATCTAAGGCGAATGATGCAGTATGCCGAACAGTTTACGGATATTGAAATTGTCCTTACAGTGTCACGACAATTGAGTTGGTCACACATTGTTGAGCTGCTCCCATTGAAAAAGCAGGAAGCAAAATTATATTATTCTCAAAGGTCAGCTAATGAATTGTGGGGAGTAAGAGAACTTCGCGAGCAAATAAAACGCAAAGCCTTCGAACGCACCGAAATTGCCAATACACAACTCTCCAAACAGAAAGACATTCCTCTTGATACTTTCAAGGACCCATATATACTCGATTTTCTTCAGTTGAAAGATGGTTTTCTTGAAAAAGACCTCGAAGCTGCCATTCTAAGAGAACTTGAACAATTTATACTGGAAACAGGCAGAGGTTTTGCATTTGTAGAACGGCAAAAGCGGATGATTATTGACGGAGAAGACTTTAATCTCGATTTACTGTTTTTTCATCGGAAGCTCAAACGACTGGTGGCCATTGAACTAAAATTAGGAAAGTTTCAGGCGTCAGACAAAGGGCAGATGGAACTATACCTGAATTGGCTGGATCGCTACGAAAAGCAGGAAGGCGAGGAAAAACCAGTTGGGCTAATATTATGTGCCGAAAGTAGTAAGGAGCAGGTAGAGTTGCTGGAACTGCACAAAGACGGAATAGTAGTGGCCGAGTACTGGACAGAACTACCACCCAAAAAGGACCTGGAAAAACGCCTCCACCGTGCTTTGCTGGAAGCCCGCGAAAGATTGGAAATTAAAAAGCTGATGTAAACCCTTGCCAGGCAACAGGTAAGGATTCTCCTTCTTCGGCGATAAAGTGCCAGGCATCCCGGGTATCTTTTTCTTTTTGGGTGGCATGCCTGCAAATATGAACCCAAAGGATGCTTTTCCGCACCACACGCCCGATTTTTATATTGACGACAGTAAGCTGGACGTTGGCGTAAAAGCCTTTGTGTAACTGGTTTTTGGCTATGCAGCGCTGCCGGTAAAGCCTAAAAAGTAACTGAAATAACGCAAAGTCCCCCGCACTTGCGGGGAGACTTTGCTATGAACGAAACTGCCAGTATTTTTTACATGAATTTCCCGTATGTACAAATCCTACATTTGTTCAGGGAATCATTCTGATGAACCTTTACCCTTTGTTTGCCAGTTCAACCATGGCAGCAATTTCTTCCACAGCGGCATCTTCTCCTCCGGAAAACCCGGAAAAGGAAAATCGGATATTACCCTTTCTGTCAATCACAAATTTGGCTGGAATGCTATTCACTTTATAAGAATCTACCACCTTATTTACGCCCGTGGCAGCGTCCTTCTTATCCATCAGTACGGTGAATGGATATTGATTTTCATCCACATATTTTTTGGCATTGAAACTTGCGCTATCATCCCGCTCCCAGGTATGAATAAATAAAAATTTCACATCCGGATTATCCTTAAACCTGTTCACCGCTGTTTTCATGGCAGGGAAAGACCTTTTACAAGGGCCGCACCAGGTTGCCCAAAAATCGAGCACCACAATTTTACCTGCATAATCCTGTAGCGAAACATTTTTACCGTCAACATCCTTCAAAGAAAACCCGGGTGCAGGCTTATTGATCATTTGTTTTACCAGTTCCTTGCGCACTTTATCGGCCAGTATCTTGTTTACCGAAGCGAGGTACTCTTCATATCCGGCATCGCTACCCTTTTCGGCTATGTACAATTTTTTAAGATCAGCTTTCATCTCTACCGTAGCCTGACCCTCTTTTACAGCTTCGTCAATAATCACAAATGCTTCTTTGTTTTTTCCAAGTGCCATTAAAACTTTGGCATAAGTAGCATTCACATTTCCCCTTACCGTATTCGAGCTGTCATGGGCTTCGCGAATATATTTAAATGCATCTTCATACTTATTCTGCTCCAAGTAAATATCGGCCAATAGGCTGCAATATGGCACGTAACCTGCCGCTGCAAATTGCGCTCCATTATCTGAGCGGTTTGTGGTCCTGTATTTTAATGAATTCGCGGCAGCCTTTTTATATAGTTCAGCCGCTTCGTTCAAATGACCGATCTTAACCAATTGACCGGCAGTGCCTGCCCAGCCTTCGCCTTTCCAGGCCGGGGTTTCAATCATGTTGGCATACAGGAGTGCCTTTTCTACATCATCCTCTTTTGCATAGGCTGTTGAAACAGCGTTCCTTACATAGTCATATACAATTCTATCCGTACCAAACTTCTCAGGGGGAAACTTGCTGATCCATGCCTTATACAATGCTTCCTTTTTTGTTGCATCCGGCTCGTCATACACTAATTTGGTTTCATCATTTCTAATTAACTGCCCGAGTGGGAACTTTTTTTTGCAGGCAGTGGCCACAGAATCTGCCACATTCACTTTTTTCAGTTGGTAGAAAAAACGTTGTGCCAGCAGCCAGTCAGGTTCTTTATTGCTTTTCAAAAGTTGGTACAGCTCTGCTTCCAGTTTCACCTTATCCGAACTATCAGGTGAATTCACCAGCTTCTGAAAATATTTAGCTGTTGTGTCGGCCTGGCTTTGCGACTGGGCGAATGTTTCCATCCCACATACCAGCGCCATACCAATGCATATAGCCTGAAGAAAAATTCTAATTTTCATGTTAATTGAATTGTTTAATAGAATTAGTATCCCGGATTGTTTACCAGGTTTGGATTAGCCTGCATTTCCTGGAGAGGCACAGGATACAATTGCTGAAAGGATTGCCATGCTGGCTTGATCTTCGACAAAGTAGTAGTTGCCTTGTTCAATCTCTTCAGGTTAAACCAGCGGTCGGACGATTCGGTGAACAACTCAACCCATCTTTCCTTCTCAATGGCCAAAAGCAATTCAGCCTGCGTTGAGGCAGGGGTATTTGACAATTTGGCCCTGGCGCGCAAAACATTCAGATCAGCCTTAGCACCATCGGGGTTATTTTGATTCGCCCTTGCTTCGGCCCTGATAAGGTACAATTCGCCCAGCCTTAGCATTACAGAATACTCATTACCCGTGGTACCTGTACGCAGCTTATACTTGAAAGGATAGTAATAGGTTTTACCGCTGTAATCAATCGGTTTTACCCAATTGATTTTGCGCAGGTCACCGGCTTCAAAAGCATTTGCCAGGGTATCATACAATACCATAGTTGGTGTAGTCCCCGCAGGAATCCATTCAATACCCATAGCGGTAACACCTGTAGTATTAGCCACCTGCCAGATGGTTTCAGTACTTGTTTTAATAAACACATTTCCCAGGTTGGTTTCGATCGTATAAGCAGCGCTGCTGATCACTTCAGTTGCTTCAGCTTCGGCTGCAGCCCAGTTTTGCATATAGAAATGTACCCTTGAAAGCATGGCCGCAGCAACCCTTTTATTGACCCTTGCTTTCTCTATTGAAGGATAGTTGTTTGTAAGCAAACCCTTAGCATCTGTAAGGTCAGCCAATATTTGGGTTTGTACATCTGCAACAGGAGTTCTTGGGTATAAGCCTGTTTCCAATGCGTTAGTTGAAGTAACCAATGGAACATCGCCAAAAAAATTGATTAGGTAGAAATAGCAATAAGCCCGCCAGAATTTGGCCTCGCCAATCAACTGGTTTTTTACTGACGTACTCAATGTTGCGGAACCTTGTACGCCTTCAATAGCAAAATTTGCCTTGCCGATGGTATAGAACAAGTTTACCCAAAGAGGATTTGCATCATTTCCCGCAGCAAGTGTGTTGTTTTTAAAAGCATCATAGGTAGCGCTGGTCAGGAAATAGGCGTCATCAGCGCTCATGGTTCCATACCTGTTATCAGCCAGTATAGCTGCGCCGGTATTGTTCAGGCTATACAAACCCAATACTACACTGGTAGCGGTTGCTGAGTCAATATAGGCATCTTCCTGCGTAAGCGCATTGGGCGGTGTTCCATTCTCTACAAACTTTTCGCAGGAAGAGAGGGAAACTGTCAAAGCAATGCAAACGAATGAAACGATTGAAACTGAGCTTCTGTATATTTTACTTTTCATCATTGTATGTTTTAGAGTGAAACATTTAGACCGAGGGTAATTACACGCAATGGCGGCATAACCACAGAAGCCTGGTTTATATTTAGAATGGTCTCCGGATCACTTATATATTTTGCTTTTGTCCAGGTGTACAAATTTTGCCCCTGAACGAAAATGCGGCACTGTGCAAGTTTCAGCTTATTGAGCACATTGGAAGGAAGCGAATATGAAAGATTTACATTCCTTAACCTTGTAAATGCAAGGCTTCCCCAGGTAGCAGTAGAAGATCCATAACTTGAATACACCGTAGAGGAAGTCGAAGCCTTAGGTATCACATTTACATCTCCTGCAGTTTGCCACCTGTTTAGCCAGTAAGTAGATTGATTTCCACTTGAAAGAGAGCCTGGAAAGCCACTTGGCACAGCACTTCCTTCCTGGTTCTGAAATTGGAAGAAGAAGCTCAGGTCAAATTGCTTATATCGCAGGGTGTTATCAATACCACCATAAAATTTAGGAGCAGTGTACCCTACCGGAAGCCTGTCAGTATTGAAATTCGGTGTAAAGGTCAGCTCCTTCGTGGTCTGATTTACATATTGTGGACGACCAGTTGCAGCATCTACCCCTGCATATTCGTACCTGAATGCCACACTTAAAGGCTTACCTAATAATTGCTGGTTGTAAGAGAAATATTGCGGACTGGCTTCCAGTAATTTGGTGCTTGGCAGCGTGATGTTGAAGGATGTTTTCCATTCAAAATCCTTTTTGCTGATGTTGGCAGTATTCAACTCAAACTCAGTCCCCGAATTTTGAATAAGCGCAGCAAAATTTCCTGAATAGGAATTAAAACCTGACTGGGAGCCCAACCGGAGAAAACCCAATTGGTTATCGGAGCGGTTCCTGTAAAAATTGGCCGTTAGTAAAATCCTGTCGTTCCAGAAACCGAGGTCCAACCCAAATTCAAGTTTCTTATTTGTTTCCCAATGCAGGCCGGGGTTATTGATCCTTGAAGGATTAAGTACCGAACTGCCCTGGTAGGCTGCATTACCGGATGATACATTATATAAAGTCATATATTGATAATCCTGCAACTGGTCGCTACCGGTTAAACCATAGCTGGCGCGCAACTTGCCAAATGAAAGGAATTTCACATTGTCTGAAAATAGGTTTTCGTTGGTAAATAACCAGGCGGCGCCAACCGATCCAAAACTACCAAACCGGTTATCAGCGCCAAACCTTGATGAACCGTCCCTGCGAAGGTTTACATTCAATATGTACTTCGACTTCCAATCATAATTAATCCTCCCAAACACAGAATTGTATTTATACAACGTGTAGGAAGCAGAAGCTGTTGTAATGGTACCTGCGCCGCTGATGGTACCCAACAGGCCAGGGTTGCTGTAATTATCCCCTGCATTTACAAGCCCTTCGTTAAGCGATTGCTGAAAAGTGGTGCCCAACAGTAAACTCAATTTACCCTCGCTTATTTTGCGGGTATAGGTAGCCTGCGGTTCTATGATATAGGTTTCCTGATCAATATTGGCAAAACGGGCCGAATTGGTTTGGGCCACTGTCAGCGGGTTTTTAGAACCCACAGGGTTTTGCTGGTTCTGGTCAATCGTAATTTTATTGAACCCAAAATTTGCCTTCAGGTCGAGCCCGGGCAATAGCGTATAACGCAATTGAAGGTTGCTCAGGAAACTGTTTGTTTTGCCATAATATTTTGCGAGCAGGTATGATTCAGGATTGACGAAATTTGAGTTCCAAAATAAGGTACCATCATCCTTATACAACGGCATATTTGGCGGCAGGTTAAACACTGCGCTGCTCAGGTCGGTTCCCAGCAGGTCTGTTTTTTCAATGGCATAACTTGAAGAGAGGGCTATATTAAATTTCTTGTCGAGCGAATTGTGCTCGGCATTGAACCTGGTTGAAAACCTTTGAGAGCCGAAGTCACCGGGAAATACAGTTGTTTCATCGTGGTAACCTGCATTAAACAAAAACCTGGTCCTTGCATCGCCCCCTGAAATGGTAGCCTGCACATCCGTGATATCGGCTGTACCACCCATATACTTATCCATCCAATCAATGCTTTTGGTAGTATCCCAAACCATCAGGTCGGGTGCGGTGGAAGCCGTGGGGGTAATCCCGTCGTTGGCAAAAGCTTCCCTGCGCATTTTCAGGTATTGCTCCAGGTCCATCATGGGTACAAAGCGGTTCACCTTTCCGGCGCCGCGGTACACATTCATGTCAAGCTTGGTTTTACCTGCTTTCCCTTTTTTGGTGGTAATTAAAACCACCCCGTTGGCCGCGCGGGTACCGTAAATAGCTGTGGCGTCGGCATCCTTCAACACATCCATTCTTTCAATGTCTGCAGGATTGATAACGCTGAAAGGACTGATGCCCCGGTTGGCTGCAAAAATGCCATAGCTGTTCAGGTCGTTGGTAGCGGGAACAGACTGATCCTGGGTATTGAAAGGAACTCCATCAATGATGTACAAGGGCTGCGTTCCGTTGGAAAGCGAGTTTTGTCCCCTGATGAGCACGGTTACCCTTGATCCGGGCAAACCATTTTGCTGGGTTACTATTGCACCTGCAACCCTGCCCTGCAGCACGTTGAGTGGATTGGCTACTGGCTGCTTTTCAATATCCTCGGAGGTAACAGAACTTACAGAACCGGTATTCTTCCTTTTGGATGAAGTGCCATAACCAACGATGATTGTTTCATCAAGCATGCCAACTGAAGCTTTCAATTTTACCTGGAAGCTGGCTTGGCTTTTCACAGGAATTTCAATAGCCTCATACCCTACATAGGAAACAATAAGGATAGAAGAAGTTTCAATTTCCCTTAAAATAAAATGACCATTGTTATCGGTTGAAGTACCATTGGTTGTTCCTTTCACTTTAACCGAAGCGCCCGACAAGGGTACGCCGTTTTCATTGGTAACAATACCCGTAATTTCAATGCCGGGAGGCGTTTCCACTTCCACCGTTTCCAACTTTGGGATTTCTTCCTTTGGCTTTATCACAATGGTTTTGTTGAGAATGCTGTACGTGAGCGGTTGCTCCTCAAAGCAAAGCTTCAAAGCGTCATCCAGGCTGATGTTTTTAGCATGTATGGTAACGCTCTTACTTTTTTTCAGCAAGGCATAATCATAAAAAAACAGGTAACCTGTCTGGTTCTCAATAGCCTTGAATACCTGTTCCAGCCTGGCATTCCTTGCCGAAATAGTAACCCGCTGCGAGTAAGACTCTGCACGAACGGTTAAGCAGGCGAAAAGCATGATCGAAGCAGTGAGTTTCATAATCCTCAGCAGTTTTTTTGGCAGGACAATGGAATCCCACCGAGTTGTTTTGCAATTCTCTTTTGAAAGCATAGCTTTGATTTTTGGATTAAACAATAACAGTCTTGCCAGACTATTTTTTATTGACATTAATCCATTTTTATTGCCGGGTAGTGCTACCAACACTGCCCGGTTTTTATATGGACTAATAAGTTTGTTCTACTTTACAATGATTAATTGCCTGCCTTCAAGCCTGTAATTCACATCACTCTCCCCAAGTATCTGCAACACTTCTGATAAGTTGGCCGTACGGTGGATCTTGCCCCCGAACCTCCTTTCAGGTATTTTGCCGCTGAAAACCACTTCTACATCATACCACCTTGCTATTTCCTGCATCATTTCATCAAAAGAAGTTTCATTAAAGGAAAAGATGCCATTCCTCCATGCCCCCACCGCTTCGAGGTCCACATCGTCCACCACCTGTATTTGTGTACCTATTATTGCCTGTTGGCCGGGCTTTATCATACGGTTCGCACCTTCATTTTCAACCCTGACCGAACCCCTGAAAAGTGTAACAGCAGTACCAATAGCTGCTATGTTGGCATTTACATTGAACTCGGTACCCAATACCTCGACTTCGGACTGGTTGCAGCTTACAATAAATGGCGCTGCGGGGGCATGGGTCACCTCAAAATATGCCTCACCCGTTATTTCCACCCTTCTTTCACCACCTGCAAACGCAACCGGGTAGGTTAGCGATGACCCTGCATTGAGCCAAACCTTGCTTCCATCGGCCAGAATCATACTGATCACCTGGCTGCCACGGGGATTGAAGAGGGTATTCCTCGATATCGCTCCATTTTCAATACTGCCGTCAACTGTATATTGCAATTCCCCGTTGGCAAGCTTTACCAGTTCAGCCCCGCCTTCGCTGATAACCTGTCCATTGTTTACACTATCCAGGTACACCACCCTTCCATCCGCAAGGGTGATCATCGCCCGATTAGTGACCGGTGCTTTTATATCCGGCTTCTCACCTGCCTTTACCGTTTCAGGTTGGTTTCCAGCATTACGGTTCACCAGGAACAGGGTTGATGTAAATAGGATAACAATGGCCGCAGCAGCCCACCAAACCGTTTTTATCCGGCTGCCGATTTTTACAACCGGAACCTCCTGAACCACAGGCTCTTGACCGATTTCCGCGAGGGCTTTGGCCTTCATTTCCACCATAAAAAGCTTTCTTTCTTCGGGGTTATAAGGCATTTCTCCCCTTTCATCCAATACCTCGTACCATCGCTCTACAAGCGCCTTCTCTTCGGGGCTACAATCCCCATCCAGGTACCTGCCCAGCAGGTTAGTTGCGTGTTTCAAATCCATAATTTGAAATTCTATACACAATAAGTGACGCAACAGGAAGGATGGGGGTAAAAAAAGAAAAAAATTCTTTTTTTGCCGGTCATGCCGACGAAGGAGGCATCTCGGCTCCAGACGCCGGGGCACCTCCTTCGTCGGTGTGACGTCTCCTGCTCTGGAGTGACGACTCTTTTAGAGATACTGATTTAATAGTTGGTGGAACTCAATTAACCAGGCTGCAAGCGCCGCTTTAATCAGTTTTAAAGCGTTTTGGATATGCTTTTTCACAGTGTCGTGCGAAATATCCAGCCGGGTTGCAATTTCATTATGGGTGAGGTATTCTTCGCGGCTCAACCTGTAAACCGCCTGCATTTTTGGCGACATGGTTTCAACCACCTTATTAATAATTTCCTGGGCTTGCTTAAAATGCACATGCAATTCAGCATGTGGCGGCAATATCCTGAGCCCCATTTCGGTCAATAATGCAAGGTATTCACGACTGGTAATATTTTTCTCAATATAGCGGATGGCCATGTAACGGATGCTTGTATCGAGGTAGGCCGGTAGCGAACCTTCTATCTTCAACTCCTCCCTTCGCTTCCAGATCGCAAAAAACACATTCTGGACCATGTCCTCTGCTTCTTCCTTTTTGCCTATCACCCTGAATGCCTTCACAAACAACCGGTCCCAGTATTTTTCATACAACATGGAAAAGGCATGTTCACTCCCCTGCCCCATAGCTTTGAGCAGTTCCTCGTCAGTATGTTCCGGTTTTTCAATCATGCTAATCGTAACCGGCAAAACTAATCATTATAACTACGCTTGAGTGACCACTCCTTCCCTTTCTTTCACCTTTCCCGTTTCCCCATTCACGTTTCACGTTTGCCGCTTCAAGCCCCGCCCCACTTCCTCATTTCTTATTCCTTATTAATTATTTCTTATTTTCTTTACACCCTTCACTCCAAAAACATGGCCACCAAAAACGCTGCAATCGGGTTTATTTTCATTACCCTCCTGGTTGATATTACGGGTTGGGGACTTATCATTCCTGTAATGCCCAGGCTTATTGAAGACCTTACCGGTAAAGGCCTTAGCGCTGCAGCCCAATACAGCGGATGGATGGGTTTTGCCTATGCAGGCATGCAGTTTCTATTTGCCCCTGTGTTGGGTGGGTTGAGCGACAAATATGGCCGGCGACCGGTTTTACTATTTTCCCTGTTTGGATTTGGCGCCGATTACCTCATCCTCACATTTGCCCAATCCATTGAATGGTTGTTTATAGGCCGTATTATAGCCGGTATTACAGGAGCAAGCATTACAACTGCCTCGGCTTATATTGCCGATATCAGTACCCCAGAAAACAGGGCGCAGAATTTTGGAATGATTGGTGCGGCTTTTGGTCTTGGGTTTATACTTGGCCCTGTACTGGGTGGGCTGCTTGGTCAATTTGGACCAAGAGTACCCTTTATTGTTGCCTCCGCTTTGTGTTTTCTCAACTGGTTGTACGGATATTTTGTCCTTCCCGAATCGCTTCCTCCTGAAAAAAGAAGGGATTTCGAATTCAAAAGGGCCAACCCGTTGGGCACGCTGTTGCAAATAAGGAAATATCCATTATTACTGCCCCTTATCACCTGCATGATTTTTTTGTACCTCGCAGCACATTCAGTGCAAAGCAACTGGGCCTTTTTTGGTATTGAAAAATTTAAGTGGAATGAACGTATGATCGGCATTTCACTTGGGGTGGTCGGTTTGCTGATTGGCATTGTGCAGGGTGGGCTCATCAGGGTTGTAAACCCGAGGATTGGCAACGTTAAAAGTGTTTATTACGGATTGGTGCTTTATACGGCAGGGCTTATTTTATTTGCCTTTGCCAGCCAAACATGGATGATGTTTGTATTCCTGGTACCTTATTGCCTGGGCGGCCTGGCAGGTCCTGCGCTGCAATCCATTATGGCGGGAATGGTTTCGCCATCCGAACAGGGCGAATTGCAGGGCGCACTAACCAGTACAGCGAGCGCAACCTCCATTGTTGGCCCACCACTTATGACCAATACCTTTTCCTTTTTCACTAAACCGGGAACACATTTTTACTTTCCGGGAGCGCCTTTTGCACTGGGTGCTGTTTTTATGCTTATAGGTTTGGGGCTGGCTTACAGGGCATTAGGAAGGGGCAATAAGTCAACTGGTGAATAAGTGAATTTTAATACAATGTTTTCTCACCTACCCTTATTCACCAATTGACTTATTCACTCATTGACTTATTCACTCATTGACTTATTCACTCATTTCACAACCCAAACAACCCACTGTTCAAGGCCTGCAACGCTTCTTTCTTATGCGGCGATGGCAACAGGATGCTCACATTATGTTTGCTTCCACCATAGCTTACCATCCTTACAGGGAATGCCTTTAAGCTGTCGAACAGTTTTACCAATACCTCATGGGTTTCGGCAATTTCATTACCCACTACCGATACAATGGAAAGCCCGCTTTCAACGGTAATAGTTCCAAACGGTTCCAGTTCTTTTACAATATCCTTCAAGTTGGCATCGCTGTCGATGGTTACAGAAACTGCTACCTCCGAAGTAGTGATCATATCAATGGACGTGCGGTATTTTTCGAACACTTCGAAAATCTTACGAAGAAACCCATACGCAAGCAGCATGCGGCTGCTGCGGATGTTGATAGAATAAATGCCATCCTTTGCCGCAACAGCTTTCACGCCCTTGCTTCCGGCTTCTTCCACAATCAGGGTGCCCTTTGCCTCGGGCTCCATGGTGTTGAGCAGCTTCACCGGAATTTTATATTGCTGTGCAGGCCAGATAGATGCAGGGTGCAAAATTTTGGCGCCGAAATAAGCAAGCTCGGCAGCTTCTTCAAACGACAATTGCTCGATGGGCCTGGTCCTTTCACAAATCCTTGGATCATTGTTGTGCATACCGTCAATATCCGTCCAAATTTCACAGGCCGAAGCCAGTATGGCGGCGGCAATCAGTGAAGCGCTGTAATCGCTACCGCCGCGCTTCAGGTTATCCACCTCTCCACGCGCATTGCGGCTGATATAGCCCTGGGTGATAAATATATTCTTACCAGAATGTTTTGCAAGTTGCTGGTTTAGCTTTACACGGATGCTGCCAATCTGTGGCTCATCGTAGCTGTCAATCATCATAAACTCAAGCGCGGGCAGGTAGGCATGGCCCACCCCTTTTTCTTCGAGATAAACGCTGAAAAGCCTTGTACTCAACAATTCGCCCTGCGCAAGGATATCCTTATTCAAAGCATCGCTGAAAGATATTTTCAGGATGATATTTAAAAACTCAAAATGCTCCGTTACAATGCTTTTTGCTTTTTGCAGGGCAGCATCGGTTTTCACCAGTTTGCCAATAAAATCAATATAATGATTCTCCAGCGCGTCAATCTGGTTTTTAGCTTCAATACGGTTACCCGCTGCCAACGAATTACTGATCTCTACAAGCGCATTCGTAGTTCCACTCAGGGCGCTGAGCACTACAATTTTAGGCTCGGCATCTGCCGTGATCAGGTCTGCCACCTGGTGCATTCTTTCAGGACGGCCCACACTGGTACCGCCAAATTTCATGACTTTCATTCCCCTCCCCCTATTAATTTAAAGTTTGTGATTGTTTTTTGGGAGCGCAAATATAGAGCACATGAACCACCATACCCGAATTTCCGGCATAACCTTATCTTCACTCCATGAAATCAAAGGCTTTTTTTATACTTTTTCAATGTTGTATCGTATTGGTTACCACTGCACAGGTGATTACCAAAGGTTCCTGGGTTGCTACTGCTTATGAACATGGGATTATTAAGCTTTCCTGGAAACACGCAGCGCTGAAAAACACGGAGAACATTTCAAATGCCGTGATGGTAAAACCCGTGCTTCCCGGCCAACCCGTAGTGGCAGGAACAGAGCTTAGCTGGCCCGAACATGAATTGAAGGTAAACCTGAAAGGAAACGGAATTACGCTGAAGGGTGGCAAACTGAATATACTGGTGAAAGAGGGTTTCGATAGCAGCCATATCCGTGGGTTGAGGTTTGACATGCCTGCTAACGGCGCCTGGTTTGGCGGGGGCGAAAGAGCAACGGCCATGCAGCGAAACCGGCAGCGGATTTCGCTCTACAACGCCCCTGCATACGGCTATGGTGAAGGACAGGACCAATTGAACTACTCAGTGCCTTTTATAATGACCACCGCGGGGTATGGGCTATTTTTTGACAACCCCGCCAAAGGTTATATTGATTTTGGCAAAACCAAACCCGGCGAACTTGAAGCAGCTTTTGAAAGTGGCAACCCCAATGTGTACCTTATTCCGGGCTCCACCCCGGCGGAAATTTTAAAAAAATACAGTTCTCTTACAGGCAGGCAGCCGCTGCCGCCGCTTTGGGCCATGGGTAATTTTGTAAGCCGGTTTGGTTACCGTAGCCAGCAGCAAACCCAGGATGTGGTAAAACGAATGCAGGCTGATAGTTTCCCAATGGATGCGCTTATCATCGACCTGTTTTGGTTTGGTAAAACCATCCAGGAAACGCTTGGAAACCTCGACTGGGATAAAGAGAAATGGCCCGAACCCGAAAAGATGATTGACAGTTTTGCGAAAAAAAATATTAAAACCATCCTGATAACCGAGCCCTTTACCGTGGAAGGAACAAAGGAATACACCGCCTCGCTGCCATACCTGGCCACCGATGCCGATGGCAAACCGTTCGGGCTTACAGAGTTTTATTTTGGCAAGGGCGGCATTATTGACCTCTTCAAAAAATCTTCGCGCGACTGGTTCTGGCAGTTCTACAAAAAGCAATCCGATAAGGGTGTTGCAGGCTGGTGGGGCGATCTTGGCGAACCCGAACACCACCCCGCCGGTGTTATGCACGACCTTAGCGATCAGGGTATAAAACGGAAAATGGCCGCCAACGAGGTGCATAATATTTACGGCCATTACTGGAGCCAGATGGTGTATGAAAACTGGAAAAAGGATTACCCCACTAAAAGATTATTTTTTTTAAACCGTGCCGGTTATGCAGGTAGCCAGCGTTACAGCATTTTCCCCTGGACAGGTGATGTGGGTCGCACCTGGAGCGGTTTCCGTGCCCAGCTTCCCATTCTCCAAAGCATGAGCCTGAGCGGCATTCCCTATATCCACAGCGATGCCGGCGGGTTTGCCATGACGGATACCGTAAACGCCGAACTCTACACCCGGTGGTTGCAGTTTGCCGCCTTTACCCCCATTTTCAGGCCGCATGGTTCCGCCCTCGACGACCTGACCCCCGATAAAACCATCAGCCTGCCCAGTGAACCTACTTTTTGGGATACTCAAACAAAAACTATCGCGCTGAAAACCATCCGTGAACGATACAGGCTTTTACCCTACAATTATACGCTTGCCTGGGAGCAGGCCAGCATGGGTAAACCCCTCATCCGCCCGATGATATTTGAAAACCTGCTGGATAGTAACCTGTTGAAAGCCACCGACCAGTATATGTGGGGAAGCTCCCTGCTGGTGGCGCCGGTTATGTTCCCCGGCATTCAATCGCAAAAGGTTTATTTACCCGCCGGAAACTGGTATCGCTGGAACAACCAATCTGCAATTGGTGGCGGGCAATGGATTGATGAGCCGGTTTCTATCAGCCAAATTCCCGTTTTTGTAAAAGGCGGCGCTTTTATTCCTACCTGGGAAAAACAGAATATACGCCACACGGAAGCTTATAAACAGGAACTGTTGCTGACCATGACCTGGTTCCCGGGAATTGGCTCCGACACTTCGTATGTGTACATGGATGATGGCGATACGCCTGAAGCACAACGCAACGAAAAGCAATACCGGCTGATGAAATGGTACAGCTCGCAGAATGGTTCATCGGTAAAGATTTCCGGTCAGCAGGCCGGTGGTTGGGAACCTTCTTTTCAATTGGTTAAGCTGCTCATTCCGGTGGATGGGCTCAATGTTTTGCTGGGCGGTTCAAATATCCAACGGTACAGGATTTTGGTGAATGGTTCAGATTATTTGGGTGGCGAAATAAAGCCTGACCCGGGGGCCTCGCTGACCATTTTTTTGAATGCAGGAGCTAAGCATGAAATTGACATACAAAAACTGGATTAAGAAACCAGCCTCAGCTCTTCCACGGAAAATACATCCTTTCAACATCTTTTACGATGCCTTCCATTTCGGCATCTTCCCCCCTGGGTTCGTAGGGCTGCTTGAGGCTGCTGCCAAAAACAAAAGCCACGGTTTGCCAGAAACGGGCATTCACCCCGCCTTTGTATTCTTTCAGGATGTCGTAGCAGTTATTACCCGTTTCGCGGTTAATAAGCTTCATCAGCACCTTGCCCTGGTACACGCTCAGGTTGGTGATCTTATCGCTGAAAGCAGCTTTTAGTTCCCTTTCCTTTGATTTAATGATCTGGGTGCGCTGGGCTTCAGTTTTAGCGGCAGCCATACGGGCATTGATCTCGTTGATCACTTTTGACGCAGTGATGGCATAGGGATAGGTAACATACACGGCATTGCGCAGTCGACTCCATTTTTTGCGCTCGTTGGCCATCCATCTGGGCATTTTGGCAACCACTTCCACATCATCCAAAGCCGAAGTTGGAACCCATTCTCCATTGTACAGGCTAACATATACAGCAATGGTATCGTTGGGGCCGGTGGTGGGCATGGGCGGTTTGGGCAAAATCTCCTGTGCACCGGCCGTCCCCGCCCAGGCAGCACAAAAAATGAACACCAAAATTTTAATTACCCGCTGCATCTGGACGAAAGTACAACCAATTTATTAAGCTTTTTGTGAACGATTCATTAATTGAACACGCCTTACAATGGCCATCCCAAAACCAACCACCATTACAATAACGCCTAACCACAAAATATTGATCCAGGGGAACTCGTACACTTTGAGGGTTAAAAAGTCGAGGACAGCGCTCGATTCCTTGATGCCGATCTCCACTTCACGCTTTTGCAGATCGCCGGGGCGCACAAGCGAAAACACCAGGCTTTGGCTCATTACGGTATCGTACATTAGTGCCAGTTGGGTACCTTTCAGCCTGAAAGCCGGTTTGCTTTTATACAGCCTGCCGTCTTTTGAAATCACCGTAATATCCGCAGCCAGTATAGTGTCGCCCGCAAAGGCATCAAAACGCCCGCCTTTGGGGTTCAGTTCAAGCCCGTTTACCACATACATGCCATTGCTGTAAAACATGGTATCTCCTACCGTCACCATATTGTTCCTGAAGCTTGTCGTGTCCTTGTTTTTTGCATCCGGGTCGCTTAAAAAAGTTACGTAGGCAAAAATGTCGCGGTTAAAATAATGCCGCGCATCCGGGTTGGGGGTAAGCCCTTCCCCACCCTTATTATTTTCAATCACATCGGGATATAATTTAAAGGATTCCTTCCCATTTTTTCCCGCGAATTCTATTTCAAAATAGCGTTTATGGTCCCGCATGTTCACCGTATCACGGGTATAGGTAACCATATAATCCCCCATATCTGTCGGCTGATTTTTGATCAGCGTGGTGTTCTCCATGCTGTTTTCCTTATCGGTAGCTTTTAAAGGCGAAATACCGGTTGTATTGATGCTGAGCACCGTTTTATTACCTGATGAAAGAAAGATGCCCAACAGTGCCAAACCAAACCCGATATGCGCCACCGAACCACCTGCCAGTTTCAATTTACCCTTTACCCCGCTCCATATATAACCCGCATTGGCCACTATGGAAAAAACCGCGCCAAAAATGCCCAGGTGAAGCGCAAACCAAAAGCCCGGACCCTGTTTTTCATAGGAAATGCCCTGCACAAAGCTTATCAACAGGCTCAACCCGAGCGCAATGGCGGCAGGTATGGCCATACTCTTCACAAAAACCTGCCTTGAAGTATCGCGGTATTTGAAATACTGGGTTACCGCAGTTAACAACCCTAAAATAATGGCTACCCAAACCTGGATATGGTTGTAGCTGAATTCAACATCTTCGGGAGGGGCAATTTTGGTATTAAATACTTTATTGAAAACCGGAAGCGAGGTTTTGGAAATGATGACCGCCGCCGATAAAAAGAAAATAAGCGAGCCAATAAACATCCAGAATTCGCGGCTGTACAGGTTTTCCTCTTTTTGAATGGAAGGAATTTCCTTATCGGTATTGATGAGCCAGGTAAACAAAACGATCCCGGCCAGGCAGGAAATAAATGCCAGCGAGGGGTGAACCAGCGAAAGCGCATTGGTGGTAATGAACGCAGCCGCCACCAGCATTTTGTTTTTTGTACCCTTTATGGCGAGAAAAGGTCCTGTCCAGATCAATACATTTAAAAACAAAAAGAGCTGCACGTTCATGCCGAGGTCGGTAAAAGCGTGTACCGAAGTATCGCCCAGCACACCGCTGCGGGTAAGGAAAGTACTGTACGCCACCAGTAAAAAGCTGAGCGGGTAAAAAATGTAAGTGCTTTTAAGAGAGTAACCGCTGCTTTTGTAAATCAGGTTGGTATGAATGCCACTTATCAACAATAACCAGGGAACTAATGAGGCATTTTCAACCGGGTCCCAGGCCCAGTAGCCGCCAAATGTGAGGCTTTCGTAAGCCCATGCTGCGCCCATCATAATGCCCAACCCCAGCGAAGCACCGGCAAACATACCCCAGGGAAGCGCCTGTTCGGCCCAGCCCTTATGGTCGCGGGTAAGCAGCCCTGCCATGGCATAGGCAAAGGGGAAAAGCGTGGCGGCAAACCCGAGGAACAGCACCGGCGGGTGAATAACCATCCAATAATT
>CAYUGH010000023.1:17562-48354 GCA_964444195.1 uncultured Chitinophagaceae bacterium
CCTTCCCAAAAACAACTGAGCAGGTACTCCACCTGGAGCGCTTTGCTGCTGTGCTGCCAGGCATATTTGTACTCAAACAGGTGGCTGCTGATAATATAGTATAGCGTAACAAACAAACCCGCCACCGCTATACTTTCCGCCGCAAATGCCCACCGGGCCAGCCTTTGCCAGTTTTTACCCGTTTCGTAACTCTCGGGGCGGATGGCTTTATAATATGAAAAACTGGCTACCAATGAAGCCACAAACGACAATATGGCTAAAAAATGGCCGATCCGGCCGGGAACTAATAATTCACCTACGTAATCCATTACACTAAAAATTTCTGCTGCTTACAATGAAGCCGCAAAAGTATTGCAATTGGGTGGGTGAAGAGGTAAGTTTGTTCTCTACTGCAATACCCCATATACCAGCAAATTGCCCGATATATCAAACTGGCTTGATTCCGCAGCCATCAGCACCGTGATCTGAATTTTCTTAGGCGCTTCATTCAACACAATCGTTTCCACTCCAAGCAATGCTCCTGAATTTCCGTACACAAAATTGTAGCCGGGTATTACCAGCAACTCACCGTATCCTGAAGTAACTGATGAATTAAGTGTAAGCGTAAGGCGGCAGGTAGTTCCATTCCTGGACCCAAGGTAATTGGAATACAGCGTC
This sequence comes from uncultured Chitinophagaceae bacterium, assembly GCA_964444195.1. GTDB lineage: Bacteria > Bacteroidota > Bacteroidia > Chitinophagales > Chitinophagaceae > Phnomibacter. The sequence goes on from CAYUGH010000023.1 coordinate 18,220, forward strand.
CCTACCTTGTTTGAGGCCTGTGCAGAAATGCCCGAACCAGGGAAATAAGTAAAATCTACCGCCATAATACCCAGTGGAACAAGGTTCAGGTTACCGGTTTGCGCGGCAGTCACTTTATTGGCCAATTCCACCTTGCCCCCGGCAATAGATGAATTTAAAAGGAGCTTATAGCCGCTCTCAACAAATGCCCAGACCACACCTTGCTGTGGGAGGCTGTTGCCGGCCTCCGCCCAACCATTGCGAAACCAGGCAAAATCACCGTTATTATAATTGAATGCCATATGCATGCCGTAACCGGTGGAAATGGTCCGTCCATTCCCGGTAGGAAAATCGCGGTACTGGTTAAACCCAATGGTGGGCCATGCCTGTTGAATACTGATACCCGCATTGGTACCAAACAGCGCAACCGTATTAGAATTGGCATTGGGAGTCCCCACTACCATCAGCTTGCCCCTGTCGGGGTTTGTGGTTCCAATGCCTACGTTTTGGGCTGAAAGATTGCCTGCCGCCAAAAAAATGATGGGGAAAAATGTGCAGAACTTCATTGGCAATAATTTTAATACGACAAACCTAATTGATTCAACGCCGGAAAAAGAAAAAAAAGCCTGTCTTGGAAAACCCGTAAGTCTTGATTACAAATTCTAAAGATAATTTATTTTGCAAGTCTATGAAATCTTTGGGATGGAAAATTTCTGAACATAAAAAAGCCCGCCAATCAGGCAGGCCGTAAAATCCTATGAGTTCTTAACCGGGATATTCTCGGGGTGCTTTAACTGCTTACCCGCTGCTTCCATATCATCCTTGTATTTGCTGGGGCATTTCAGCAGTATATCATCACAATGGAAGGCTCCGTTCTCCATGCGGCCTTTCAGCACCACGCGCTCGCTCATTTCAAGATCAGCGGGCTTGGGTTTGCTGCTGATAACTTTGGCAGTGGCGCCAAGCGAATCCACCACGGTAAATGAACAGTAATTGGGGTCCTTTAGCGGGTCGTACTCAATGGGCTGCTTTTTGTCGAGCCTGGCAATCAGGTGAACATATTTGCCCGGTTTGGCCTGTGCCGAAGCAATGGTATCATACGTGGTAAGATCGGTGGTAAAACTGATCATTACGGCAATGGCAATGGCAACCGCCACCAATAAAACAATATGCAACTTCTTCATAACCTGAATTTCCGGGGTAAAATTACAAAACCGCTGCCTAAAACCGGTTATTTTATGCCCCCAAAAACAATTGTTGCCATTCATTTAGCATTTGATCAACAGGATGGCTATACCTTTGCCGGTTCTTAGAATTCAGGAATCATGGCTGATCTTTCGAAGTTTGACGTAAACGGCGCCGCTAATCCCAACAACAACATTTTTGGTCTTCCCTTTAGCGAAGAAGACGCACGGGTTGTTATTTTGCCAATCCCCTGGGAGGTAACTGTTAGCTATGGCGCCGGCACCGCAAGGAGCGCCGAGCATATTTTTAAGGCTTCCTTACAAATTGACCTTTTTGATGCTGAAATGCCCCTGGCATGGAGGGAGGGTTACTATATGCGCCCCATAAACCCAAAAATTTTGCTTAAAAGCGATTTTTTGAGAAAGGAAGCCGAATTATATATTGACTTCATCAGCAAGCAGCAGGTGGTTGAGGATAACACTTTTATGTATAAAAGCCGCAAGGATATAAACGAAGGCAGCGCTTACCTGAACCAGTGGGTGTTCGAACAAACGCTTGACCTGCTGAATAAGAAAAAGCTGGTTGGCCTTTTGGGAGGCGACCACAGCACCCCGCTCGGCTATTGGAAAGCCATCGGTGAAAAACACGGTCCTTTCGGCATTTTGCATATTGATGCCCACTGCGACCTCCGCGAATCGTACGAAGGATTTACCTATAGCCATGCAAGTTGCATATATAACGGATTGAAAGAAATTCCGCAACTGGCACGGGTGGTGCAGGTAGGTATCCGCGATTACAGCCAAAGCGAATGGGAATATATCTGCAACAGCAATTTCAGGGTGGTTGCTTTCCGCGACCGCGACATAAAAACCCGGTTGTATGAAGGGGAAACCTGGAAAAGCATTTGCGGGGATATTATCAAAAACCTTCCCGATAAAGTATATATCAGTTTTGATGTGGATGGGCTCGACCCCAAGCTTTGCCCAAACACCGGAACACCCGTGCATGGCGGGCTCGATACGCAGCAGGTAAATTACCTGATCAGGCGCATCATAAATAGCGGGAGAAAGGTAATAGGCTTCGACCTGGTAGAGGTTGGAATTAGTGAAACCGGCTGGGATGCCAATGTGGCCGCCCGCGAGCTTTGGCACCTTTGCAATTTCCTCGTTACAAGCAATCCTGTTTCCTAATACCCGTAGGTTTACTTTTGCAGGCATGGCGCGCACCTCATTCGATTATGTTATCAGCTTAAAAAGACCGGATTACCGCGGGGTAAATTGGGTAAGCAAAATATTGCTGCTCATTTTCCTGGTTGCGTTTTTTTATTATGTGGTGAACAGCGGGTTTGGCAATGGAAATTACTGGCTGGCAGTTATTCCTGTGCTGATAGTGGGCGCCTGGCTATATGGTTATGTGCAGGGAGCAAAGCCCGGTTTTGTGGTGTATTACCGCCTTGAGCTGATGATTGCCGCCATGGGATGGTTTTTTATCCCCTTATTTGCCTGGAGCCATTTGCTGGGCGTTGCCTATGCGCTTATGGCCATTGCGGAGCGGTATATAAAATTCCCCGATGAAATAGGTTTTACCCCCGAAAAAGTGGTGCGCAACACTTTTCCTTCCAAAACCTACCAATGGTTTGAAATTGAAAATGTAATTATCCGGAATAATTTTTTCACCCTCGATCTTCGCAGCAATAAGCTGATTCAAAAACCGCTGGATGAAAACATAACCCCCGAACTGGAAAAAGAATTCAACGAATATTGCAGGAAGCAACTGCATTTTACCGAGGTGCAATAAGATTGAACATGATTTTTTCAACGCTGTTTTTTTGAGCAGTTGAATGAGTAAATAAACAAAGGAGAAAAATTGAATTACGATCACGATAAGGTTGTTCCTTTTGAAGATTCACAGAAATCAAAGAAAGAACAGGTGGCCGATATGTTCGACCAGATTGCACACCGGTACGATTTTCTCAACCGGTTTTTAAGCGCAGGTATTGATATTACGTGGCGAAAAAAAGCGCTGGCGCAACTCCGCGGTTTGCCCGTTAACCATATGCTTGATGTGGCAACTGGCACAGCCGATGTAGCCATTATGGCTATGGAACTGCTCAGCCCCCCACCCCGTTTTATTACCGGCATTGATATAAGCGATGGTATGCTGGAACTTGGCCGCAAAAAGCTGGTTCAAAAGCAGTTAAGCGATCGTATTACGCTGCTGAACGGGGATAGTGAAGCAATAAATTTTCCCGGCCAAACGTTTGATGCCATAACTGTTTCCTTTGGGGTACGCAATTTTTCGAACCTGAAAAAAGGGCTCACGGAAATGCTGAGGGTGATGAAACCGGGGGGCAAAGCGGTGGTGCTTGAGTTTAGCAAACCCAAAATGCCGGGCATAAAAACCCTGTATAATCTTTATACCCGTATTATTGCACCCGGCGCAGGTGGCTGGATTTCAGGAAACAGGAAAGCATATAAATACCTGAACGACAGTATTAATGCCTTTCCCGAAGGACAAAAATTTTTGGATATATTGCAGGAGACCGGTTATGTCGATTGCTATAAAAAACCATTGAGTTTCGGAATATGTACCATTTATTGCGGAAGCAAAGCCTCCTCCTGATCCTGCTGGGTTTAGTGGCATCAGGGGGATTTGCCCAAAAAATAAAAACCCGGAAACCATTATACAGGGAGGATCGGGATATGAAGCCTTACTATTTTGGCCTGACGCTTGGCGGCGCCCAAACCGGGCTGCATCCTTCCAAATCCATGTATTTTTTGGAAAACGACAGCATACTGGTGGCAGAGCCCGGGAATGCGCCCGGCTATTCGGTGCGGCTGTTGGGAACCCTAAAGCTGACCAACCGCTTTGAATTCAGGTTTAACCCGGGGCTAATATTGGGGGTGGACCGCTCATTTAGCTATACCCTTGGCAGCAGGCAGGCATTTGAGCCGCAGGTTGACCAACGGGTCATCCAGTCAAATATTGCCACTTTTCCCTTTCATTTTAAACTGAACAGCGACCGTATAGGAAACTTCAGGGTATATGCGCTTGCGGGGGTAAAATACGATATTGACCTTGCCAGCAACGCGCGTATTAAAAACAAAGTTGACATTGTAACCCTGAAATCAACTGATTTTGGCCCCGAGGTGGGCATCGGGTTTAATTTCTTTTTGCCTTTTGTAACCGTGAGCCCCGAAATAAAATTCAGCAATGGAATCACAAACCTGCATAACCGCGATCCGCTCAATAAATATTCAGCAGTTTTGGACAAGGTTACCTCAAGGATGGTGCTTTTCAGCATTCACCTCGAAGAATAGAAACCCAACCAGGCTAATAATCATAATCTCTGCGGAACATATTCCACCTGAAACCAATGGTTAGCACATTGGTATTTTCGGCTAAGGCGCTGTTTGAACTTTTATACAGCCTGTATAGGTTATTGAGGTCAACAAACAGGTTTTCTTTCAACTCATAAGAAATAGTGATGGCCGTATTTACCGCCTGAACATTGGTGCCGGCAAACATTGGGTAACCGTTATCACGAAGGCGCCTTCCACCCTCAGTCCGGGGCGAATTATCAACCGTGGCATTGCTGCCAAAATTAAACCGGGCGCTGTCCCTGCCCTGCTGCCAATAGTTTATCCGGCCAAATATGTACAGTTTTTTCAAAGGCTGGTACCTTAATATCCCTACTATTTCCCTGAAATTTCCACCCAGTGGATGCGCCATTGCCTGCCTGTAATTGGTCCATGACCCAGCCGAATCGGGCGAGGAATAAGTAAAGGGGCGCACCTGGTTAATTTCGGCCTGGAGGTCAAAGTTTTTCAGCCCGAAAGCATCCACATATTTAGCCCCGGCCTGGAAACCATACCGGTTGGCCCATGATTCGCTTCCTTCCGGCTTGTTATCGCCATTATAGTTCTGCACTAAAAGCTGTCCGTAAACCTGTACCTTTTTAATGAGGTTGACTTTGGCATCGAACCCGATCATGGAATTATCATTGCCGTTTTTATCCCTTAACAGCGTATTTAAAAAGATAACGGGTTGCAGGTACCGGGCACTAAAATCACTTACCTCACCAAACACTACATTTTCAAAAGCGCCGATATTGAGCCAGGAAGTTGCATTAAAACTAAGGTGGTGCGTGGCCGAATATTGTTTGGGGTAAATATTATCGCCATTGAGGCCCAGAGGCGGATACAACTGTGAAAAAATGTTTACATAATTAAACTTGCCCACCCTTGTATTAAACTTTAAAAACAGGTTTGGAGGGGCGAAGTTTCCCATAAAAAGGCTCCGGTAACCTGCTCCAATAAAATGCTGGTCATACCCAAACTGCATGTTTACAAAACGGGTAACATTCCAGGTAACGCTGCCCCTGGCATCGTAATAATCACGCCCTTTACCATCTTTATAATTTTTATTAAACCCTGCGCCCGGAACGGCCCGGTTGCTGTCCACAAACTGCCTGAACTGAATGGGTCCCTGCTCCTGGTTGTCGGTAATATATAAATGAAGCCCTATCTTATGATCAATCATCCCCCGGAGGCTTAACCCTTTTGAATTTACAAATACACTATTGTCGTAGTCTGTTTCTTTACTGAATTGCTGGTTAAAAACGGGATTGAACGACAGGTAGAAATCCTTGTTATCTACCTCGATCATATTTCCTTTGGTAGGCCACATAAATCCCAGGAAATCTTTTTTGCTTTTCCATTGTGGCATTGAAACCGTGTCGAACCGGCTGAATTCGCTGTTATTGGCCATGAACCTGTCGAGGTTGTACTGGTCAACTTTTGTCAGTTTTGATGGATTTTGCCCTGCTTGTAACAGCGTCATAAAAGAATCCGCAACTTCTACATAAGTTTTTCGCATGTAGGGTTTTACCACAGAAAGGTTAAGGTTATTCTCATTTTGGGTCTTTATTTCCATCCTGTCGAGCAACCATGCTTCCTTGGCCCAAAGCGGTACATAAGTGGTTTGCGCTTTTAGCGTGCATAATCCGGCAATGCAAATAATGAATATGAAAAAGAGTCTGAATAACATCGGTTGCAGTTTTTAATAATCGTAATCTTTTCTGAACATATTCCACCTGAACCCCAGTGAAAAAGTAGTGGTGTTTACCTTGGGCTTATCTGCTTCATCATAGGTTCTAAACCCGGCGTTCAGATCGAGAAACATATTCTCCACTACTTCGTAAGAAGCTGTAAAAGCCGCATTCAACCCGGTAACCGGCATGCCTGAAAACATGGGAAAATTATCATCCCTGGGCCTGGTACCGCCGCCACTAATATTGGAGTATGATTCATTGGGATTTGAACCAAAATTATACCCTGCACTGTCAAGCCCCTGTTTCCACCAGTTTATTCGCGCATGCAGGTATAACCGGGGGATTGGCTGATACCGCAACACTCCAATCACTTCGCGCAGGTTAGCCCCCATGGGATGCGCCAATGGCTGCAGCGCCTGTGTATAGGCACGGGTTGTATCCTTGTACTGGTATGTAAAAGGGCGTATCTGGTTAAATTCGGCTTGCAGGTCAAGGTTGCCAATACCAAAGGCATCCACATACTTGGCCCCTGCCTGGTAACCCTGTTTATTCCCCCACCAACTGTTTCCTGCCGTCACTTCATCCTGCTTAAATTCATCCAGCATAAGCTGACCATACAACTGCAATTTTTTTAGAATATTGGCTTTAACATCGAACCCTATGCTTGCATTATCGGGGCTGCCGTTCTGATGCTCCATGCTTCTGAGAAAGATTACCGGGAGCAAATAGGAATAATCATAATGATCATCCCTTGCAAAAATGACCGCCTCAAAAACCCCAAGGGTCAACCACCTGGTAGCATTCACGCTCAGGTGATGCATGGACGAGTATTTATTTTTAAAGCTCTTGTTCAGGTCTTTATCCGGCGTGGGCGAAAACCGGGTGTACAGGTTGGTATAGTTCAGTTTCCAAATCCGGGTATTGAATTTTAAAAAAGTATAGGGCCCGGCAAAATTACCGAGGAACAGGCTGCGGTACCCGTTTCCTATAAAATGCTGGTCGCGGCCCGCCTGCATGTTGATGAACTTGGTCACATTCCAGGTTACACTTCCCCGGTAATCAATATAGGAGAATTTGGTGCTGTCGTCCCTGGCGTCAAATTGAACCGCCCCGGGAACAGCGCCGTTTGAATCAACATAGCGCCTGAATTGCAAAGGCCCGGCCTCGCTGTTGGCTGTTAGCTGGAAATTAAACCCGATTTTTTTGTGGATCAACCCTCTTACCGATGCCCCGAAGGCCCTGAAATAAACGTCCTTATCGTAATCGCTTTCCTTGGTTTGCTGGATGGAAACCGCAGGATTAACGGCGAGGAAGAAGTTCTTTTGGTTTACTTCCAGCAGGTTTGGTCGGTTCCTGAAATTATTGTGAATGGAAGGTAGCTGTCCGGTTACATCAATACCAGAATCCACCAAAGTAGCCCGGTATTCCTTATTGTTATTTAAAAACCGCGCCAGGTTGTATTGGTCCACCGCTGAAAGTTGATGGATATTCGCTCCCGAAACCAGGTTTTTCCGGATAGAATCGCCCACTTCCACGTAGGCTTTCCTCATATATGGTTTTACCGTTGATAGGTTCAGATCAATATTGGATTGCACCTTAATTTCAAGCCTGTCAAGCAACCAACTTTCCTTTGACCATAAGGGGATATAAGTTGTTTGGGCATAGAGACTTGTTGAAAAAAAGGCAATGGCCAACCAAAGCAGGGAATGCCTATTTTGCATGCATTTAGTTTAAGTTGAAAATTGGAAATCAATGGCAAATTACATAATCAGGAACATACAGGCCGTAAATGAAGGGAAAATAACCCATGTGGACGTGTTGATAAATAATGAGCGGATTGAAAAAATAGAGCCAAAGATCAATTTTGCTGGCAACCCGGCAGAAATAAACGGCGAAGGAAAGTATTTGTTGCCCGGCGCCATTGACGACCAGGTTCATTTCAGGGAACCCGGTCTTACGCACAAAGCCAATATCCAAACAGAGGCAAAGGCGGCGGTAGCGGGCGGAGTAACCTCATTCATGGAAATGCCGAATACCGTTCCTAATGCGCTGACACAGGAATTGCTGGAGGAAAAATATTCGATTGCCGCAAAAAATTCGGTAGCCAACTATTCCTTTTTTATGGGAACCAGTAACAACAATGCCTATGAAGTGCTGAAAACCAACCGGCGGAAAAATGATATTTGCGGCATAAAAATATTTATGGGGAGCAGCACAGGCAATATGCTTGTGGATAATTACCTGACGCTTGATAAAATTTTCAGCGAAGCCGAAGTGCTGATTGCCACCCATTGCGAGGATGAAAGGATCATTAAACAGAACCTGCTGAACCTGGAAGGCATGGAATTTGGCCCGGAGCATCACCCTATCATAAGGGATGCCGAAGCCTGTTTTGAAAGCAGTTTCTCGGCCATCCAGTTAGCCAAAATGCGCAATACCAGGCTTCATATTTTACACATCAGTACAGCGAGGGAGTTACAACTTTTTACCAATATGCTACCGCTGAAGGACAAAAGAATAACGGCTGAAGTTTGTGTACACCACCTGCATTTTACAGCCAATGACTATGAAACACTTGGCTACCGCATAAAATGCAATCCCGCCATTAAAGCCCCGGCAAACAGGGATGCGCTTTGGGAAGCGCTGCTCGACGACCGGCTGGATATTATTGCCACCGACCATGCCCCACATACGCTTGATGAAAAAGGACTGTTCCGGGGAAGTGACGGGCTGCTGTACAACAAACCTGAAGGCATTGAGTATGGTCATGCGCATTCGGGGCTTCCGTTGGTTCAGCAATCCGTGGCCTTGATGCTCCATTATGCCAAACAGGGCAAAATATCCATTGAAAAGGTGGTGGAAAAAATGAGCCATGCAGTAGCCGATTGTTTTGATATTGCAGAACGGGGATATATACGCGAAGGATACTTTGCCGATCTCGTAATTGCCGATATTGACACTGTAAAACCCATTCACTATACAGACCTGTATTACAAGTGCGGTTGGAGCCCGCTTGAAGGGTTTAGCCTGCCGCAAATAACCCATACGTTTGTAAATGGACACCTAGCGTATGAAAACGGCGTGGTGAATGACTCTCAATGGGGGAAGCGGTTGAGGTTTGATAGAGGTTGATATGGAAGTACGAAATTTGAAATACGAAGAAAGAAATTTAAAACTTGGGGATATGCCGACGCAAACACACAAACCCCTCCCCACACTCCATTCACTATTGACTATTGACCCATTCACTCATTCACTTATTCACCAATTGACTTATTGCCCCCATTGACTTTCCCCCTTTATGCAAATAGATTCCACCACATTACAAGACCTTGCTATTTTTCATGCCGATGAAGACCAGTCGGTATTTAATAAGCTGAATTTTTGCCAAACCTATGGTGGGCGGCAATGGTTGAAGTTTATGCTGAGCCATCCACACCAGGAGGAAAAGCAAATTATTGATACACAAAATACCCTGAAGATCATCCTGAAACACCTCGATCATTGGCCCGAACAAATTACCAATGGCACCATACTGGTACTACAGCGGATGTACGAATCGCAGATTGATACCATACCCGCAAGGGCAGGTTTTACTGATGCCCTCATGTACAGGCTTTTTCACGGGCCCGATTTTGGTTTGATAAAATACAGCATCGGGCACCTGCTTGATTTTGTAAAAGGAATGGACGGGCTTTCAACCCTTTTATCGGAAGAAGCGATGCCCTCCCCCCTGCAAAGAGTAGTTGCAGAAACGGTCTCGCTGTTGAAACCCGAACCCATGCTGCAGATGCTGAACCATGATAAACAAAAAATAGACCATCCCTCGTTGCTGAGGTATGGGCACTATGCATTGTACCATGGAAAGGAAAGGCTCAACCAACTGATTGAAAATTTCTCCAAACTGGATGCCTGGTATTCCATGGCAAAATCCATCCGCATGTATGGGCTGGAGTTCCCCAAATTTACAAGTGACCAACGGCCCTATATTGCCGCCGAAGGATTATTCCATATCCTTTTGCAAAAGCCTACGGCCTACCAGCTTGAAATGAGCCATGAAAATAATTTTATTTTCCTGACAGGGGCCAATATGGCAGGCAAAAGTACCTTTATAAAAGCCGTTGGCCTGGCAGTTTACCTCGCCCACACAGGTATGGCTGTACCTGCACAATCCATGGAACTAACCTTTTTCAATGGGCTCCTGAGTAATATTCAGGTAGCCGACAATATTATAAAAGGGGAAAGCTATTTTTTTAATGAAGTACAGCGGATAAAAAATACGATTACCAAAATTAACAACGGGCAAAAATGGCTGGTGCTGATTGATGAATTATTTAAGGGAACCAATGTGCAGGATGCTATGCGGTGCTCCTCTGCGGTCATTAAAGGGCTGCTTAAAATTGAGAACTCTCTGTTTATACTGAGTACCCACCTGTACGAAATTGGCGAAGAGCTAAAACCTTATCCAAACATAGCTTTCCGCTATTTCGAAACCCATGTAACCGATAGCCAGCTTTCTTTCAGCTACCAATTAAAGGAGGGCATCAGTAACGACAGGCTGGGTTACCTTATTTTGCAGAGGGAAGGAGTGGTGGATTTGATTGAGAGATTGTAAATAGACAGTATAGGTTACAGAAACCGCAGAATCAGGCATTGACCAAAGCCAAAAATATCTAACTTTTCGAAAAAATCCATGAACGAAAGTTGAAAAATGAAACCATTGGGGCCGAAAATCAAAGGTTTCCGGATGGGAATGTGGTGATTTCCTCAAGCGCCTGTGTTATTTGCAGAGAGAAATAATAAGAAAACTAATTCAGGTTTTCCTCCCTGCCCGCACAAACAGCGGAAAAACCACCATTCTCACTTCTTCCCCACCCCAGGCCTTTTGCAAATCATCCACCACCAAGCTAAGTGGGTTCACGCCATTTTCCCGCTCGTACTTTTTTACCGCACTCCAGGTATTCAGGTAGCCCATCATCTGCTGAAAAGTCCATAGGCAGGGCATTTCAAAAGCAGGGACATCAATGGGTTCAAATGGAAAGGGCAATGTTTCGTAAGCTTCGTCAATGTACCTGCGTTCGGGTTCCCAATAAGGCCCAACAATGTTTTGGTAGAAATGATCCAGCACTTCATCGACAGCGGGAGTAATCCGCATCAGGCCGTAACCAACGGCCACCATCACGGCATTGGAACCCATTACTCTTTTGGCTTCGCGGTAAAAAACTTCGTGGTCAAACCAATGAATGGCTTGCCCAACCACTACCATATCAAAAAATTCATCTGGGAAATCGGTATGCTCAGCGGGCTGAACGGTGTACAAAATTCCTTTATGCCCGGGGGCCTGCGCAATCTGCTCTTCGCTTATATCGCTGGCCAATACCAGTTGAAATTCTTCGGCCAGCGGCAGCGAAAGCTGGCCGCTGCCGCATCCGCAATCCCAAACCACGCCGCGGTATTTTACCAATCGGCTTATGTATTTTACCAATGAATCAGGATACTTTGGCCTGAAGCCTGCATAATCTTTGGCATGGCCTGAAAACAGGTTCTTTACTTTTGCGGGGGTCATGGTTTTGTTCAGTTGGATCCGAGCGTTTTCTCAAGAAATTCATCGAGCGCAGCGCCACGCAGGTTTTTCCCGATAATGCGTCCCTGCGGATCAAGCAAAAAGTTTTGGGGAATGGAAGAAACCTGGTACAATTTAGCCGCATCATTCTGCCAATACTTAAGGTCGCTTACCTGAGCCCATGTAAGGTTATCATCTTTAATGGCTTGCAGCCATTTGGGTTTATCGCGGTCGAGGCTAACCCCCAGCACGGTGAAATTTTTGCTTTTATAGCGCTGGTAGGCCTGCACTACATTGGGGTTCTCCATCCGGCAGGGCCCGCACCAACTTGCCCAAAAATCAACCAGCACATATTTCCCCCTGAAATCTTTCAGCGAAACCGGTTTGCCATCGGGGTCGGCCTGCACAAAATCGGGCGCCTGCTGACCGTAGCCAAATAGCCTTTCGGACTTCATTTGCTGTTCGAGGTTCTCGCCGAAAATGCTTTTCTGCGCCTTTGGACCCGTCATGGCAATCCAGCTATCCATCTGCTGAACATTATTATACAACGGCCAAACCGTGTTCAGCAAAAACGCCGACACAGATGTGTTGGGATATTTCTGCAAAAATGGCGGGATCATTGCTTCAATTTTCGCCAGTTGCTTATCCCATTCCCTTGCAAGGCTGTCTGAATAAATCCCTCCATTTCCGGCCTGTTGCCTTTGCCTGGCCAAAGCCGAAAGCACATCAAACTGGGGGCCAAATGAATTCATCAATTCTGAAAAAGCGATGGGTGTAGCACCTGAAAGTAGCTGGATAGAATTGTTGGGAACATCAATGGCAATTTCCACCACTTCATTATCCAGGAACAATTGGTAGCGCGGGGAGGTTTGCTCATTGCCTATCACCAGCGTAAAAAGATCGGGTTGCGGAATGGTGGCCTGAATGCTGAATATCCCCTTTTCCACCTTTACCGCAGGAGTATTCCAGCCTTGAATGGAGGAAGGCTGCAATAACACCGGTGTGCCATCAGGCACTCCCTTTACTGCCGCAGCGAGGTGCAAGTCAGGGGCGGTTTGGGCAAACAATACGCCCTGGATGATAAAGACTGTTAAAAAACCTGATACAACGGCAAAAAGCCCGGCTTTAGTTTTCATAGTGAATAATACCTTCGCCGCAAATGTACGATACAATGAAGATTGGAATATTGGGTGGCGGCCAGTTGGGCAGGATGCTTTTGCAGGAAGGAGCCAATTACCCGGTGGAAACCTGGGTGATGGAAAACGATGCCGATTGCCCGGCTGCCCATTTATGCAACCATTTTGTAAAAGGAAATATCCGCAACTATGATGATGTAATGACTTTTGGCAGGGATTTGGATGTGATAACCATTGAAATTGAGGCAGTTAATGTGGATGCATTGGAAAGACTGGAAGAAATGGGCAAGCTCATTGTTCCAAAGCCATCGGTGTTGAAAACCATAAAAAATAAAGTTTTGCAAAAAGACTTTTACAAGCGGTTAAACATCCCTTCCCCGGCCTTTCACATCACTCATAAAAAGGCTGAACTGGCCGGCCATGCCTCTTTTTTACCCGCGGTTCATAAAATTGGCGAGGGCGGGTACGATGGCCGCGGGGTTCAGCTCATGCATTCCGAAACTGATTTTGAAAAAGGCTTTGATGCCCCGTCGGTACTGGAGAAAATGGTGGATATTCATACTGAAATTGCCATAACCGTAGCCATCGGGTTAAAGGGCGACATGGCGGTTTTTCCGCCGGTGGAAATGATTTTCGACCCCTACCTGAACCTGCTCGACTACCAGCTATGCCCGGCCAATATTGAGGAAAAAGTAAAATGGAAGGCTGAAGCCATAGCCATTCAAACCGCAAAAGGTTTTGGAAGCGCCGGCCTTTTTGCGGTGGAAATGCTGGTGGACATGCAGGGCAATGTATGGGTAAACGAAACCGCCCCCAGGGTGCATAACAGCGGGCACCATACCATTGAGGCACATATTACTTCGCAATACGATATGCTTTGGCGCATTATGATGAATTACCCGCTGGGCAGTACCGCCATGCAATTTCCATCGGCGCTGGTTAACCTGATAGGCGCTGAAGGCCATAGCGGAGCGCCTTACTATAATGGTCTTGAAAAATTACTGGACATGGAAAATGTGTACGTACATTTATACGGAAAAAACCAAACCAAACCCGGCCGGAAAATGGGGCATGTAACCATCCTTGGCAAGGATCGTATCGAATTGAATATGAAAGCCAAAATGGTTAAAGAAACGATTGCAGTAGAAACTAAAGTTTAAACATTTTATTTCCGACCGGAGTTTGATAATCAGGCGTCTAACTTTTTAAATTCATTCAGTGCGTTTTTATATTTTAATTTTAGCAGCAATTGTTTTTACAGCATCTTGTAAAGAAGAAAAAAAAGAAGGCGCAATGCCAAAAGGCGGTGGAAAACCACAGGGACCTCCCTCCATTTACAGCGCCATAGTTGCCCAAAACTACTCCATCGACAGGGTGATAGAAGCCCCCGGAACCATAGCGCCTAACGAAACCACCGATATGCAGCCTGAAATTTCAGGAAGGGTTGTAACGATCAATTTTAAGGAAGGCAGTTTTGCAAAATCGGGCTCGCTTATCGTGAAATTATTTGATGGCGACCTTCAGGCGCAGCTAAAAAAGCTTTCCGTTCAATTAGATATTGCGGAGGCTACCGAAAAAAGGCAAAAGGAACTGCTTGCCATTAATGGTACCAGCCAACAGGATTACGACAATGCGGTTTTAAGCGTAAGCAATATTAAAGCCGATATGGACCTGCTGAAGGTGCGTATTACCCAAACCGAGGTGAGGGCGCCATTTGACGGAAGGCTTGGCTTGCGGAATATTAGTTTGGGGGCCTATGTTACCCCTTCTACCATTATCACCAATATTTCGCAGGTAAATACCATAAAAGTTGAATTTATGGTTCCCGAAAAATATGCTTACGAGATGAAAACAGGGAAAACGGTAACCCTGGAAACAGCGGAAAAAGGCAGGCAATACATAGCTGTTGTACTTGCTTCACAAAACCTTATTTCTGCTGAAACAAGGAACCTGTTGGTAAAAGCCGTTGTAAAAAACCCTGATAACAAATTAACACCGGGGTCGTTTGTACAGGTAAAAGTGGGCGTAGGTATAAATAATATGGCCATCATGGTTCCTACCCAGGCTGTTATCCCTTCCACCAGGGCTAAAAGACTTATTGTAGTACGTGAAGGAAAAGCCTCTTTCCAGGAAGTAGCTACCGGGTTCCGTGATTCTGCGATGGTGGAAGTGACCGGGCCCATCAGGCCGGGGGATACAATCATTACAAGTGGTTTGCTTTCAATAAAAGAAGGCATGCCAGTACAGGTAAAAATTGCAAAGCCATAACCGGGATTTCCTTTTAATAGAAACAATCCCAAAATAGTGATGGTATGAATATTTCCGAGTTGAGTTTGAGGAGGCCGGTGCTGGCCATTGTAATCAACCTTGTAATCCTGCTTTTCGGATTCATAGGGTACACTTTTTTGGGTGTTCGCGATTATCCTGCCATTGACCCGCCCAATGTAAGCGTACGGACAACCTATGCCGGCGCCAATGCCGATATTATTGAAAGCCAGATAACCGAACCGCTTGAAAAAGCCATCAACTCCGTTCCCGGAATACGGAACGTAACATCAAACAGCAGCCAGGGCACCAGCTCCATCAACGTGGAATTCAACCTTGAAATTCCGATGGAAGAAGCCGCAAACGATGTGAGGGATAAGGTATCGCAGGCCATTCGTTCATTACCCTCCGACCTTGAAAGCCCGCCGGTGGTAAGTAAGGCCGATGCCAGTTCGGAAACCATCCTGAGCATGGCGCTTCGCAGCGATAGCCGCAACCAGCTTGAAATAACCGAGTTTGCCAACAATGTGCTGGTTGACAGGCTGCAAACCATTCCCGGGGTAAGCGGCATACAGATTTGGGGCCAAAAGGATTATGCCATGCGTATTTGGTTGAATCCTGAAAGAATGGCTTCGAGGGGAGTAACCGCCTCCGAAATTTCAGCAGCCTTATCCCGTGAAAATGTAGAACTCCCCTCAGGTAAAATTGCCGGGGAAAGCACGGAACTAAGTGTAAGAACCTTTGGGCGGCTAAATACAGAAGAGGAATTCAATAATGTCATTATCCGGTCGGATGCGAACGGTATCATCAGGCTTAAGGATGTTGCAGAAGCTGTTTTGGGGCCTGAAAGTGAAGAATCGGTATTTAAAGAAAACGGGGTGCCCACCATTGGCCTCGCCATTATTCCCCAACCCGGAAGCAATTATATCTCCATTTCCGATGAATTTTATAAGCGTTTTGAGCAGATAAAGAAAGACCTTCCGGAAGACATTACAACAAAGATCCTGCTTGATCAAACCGTATATATCAGGCGTTCGCTTACCGAAGTAAAAGAAACGCTGGCCATTGCATTCGGGCTGGTGATCCTGGTGATTTACTTTTTTTTCCGAAGCGCCAATATGGCTTTCCGCCCTTTGATTGATATCCCTGTTTCATTGATCGGGGCCTTTTTCATCATGTATATTTTCGGTTTTACCATTAATGTTTTAACCCTGCTTGCAATTGTTTTGGCTACCGGGTTGGTAGTGGATGACGGTATTGTGGTTACCGAGAACATTTACAAGAAAATGGAAGGCGGCATGAATAAATGGGCAGCAGCCAAGGAAGGCTCCAAAGAGATTTATTTTGCCGTCATCTCCACTTCCATCACGCTGGCGGTGGTATTTCTCCCCATTATTTTTCTCCAGGGCTTTGTGGGCAGGTTGTTCAGGGAGTTTGGCGTGGTGGTAGCAGGCGCAGTGCTTATTTCCGCACTGGTTTCGCTTACCCTTACCCCGGTATTAAATATAAAGCTGACTGGTAAAAGCGGTGTTAAACACGGATGGTTTTATAATGTAACCGAACCTTTTTTCCGTGGCATGGAAAATGGCTATCGTTGGCTACTAACTGGTTTCATGCGGTTCAGGTGGGTGGCGATCCTGCTGATTGTTGCGAGTATTGGTACCATTTACTGGCTTGGCAATACTTTGCAAAGCGAGCTGGCCCCCATGGAAGACCGTAGCCAGTTCAGGCTAAGTGTTACAGCGCCCGAGGGAACCAGTTACGATGCTATGGCCAAAACCATGGACCAGATACAGGATTTCATGATAGATTCCATCCCCGAACAGCGGGTAGTGATAGCTTTTACAGCCCCCGGTTTTTCGGGTGGCGGAGCAGTGAATTCAGGGTTTGTGCGGGTGATGCTTTCCGATCCGCAAGACAGGACAAGGTCGCAGGGCGATATTGCAAATTATGTACAAAAAAGCATGGCAAAGTTCCCCGAGGTAAGGGCCTTCCCATCACAGGAGCAAACCATCCAGGTAAACCGACGTGCCGGCCAGCCGGTTCAGTTTGTGTTGCAGAATAACAACTTCGAAAAGATAAAAGCTATTCTTCCAGAATTCCTGGAAGCAGCAAGGGAAAACCCGGTGCTCACTTCCATTGATACTGATCTGAAATTCAATAAGCCTGAGGTTAGAATTTTTGTAAACAGGCTGAAAGCAAGCGAACTCGGGGTAAGGGTTGCCGATGTGAGCGAAACGCTGCAACTGGCGCTCAGCAACCGCAGGCTTGGATATTTTATGAAGAATGGAAAGCAGTATTCGGTTATCGGGCAGGTGGAACGTTCGGCCAGGGACAACCCGGATGACCTGAAATTTTACTTTGTAAAAAATAACAGGGGCCAGCTCATTAGCCTCGATAACCTGGTGGATATACAGGAAGAAACCACTCCGCCGAGCATTTATCATTTTAACCGCTATAAGAGTGCAACAGTAACCGCCAGCCCTGCCGAAGGCTACACGCTCGGGGATGGAATAAAAGCCATGGAGGAAGTTGCCGCCAAAGTATTGGATGAAACCTTTGAAACCACATTGGCCGGGCCTTCGCGCGATTTCGCTGAAAGCCAGGGCAGTACAAGCTTTGCGTTAATCATGGCGCTCGTTCTGATCTTCCTGGTTCTAGCTGCGCAGTTTGAAAGTTTTATTGACCCTGTGATCATTATGGTTACGGTTCCGCTTGCCCTCGGCGGGGCGTTGCTCAGCCTTTGGCTGTTTGACCAAACCATCAATATCTTCTCGCAGATCGGCATGATCATGCTGATTGGGCTGGTAACCAAAAACGGTATCCTGATTGTAGAATTTGCCAACCAAAAGCAGGAAAAGGGTGAAAAGAAAGCCAGGGCGGCTATTGATTCGGCTGTATCAAGGCTGCGCCCTATCCTTATGACCAGCCTGACCATGGCATTGGGCGCCTTACCCCTTGCGCTTTCATTTGGGGCAGCCAGTACCAGCCGGGTACCGCTGGGTATTGTTATTGTAGGTGGAATATTATTTTCATTACTTCTTACCCTGTTTGTGGTGCCTGCCGTTTATTCGTATTTAAGTTCAAAAAAGCATACGTCCCAGCTTGAATTAATGAACGATTTAAAGCCTGTGGTTAATATTAAAGAAATGGCTATTGAACATAACTAATTGATTATTTTGACTAATGAAATATTTGGCTAATCTGATTTTCTGCCTGGGCTTGTTGATGGGCACAGGGGCTTGGGCACAAAATAATACCGATTCCTCCCTATCGTTGAATGAAGCAATAAACCTTGCGCTGGAGAACAACTTTGATTTAAAAATTGCCCGGAACAACCAGGAAATTGCGGATATTGAAAACAATTGGGGAAATGCCGGCCGGTTGCCAAACGTAAGCGGTGGCGCCGGTTATAGTTTCAGTGCCAATAACCTTAATCAAAAGCTTAGCAACGGAACCGAGATCACCCGCAATGGCGCTTCGTTTCAAAGTGAAAACGCCAACCTGACCGTGCAATGGCGTTTGTACAGCGGTGGACGGGTACTTGCCGCCAAGGACAGGCTTGAGGAAGTTCAAAAGATCAGTGGGCTTCAGTTCAGGCTGCAGGCCAACCAGGTGGTGTACGAAGTGATAACAGCCTACCTCAATGTGCTGCGTTTTGAGAAACAAAAAGAAACCACGCTCGAAGCCATCAAGCTTTTTGAAGAAAGGATGGTACTGGCGGAAAACAGGTTTAATATTGGTGTGGCCCCTAAAAGCGACTATCTTCAGGCAGTTGCCGACCTGAATGCCCAAAAAAGCCTGGTCATTGGAATTGAAAACAACCTGGCCATTAGTAAAGCGCTGCTGAACAACAGGTTGGCACGAAATCCCGAAGAGCCTTTCAGTGTTGATTTTAAACTTACCGATACCGAAATGCCACCTTTACAGGTATTGGCATCGGCTATTGATACGCTTAACCCTGAGCTTTTGATTAACCGGTCGGAAGCTGTGGTATTGGCCAAGCAATACAAGGAAATAAATGCTTTGCGCTTACCCATTGTAAACCTCAGTACCGGGGCCAGCCTGAATAATTCGAGAAACAGCGCAGGCTTTACGCTTCAAAATACCACGTATGGGCCCAATGCAGGTATTTCGCTGGCTGTGCCCATTTTCCAGGGTGGTGTTATCAAGCAACAATTGCGGGTAAATAAAGTGCTTCAAAACACGCAGACCGTTGGTTTCGATTTGACAAAGAACAGTTTGCTTACCTCTCTTTCAAATGCCTATTCTACCTATAAAAATGCACAGCGTACTTACGAACTGGAACTTAGCAACCTCGAAGTGATCAAGGAAAACAACGGGATTGCTATGGAAAGGTTTAAAAAAGCAAGCATAACTACCGTGGAATTCCGTCAAACCCAGCTTGACCTGGTTGAATCGCAAACAAGGGTAATTAACTCGGTGTACCTGATGAAACAGGCAGAGGCTGATATTTTGGTGATAATGGGTAAGCTGGTTGAGTAGGTTTATCCCACGCAAATTTTCATGCGGGGTTAGTAACTACATTTGCACACTAATTTATTTTCATGCCTACTATAGCCATAATCATGGGTAGCGACAGCGATCTGAACATCATGAAAGATGCTGCCGATATACTTACCCATTTTGATATTGATTTTGAGCTGACCGTTGTTTCGGCTCACCGCACCCCTGCCCGAATGTTTGAATACGCTTCAAAAGCCAAGTCAAGGGGCATCAAAGTGATTATTGCGGGTGCAGGCGGCGCTGCTCATTTGCCAGGCATGGTTGCCTCCATCACTCCCCTGCCAGTTATTGGTGTTCCCATAAAATCATCCAACTCCATTGATGGCTGGGATTCTGTACTTTCCATTTTGCAAATGCCAAATGGTATTCCAGTAGCCACTGTGGCTTTGAATGCAGCAAAAAATGCAGGTATCCTCGCCGCGTCTATCCTTGGGGCCTTCGATGAAGCATTGGGGGCAAAAGTTGAAGCCTATAAAACCGGGCTTGCTGAAGCTGTGCTTGAAAAAGTGGACAAAGTGAAGCAAACCTATCCAAACAGTTTCGACCAATAGATCAGGGGAGATAACTTACCGTAAATTGTTGTTCGAGCGTAAGGCTTTGGTTGTACAGCCTTTGCAGCAAGGCGGGACCGTATTGCGCATAAAACGGCATAAAATTTTCGAGCCTTTCCTGCAACAACCCATTTGGAAAAAGATTATTTCTCAGCGCTTCCAACTGTGTTGTTTCCTCCGAAATCTTTCTCCGTTCGGCACGTTGCATTTTTTTGGCCAGCGCTTCAAGTCCTTTGCGTGCGCGGGCATGCAGCGCACCAACATGAGCTACAAGCGTAGAGTCAACTTCGGCTGTTTCATGCTTCAATGCTTCGTATAATTTCTCCAGGGCTTGCTGTGCCGCATCAGTATCGCGCATTTTCCCATGCAGCCGTTCAACAAGCAGGTCTTCCAGCTCAAGCACAGGTTTAAATAGCTCCTCTACAGATAGTGCAAGTTTTTTTTGAAGCTTTTGCACCCTTTCGTTTACCAGTAAAAAACTGTTTCGGAGCACCAGCACCGGGTAGGGAACACCTGCTTCCTGGAACAGGTCCTTCAATTCCAGCCAATAAGCCAGTTCTCCGCCACCACCAATAAACGCTATATTGGGTAAAATAGTTTCCTGGAACAATCCACGCAGGATCACGTTTGGACTAAATCGTTCTGGGTGAACTTTGAGTTCCTGCAGCAATCCCTCTTGCGTGAAGTTCAGCTCGCTGAATAACACACGAAACCCGGTTGCAGTCTTTTCAATCCTTTCCCTACGTCCGTCATCAAACAGGTAAAACAGGTTGATATCCCTTCCATCCGCCTGTACTTTATAATGATCCTTCAGGCGGTCGATAGTTTGTGAAACAATACCCGAGGAAAACTGCTCTAGCAACTCCCTGCGGATGACAGGTGCATAGGCGGCTTTCAGTGTAGGATGATCAGGTATGAGTACGATCAATCCAAATTCCGCAAACAATGTATTTACCAGCCTGAGTGTTGCCTGCTGAATATTGGAACCCTTTGCATACGCCTCTTCCAGCATGGCAATCATTTCCTTACCAAAAGGAAGGTGGCTAAACCGGCCTTTTAAATGATCAATAATGGATACTAATCCTTCGGTATTCATTCTACCCACAGCCCCAACCTGTTTGGTTTGCCAGGTAAGCTTTTCTCCCCCGGTAAAAATGAAACCAAGTTCATCCAGGTCGGCATCTTCGCTGCCCATATAATACACCGGTACAAAATGGTATTGGGAATGCCTGGCCGAAAGCTCATCTGCCAGCTTTATCGCATGAAGAATTTTATAAATAAAATATAAAGGACCTGTGAAAATATTGGGCTGGTGAGCAGTAACAACAGTGAAAGTGTTTTTATCCAATAGTTTGGAAAGATGACCAACCTGTTTCTTATGCAAGGGTATCCCTGCATACTGTCCGGTAAGCACTTCATGCAGCGCCTGCCTTGGGGTATCAAACTCAAGCCGGTTTTTAATGGCAGCTTCTATACCCTCCCAGCTTACCTCATGCGACATAAACGGATTTATTTCCGGGGCCCCGGAAACATAATCGTTTACCAGTTTTGTAAATGCTCCGGTAGCCTGATATGGTAAGGTACAATGGTCGCTGCTCATAGAATGGGTGCAAAAGTATGTATTAGCCTGCCACCATGCATAATACATCGGGGCCCCCTAAAAGGTTATAACAAATTATTTAATCCATTGGCCATCAACCAATCTGAGCAGGTTTAGCGGGTTACTTTCCTGCAAGGCCGGCGGTAATACAAAGTCGGGCGCATTTTGCCAGCAAACCGGTCTTGTCCATCGCCGGATGGCCATGGGCCCAACTGCGGTAAAGCGGCCATCGGTGGTAGCGGGATGTGGTCCTCCATGCACCATGGCTGCGCAAACCTCAACCCCGGTTGGCGCCCCATTAAATACTACCCTGCCGGCGCCCATTAATGCCTCATCAATCAATTCAGGAAAATGTTCAAAATCTTCATTTGTGCCCCAAAGCGAGGTGGTGAGTTGACCCGCAACAGCCTTTCGGCAAGCCAGCAATTCAGTGGCATCGTCACAAACCACCAATAATGTCCAGGGGCCGAATATTTCTTCATGCACCAGCGGATTAGCAAGGAAATCTTTACCGGATATTTTTGAAACCATGGCAGGAACCGAACCATTTTCATGGCTTATACCCGCCGATTGTAGCAGGGTTACGCCTTGCTGCGCCAATGCCGCTTCTGTTTTTTGCAGGTACGATTTATAAATGCCCTGGTGAAGCATGGGCGTTGAGGAGAAGTCATGCATGGCCGCAGTAAAATGACGGGTAAAAGCATCGAGCTCTTCGGATTGCACGGCCATCATCAGCCCCGGGTTGGTACAAAACTGCCCCATGCTCAAAGTAAAGGAAGCTACCAGTTTTTGTGCAATATCTTCTCCCTGCGTGGCCAGCGCGCCGGGCAATAACAGTACCGGGTTGGTGCTACCCATTTCTGCAAAAACAGGAATCGGATTTTTTCTTTGGCGCGAATATTCAAGCAAAGCCATACCGCCCTGGTACGAACCGGTAAAACCTACGGCTGCAGTGGCAGGATGCTGCACCAATGCTTTGCCCGTTTCAAAGCCGGCATCTTCCACATGCTGAATGGTACCTGGTGGAAAACCTGATTGCGCAGCAACCTGCTGCGCAATTTCAAAAACCCTTTTCGAGGCGCCGGCATGCGCAGGATGTTGCTTTACAATTACAGGGCAACCCGCGGCCAATGCCGAAGCGGTATCGCCCCCAACAGTTGAATATGCAAAAGGAAAATTACTGGCGCCAAAAACCACGACCGGTCCTATCGGAATTTGCATGCTCCTTACATCGGGAGCAGGGGGAGTTTTAGCCGGATTTGCATGGTTAATGATCGCATCCACCCATTGGCCATCGCGCACCTGCGCGGCAAACATGCGCAATTGAAAACAGGTTCGGCCCAATTCACCCCGAAGCCTTGGCAAGGGAAGATTGGTTTCGCCGGATGCCAGTTCAAGCAAGGCGTCTCCTGCTTTTTCCAATTCGCTGGCAATGGTTTCAAGGAAAGATGCGCGTTTTTCGGATGGAATTTTACGGTATGATTCAAAAGCGGAAGCCGCATCTTCCATCACCTGGTGAATATTCAATTTGGACATGGCGTAAAATTAGGTGATTATAAAACCACCTCGCCTTCAATATCGTAATCGTATGCCTTCGTAATTTTCACCTCCACAAAATCGCCGGGCTGCAGGCGTGTTTTACTGTGTACAACTACTTCGTTATCAACCTCAACACTATCAAATTCAGTACGGCCAAGGTAACGGCCCGCTTCTTTTTTATCAATTAAAACCCTGAATACCTTTCCAATCTTTTCCTGGTTCTTTGCGTAGCTTATTTCCTGCTGTACCTCCATGATCTCCTGAGCACGTGCTTCCTTTTCATCCTGCGGCACATCGTCGTTCAATTCGTAGCCCGAAGTCCCTTCTTCATGGCTGTAGGTAAAAATACCCACCCTGTCGAACCGCATTTTTTCGAGGAAGGTTTTCAGTTCCTCCACATCATCCCTCGTTTCTCCGGGAAAACCGGCAATCAGTGTAGTGCGCAGGCAAATATCGGGGTTACGGCGACGAATTTCCGTCACAAGTTCTTCCATTTCCTCGCGTGTAATCTGCCGCTTCATGGCTTTCAGCATATTGTTGCTGGCATGCTGCAGCGGAATATCGAGATAGTTGCAAATATTGGGCCGCTCGCGCATTACATCAATGATCTCAAGCGGAAACTTGCTGGGATAAGCATAATGCAGGCGGATCCATTCCAAACCTTCCACATCTGCCAGGGCATGCAGCAGTTTTGATAATTCGCGCTTTTTGTAGAGGTCAAGCCCATAATAGGTCAATTCCTGCGCAATCAGCATTATTTCTTTTACACCTCCTTTTACCAACCTTTTGGCCTCATCCACCAGTTCTTCAATGGGCCGGCTAACATGAGCGCCGCGCATGAGCGGAATGGCGCAAAAGGCGCAGGTTCGGTTGCAGCCCTCTGAAATTTTCATGTAGGCATAATGCTGTGGTGTGCTCAGCAGCCGTTCGCCCAACAGTTCCTTTTTATAATCCGCATCAAATTTTTTCAGGATCAGCGGCAATTCCATAGTCCCAAACCAGGCATCCACTTCGGGTATTTCAAGTTCCAGTTGATTGCGGTAACGCTCGCTCAGGCAACCGGTTACATAAACCTTTTCCAGCTTACCGCGGCGCTTCAGGTCAACCTGCTCCAGGATGGTGTTCACGCTTTCTTCCTTAGCCTTATCAATAAAACCGCAGGTATTTACTACTACTACGTTGTGCAGCAGTTTGGAACTTTCATGCATCACTTCAAAGTCGTTCGCTTTCAGTTGACCGCTCAGCACTTCACTGTCCACGAGGTTTTTGCTGCACCCGAGTGTGATGATATTTACCTTATCTTTCTGTAGTTTTCCTGCTTTCATGGGTGGGCAAAGGTAAGCGGATTGGGCAAAAAGGGCGGGAGATAGAAAATAGCAGCCTGTTGTTTACCATTATACATTAAAAGCCGGAAAATACCTTCCTGAGCGGAACGGATTTACGAGCATTGAGTTTCAGCCGACAGCTATAGGTACTCCGTAACCAGGTACCTAAACTACCATCCCGTGTTTATTTTTTTTGCTGAAAAATAAAATTATTTATTTTTTAAAAAAAAGGGGTACAGTTTCTAACTCAGTAAATTGCATTACCTTTGGCCGAACAAATTATTTCAAACATGAATAAATCTTTACCCATTTTTCTTGCTATTTTTCTCGTTTGCGGGAATGCTTTTGCCCAGTGGAATCCTGATCCGGCAATTAACACCCCGGTAGTACTTATTGCTGATAAGGGAACTTCAGCGGTCAACGGATTGATTTCGGCGCCCGATGGTAATGGAGGCATGTTTATTGCCTGGACCGATACCAGGAACGCGGGTTCAGGCGCCGATATTTTTGTAACCAGGATCTTGAATAACGGGGCAGTGGCTGCTGGCTTCCTGCCGGGTGGTACACCGGTTTGTACAGCAAACGGCTTGCAAGCAAACGTTGTGATTCATCCCGATGGTGTTGGCGGAGTAATTATTGCCTGGGGCGATCCACGTAATGGTAATTCCGATATTTATGCCCAACGGGTTAACGGGCAGGGTGACTTATTATGGACCGCCAATGGTGTTCCTGTTGCAAACGGATCAAATAGTGAGTCTGCTCCGGTTATTGAATTGACATCTTTTGATAAAGTAGCTGTGGTTTGGCGAAATTTCGTTCCTGCTCCAAGCACTTTGGGGTTCGACTTGGTAGCCAATTTCCTGAACCTGAGTGATGGCTCAAAAGTTCTTGGGTCTGATGTTACTGTGATTTCGAAAGATGGTGCCCAAACCAACCAGCAGATACTTGGAGATGGCATTGGCGGTTTCATGGTGGTTTGGACAGATAACAGGACAAGCACCACGAACGCTACATTGTATGGCCAGCATGTTAGTTCATCCGGCGCCTTGCTTTGGGGCCCGGCTGGAAGCGAGGCAGATGGCCAGTTAATTATTAATTCAGCAGGGAATGTGCTGCTTCCACAAATTGCAACTGATGGATCAGGTGGATTAGTTATAGCTTTTGGAAGCACAAGGGTAAGCGCAACCGATGCCAATATTTATGCTCAAAGAGTAGATTTTAATGGAATTCCTCAATGGACTGCAGATGGAATTAGTATTTGTACCAGTCCGTCTAATCAAACAAATGTTAGAATCGTTAAAAGTGGCCCTTCTACCGTTGTAATCAGTTGGGTTGACAGGCGTCATTCTACCAATGTTGCCCTAAGCGACAGCCTTGATATATATGCCCAGGCGCTAAACCCGGATGGGAGTATTAAGTGGGCCGTAAATGGCAACCCGGTAGTAAGAATGAGTGGCACACAACCCTTGAGTGCCGCTGAGGGGTTTGAAATGTTGGGCGATCAATTAGGCGGCGCCTATATTGTTTGGGACGAAAACAGGAATGCCAATGCGGATGTGTATGCGCAAAGAATTTTAGAAAACGGTACAAATGGATGGCAGGCTAACGGTCAGCCTATTTCTATCAACACATTTGCACAAGGCACGCCTGAAGTTGTTCGCTCGGGCGATAGGTTAATAGTGGCCTGGAGAGATGCGAGAGCCTCGTCCAATGGTGAAATTTATGCTTCACAGGTTCAATCCGATGGGGTATTACCTGTAAATATCCTGGCGCTTCAAGCAAGACCTAATGGCAAGAGTGTTTTAGTACAATGGACCAGCAAAAATGAAAAATCACTCAGCCATTTCGAAATTGAAAGAAGCGCTGATGCTATTGATTTTACCTATGCAGGCAAAACTAAAGCACAAAATGCAGCCGGTATATTCCAATATAGCTTTGATGATCTTTCACCCATAGGTGGCAACAGTTTTTACAGGCTAAAATCAGTTGACAAGGATGGTGCTTTTGCTTATTCAAATATTGTTAAGGTTTCATTAGCTACCATTTCTGGAAATGATATACATCTTTTCCCCAACCCTGCCTATAGTTCTGCGAATTTGCAATTGAATAACCTTCCTGCCGGTCGCTATTCCGTAAGGGTAATGGATATGCAGGGCAGGGTATCGCAAAGCCAGCAGGTAGTTATTTCGGGTGACCATCAAAATGTACAGATCCCGGTTCAAAGATTATCCATTGGCCTTTACAAGGTTTTGATAGTCAATGAAAATGGCGAGCGCGTTGGACAACAATCGCTGATTAAACAATAATATCTTTTTAAAATTGTTCAGGAGCTGTCTCAAATTTGAGACAGCTCCTTTTTATTTGTAACCACCCGGATTTACCAACGAAAAAGGTTTACAGGCTATCACCCTCTCATCTGCCCATGCCGATTATGCAACCTTGCTTAGGTATACACAAATAAAAAACCGCTCCAATTGGAACGGTTCTAAATATTTATTATACCAGCAGTAGTAGATTAACTCAACTTCTCAACCTGCATGTAATTCAATTCAACAGGAGTTGAACGACCAAAGATTTTTACGATAACCTTCAGCTTTTTCTTCTCATCATTTACTTCTTCAATTACCCCGTTAAAGTCATTAAAGGCGCCGTCAATGATCTTAATGGTTTCGCCAATAATGAAAGGCTCGCTCATGGTAATACCCTGGTCGCTCATTTCATCTACACGGCCAAGCATTTTATTCACCTCCGCTTTGCGCAGCGAAATGATATTACCTTTTGAACCCTTTCCGTCGGTAAGAAAGTGCATGATGTTGCTGATGTTGCTGATGTGCTGAACCATATCATCAGTCAATTTTCCATCACCAACTTCAATCATTACATAGCCCGGATAGTAGTTTTTTTCGCGCATTACTTTTTTACCGTTTTGCACTTTATAAACCTTCTCCATGGGCAGGAATATCTGCTTGATCCTGTCTCCCCAGGCCTGGCGCAGAATGTCCTTATCAAGGTATTCCTTTACAGAACGCTCTTTACCGCTCACTACCCTCAGCACATACCATTTGCTGTCTTGTTGTTCTGTTACAGGCGTTTCCATTATTTGAAAAGGGAATAGATTAACTTAAGTAAATTTTCAGATGCAATATCCATCACCCAAACCATTGCTGTAATTACAATTGTAGCTACAATCACTATTAAAGTGCTTTGCTGCAACTGCCCCCATGTTGGCCAGGTTACCTTCTCGGTAAGTTCGTGAATACTTTCTTTAACGTAAGAAGAAACTTTGTTCATAATCTTGAATTTCAAATTTGAAATTTGGAATTTCAAATTGGTTGCACGGGCACGCGGATTCGAACCACGATCAAAGGTTTTGGAGACCTCTATTCTACCATTGAACTATGCCCGTAAAAAATAAGTACGAAAGTAGAAGTACGAAGGTAGAAGTTTTTTGCGACTTCAAATTTCGTACTTCGAATTTCGTACTTGGTATATTACTTCAGAATTTCAGTTACCTGACCGGCGCCTACTGTACGACCACCCTCACGGATAGCGAACTTCAGACCTTTTTCCATAGCAATAGGCTGGATCAACTTGATGGTAAGGTTGGTGTTATCACCAGGCATCACCATTTCAGTTCCTTCGTTCAGGTGAACTTCACCGGTAACGTCAGTAGTACGGAAATAGAACTGAGGACGGTATTTGTTAAAGAAAGGAGTATGACGACCACCTTCTTCTTTGCTCAGTACGTACACTTCGGCTTTGAAATCGGTATGCGGGGTAATTGTACCCGGCTTGCAAATAACCATACCACGACGGATCTGGCTCTTTTCAATACCGCGGAGGAGCAAACCGGCGTTGTCACCAGCTTCACCTTCGTCAAGAAGTTTCTTGAACATTTCAACTCCTGTACAGGTAGAAGTCAGTTTATCAGGCATCATACCAACTATTTCAACACCTTCACCTACTTTAATTTTACCACGCTCGATACGACCGGTTGCAACGGTACCACGACCAGTAATAGAGAATACGTCTTCCACGCTCATCAGGAACGGAAGATCAACCGGGCGGGGAGGCAGGGGAATATAATCATCAACTGCAGCCATTAATTCGTTAACCTTAGCAACCCACTGATCATCACCAGCCAAAGCGCCGGTTGCAGAACCCTGGATAATAGGAGTATTGTCACCATCAAAGCCATAAGAGCTAAGGAGGTCACGGATTTCCATTTCAACCAGTTCCAGCAGTTCAGGATCGTCTACCAGGTCAACTTTGTTCATAAAAACAACCAGACGAGGCACACCTACCTGGCGGGCCAGAAGAATGTGCTCCTTAGTTTGGGGCATAGGACCATCGGTTGCAGCTACTACCAGGATAGCGCCATCCATTTGCGCAGCACCGGTAATCATGTTCTTCACATAGTCAGCGTGACCGGGGCAGTCAACGTGAGCGTAGTGACGATTTTGAGTTTGATACTCAACGTGAGCGGTGTTGATGGTAATACCACGCTCTTTTTCTTCGGGAGCGCCGTCAATTTCATCATACTTTTTAGCTTCAGCCAAACCCTGAGAAGCCAGGATTGAAGTGATTGCTGCAGTTAAAGTTGTTTTACCGTGGTCAACGTGGCCAATCGTACCTACGTTAACGTGAGGCTTGTCCCTCTTAAAGGTCTCTTTTGCCATTTTAGATGTTTTTAATAATTGTTTACACTGTTTTTTTAAACGATAGCCAGATGTTGACCATCCGGTTTTCTGAGCCGTTGATGAGAATTGAACTCACGACCTCTTCCTTACCAAGGAAGTGCTCTACCCCTGAGCTACAACGGCTGATGTAGTTGACTGAGGTAGAATCAAGCTGGCAAATGACAATATTCAATTATATAACCAAAAATCTGTCAACCGTCAACTGTCTTCTGTCAACTTTTGAGCGGGAGACCGGGCTCGAACCGGCCACCTATAGCTTGGAAGGCTATCGCTCTACCAAATGAGCTACTCCCGCGAAAATTTGAAATTAAAAATCTCAAATTTTAATTGTATTTAAAGAACTGTGGGCAGTGGTGGATTCGAACCACCGAAGTCGAAAGACAGCGGATTTACAGTCCGCCCCATTTGGCCGCTCTGGAAACTGCCCCTTTTTATTGAGTATTTTAGATTGTTGATTTAATATTTTTTGTCATGGGGGCGCAAATATTCAATTTTAAATATTCAAATCTAAAATAAACCTGAGCCACTTGCCGGAATCGAACCAGCGACCTACTGATTACAAATCAGTTGCTCTACCAGCTGAGCTAAAGTGGCAATTAAACACATTAATTCAAAGAATCTATTCCACTCTATACTCATTTTGCAAAACAAACTTTTTGCGACCTAATGATTATCCCGCAAGTGCGGGACTCTACCAGCTGAGCTAAAGTGG
>CAYUGH010000024.1:0-47556 GCA_964444195.1 uncultured Chitinophagaceae bacterium
TTTCCTTTTCTTTGCCTGCCTTTTTAAACGGGGCAAAACCTTAATTAGAAAAAATTATGTCATTGATTGTAGTGGGGACCATGGCCTATGATGCCATTGAAACTCCCTTTGGAAAAACCGACAGGATTGTGGGAGGAAGCGCCACGTATGCAGCTTATGCGGCCAGTTTTTTTGCAAAGCCCGTTCAGCAGATAAGTATTGTAGGAAACGATTTTGAAGAATCGGTAATGGAAGACCTGCGCAGCCGCGGTGTAATGACCGATGGAGTGGAAGTGGTGGCTGATAAGCCTTCGTTTTTTTGGAGCGGCCGGTATCACCTCGATATGAATACCCGCGATACGCTGGTTACCGACTTGAATGTACTCGCCGATTTTCAACCGGTTGTACCCGAAAGTTACCAGGGCTCGGAGTTTTTGATGCTGGGTAACCTGATGCCTTCTATTCAAAAAAGCGTGATCGAGCAATTGCGCGAGCGCCCCAAGCTCATCATTCTCGACACCATGAATTTTTGGATGGAGATAGCCCTCGATGGTTTGCTTGAGAACCTGAAGCTGATTGATGTACTGATGGTAAACGATAGCGAGGCGCGCCAGTTGACAGGTGAATACAGCCTGGTAAAAGCTGCCCGTAAAATATTGACCATGGGCCCTAAATACCTGATTATCAAGAAGGGAGAACATGGCGCCATGCTTTTCCACGAAAACCATGTGTTTTACGCACCGGCACTTCCGTTGGAAGATGTGTTTGACCCAACCGGCGCCGGGGATACTTTTGCCGGTGGTTTTATAGGCTATCTGGCCAATACCAATGATATCAGCTTTGAAAATATGAAATCGGCCATCATTGTAGGCTCGGCTATGGCTTCTTTTTGTGTTGAAAAATTCGGCCCGGGTCGCTTGCAGGAGCTTACCCGAATAGAACTGGAAGACCGGATACAGCAGTTTGTTGACCTGGTTCAGTTTGAAATTGACCTGAAATAATCACCTTTTCGTAACATAATATTTACCCTGCGGATTTTTTCTGCAGGGTATTTTTTGGGGAGGATACTTGCATTGGAAGGATGTCTTTTTGGTGAATAGCTTTGGCGCTTTCCCCTAAAACTTCCTGGCTACCGTTACCCCTTTTTTAAATGCCTGTTTTTTACCCTGCAGGTTAAATGCCTCGAACAACACGATATAATTTCCAACCGCCACCCGCTGCTGTTTATCATTCAGCCCATCCCAGCGGAACGAACCAGTAGCGGCAATGGTTGTATTCCGTTGCAAAATGCGCACCGGCCTGCCTGCAGCATCGTAAATGGTCACGTTCGCCACATAACCCGGTTCGGTAAACCTGAATTCTATAAGCGTAAAATCATCAAACCCATCATTATCGGGGCTGAACATAGCAGGGTTGAGGGTGATACTGCCTTCCGCTGCGCCCACATCTTTGCGGTACTGGCTGTTTTGGTAGGTAGGAGTTCCCAATCCAGCGCTTTGTGCCGCGCTTGTCCAGTTATCGCGGCTTTGGGTGGGTTTTTCAGGATCAATGCGCTCCAATGCCACCCCCTCGCGATTGCGGATAAGTTCAAAATGCCAGCGCTGATCATAATTCAGTTCATCAATAATGCGCCCGGTATTGTTTAGCAGCACGGCTGTTCCCTTATCGTCGGGCAGCGAAGGCATATTGGGAAACTCAAACAGGAAGGACGGGTTCTGAACCATAAATTGTTGGGAGATCACAGCGGGGTTTTCGGTTACCACATAATATTCCCCGGGGAATATTAACCGGTCGGTGAGACTGAGCGGATATGGCGTGCCGAGACTACCGGTGGAGGAACTTCGGTTGGTAAGGTAAATGGCGCCCGCATTCAGTATTTTATGGCTGCGGTTAAAAAACTCGAGGTAATCAAAACCCTGCGGAACGGGGTTGAATAAAATTTCGTTTACCACCAGGTCAAGGCTGTCAGTGGTTGCGGCAAGCCCCACGCGAATGGTATTTGATGTGCCAATGGCATTTCCTGCACAGTCAGCAGTGCCGCTAACTGTTACGGTGTAAATAATGCCGGGCTGCAAGACGTTTATTGTTTGAAATTGAACCCGGCTGAAGTCCGGGGCAAAAGCCGACCGGAAGGTTCCATTTCCAATGCTATTGTTAACTGAATACGTTGCTGCCGCAGCCCGCGAACTATCCAGCGATTCATTAAAACTAAGGTTGATGGTATTGGCATCGGGCGCAAAGGCGCCGGTGATTTGCGGGGCTGTTTGGTCGGGGTTTATTGCTGCAATACTGTTTGCTTTGCCGGGTGTGCCACCCGCAGGGTTGTTGCTTGCCCGCCAGTTGGTGCTGCCTGCGCAGGGGTTTTTGGCATCAATCATTTCCAGCGTCCAGCCGCCTGCTGCTTTCACAGCATTTTGGTACCAACCGGTGTTGTACGATACGGAATGCATAGCGCTGCCTGCCGCATCGGTCAGCCAAATCGTTTCACCGGCATTGGGCAAAGTGGGGAAACTTGTAACGGCAAGCGTTGGCCCGTATGGCGACAGCAATGGAACTGCCGAACCGGTGCAAAGGATAACGAGGCTATCGGGTTTCAACACGTATGCCGGTACAGCTCCGCTAACACCTGCATTCCTGTTAAGCCTGTAGCCCCCGATATTAATGGAAAAGGCACTGGTATTTCTCAATTCAATCCAATTGGCATTGGGTAAGCCAACCTGTGGTGCAGGGTCAACCATCATTTCATGGATAACAATATCGTAGCGTTTTGGGGTGTAGTAAGAAAAGGAGGTGGTACCATTGGTCAGCGTGTTTCCTGCCAGGTCGCTTACACCGTTTACCACAAGCTGGCAATTTACCCCGTTTGGAAATGGATTGGTGAAACTGAGCCGGACTAACAGCGGATTGGAAGGGTCAGGCGCGGCTGTGGCCGGGTTGCCTATATTATTGTTTACCAGGAAGTTAGCCGGGTTGGAGGCGGATGCGGCTTGTAAAGGCTCATTAAATAATACTTCCAGGAGGGTAGGCGAAACAGCGTTAGCCGAAACAAGCACCGGGGGAATGTTATCCGGAACAAAGTCTTTTACTTCAATATCATCAAAAAAATGCTTTTGAAAAAAACCGGCCGTGCTTTGGCGAACCCAAATTCCAAAATAGGATGAAGTGGTATAAGTGGCATCGGTGACGGTTCCTTCGGGCACAAAAACACCTGTGGAGATCGCTCCCATGTCGCGCGAAAGCGTCCAAAGGTTGGCGGCATTGCGGGTAACGCGGATGCGGATGGTGCTGCTGGCCGCATTCAGAAGCCCGTCGGTTCCGTCAATTATTTTTACGACCGGGCCATTGGCATCCTTTCGATACAGGCTGATCTCGTCGGGGGTATCGCCAATCCTTACAAAATACCCGGTGGTATTGGAGAGTGTAATATTGCTTTGCGAAGCGGTCAGGTACACATCGGTAAAGTTGGCCCCCGAAGGGTTGAAATTGAACCGGACCCAAAAATCCCATTGGGCTTCAGTGGCTTTGGTATTGGCGGTGCTCAGGTAAAAATGGCTGTTGGCATCGGTATTGTTGCTTTGCAATTGTCCATCGGCATTCACTATCCAATCGGCTGCATTGCCTACCCAGGCAGGATTTGAAATAAAATCTCCATCGGAGAAATTATCGCTCACCTGTGCCCCGGCATCCAGGCAGGTATATAACATACCCCATGCCAAACAAAGCTGAAATCTTTGAATCATAATAATTTTAAACCCGCCCAGGTTTCCTTCCTGTTAAGTATCCGTGGTTTGGGTAATAAAAGTAAGAAGAAAGGCCAATTGCAAGGTTGTTTTCGATGCGGCAAACAATAAATTCAACACTGGAACCGGCAATTTACTTTTGCGGCGCTTGATGAACGCCCGGAAATATTATCCATCGCCGCTGACAGGCGCCATGCTCGATACCTTTTTGGCAAAGGGTTGGTTTCGCATGGGGCAATCTGTATTCACCACCCATTTTCTGCGTTTCCAAAACCAGTTTTACCCGGCTGTCTGGCTTCGCTATGATTTAGGAACCATTTCGGCAGATTCCATGGAGGGCAAGCTGAAAAAGATTGAAGCAAGATTTCAAACAGAGGTAGGGCCCTGGGTATCATCCGAAGAACAGGAGGAGCTTTTTACTTTATATCGCAAGCATTCCGGGCTGAGTATGGCCGAATCGTTGCGCCATATTTTAATGGATGAACATGCTGAAAATGTATTTCAAACCTTCCAGGTAAGCATCCGCGATGGGGATCGCCTGGTTGGATTGGGGATATTTGATGCGGGGGATCAATCTGCGGCAGGTATCAGCAGCATTTATCATCCTGACTATAAAAAATATAGCCTGGGAAAAATCCTGATGTTGCTAAAAATGAGGCATTGCATTGGGTTGGGGCTGCAATGGTTTTACCCCGGCTATGCGGTTCCGGGCTACCGCCGGTTTGATTATAAGCTCAGGGTTTTGCCCGAACACACACATTTTTACCATAGCCCGGTGGAATCGTGGATTAAATATGACCCGGTGGCAGGGCTCCCCAACTATATAGAACAAATCATCCATCCACTGGTAAATGTACATCAGCAATTAACGGCGGCAGGGTTGCCCGCAAGCATTGTGTATTATCCTCCATTCGACCTCGCTCTTGTAGATGATATGCTGCCGTCAATCATTACAGACCCTGCCTTTTTACTGCTTTCATACAATGCAGAAACGGGGGTAAGCACCATCGCCATTTATGATCTGCGCCAGGAAGGATTCAGCATTGGAAGCTGTAAGCCATTGTTTACAAATGGATGGAAAAATATGGGCGACCATTGGATATGCTATGATGTAATGAAAATCGTTGAAAAGACCGGGGCTTTATTTTCAGCGGAAGATATTTTGAAAATTGTGGGTGGTTTATAATTGGTATGTTTAAATTCCTTTACTTTTGCACCCATGAAATCCCCATGAGCTGTTGCACAGCCGGGCACAAATGATCATTGGGGATTCCACCCCGCAAAGGCGGGACAAGTGTGGCAAATAAAACCAGCCCCGCACGTGCGGGACGCACTAAAAATGAACACATGAATTTTTCGAAATACACAAAACGCACCAAGAAAACCATTCCGTAAGGAGGGCTTTGCCGGTTTGTGTATAGCGCTAAACATACAACATGCAGCCTTCCAGAAATGGGAGGCTGTTTTTTTTAATAACCATCATAATAAAACAAAACAGAAAATGAAAGTTGCGGTAGTGGGCGCCACAGGATTGGTTGGCACCAAAATGTTGCAGGTACTTGAAGAGCGGAATTTCCCGGTAACAGAACTGATTCCGGTGGCCAGCGAAAGATCAATTGGCAAGGAAGTTATTTTCAAGGGAAAACCTTACAAAGTGGTAGGCTTTGCCGATGCCATTGCCATGAAACCTGCCGTTGCTTTGTTTTCAGCCGGAGGTGGAACTTCGCTGAGCCTGGCGCCGCAATTTGCAGAAGCAGGCATTACCGTTATTGATAACAGCAGTGCCTGGCGCATGGACCCTTCTAAAAAACTGGTAGTGCCCGAAGTAAATGGCAATGTACTGACTGCTGAAGATAAAATTATTGCCAATCCCAATTGTTCTACCATTCAAATGGTATTGGTGCTGCAACCATTGCATAAGCGTTATAGTATTAAAAGGGTGGTGGTAAGCACGTATCAAAGCGTAACCGGCACAGGTGTAAAAGCGGTTGACCAACTTATGAACGAGCGGAAGGGTATTGAAACTGAAATGGCTTATAAGTATCCCATCGATCTGAATGTAATTCCGCAGATTGATGTTTTCCTCGACAACGGATATACCAAGGAGGAAATGAAAATGGTGAACGAGACTAAGAAAATTATGGGCGACGACAGTATCAGGCTAACGGCCACCACTGTTCGCATACCTGTAATGGGCGGCCATAGCGAAAGCATCAATATTGAATTTGAAAATGATTTCGACCTGGCGGAACTGCGTGAAATTCTTTCCGCAGCTCCGGGTGTGGTGGTAGAAGATGATCCTGCAAATGCCCTGTATCCAATGCCATTGAATGCACATGATAAAGACGAAACCTTTGTAGGACGCATCCGCAGGGATGAAAGCCAGCCCAATACACTTAATTGCTGGGTGGTAAGTGATAACCTGAGGAAAGGTGCTGCTACCAATGCGGTGCAGATTGCTGAACACCTTCAGTCGGTAGGGTTGTTATAAAATAAAGCCAGCAGCAGGAAGAAATGTTTTCAACCTGCTGCCGGCCTTTCAAAATTCAGGAACCTGTTACACCACTACATGTCCCCAGTTTTCCCCACGTTTGATGCGGGTAATGGCCATTTCACTAACGCTGTATTTTTCGGCAATTTGCTTATGGGTTAGCTTGCGCTTTGGATTCTGAAGCATTTTCTTGATCTGCTTTACTTCGCCAAGCGTAAGTTTCAAACCCTTTTTAATATCCGGGATGGCTTCTTCCATCCGCTTGCGGTATGCCTGCACCGCAGGGCTCATCTTATTATGCTCGGCTACCAACTCTTTTGTGGCCCAGGCAATATTTGCAACCTCGTTATCCTGTTTCTTGTGGTTTTTATGAATAACAAGCGTATGGTTTTTGGAAGGCTTTTTGCAAAATGCTTCCGCTACCAGCCGGTGAAAAAGAAATGCAACGTAATTACCATTGACGCGCAGACGTAGCACCTTGTAGCCCTCAATTTCAGAGCCCTTCAGCAACGTGCCGTCTTTTTCAACTGACTTTACATAGCTGGCAACACGGCCTGTATTGCTTACAGCATATTTGCGTTGCATGGTTTCGTGGTTTTCAAATACCACCTGCTTCCATTTTTCACCTGCGGTTTTAGTTATCATATGCTAACAAATTAAGAAATTCGTCTTCCGTAAGGATGCGTATGGCAGGTATCTTTTTGGCTTTTTCAAGCTTACTTCCTGCATCTTCACCTACTACCAGATAATTCAACTTGCTGCTGACCCCGCTCAGAATTTTAGCCCCTGCCTTTTCGGCCATGGCTTCTGCATCGCTACGTTTGAGCTTTAAAAGGGTTCCGGTAAATAAAAAGGTTTGCCCTTCTAGGGCTCCCCCGGTCCCGGGTTCCTGTTCGGCTCTTCGCAAAGTTATACCTAAATTTTCCAACTCTGCAAGCATTTCGGTGTTTTTAATATTTTGGAAAAATCCATATATGCTTGAGGCCACTTTTGGTCCAACATCTTCCAGTTGCATCAATTGGTCAACCGTTAGGTCTTTCAGGTGGAGCACATGCGATACCCGGCGCGCGAGCATTTTGGCCGTTGTTTCGCCCACATGCCTTATGCCCAAACCATAGATCAACCGGTGCAGCGGCTGCGTTTTCGATTGTTCAATGGCCTGTTGAAGGTTTTCTATGGATTTTTTACCGAAACCCTCCATGCCGCTGATCCGATCAAAGTTAAGCTTGTAAATGCCGGGGATATCCGGTAAAAGACCCAGTTCGTAAAACTTGCGAACCTGCTGCTCGCCAAAGCTGCGGATATCCATGGCATCTTTACTTACAAAATGAATGATGCGTTCCACCACCTGCGCCTTGCATTCCACGTTTATACAGCGCCAAACCGCCTCTTCAGCTTCTTTATACAACACACTTTCACAAACCGGGCATTGCGTGGGGAAAACAATTTGGGTTTCGGAACCGGTCCGCAGTTCAGGAATTGACTGTACAATTTGCGGTATAACATCGCCGGCCCTTTCCACCACTACAGTATCCCCGATTTTCAGGTTTTTTTCCTTTATATAATCCTCGTTGTGGATGCTGATGCTGCCTACGGTAACCCCTCCAATGCCAACGGGGTCAATTTTGGCAACCGGTGTTACGGCCCCGGTTCTTCCTACCTGGAATTCAACAGCCCGTAGTTTGCTGGTACCCTGCCTTGCTTTGAATTTGTAGGCAATGGCCCAACGGGGGTGGTGCGTGGTCATGCCCAGTTTTTCCTGGAGTTCGAGGCTATCTACCTTAATCACCATGCCGTCAATTTCATAAGGAAGGGTATCGCGTTTGGCCTCAAAATCAGCACAATGATTTATTACTGCCTCAATACCTGCCGAAACCAGCATATCGCCCACAGGGCTCCTGAATCCGCAATCCCAAAGCATTTGGAGCATGCCGGAATGGGTTTGGGGAATTAGGGATTGGGGATTGGGGATTAGGGATTGGGGATTTGGGAGTTGGGAAATTCCAAATTCCAAAGATTTTTCATCACCTGTTTTACCAATTTCGTCTTTGATGTTGGTTTTGGAATTTGGAATTTGATTACTGGAATTTGGAATTTGGGCTATATAACTAACATGATATAAAAAAGCCTCCAGTTTCCGCCTGCCCACCTCGGAAGGGTCTTTCAGGCGGAGGGTTCCGGCTGCTGCGTTTCTCGGATTGGCAAGCGGGGGCTGTCCATTTTCCATCAATTGGGTGTTGAAGGCTTCAAAGGCCTTTTTGGTCATCACCACTTCGCCGCGAATTTCAATGGTTTGAATGCCGTACCTGCTGAAAGGAGCCCGTAACGGCAGGTTCCTGATTCGTTTGCTGTTGGCGGTAATGTCATCGCCCTGCACCCCATCGCCCCGGGTTGCACTTCGTACCAGTACATCGTTTTCGTAAATAACACTGATGCTTGCCCCATCGTATTTGGGTTCCACACAATATTCCACTGCAGCCGTAGCTGATAATTCCCTTGCCTTCCTGTCCCAATCGTTAAGGTCCCCGGCATTGTAACTGTTTTCAAGGCTTAGCATGGGCACCAGGTGGTGTACGGTTACAAATTGCGCATTCAGGGTTTTGCCAACCCGTTGGGTAGGGCTGTCCGGCGCTACCTGTTCGGGGTGCAATGCCTCGTAGTGTTCCAACTTTTTAAAAAGAAGATCATATTCCGGGTCGGTAATCAGCGGGCTGTTCAGGTGGTAATACCGGTTTTCATGAAACCGGAGGATTTCACGGAGCTGTTCAGTTTCCCCGGCTTCCCGGGGTATTTTTTCGGTGGTTAACCATGTGCGGGTCAATTCCATCAGTACTGTCAGGTCCTTGGTGGGAGGCATATTTAATCGGCTTTTTGAGAAAATAAACGCAATCTAAAGCATTGGAAAATCTTTGTTTTTGAATTTTTTTTTCAGAAATATGTAATATTTACACGTTAACACTATATTTGTTGTCACAAACGACTACTGCCAAGCCATTTGCAGCACCCATTATGAGAACCAGTTTGCCAGTTTATTCATCCAAAGAATTGATAAGGGATGCGGAAAGCCTTGTTTTGGGATACCCCAAAGTAGCGCTTACCGTGGATTGCGTGATTTTTGGATTTGAAGATAATAAACTCAAGGTTTTGCTGATCAGGAGCGATCTCGAGGTGTTTAAGGATAAATGGTCCTTACTCGGCGATTTTGCACATGAATCTGAAACCCTTGAGCAGGCGGCTTACCGTGCCTTGCAGCAAAGAACGGGCATGGAAAACGTTTTTCTTGACCAGGTATATACGTTCAGCGATCCTGCAAGGCATCCGGGTGGCAGGGTTATTACCATTGCCTATTGCTCTTTGCTGAATATCAGGCATCACCAGCTAAGGATTACCGACAACGAATTGCATTGGCACAATGTAAACGACCTCGACAGCATGGCATTTGACCACCTTGTAATCCTTCAAACATGTTATAAGTGGTTACAAAAGAGAATCCAGGAGCATCCACTCGGCTTTAACCTGCTGCCGGAAAAGTTTTCACTCAGGGAACTTCAAAACCTGTATGAAGCTATTTTGAATGTGGAACTAGATCGAAGGAACTTCCGCAAAAAGTTTTTTTCAATGGATTTTTTGATTGATACCGGCGAATTGGAGGAAGATGTGAAACACAGGCCGGGTAAGCTTTACCAGTTCAATTTTGAGAAATACGAGCGGAATAAGCGCAAATGGGTTGGGATTGATTTTTAGAGCACAAGCTTTATGTTTTGTTGAACAATAATGATAAAAATCAGTACTAATCTCAAAAAAAATATCTCCCTTTGTGTATTTATTACACATATTTGACTTTAAGTTTGCAAACGATTGCACTTTTTGGTACCGGAACTAAAGGAATTGCTGTATGAAAATACGATTTACCATCTTATTGCTGATATGTGTAATTGCAGGCAAAGCTCAATTATTAAGCTGGTCGCCTGAATTTCCCGGTGATGGTTCTGCTATTGATATTACACTGGATGCCAATTATGGAAACAAAGGCCTTTTAGGATACGATCCCAACGATGTGTACGTACACACAGGGGTTATAACCAATTTAAGCACATCGCCCACCAATTGGAAATATGTGGCCTATAATGCCAATTTCAATGCTCCAAATGCAAACCTTAAAGCTGAAAGCCTGGGTGGAAATAAATGGCGTTTTCGCATCCTTACCAATATCAGGGCTTTTTATGGAGTACCCGGAGGCGAAATCATTCTTAAAATCTCTATACTTTTCAGGAACGGCGCGGGAAGCAGGGTTCAAAGGAACAGTGATGGCAGCGATATGTATATTCCTGTGGTGATTAACCCGGCCGATCTCCAGGTTCGTTTGAAAAGCCCGTTTAAGGAGCCCATGTATATACCCAAATCTGCCGGCATTTGCCAGAATACGGGCGACCAGGTCAATATACAGGCGGCATCAAACAACGTTTCTCAATTAAGGCTTCTGTATAATGGCGCTGAATTGGCTTCGGTAAACGGAACTTCGGTTTCAACCAGCTACAATATTGCTGCTCCGGGTTTACAAAGGATCATTGCGGAAGCAAGAGTCGCGGGGGCTTCGCCCGTGTTTACCTTTAATGGAAACGGAGCTTTTACAAACGCTGCTAACTGGCAGGGCGGGCAGGTTCCTCCATCTGTTATTCCATCAGGCGCCGAAATTGTTATTAATCCTTCGCCCGGCGGGCAGTGCGTTCTCGACGTTTCATCTACTTCCTTATCATTTTCGGCTGGTTCAAAACTTACCGTAGCCAACAATGCAAATTTTGTCATCAACGGAAACCTGAACTGGCCGGCTGAATCCGAGTTCCAGGGAGGATATGTTACCGTAAGGGATACTATTGAATTTTTTGTTGCCGCGCCTACAACTACAGAGGCCATTCCTGAAGGAGTGGCCCTAAACGGGGTAACCTATTCAGGCAGCCAAACTTCGGCCACACTTGTTTTGTATGCACCCAATAAAAGCAATATTGTGGTAGTGGGCGATTTTAATAACTGGACGCCCGGCCTGCCTTACCAAATGAAACGTACCCCCGATGGGTTGCGATATTGGGTAACTATTGACGGGCTTACACCCGGGCAGGAATATGCCTACCAGTATATAATTGATTGCAACCTTACCGTGGCGGATTATAATACGGAGAAAATTCTGGACCCCTTTAATGATCCGCAAATTCCTGCGGCCACTTATCCGAACCTGAAACCATACCCGACGGGCAAAGCCACTGATATTGTGAGTGTTTTACAGCCCGGTAAAACGGTGTATAACTGGAGGTACCCAAACTTCCAGAGACCCGACAAGCGGAATACGGTTTCGTATGAATTATTGATCAGGGATTATGCGCAACCTGCTAATTTTCAAACGATTATTGATAGTTTAGGCGTACTGGCCTCGCTGGGCATAAACAC
The DNA here is from genome assembly GCA_964444195.1 of uncultured Chitinophagaceae bacterium. Classification (GTDB taxonomy): domain Bacteria; phylum Bacteroidota; class Bacteroidia; order Chitinophagales; family Chitinophagaceae; genus Phnomibacter. The sequence continues at coordinate 11,653 of CAYUGH010000024.1, forward strand.
GCTTAGCCTGATGCCGTTTACCGAATTTGAAAACAATAACAGTTGGGGGTATAACCCAAGCTTCATGTTTGCGGTGGATAAGGCCTACGGTACCGAAAATAAGCTAAGGGAACTGATTGATTCGGCGCATGGAAAAGGGATTGCCGTGGTGCTTGATATGGTTTTGAACCACCAGTTCGGGCAAAGCCCGATGGTAAAAATGTATTGGGATGCTGCAAGCTCAAAACCGGCCACCAATAGCCCCTGGTTTAACCCCGATGCAAAGCATCCCTTTAATGTGGGATATGATATGAACCACGAGGCCCCTGCCACCATTGAGTTTGTTGAAAATGTAATGAAGCATTGGCTGCTCAAATTTAAGCTTGATGGTTTCCGTTGGGATTTAAGCAAGGGATTTACCCAGCGCAATAACCCGAATGATGTAAATGCATGGAGCGCCTATGATGATAGCCGGGTGGCAATCTGGCATAGGATTTATGACCAGAGCCAGGTTATTTCTCCGGGAGCCTATATGATACTTGAGCATTTGGGTAGCGACCAGGAAGAAGCCGAACTGGCCAATATCGGTATGATGCTTTGGGGAAAAATGACCAACGAATTTAACGAGGCCAGCATGGGCTATCTTGCCAATTCTAATTTTCAGCGAGCCTACCATACCACCCGCTGGACTGCTTTTGGCGGAAATAATACACCAAACCTGGTGGCTTATGCCGAAAGTCATGACGAAGAAAGGCTGGCCTATAAGAACAGGAGATATGGTAATTTCAGGATACCACCGGCAAGTCCTCCTTTTCATGATACACGATCATTGCAAGGAGGCCAGTTAACCATGCGGATGCAACAAGTGGCGGCCTTCCTGTTTACCATACCCGGCCCCAAAATGGTTTGGCAGCATGGCGAATTTGGGTACGATGCAAGCATTAACATGTGTGAAAACTATACCACACCTGATGGGGATGGTTGCCGGCTTTCCAAAAAGCCGCCTGTAACAGCCATGCCTAACCCGTACTATTCAACTACGGTACCCGGGGGTGGATTTACCTTCCTGAATTACAAGCAGGATGAATTCAGGAACGGATTGAAGGATACCTATTCCAAAATAATCAGGCTTCGTACTAAAAACAATGCCTACCTGCCAACCTTCACTACCAATAATATCAGTTTCAGCCTGGCAGGCGCTTTCAAATACCATATTATACAAAGCGATGCCCTGCGTGTTGTGGTGATTGGCAATTTCGATGTGGCTCCTGTTACCGGTTCGGTCACCTTTCCTACAACGGGTACCTGGCAGGTGTATGCGCATAATATTACCGGGTCGTTCAGCGCTATCAATAGCAACCTTACTGCCACCACCCTGAATGTGGCTACCGCCAGCCAAACATTTAATAATCTTCCTGCGGGCACATTTTTGGTGTTTATCGACCGGCCTGCAGTTTTGGCATTCAACCTCAATGAGTTCAATGCTTCGTTAGCAGCAGGCAATATTGAGCTCGGCTGGAAAATAGGTAATGAGCAAAACGTATCGGGCTATGAAGTGGAACGTTCGGTTGACGGAACAAATTTTGAATTGATTGCCTCAAGAGATAGCCGGACGGGTTTGCCCGGCGCTTCGTTGGGTACTTATAAATTCACAGATGGCAACAGGTCGGTAGTATATGGAAACCAACCGGTTTTCTACAGGCTGAAAGTGCAGGATTTGAACGGGGAGAGCCTGTATTCGAGTACGGTTATCGTTGATCCGGCAAAAGATTGGTCGGTAAAAAATTCAGGTTCGGTACATATTTTAAATAACCAGGGCCGGTAAGGTTCCTGAAATTCATCAAAAGCAAAAAAGACTTTTATAATGTGTGAAATTGCAGCAAAACGGTTTATTGGCTTGTCTTACATGTTAACGAACACTTGCTGCTTTAGGTCACACGCATTTCTCGATTTTTTAAAGCCAAACAATCAATTATGAACATTCAACGAATGCTAAAATGCATGATGTCTGCTGCATTGGTGGTGTTAGTAAACACTACGCTCTTTGCACAGCAACAGGTCATCACTACGTCGGGTACAGTGGCCGACTCTAAAACCGGTGTTGGAATACCCGGAGTTTCTGTAAGTATTAAAGGTACTACAAGTGGTACCACTACCAATTCCGAAGGCAATTTCACGTTAAAGGTTCCATCAGGGTCCATTCTTAGTTTTTCAAGCGTGGGATATAATCCAAAGGAACAGGCCGCTGAAGATGGGGCTATGTTTATTTCATTGGAAGTTGCTGCCAAAAATCTTAATGAAGTAGTGGTAGTGGGGTATGGTACTGTACGTAAAAAAGACCTTACCGGGGCTGTAGCCACCATTGGGACAAAAGATTTCCAAACAGGAAACATGCAAAGCCCGGATCAATTAATTGCGGGTAAGGTTGCAGGTGTTCAGGTTATTCCAAATGGTGGGTCGCCGGGTGCAGGAAGTACCATTCGTATCAGGGGAGGTTCTTCTTTAAGTGCTTCCAATAATCCGTTAATAGTAATTGATGGTGTACCTGTGGCAGGTGAAGGTATTGCAGGAAGCGCCAACCTTTTAAATACAATTAACCCCAATGATATTGAAACCTTCAGTATCCTGAAAGATGCTTCCGCTACGGCAATTTATGGTTCAAGGGCATCGAATGGTGTAATATTAATTACTACTAAAAAGGGTAAAAAGGGGAAGCCGCAATTGGATTTTTCTTCATCCGCTATTTACTCTGTTCCCAGTAATAAAATTGATGTATGGGATGCAAACGAATTCAAGGCATATGTAAATGCAAATGGAAATGCCACGCAGAAAGCACAGTTAGGAACTGCAAATACTGATTGGCAGGATGAAATATATCAAAATGCGTTTGGTACAGATAATAACCTGAGCTTTTCAGGTTCCTGGAAAAATATGCCTTTTCGTATTTCAGGGGGTTACCTCAACCAGGATGGTATTCTGAAAACGGATAACCTGACCAGGTATTCCACTTCGATTGGTATTTCACCAAAATTTTTTAATAACCACCTGAAAGTGGATGTTAATGTAAAGGGTACTATCAGTAAAAACAGGTTTGCTGACCAGGGCGCCATTTCAAATGCTGTAAGGTTCGATCCAACCCAACCTGTTACCACAGGAAATAAGGATAAATATGGTGGATATTTTGAGTGGGAAACAGCCCCGGGAGTTATTAATAATCAATCAAACCGTAATCCGGTTGCTTTGCTTGAATTGAGGGATGATAGAAGTGAAGTGATGAGAAGCATTGGTAATGTTCAGTTGGACTATAAATTTCATTTTTTGCCTGAACTGAGGGCAAACGTTAACCTGGGCTATGATGTTTCTAAAGGGGAGGGTACTGTATTTATTCCGGCATTTGCAGGTACTCAAAAGTCTGACAACCGCGCCGGTACCAATAATAAATATTTGCAGGAGTCAAGGAATCAACTATTTGAAGGGTATCTGAATTATGCTACGGATATTAAGGATATTAACAGCCGTATTGATGTTACTGCGGGTTACAGCTACCAGGATTTCCTTAGAATTGACAGCACATTTCCTGACTACCTGGAGAATGGTACCATTAACCCCACCTGGCAAAAACCTGCTAACACAAAGGATTATCCAAGGTATACATTGGAATCATATTTTGCCCGTTTAAATTACACACTTGCTAATAAGTATCTTTTAACAGCAACAATTCGTCGCGATGGTTCTTCAAGGTTTAATCCCGATATCCGCTGGGGCATGTTCCCGGCCGTAGCGCTTGGATGGAAAATGACAGAAGAAGACTTTATGAGCAACTCAAAAGTATTTTCGGATCTGAAGTTCAGGATTGGTTATGGGGTTATCGGGCAGCAGGACCTTGGCTTTAACAGGAATGGTTTGTATCCTTACATAGCAAGTTATACGGTAAACAATCCAAGTGTAGGGTACATTTTTGGCCAAGACACATTATTGCCTATTGGTGCAGATCCGTATAACTACAATTTGAAATGGGAAGAGAACCAGAATTTTAATGTTGGTTTCGACTTTGGATTATTTGATAATAAATTTACCGGTTCAATAGAGTACTTTAACCGCAAAAGCAAAGATTTGCTTGCCGAAGTAATTGCACCAGCCGGAACCAACTTTGCCACTCGTTTTCCAACCAATATAGGCGACCTTACCATTAACGGGGGTGAGTTTACCCTGAACTATACACCCATTAAAAATGATAAATTTACCTGGGACCTGAGTGCCAATATTACATACCTTACCAGGAAGATTACAAAACTTGCCAAGGGCGACCAGGTTGAATTTGGCGGAATAGGTATTGGAAGAACCATCCAGGTACACAGGGAAGGCGAACTTCCCGGCGCTTTTCTTGTGTTCAAGCAAATTTATGATGCAGCCGGCAAGCCGATCGAAGGTTTGTTTGAAGATATCAACCGCGATGGAATTATAACAGATGCGGATAAATATGCCTATAAAAAACCCGATTCGGACATGTATTTTGGATTCACTTCCAATTTTACGATTGGTAAATTCAATGCAGGATTTGTTCTTCGCGGAAGTGTAGGCAATTATGTGTATGACTTTGTTCAGTCAGAAATCGGGGTTTACCGGAATATTCTGAATCCTACCAATTTCCTGCAGAATACCTCAACCTCTGTTACCGAAACTAATTTCTTCAACAACAGGTACTGGAGCGATTATTATGTAAAGAACGCTTCCTTTTTCAGGATGGATAACCTGAATTTTGGGTATGATTTTGGAGATTTATTTGGCGGTGGAAGCCATGTAAGGCTTACTGCCAATGTGCAGAATGTATTTGTAGTTACCAAGTACAAGGGTATAGATCCTGAAGTATATGCTATTGATAATAATTACTACCCACGTCCAAGAACCTTTGTATTTGGAGTAAATGTTGGGTTTTAACAAAAAAAATTAAAATTTTACTATATGAATCGAATAAAATTATTTGGGTGTTTGCTCCCTTTACTGAGCATTCTTATCGTTTCCTGCCATAAGGATTTAGATAGGGTACCTACAAACGGGCAATTATCAGATGAAACATTTAAGGATTTAAAGGGATATTCGGATGTTGCTGCAAGGGTTTATTCAGCCTTTGCCACTACCAGTGGTTCAGGGTCAGGAAACACTGATTTAGCTTCGCCTGATGCGGGCTTTACTGATTATTTCCGTTGTTTTTGGTATGCGCAAACTTTGAGCTCTGATGAGGGCATATTGGCCTGGAACGATCCCGGTGTTCAGGATTTTCAGAATCTTAACTGGGGAGCTTCAAATGATGTTTTGAAAATGCTATATCAAAGAGCCTATTTGCAAATCACCAGGGCAAATGATTTCTTAAGGGAATCTACGCCGGAGAAGGTTGCCTCCCGTGGTATAACCGGAGCCGATGCGGATAAGATTAAAGTTTTCCGTGCTGAGATCCGTTATTTACGCGCCTATCAGTATTGGGCCCTAATGGATTTGTTCGGTCAGCCGGGTTTAGCTACGGAAGAAACAACAATAGGAGCAGTGCCACCCCCACAAATTATGAGACCGGATTTATTTGTATGGATTGAAAAGGAGTTGAAGGAAATTGAAGCTGATTTACCCGCTCAGCGAACTGCCCAATATGGCAGGGTTGATAAAGGTGCCGTTTGGGCCTTATTGAGTCGTATGTATCTTAATGCGGGAGTTTACACCGGTACGCCTAAGTACAATGAGTGCATTGAGTATAGCAAGAAATTAATTGATGGTGGTTATTCGCTTGAAACCAACTATGGCCATTTGTTTTTAGCGGATAATTATAAGTGTACAAATGAATTTATTTTCAGTATTGTGTATGATGGTCGCAAGATTCAAACTTATGGCGGTACAACTTTTCTTATTCATGCGGGTATTGTTTCTGCCATGGCAGCAGCCAACCTGCAAACAACCGTGCTTGGTGTTACCGGAAGTGGTTGGAGTGGTATCCGCGCCAAAAAAACGTTGCCGGGTCTTTTCCCCGATCCATCGGGCAACACAGATAAGCGGGCTATGTTTTACCAGGGCAACCCCATTGATATTAGTACACCAAGTGATGCAAACCAGGGATGGCCTGTTATGAAATTCAGGAACATGACCAGGGAAGGTAAGCCGGGTAATGATCCTGGTGGCCAGCTTGTTGATGCTGATATGCCGCTGTTCAGGCTTGCCGAAATATATTTCAATTATGCAGAGGCGGTTTTAAGAGGTGGTACGGGTGGTTCTGCTTCACAGGCATTAACCTATATAAACCTGATCAGGAGAAGGGCTTTTGGAAATACTTCAAATGACTTTGCGAGCATCGACCTGAAAACTCTACTTGAAGAAAAAGGCCGTGAAATGTATTGGGAAGGTACCAGGAGAATTGACCTGGTACGCTATAACCTTTTTACATCGGGTGATTATTTATGGCCCTGGAAAGGTGGTTCACCTACAGGAACGAGTGCGCCTTCATTCAGAAACATTTACCCCATACCTACGCTTGAGGTTAATGCAAATCCTAATCTGAAGCAAAACCCGAATTATTAATTATTAAATTTATTTTCATGAAAAAGCTAATATTTAAAATTCAGGTTATCGCTTTAACCATTCTCCTTTTTGCGGCTTGCAAAAAGGATGAAACCAAGATTTTCTTTTTGGGTGGCAATGCACCGGTACTTGGGGCCAATAAAACTAGTGTTGTATTAACGCCTGCCACTCAAAATAACGAAGCAATCACATTTAACTGGACTAATCCTGATTACAGATTTTCTACCGGGATCAGTTCACATGATGTGAGGTATGTAATTGAAATGGATGTGGATCCGGCCTTTACCTCAACAAAAAAGAAGGCTTTTGATTCAGATCTCGCAAAAAGGCTTTCCAAAACCTTTACGGTCGGTGAATTAAACAATTTTCTTGGCAACACCATGAATCTTCCATTGGACCAGGATGTAAAAATTTATGCGAGGATTGTTTCTTATGTTGCTGATCAGCAAAACCAGGTAAGAACCGGGGTATTGTACTCAAACGCTGTAAGTTTCAATACAAAACCTTATTCTCCTCCTCCGGCTGTGGAACCTCCTACTACCAATAATCTTGTATTGGTTGGTGGGGCTAGTCCGGGCGGTTGGGATAATAATGCCAATAATACCCAGGTATTTACCAGGGTTTCAAATACTTTGTATGAATTGACTATTCAGTTAACCGGTGGAGGTTCAGTATTATTTCTTCCGGTACCTGGTAGCTGGGATGTTAAGTATGGGTATGATGGTGCGAATAATACAAATACTCCCAGCGGAGATAAACTAAAGAAGAACGGTGGTGATATAATAGTTCCGGCAGCCTCTGGAAATTATAAGATAACTGTCAATTTCCAGAACGGCACATTTACCATTACCCCTGCATAATATTCAATCAGAAAAATTAGAGTATGAAAAATTTTAAATTTATATCCGCAATTATTGGGCTGGGAATTTTATTTTCAGCCTGTACCAAAGAGCCGCCACTTCCTACATACTTTAGCGGCAGGGCTCCTAATATTTCCACAAGGGACACCGTGTTGGGGCCATCTGCATCCGACAGCAACAAATACATTTTCAGGCTTAGATGGGATTATCCTTTTATGGCCACGGATTTTAAGAATGTTAAGTTTGTTTCTCAATTAGACCTGGCAACAGGCGATTTTTCGAATCCGCTGATAAGTACCGTATTGGGTAGCTTCAGCGATTCAATACAAGCGAAAACGATCAATGATTTCCTGCTTCAAAAAGGTATTGCGTTTAACACGTTTGTTCCCATGAAGGTGCGGGTGCTGGCTTCCTATTCCAACAACAACGATTTGCATGTGTCCAACGAGGTTGCTTTAAGATTCAGGACGTACAAGGTTCCGCCTAAGGTTACCCTACCAGTTGCAGGCGATCTTTTCATTGTTGGCGATGCAACCAATGGCGGGTGGAATTTACCGCTTCCTGCCCAATACACAGCCAGCCAAAAATTCATCAGGGTAGATGAAACCACATGGGCCGCAAAAATGTTCCTGTTTGGTAGCAAATCATACCTGATGGTTCCTAAAAATGACGGAACCGGGTGGGACCTGAAATATGCAAGTCCTAATTCAGGAGCGGCTAATGCATCTACCTCCGGTCCATTTGGATACCGGCCTTCAAGCGCTTCTTTCAACGACAACTTCCCTTCACCCACCGAGGATGGCTGGTATAAAATCACTTTTGATTTTCAAAATGGTTTTTACACGCTTACCGATTCAAAAGACACTCCTGTGCCCGACAGCCTGTATGCAATTGGTGATGGTACAGCCGGAGGTTGGGATAACAGTAATGAAAATGCTGCTTTAAAGGGTCAGTATTTTACTAAACTGAACTCAGGTGTTTTTGAGCGGAACCTAAACCTGACAGCAGGTTTGTCGCTTAAATTTATTACCAAGATCACACAATGGCAGCCCCAGTTTGGTAAGAGCGATGTTCCCGGTCAGCTTGGCTATAACTATGGCGGGGGAAGCGATCCGGGTACGATCACCATTCCTCCGGCTAGTGGTACTTACAAGGTTCGTGTTGATTTCCTGAATATGACTTATACGCTTACAAAACTGTAAAAGAAGGCGTTTAGAATACTTTTTTCGGAATGGCCTGCAAAAATGCAGGCCATTTCTTTTTTTATGGCTGTTTTCAAAACAGCGATATAGGATCAATATGGCTATTTTTACGCCCTCTTTATGCAGCAATCAAATCTTTTCTCTATGACCGGCTTTGGCCGGGCCGAACGCAACATAGGCGACTGGCAGGTGTTGGTAGAACTCAAATCGCTGAACGGGAAGCAATTTGACCTGAACCTAAAGATCCCGCCGCTGCTGAAAAGCAATGAGTTTGGCATACGCAACCTGCTGGCCTCGCGGCTGCAGCGCGGCACGGTGGAATGCACCATTACGCTGAAGCTGAACGGGGCCACAAAACCTGTTGTGCTAAACACCGACCTGATAAAAAGCTATTATTACAGCCTTCAGCAGTTGAGCGATGAGCTGAGGCTTGATACCAGCCAGGTATTGGGCGCCTTGCTCAAATTGCCCGAAGTGGTGCTTCCGGTTACCGAAAATATTGATGAAGATGGCTGGAAATTAGTGCAGGAAACGCTTGAAGAGGCTGTTTCGCTCTTACAGGCGCACCGGGCCGACGAGGGTAAAATGCTGGAACTCGACCTGCGGACAAGGGTTGAAGTTATACGCGGTAAGGCGAATGATGTGAAGGAACTCGCTTCTAAAAGACCTGATTATATTAAAGAAACCCTTAGGAAAAAGATTGAAGAAGCTGTGGGTAAAGAGAATTATGACCGCAACCGGCTGGAGCAGGAAATCATTTACTACATAGAAAAATTAGATATCAGCGAAGAATTGTCGCGGCTTGAAAACCATTGCAAGTACTTTTTTACCATTTTGCAGGACCAGGAAGATTCAAAAGGTAAAAGGCTGAATTTTCTTTTCCAGGAAATTGGCAGGGAAATTAATACCACCGGCGCAAAGGCCTACGATGCTGATATGCAAATGCTTGTGGTAACCATGAAGGATGAACTGGAAAAGGCCAAGGAGCAGATATTGAATGTAATGTAGTTGTACAAAATGGAAGTCTTCAAAATGAATTTTGCACGCAGATATAGGGAAATGGTAAGGATTGCACTATTCATGCTGCTTATTAGCCAGGCTTTTTCCTGTAAAGAGGTTGAGCTGTATGAACGACTGAAGAATATCCCCGGCGGATCGTGGCAATTGAATGAAAAGCTGGGCTACTCGCTGGAAATAAAGGACAGCACCAGGGAATATTATATTTATACCACCATCAGGCACACTGCTTTGTATCCGTACCGGAACATTTGGCTTAGGCTTGGGTTGCAAATGCCCGGTTCCGACAGTATGACCACACAGGATTTCAATGTTCCGCTTGCCAATAACGAGCAATGGCTGGGGGCCGGGATGAATGATGTGTACGAACGGAGGGTAAGGCTTTTTGGAAACCCGGTACGATTCCCCAAAACGGGAACCGTTCAGTTTTCGCTGCAGCAAATTATGCGCGATGATCCGCTGCAGGGTGTTTTGCAGGCGGGTATCCGTATTGAGCCCGTGCCTTAAGCCGTTTTCTTAAAAGCCTGTTTATCCTGCTAAAGGAAAGCATATGCCACAGCAAAAAAGTCTTGCCTTAATTACCGTTGTTTATTGGGTATTACTGTTATATATGGTCGCGGCGCTGGTTTGGTGGTTTATTGCACTCAATAACCAGAGCGCCGAAATGGCCGATTTCCGTATTGCCCAGATTTCTCCCACTGATCCAAATTACAATGCTTTAAAGCAGGAAACACTTGATTTTAAAAAAAGGAAAGCTGCGCAATATATAGGCGAAGGGGCCATCTTTTTTTTGCTGATTGTATTGGGCGCTGTATTTGTGTACCGTGCTACCAAAAAGGAGCTTCAACTGGCGAGGCAGCAGCAAAATTTTATGATGGCGGTAACCCATGAGCTGAAAACCCCCATTGCGGTAACCAAATTAAACCTTGAAACGCTTCAGAAGCGTCAACTGGACGAAGATAAAAGGCAAAAATTGCTGCAAATGGCTTTGGTGGAAACAGACAGGCTGAATGATCTTGCCAATAATATCCTGCTGGCCAGCCGCATGGAAGTTGGGGAGGTTATAAAATTTTCAACGGCGGTTGACCTGCAAAAGCAAGTAGCGGATATTGTTCGGCAATACACTGCCCGCTACCCTGGCAGGGTAATCAAATTTAATGCGGGAGATGCTTTTATACTGAATGGCGATGAACTTTTGCTGAAGATATTGGTAAGCAACCTGGTTGATAATGCCGTAAAATATACCCCGCCCGATGCACAGGTTGTTATAAAGCTGGAAACCGGCAATTCGGAGATCAGGTTCGAAGTAAGCGATACAGGGCCGGGTATTCCGGATGAAGAGAAGGAAAAGGTTTTAAGTAAGTTTTACAGGATGGGAAGCGAGGAAACAAGGAATGCAAAAGGCACGGGGCTTGGATTATACCTTTGCAAAAAAATAGTGGAAGCGCACAAAGGAAGGTTGAAGATTGCAGATAATATCCCGGTTGGCTCCAGGTTCATCATTACTTTTCCAGCAAACAGTTAAAACATCTGATTTTCAAATTTTTAAGATATGCATCATGGCTCGGTATTGATTGTTGAAGATGAAAAAAGCTTGCATGAAACGCTACGGTTGAACCTCGAACTGGAGGGTTACGAAGTATCGTCGGCCTTTGATGGGAGTGAAGCTGTCAGGTTGTTCAAGGAAGGTTATTTCGACCTGATCATCCTCGATATTATGCTGCCCTTATTGGATGGATTTTCTGTACTGGAAACCTTAAAGCTCAATAAAATAGATTCACCGGTTCTTATACTTAGCGCACGAAACTCTTCTGCTGATCGGGTAGCCGGGCTAAGGAAAGGGGCCGATGATTACCTGACCAAACCATTTGAACTTGAAGAGTTGTTGTTGCGTGTGAATAACCTGGTAAAAAAGGGCAAAGCTATCGGGGGCAAGGCTCATGCCAGCGATAAGTATTCCTTTGGCGGCCACCAGGTTGACTTTAAAGCGCAGATAGCCCTTTTGAGTAATGGAGAAGAGGTTGAACTGAGCAAAAAGGAATCGATGCTGTTGCAACTATTGGTAACGCATCCCAACGAAGTAATTACCCGCGAAAAAATTCTGCAAACCGTGTGGGGTTACCAGGTTTACCCCACCACCCGAACCATTGACAATTTCATCCTGGTTTTCCGCAAGCATTTTGAGGAAGACAACCGGAACCCGAAACATTTTCATTCTGTAAGGGGGCTTGGTTACAAGTTTACACCTTAGGGTCCGTTTTCCAGGTCTTCCTGCTGCGTTTTTCTTTTCCTGAAAATAGCCAGTACAACGAGCAAAAGGGCAGCAGCAGGAAACAATACCACGGCTAATTTGCCGAATAACCCGGTGATATTTTGCCGCGGGGAATCTTCCTCTGCGGGTCCAATTTGGGTAGTTGCAGGCGTTACGGTCCAGCTTACCGGGTCTGTTTCAAGGGTGATGAACTGTTTTTTTCCCGGGTCGAAATAGGTGAATTTCATGGAGGGAACCACGTATTGCCCGGGTTTGGAAGCTACCACCGGAAATTGCAGTGTGCGAATACCTTTCACGGGAATTTCAATCGGATCAAGGGTTTCTTTGATGGCGGGTTCAAAGGTTTCCAGCCCTTCGGGCCAAACTATTTTGGGTACTGAAATTTCGTGCCAGGCGCCCTTTCCTGCGAGGGTAATGGTCAATGTATCGGCTTTATTGGTTTCAATTACCGGCCTCGATATGGTTGCGGAAAAACGAAAATCGCCAACTCCACCCGGCTTTTCATTCTTTGGGTTTTTCGGTAATGGTTTTATGGTTACCCCAAGCATCTCGCTTTTTGCCGTGTAGTTAAAAAGCGTATCAGTTGTTGCTGACGCTGTTCCTGGCGGTAAACCTGTTTTACGCCTGTAGTGTACGGTTGCATCCAGCTCTACAGGTTCCAGCAATTGAGTGCCGGGTTTCAGCCCAAAAAGCTGGGCCGTTTTTATCAGGTAAACCCGGTAATATATCCCGTTCAGCCGTTCAACGGTGTACGATTCGTTGTTGCCGTTTTGCATATCATACACAGCAAAGCCCCGGTAGCCGGGCGCTTTTGCCAACTGCCCCTGTATATCCAGCGCCACAAACAACCGGTATGTTGCCAAAATGCTTTCGCCGGTAAACGCCTCTTTTTTATCAACCGATACTTTCAGAAAAAGATACTTTGCCGTTTTTTTTGCAAGGTCTTCTCCTGCATTCCATTCAGCAGGACTGTTTTGTGCAAAGCCCCGGCAGCAAAGCGAAAGAATGATGGGGAATATGTACCATGCAAGGCGTGGAAACTTCATTGTATGTTTAAAAAATTTTCTGGTTGTCCGGTATCTGTTCTCATCCGGGTTGTTTATTCGCAACGCGTCTAAAAAAGGCTCAAACAACTATTTTCCCCCGATAAATGGAACCTTGTTTATAATTGCGCCTCAAAAGTATGATTAACCAGTTACTACCTTCACCAAATAAAGGTTGGGCAAATTATGATAAATGAAAGCATATACGATTTTTTGGTCCCGGTTGATTTCAGCACGCTGAATGAGGACGAGGATTACCGGACCGGTCAGATTGGATATAATATTCAGCAAAACAACAGCGTGGATGAGGCCAGCCTCGTAATTATTGGTTGCGGGGAATACAGGGGGCAGGGAATAAAAAAATCGCCAGATGGGGCCAATTTTATCCGCCGTCAATTGTTTCGCCTGTTCCATTGGCACCAGGATGTAAGGATTGCCGACCTGGGGAATGTAATGGTTGGCGAAAAAATACAGGATTCTTATGCAGCGCTTCAGTCGGTTGTGCAGGATTTAATTTCGGCCGGGAAAAAGATTTTGGTGATTGGCGGCAGCCACGACAATACTTTGGCCATTTACCGCGCTTATGCCGCCCAAAAGCAGATTATTGAAGCTACCCTGGTGGATGCCCTGATAGATATTGACCGGGAGACCAGGCTACAGGCGGATAATTTTTTGTTAGAAATGCTCACTTCGGAACCCAACTACATCAAACAGTTCAACCTGCTTGGTTTCCAGAGCTATTTTACATTTCCGGGGCTGCTCGAGGCCATTGATAAGCTCAGGTTTGATTGTGTGAGGGTTGGCCGCGTGCAGGAACGCATGGAGGATATTGAGCCGATAATCCGCAGCAGCCGGATGCTTTCCTTTGATATAAAATCCATTGCCCACGCATATTGCCCGGTCAATATGTTGTCGCCAAACGGGTTTACCGGGCAGGAAGCCTGCAAGCTGATGCAATATGCCGGCATGAGCGCCGAACTGGAAGTGGCCTGTATTTCAGGGTTTGGCCAGGATGACGATGCAGGCATGAGTTCGATGCAAATGGCGCACATGGCCTGGTATTTTATGGATGGCATTCATAAATCACTTCACGAGGTATCGCTCGAAGACAGGGCTGGTTTTAACGAGTATCATACGCTTTGTGCCGAGGTGGATACGGTTTTCCTGCAAAGCCGCCATACGGGGCGCTGGTGGATGAAAATGCCCGACCAATCCTATGCCCCATGCAGCTACAACGATTACCTGGTGGCCAGTCATAACGACCTGCCCGAGCGTTGGTTAAGGCTTCAGGAACGAACATGAAAATCTTAAAATTCCAATAGTCAAATTCCAAATTCCAAAATACGTTGAGTAAATTTTGGAATTTGGAATTTTTTCGTTTGGGATTTGTATTCCTCTATAGTTATTTTTACCCGAACCTACAATGCATCATCTACCAGAATTAATCTTAGATCTCGCCCTTATTTTAGGAGCAGCGGGTGTAACTACCCTGGTGTTCAGGTGGCTAAAGCAACCGGTGGTATTGGGTTACATCATAACCGGGTTCCTGGTTGGCCCGCAGTCGAATATTCTGCCCACAGTGTCCGATATGCACGGAATAAAAATTTGGGCCGAAATCGGTGTGATCATCCTCCTGTTTGCGCTTGGGCTTGAGTTCAGCTTTAAAAAGCTGGCAAAGGTTGGCGCCTCTGCGGGCATTACGGGCGCCTGGGAAATTATTGTTATGATACTTCTGGGGCTTGGCACAGGAAAATTTCTTGGATGGCCCATGATGGATTGCTTATTTCTTGGGGGCATTATGGCCATTTCCTCTACCACCATTATTTTCAGGGCTTTTGATGAGCTTGGATACAAAACAAGGCAATTTACATCGTTGGTAATGGGGGTGCTAATTATTGAAGACCTGGTGGCTATATTGCTGATGGTAATGTTGAGCACGGTAGCGGTCAGCAAGTCGTTTGAGGGAACTGAAATGCTTTTTGCGATACTCAAACTGATCTTTTTCCTGATCATCTGGTTTTTAGCAGGCATTTTCCTGTTGCCTACCCTGTTAAAATATACCTCCAAATGGCTAACCAACGAAACCCTGCTGCTTGGCGCTATAGCGCTATGCCTGGGTATGGTGGTATTTGCTGATAAAGTTGGTTTTTCGGCAGCGTTGGGCGCCTTTATAATGGGTAGTATTTTAAGCGAAACGCTTTACGGTGAAAAGATTGAGCACCTGGTAAGCCCGGTAAAAAACCTTTTTGGAGCCATCTTTTTTGTATCGGTTGGTATGCTTATTGATCCGGCGCTGCTTGCCAGGCATGCGGGCCCGGTTTTACTGGTTACTTTCCTGGTAATTTCAGGAAAGCTGGTGAATGTAACTGTTGGAGCCCTGTTGTCGGGCAACCCATTGCGGCAGGCCATCCAGGCAGGTGCAAGCATGACCCAAATCGGTGAATTCAGCTTTATTATTGCTACCCTTGGGGTAACCCTTAAGGTAACAAGTTCGTACCTGTACCCGATAGCGGTGGGCGTTTCCGTTATTACCACTTTTACAACGCCCTATTTTATGCGGCTTGCCGATCCGTTGTACCTGTGGCTGATAAAAGCCCTGCCCAAACCCTGGGTACATTCACTGAACAGGTATAGCGCAGGCACCCAAACCATCAGGGGCGAAAGCGATTGGGGGATTTTGATTAAGGCTTATATCCGCCTGTTGCTCACCCATTCCGTTATCATTGTTGCGCTTATACTTATTAGCCGGTATTACCTGCAACCGTTTAGCCGGGGCATATTTAACCGGCAATGGATGGCCGATGCCATTTCGGTGGCGCTGACGCTTGGCGCCATGGCGCCGTTTGTATGGTCGCTTATGGCAAAAAAAATCCAGCGAAACGCTTACCACAGGATTGAAGATCGGTTTATAAGCAACCTGAATGAACGGGAAAAACATTTTGTTAGCCACAAACAGCTTACACCCTGGGATGCCCACCTTGCGAGGATTAAAATTGGCGCACACGGAAGTTTTTTAGGGGAAACATTGGAGAACCTGCGTTTCAGGGAAAAGTTCGGCATAAACATTGCTTTTATTGAAAGGGGCGGGCGTTTTATTTATGCCCCTTCGAGGGATGAAAAGTTATTTCCCTACGATGAGATTGGGGTAATTGGCACAGATATTCAATTGCAGAAATTTACCCCCAAAGTGGCTTTGCGCGAGGATGAAGAAAGCCCAAAGCCCGACATGCTGGCCAATTACATAAGCCTCGAAAAAATAATAGTAGATGAGCACAACGGGTTAAAAGGCAAGTCTATAAGAAGCTCCGGTATCCGGGAGGCTACCCATGGGCTGGTTGTGGGTATTGAGCGGAATAGCGCGCGGATGCTTAATCCGGCTTCGGATATTCTTTTTGAATGGGCCGATGTGGTTTGGATAGTAGGGGATGAAAGCCGTATCCGGAATTTAAGGGAGCATGGAAAAAAGCTTTTTTCAGGAGCTAAGCCGCAGGTTTAAATGCTATCGCCAGCCAAATACAATTATTCTTTCACCCCATGTAAAATTTTCATGCAGGCATGATAAAGAGCGATTTTTTAGGAATATTGATGCTGGCCATCATTTGGGTAGGTTGTAAGGCGCCTTCCAAATTAGTTTTGCAAAATCCTGATCCAATTATCATGCTTGAAGACAGCCTGGGTGGCGGGCACCTGGGCGTATTGGTGGTAGATGCCGAAAGCGGGAAAGTACTGGCTGAGCGCAATAGTCATAAATATTTTGTACCGGCAAGCAATACCAAGCTGCTGAGCATGTATGCCGGGCTTAAATATTTGCCCAATACCTTAATTGGCCTGAGGTATTACGATGCAGGAGATACGATATATGCTCGGCCCACAGGCGATCCTACGCTGTTGGTAAGCGAGTACAAAAAGCACCCTGTAATGGACTGGTTAAGGTCGGCAAAAAAGCCGGTGGTAATGGATACCTCCAATTGGAAAGCAGAGCGCTACGGTCGTGGGTGGAGTTGGAGCGATTACCAGGCAGGCTATCAGCCCGAACGAAGTGCTCTTCCTGTTTATGGGAATATGATGCCACTGAGGTTTACATCAAAAGGCGATTCAACCTTTGACGATGTTCAGAAAAAATGGAAGATAACACCTGGTCTTCAATTAGGTGAAACCGGATGGAACTTGCATGCAGAATCAGTGTCATATTTATACACGCCTGGCACAAGGTTCAACCGAATTGCCCGGGCATATGCTTCCAATGGATATGAAGTAAGCTATAACGACAGCGATACTGCCTTCAATATCCAAATTCCTTATGTAACATATGGTATTAGAACCGGAGTCGAGATGCTGAAGGCCGCAACAGGGAAAGAATCAGGAGAACTAAAAGATTCTGATGGAGGGAATGCAAAATTTCAAATTTCAAATTTCAAGTCCAATGTCATTTACTCTCAGCCCCTCGACTCTCTCCTGCGCCCCATGATGCACCGTAGCGATAACTTTTATGCAGAACAAACCCTGCTGATGGCAAGCAATGAATTTTTGGGTTACATGAGTGACAGGGACATGATTGACACCATGATGAAAACCGATTTTAAGGAAATGCCCGACAAGCCGGTTTGGGTGGATGGTAGCGGACTAAGCAGGTATAATTTGCTGAGCCCTGCTGATTTTGTGTGGCTGCTGGATAAGTTGCGAAAGGAGTTTGACATAGAGCGATTAAAAACCATTTTGCCAACAGGAAATGCAGGCACTTTGACGAATTATTACAAATCATTAAATGGTAAAATTTTTGCGAAGACCGGCACGCTGAGCGGGCAGTTAGCCCTTAGTGGATATATGTATGCAAAGAGCGGAAAGATGCTATTATTTTCAGCGTTGGTTAATAATCATAATACAGAAGCTCCGAGGATACGGAGGCAGGTTGAGCGTTACCTGATGGGGGTTTGGGAGGCAAATTGAATTTTTCGTATTTTTACGATAGAAAATCCGGAGGTACAGCATGAAAGTGAATTCAGAAATCGGGGTATTATCTGCAGAGGAGTACCTTGAAAGGGAAAAAATCAGTGTGCTTAAGCATGATTTTTTTTATGGTAAACTCATTGATATGCCCGGAAATACACTTTTGCATGATGACATAAAGAATTTTCTTGCCGCATTTTTTACCAGCAAGTTACGGCATGCGGGGTTTAGTGCATTTACATCTGATGTAAAGGTGGAGGCTGAAAAAAACGAAGCCTACTTTTATCCCGATGTGGTGTTGGCTGATATGAATGGGCAGGATAAACAATCCTATTTGGTTGATAAACCTGTTTTGATTGCTGAAATTTTAAGCAACTCCACCCGCTCTTACGATACGGTTGACAAGTATATACAATATCGTAAAATACCAACTTTACAATACTATTTGCTGGTAGAACCTGAAACCATGCTGATTACCTGCCTGACCAAACAGGAAGATGGGGAATGGCTGAGCAATATATATACGAATCCTGAATCAACCATTCCGCTGCCAAAGTGGGGAATTTCGATTCGGGTAGGTGAAGTGTATGGGGTATGAGCTAAAAGGTTACAAGCAGTATAAACGATCAACTACTGCTTAACAATTTCAGGTTTCTTTTCAGGATAATCTTGCCTGAATTGGATGGATTGAATGACCATTGCATTTACCGGAATATTGTTCTGTTGCCCGGGCACCCAGTTTCCACCTTCAGCAATCAGCCGCACTGCTTCTTTAGAAAGAGAAATATGCGGTGATTTTACCACCTTTATATCTACAACCTCCCCTGTTTTTGCTACAATAAATTGTACTTCAACTTTACCTTCTAAATGGAGGTCGAAGGCTTCATCAGGATACCTGATGTTCTTTTGTAAGTACCTTGTCCACGCTTCATTTCCGCCAGGGTAAGCGGGCGCTTTTTCCAATTTGGTAAATACTTTGTCGTGA
Organism: uncultured Chitinophagaceae bacterium; assembly: GCA_964444195.1. GTDB lineage: Bacteria > Bacteroidota > Bacteroidia > Chitinophagales > Chitinophagaceae > Phnomibacter. The sequence goes on from CAYUGH010000024.1 coordinate 30,519, forward strand.
GGATTTTGTTGACTTCCGGTAATTGGTGGATTTGCCTTGGTGAAGATTTCAATCACGCCATTTTTTCCTTTATCACCATATTTATCTGTTGCTGTTTTATCTTTCAACACGTGAATGGATTCTACACCGGATGATAAAATATTCGAAGCTTCTTCAATGGATATCACTTTTCCGTTTAAAACATAAAGAGGCTGCCCTTCTCCATCTTTTGTACGAACGGTAATATTGGGGTTGGTTGGTTGGTTTTTTGCTTTTGTACTATAGCCAACTACAACAATTTCTTTTGGATCTTGACTGGCGTTTTTTTGTTGGGTGTGAATTGGTGCTTTGGGGGTTATTTTTATTACGCCGTTTTTACCTTTTTCACCATACATGGCAATGGCATTTTCGCCTTTTAATACTTCAACGCTTTCAATATTGGCGGGGTCAATTTGGTTCATTTGTTCCTGCGAAATTTCAAGACCTGCATAAATCACCAATGGTTCTTTACCGGGTTCTATTTGAAAAGAGGGTTCTCCATTGATTTTTACAATATTGCTTTTGACCGGTGGGACAGGAGCAACCGGGGCCACCGGTGCAATAGGTGCCAAAGGCGCAAGCGGCGCCACAGGAGCAACAGGCGGTGCTGGTGGAGGCGGTGGTGGTACCGGATATCCTTTCTTAATGGCCTCTTCGAGCGGCATAGTGCGCACTTTGCCATTCTTGAGTACAATCTTTACCGTGCAATGGCCATTTTTATCCACTACTTCAATTGATTTTATGCTATCGGGTAGGGCGACCTTTGGCGGTGGAGGAGCTACAGGAGGAGGCGGTGGCGTTGTTTGAGCCATTCCTTTTTCAATGGTAAGCATGAGAATAAGGCTAACGCCAACCATGGCAATAAGCGCACTGATACGGCGGAGGTAACTGAATTGCGGTTTATTGGATGTGGTTATCATTTTAAGTCGTCTTTTAATTTGTGATGAGAAAAAAGGATTGGTAAGTGGGGAGAGGTGTGCGGCATTCATGGTTTGCAGGATCATCTCTGCAAAAGCGGTACCGTTGTTTTGTTCAATGGCCTTACGGTCGGCAAGAAATTCGTGGATGACATATAATTCTTTGCGGATAAGCCAGAAAAATGGGTTGAACCAGCAAACAACAAGCAGCAACTCAATGAATAGTTTATCGGCTGAATGTCTTTCGCGGATATGTGTGAGTTCGTGCAGCAGCACCCTTTTGCCATGCGGGCTGTCGGGGTCCATATCGCTGCGCCAGAATAATAAGCGAAAGAAGGAATAAGGTGCGGAGGGCGTTTCGGTTATTACGACATCTATATCTTCCCTTGACGATACTTCGCCTTTGCGGTAGGGCTTGTAAATGGTAAGATACAATCCCCATGCTAACCGCACTAAAAGGATAAGGCTAACAAGTAAAATAATACCCCAAATTATTTGTTCGGTGGTAATGAGCGGGCCGGCTTTGGCAACAATACTGGAAGGCAATGTTTCAATTACATAAACAAGCCCGGTGGGTTGCTCCTCTGCTACCAGTGGAATTTCAATCAGCGGCACAATAATGCTTAACACCAGCGCTGCCAGCAGGTAAAACCTGTTCCATTGGTGAAAGCGCTCGTTGTACAATGTCGCCCGGTAGTAGCCGTACAGTATGCCTGAACATAGCAGCATTTTGAGCAGGTAAAGCAGGATAGGATGCATGGTTAGTCCTCTTTTTGTTTGAGTTGTTGCAACAACAGTTCAAGGTCCTGTATGCTTAGTTTCTTTTGATCGATCAGGAAAGAAACCGCACTTGGATAAGAGCCATCGAAGTAATTGTTGACCACCTGCCCGAGGCTTTGCGTGCTGTAAGCGTCCTTACGCATGGTTGGCTTGTACAGGTTGTTGCGCCCAACGGCTTCTGCTTTTACAAACCCTTTGTCCATCAGGATCTTGAGGATAGTAGCAACTGTGTTGGGATGTGGTGTGGGTGCGGGCATGGCTTCTACTACATCTTTCAGAAAGGCCTGCTGTTGCTGCCACAATACCTGCATCACCTGCTCTTCTGCTTTAGTGAGGGATTTTTTTTCCTTGCTCATTTTCTCTTTTGTTTTTGCGAATGTTTTTGGCCAAAATTGTTTCGCGATGTAAACATAACTAAAAACTTAGTTTAATAACTAAAAAATTAGTTGTTAAGAAAATTTTAACATTTTAAGATTTGAAACTACTCTTCTCCATTTGTAGCCGGGCAGTTGCGACTTTCGCTCATTTCCATGAATTGGTTATATTTGAAATTGAAAAAGTTTGTTATGGTAAAGATTAATCTGGAAAAGACTTATACGGTAGAAGAATATCTTGCCCTGGAAGCTCAATCAGAATTGCGTCATGAATTTTTTTACGGAAACCTTTTTGAAATGCCTGGAACAACTATTTTGCATAATGAGCTTTGCATTGCCTTATTGATGATTCTGAAAAGTCAACTATTAAAAGGCGAGTTTAAAATATTGATGGAAAGTGTAAAAGTCAGGATAAGTTCAGAAGATATTTTTCTGTATCCAGATGTTGTTGTCGCGCCTGTCGGCCAAAATTCAGTTGATTCTTACGTTATTAATGATCCGGTTTTTATTGCCGAAGTATTAAGCGACAGTACCCGGCGCTACGACAGTACCGATAAATTCATTCAATACCGTAAAATTGATTCCCTACAATATTACCTGTTGGTAGAACCCGAAAAGCGCGTTGTTATATTTTATGAAAAAGCTGCCGATGGTGATTGGGTAGCAAAAACATATACCGAGAATGATGAGGAAGTTAAACTCCCCAAATTGAATGCTACTATTCGTTTAGGGGATATTTACGGGAAATAAATTAAGAGTACCGCAACTATTAATTATAAGCCACGAATGCACGGATAATGCAAGTATTTTATTTGTGCATTCGTGGCTTAAAGCTATCCGAAAATTTTCTCCAGATCTTGCATCCGATGCGAAATATAGGTTGGCTTACCACCCGGGGTACTATTTGGTGTGGTACACATAAACAGTTGTTCCAGCAGGCCGCGCATTTCTTTTTCCGAAAGACTCTTACCTGGTTTGATACTCTGTTGCCAGGCCAATGAACGAATCAGCTTTTCGCGCTTGCTGAATTTTACATCGGCGTTGAAATGCTTGAATTGGTCCAGTAATTGTTCGATAGCTTTTTGTTCGTTGCCGGTTTCTACATCCGCAGGGGTGCCCTGTATAACAAAACTGTTGTTTCCAAATAGCTCAATATGATAGCCGAGTTGCTTCATTTCGGGTAACAGTTCCTGGAGCATTACTGCATCGGCTTGCGGAAGGGTAAATGTTACTGGGAAAAGGCTTTGCTGTGTGGCAATAGGTTTGCCAAAGATGGCTTTTTGCAATTGCTCATACACCACACGTTCGTGTGCATACTGCTGGTGAACGATCATATAACCTTGGTTGCTGATGGCGGCAATATAGGTATAGTGTAGTTGCATCACCGGGGCCTCGCTCAGCCAGGTAAACCTTTGTTCGCGGCTGATGGGGCGGTGTTCGTGCTCAAAATCAAGGAAATTAGTTTTTTCCGATTGGGTAATGAATTGTTCTTTCAGCTTGGCGAGTTCGCTTTTCCAGGCTCCCCCAGGCTCCTCCGCAGGGTTAGGGTTGGTTAGGGCTGGTGTTGTATTTGAATGGGTTTGTATGGATTGCCTGATTTCCTCCTCCTGCTTTTTCATTTCCCGCCAGGGCTGGTAGCCAGTTGGTTCAATAATATGCGCCTGCCCTTTTTGGGAGAAGGTTTGGTATAATGAAGAAGCCGCCGCATATGATTTTTTTTCTTCGGTCAGTGGCTGCTGAATAGCTTCAAGACTTTGAATATCAGCATTCAACGTAAAATCAAGCGAAGGAGCAATGCTGAATTGGGCAAGGGCATGCTTTACCGCTGCCTGTACAAAGGCATACACAATTTTTTCGTCGGTAAATTTTATTTCCTGCTTGGTGGGGTGTACGTTAATGTCAATTTCGGCGGGGTCCAAATCAAGAAAAAGCACATAACCGGGGAAACTGTCTTTGGGAATCAGATCGGCAAAAGCCCCTGCAATGGCATGGTTGAGGTAAGCACTTTTAATGAACCTGTTGTTGGCAAAAATGTACTGATCGCCGCGGGTTTTACGGGCCGTATCGGGTTTGCCAACAAAACCACGTATGGTGAGGTAACTTGTTTCTTCATGAACCGGCACCAGTTTGGCGTTATATTGATTGCCCAGAAGTTGTACAATCCGTTGTTTCTGCGAGCCTTTTTCTAAGAAAAAAACCTGCTGCCCGTTGCTGGTAAAACTGAAATGGATTTCGGGGAAGGCCATGGCCACCCTTGCGAACTCGTCAATGATGGTTTTAAGTTCCGTGGTATTGCTTTTCAGGAAGTTGCGCCTGGCGGGTACATTGAAGAAAACATTTTTCATGCTGATGCTGGTACCGGTTTGACAGGCAACCGCTTCCTGGGTTGTCACCTGGCTGTTTTCAATGGAAATAAAAGTGCCCAGTTCTTCTTCGGCCCGGCGGGTTTTTATTTCTACCTGCGCTACAGCAGCAATAGAGGCGAGCGCTTCGCCCCGGAAACCCATGGTGCGGATATGGAACAGGTCTTCAATGCTGGCAATTTTACTGGTGGCGTGGCGCTCAAATGCCATACGGGCATCCGTTGGACTCATGCCTTTTCCGTTATCAATTACCTGCACCAGGCCCTTGCCTGCATCGGTAACAATGAGTTTAATATCGGTCGCCCCCGCATCAATGGCATTTTCCAGCAATTCCTTTACTGCGCTGGCCGGACGTTGGATGACTTCGCCGGCTGCAATCTGGTTGGCTATGTGGTCGGGAAGAAGATGAATAATATCTGGCACCGGGCAAATTTAGGGTGGTTACCATGAAGGTGTGTACAAAAGGTTTTCATGTTCCGGGTATGAATTAATTTCCACAAAAAATAGAAAAAAGTTCTTTTTCCGAAAAAAATCATATATATTTGGATAAATGTCCAAAGATGGGATTCAAGAAACAAATATCAAATCCGGAAATATACAAAACAGGTGATGACGCTCCGAATGTTTTGTCAGAACCGGCTGTTGCTTACCTTCCCTCCAAAGGTCCGGGTAGTTATTTGGGTATTGCCGGAGGGAGTATTACCGGAACCAATCAGCAAGAACGCAGGCTAAAGCTTATACGGGGAGGGCTTACCCGTGGTTCGCTTGATGTTTTAATGGAAAAAACCGGGTTAAGCATTTATGAGCTTGCCGATATCCTTGAAATGACCGATCGAACCCTTCGCCGCTACGAAGCCGATGAAGTATTGAACAGGCGATTGAGTGAACGTGCCCTTGAAATAGCCCAACTATATAGCCGTGGCGAAGAAGTATTTGGCGACGAGGCCTCCTTTCATCAATGGATGCAAACCGAAGTGCCCGCGCTTGGGCATCGCCTGCCCAAATCATTTTTAGATACCTCGCTTGGCATTCAGATGCTGATGGATGAATTGGGAAGGATTGAGCATGGGGTGTTTGCTTAGTTGAATGGTTGAAAAGTTAACTGGTTGAATAGTGGACTGGTTGGTTTGGGTTTGAATGGTTTGGGTTTTCATAAGAGCTTATGAGGTTTTACCGGATAACAACCTGCGATCATATACATGACCTTTCAGGGGAAGGAGCTTATTTGCATGGAGGCAGGTGGAATAGTAAGGGGACGCATATTTTGTACACGGCGGAAAGCATGGCGCTTTCGATGATGGAGGCGCTGGCACATATTACCATGGTAAACCAAAAGAGGGCTTATTGCCGGGTGGTCCTGGATATGGATTTTGATATGGTGCGTGAGACAGGCACCACGGGTATGGAAACATGGTTTAAAGAAGTGTTTGAAAAAGATCTGCCCTCGGATTTCAGGAACAATCCGGGTCCTGATGCATTGCGTGCAATGGGCGATACATTTATTGAAGAAGGGAAATACCTCGCGCTGAAAGTACCATCTGTAGTAGTGACGCATAGTTTTAATTATTTGCTGAATCCCCGGCATCCAATGTTTGAAAACTTAAAAACAGTTGAATCAGGTACTGTAGTTTTTGACCAAAGGATTATCCGATTGAATAAAGTTCAGACTTGAGTAACTAAAGAACGCCGGCAATATTATACAGGCATTATTTTCAATAGTATAATTTTTCTATACCTGATTATCGTACTTGCCGGCAACGGGTTATCCCTTTGTAGTATAAGTTTACGGGGGTATTTTTTTTCTTTAAAACAAATCATCCAGAGATATTACTTTTTCTACCAATCCGAGGCTATGCTCATTGTGGATTAAACCATAAGTGGTAACCAGCGTTATAAAAATGTGTTTTTTTGTTTCGGTGGCTGTTTTGAACCGTTCCCGCTTAATCCTTAGCTTTTGGGCGTAGTCTTTTGTAATTTCAAATTCTGCGGAATAATATTTCATTTCACAGAGGTTAATGGTCTTGTCATCCCTATCTATCAATAAATCAATTTGTAAACCAGGCTGTTGCTGTGTTCCTTTTTTGATAAATCCGCTTTCGTTGGAGAAAATACCGCTGATACCCAATGCCCATTTTATTTTTTCAATATGTTTCAGGCAGAGGTTTTCAAAAGCATAGCCAGCCCATACCTGGTAAGTTGGCGATTTGGTAATGCTTAACCAGGTTCCCATCTTTGTTGAGGTTGTTTTTTCTATAAAGGCAAAATAGAACAAGGTATATTCATCGCTTAGCCTGTAAAGTGTTTCTCTCTTTTTTTTACCAAAAGGCAGGGTTGTACCTATAAAGGACGATTCTTCAAGTTCTGTAAGTACCTTGGTTAACCCGCCACCGTTGGTAAAGCTGGTTGCATCAATAATTTCCTGCCGGGTTAGGCCTTTCCACTTTTGGGAGAGCGCCCTTACTATTTCTACGTGGTTGTGTGAGTGGTCAAATAAGGCAGCATAAAGGTTCTGAAATTCGTTTCTGAGCATGCCATCTTTCTCAAAGCAAATCCTGTTGATATTTTGAATGGCAGATTCTCCGGGTTTTATTTCTTTCAGGTAATGCGGAATGCCCCCCATAGTCATATAAAGCTGGCTTATCTGGTAATGGTCAAGTTGAATGCCACGGCCTGTGAGGTAGGTTTTGGTTTCCCTTAGCGTAAAAGGGTTTAGCCTGATGAACCTTGTAATGCGGTTATGCAGCCCGCCTTTATGGTTTACAATATGTTCAAGCATCCATGATGCTGCCGAGCCACAAATAACCACCGCTATATTGGCGGTTGAAGCCCAATCGTTCCAGAAATAGTCGAGGGCTTCCAGAAAACCTGATTTGTGGGTGGCAAGCCAGGGCACTTCATCAAAAAAAACTACCTGTTTGGTTTTACCCTTAAATGCTATTAAATGTTGTTTTAGTTGGCCAAAGGCTTCACTCCAGGTTTCGGGTGTTTTAAGTGAGATATTTGATTTGGCATATTCGGCAAGTTTTTCGCTAAAGTGTTGCAGTTGTTCTTCTTTTAGTCCATCTTTCATGCCGGTTTGGTAAAACCTCAATTGTTTTTCATACACCGTTTTAATCATAAAAGTTTTGCCTACTCGCCGCCTGCCTATCACGGCAATCAACTCCGATTGGCTTGTTGCCAACGCATCCATTAATAAAGCACTTTCATGTTGCCTGCCTAACATTTTTTACCCGGTTTATGCTTGATGTTTGAAATATTAGTCGCTCTAAGTGGTAAAATTAGGTAGATAAAGCGAGAAATATAAAATTATATCTCGCTTTAAGTGGTAAAAATAGGCAGTTAGAGCGATGAATAAAAATTTATCTCTCGCTCTAAGCTGAAAAAAATTCAAGATAAAGCGGGTAACAGGGCATAAAAAGTCTGCCTGATTCAGCATCAATGCTGAATCAGGCAGACTTCCAGGTAATTTTTTCAGTTTGAATTACCTCATCATCGCACTTGCCGGCAGCGGAATATCCCTTTTCAGCATCTCTGCCCGGTTGGCAATTTCCCAGGCTGTATAAAATACCAGTCTTGCGCGCTGTTCCATTTCGGGGAAGTTGATTTTATCCACGGTATCGGTCGGGCGGTGGTAATCGGGGTGTAACCCGCTGAAATAAAACAGGACGGGAACTCCCTTACGGGCAAAATTGTAGTGGTCGCTGCGGAAATAAATGCGCTGGGGGTCTTTCGGGTCGTTGTATTTTCCATCCAGAAATACTTTGGTGTTCTTATTGGCCAAGTCACTGATGGGGCGAAGGTCGCTGCTCAGCTTATCATCGCCTACCAGGTAAATATATCGGGTGGTGTCATTCTTAATATGAATGCTATCCAGGCGGCCAATCATATCAATGTTCAGGTTGGCGGTTGTTTTATCCAAAGGATACACAGGGTTGTCGCTGTAATAACGGCTTCCCCACAGGCCTTTTTCTTCTCCACTCACCGTCATAAACAAAATACTGCGGCGGGGTCCTTTTCCAGCAGCTTTGGCTTTTACAAAGGCTTCCGCTATGTCCAATACCCCCACTGTCCCGCTGCCATCGTCATCCGCGCCGTAATAAATGGTTTCGCCCCTCTTACCAAGATGGTCGTAATGGCCCGTAATAACCAGTATTTCGTCCTTTTTATCGGTTCCTTCAAGCAGGCCAAGAACGTTGCTGCTTTCCAGGTTCAGTTTTGCTTCATCGTATTCAAGGGTTATATTGGCCTTGTATGCTTTACTGCCAAGTATGTTTGCTGTGATTAAGTCGGCAGTTTCACCAAGCATTTCTGCCGCCAGCGAAGGAGAAATATTGAATGTATTGATGTTTTGCCTGGCTGGATAAGCATCGTACTGCATATTGCCCAATACTTCGGGCTGGATTACCGGGAAAATATCCTGCACCACCAATGCTGCAAGGGCGCCTTTTTGCATTATCTGGCTGATACGGGTAAAAATGGCGCCTCCAAAATTTTGCTGCGGAGCACCAGGAGGAAGGCCTTTGGCAAAAAACATAACCAACTTTCCGCTCACCGGAATTTTGGAATCTTTCCACAGTGAGTCTTCAAAATTGATATATACAACTTCACTAAAACCCAATTTAGCGGCATAGTTGGCCGAGCTAACTGAAAAATCGCGGTTAATTGTTTTGCTTTTTCCATTCACTGAAAGGCCGGCAGACACAATGCTATCGCGGTAAACCGGGTAGAACTGCTGGTAACTATCTCCGTTTCCCGGCTTAAGCCCAAGGGTTTTAAAATGATTTTCGATATAGGCCGCCGCCTTCCTTTGGCCTTCGGTGGCAGTTTCCCTTCCTTCCATTTCGGGTCCGGCCAAAATGCCAAGGTGGGTTTTCAGATCAGCAGCAGTAACCGTTGCGGCGAACTTACCTGCCTCTTTCAGGGATGGCTTAGTTTGCGCCACAAGCAGGGCGGGCAAAGCCAGCGCCACAATTATTCCTTTGGTTTTTAATTTCATATGTTCATTTTTAGTGCGCCCCGCACGTGCGGGGCTGGTTTTTATTTGCTATATGGAATCCCCAAATGATCATTCGTGCGGGGTGTACGTCAGTTCGTGGGGATTTCATGGTGGCAAATCTGACGTTTTTCCATCGTTTTTCCTTTCCGTTTACAAAAAAATTGGCATTTCGGGTTTTTGCGTTTTATTGCAGGTTTTGTGGCTGAAAGGGTTACATTTGGCCATGTAAATGTTTTGAAAATGAACAGGATATTTTGTTGTTCCTTTTTTTTGATTGCCATGTTTTCGCTGCATTCAAAGGGGCAGGCCCCTGATCCTGCAGCTACAAAATGGGCTGATAGTGTAATGGCATCCCTAACCAATGAAGAAAGGATCGCTCAACTTATGGTTATCCGTACTTCGGCGCCGGGCAAGGAGGGTAAGGCTGTTTTTTACGATAGCCTTACCGATGTATTGGTGGGAAAATACAATGTAGGCGGGGTTTGCCTTTTCCAGGGAACGCCGCTTGAGCAGGCCAATTTGTTGAACAGGATACAGAAAATGGCAAAAACCCCCATCATGGTTACCGTGGATGGCGAATGGGGGCTGGGCATGCGTTTTGCCGGAATCCGGTCTTTTCCCTACCAATTAACGATGGGGGCTACCAACGATGCGGAACTGGTGTACCGCGTAGGTAAAGCTATGGCCGAACAATGCAGGCGAATGAATATTCATGTGAATTATGCGCCCGTAGTGGACATTAACAACAACCCCCAAAACCCGGTTATAGGGTACCGGAGTTTTGGTGAAAACCGCGAAAAGGTTGCCAACTATGGCATCCGAATTATGCAGGGCATGCAGGACAATGGCATAATGGCCTGTGCCAAACATTTTCCGGGTCATGGCGATGTTTCAGTTGACAGCCATTATGATTTGCCCGTGATAAATAAATCCATTACACAGCTTGACTCATTGGAGCTATTCCCGTTTAAAGCCATTTTTGATGCTGGGGTGGGTAGTGTAATGGTGGCGCATCTGTCCATACCCGCTATTGATAATACAGCCAATAAACCTACCTCCTTAAGTTTTGCCAATATTACTACCCTGATGCGTGAAAAGCTGGGGTACAACGGGCTCACTTTTACCGATGCGCTTGAAATGAAGGGCGTGGCCAAATACTACCCGGGCGGGCAGGCTGCCGTAGAAAGCCTGGTGGCCGGAAATGATATGCTTTGCCTGCCAAGCGATGTTCCGAAAAATATTGAAACCATTAAGCAGGCTATTGCCGGTGGAAAGCTGACCTGGGAAAAGATAAATGAAAAGTGTAAGCGGGTTTTGATGGCTAAATACCAATATGTAGCAGGGCACGCCGGTGCTGTGGATACCAGGAACCTTGAAGCCGATCTGAATAGGGAAGTGCCGGTACTGCGCAAGGCTGTGGCTGAAAAGGCGCTCACCGTGCTGCAAATGGAGAACGGATGGCAACCTGTTGGGCGTAATGCCGAATCCGTGCTATTGGTGCAAATTGGCGGTAGATCAGGAGGGGCATTGGCTGCGGCAATGCGTGGCCGTGGGGCAGGGGCTGTATGGGTAGGGCTTAACGGCTCAGGCGGAAAGGAGGCTTTAAAGGCGGCTAAAAAACATACGATAAAAAGAATAATTGTTTCTGTACAGGGTCTTGGCCGGAACCCGGCGAATAATTTCGGATTGAGCGATACAGCCATTCAGACCATCGAGGCATTGTCTGCCATACCTGGGTCGGCTTTGGTGCTGATGGGAAACCCTTATGCATTGGGAGCCTTACAAAAGTCTGATTTTAAAACATTGGCGGTTGCTTACGAGGACGATGCTATTTTTCAGCAAACAGTTTATGATTGGCTTACAGGCTTGTTTAAAGCAGAGGGTACCCTTCCTGTGAGTATTGGAAACTACAAGGCAGGAGATGGTTTATTCAGTCAAAATGCTTTACACAGGGTAACACCCCAATCGCTGGGAATGGATGCAGGTGTGCTGACCAAAATTGAAGCCGTTGCAAAGGAAGGCATTGACTCGGCCGCTTACCCGGGTTGCGTGGTGACTGTTTTGCGAAAGGGCGCCATTGTTTACCAGCAGAATTTTGGGTTCACCACGTATGAAAAGGAGGAACCTGTGGGCATTTCAACTGTGTACGACCTGGCATCCGTTACCAAAACTTCCGCTACCACCCTGGCGGTAATGAAATTGTATGAAGAGGGAAAGCTGAATATTGATGTGCCTGTATCGCAGTATCTCACCTGGCTGAAAGGAAGCGGCAAGGAAAATATACCCATCAGGAATATGCTGTTGCACCAAAGCGGTTTTGTTTCTTTTATTCCCTTTTACAGGGAGGTTATTGACGGTTCGGGCGCGCCCAAAAAAAAACTCTTCAGGCATAAGAAAAAGCGGAAATTCAGTGTTCCCGTAACGGAAAGGCTTTATATGCAAAAACGCTGGAATGACACCATGTATGCGCGCATCCGAAGCAGTAAGTTTACCGATGCGGGAACTAAGTATGTTTACAGCGACAACAATTTTATTTTACTCGCCCGGGTGGTAAAAAACATAACAGGTAAAGCCATTGATGAGTATGTATCAGAACAGTTTTATCAACCCTTGAGCTTGGCTACTACGAAATACAAGGCGTTTGAAACCTTCGACCTGAGGCAAATAGCCCCAACGGAAAATGAAAAAAATTTCAGGCAGGGATTGTTATGGGGATACGTTCACGATCCGGGCGCTGCCATGTTTGGCAATGTGGCAGGGCATGCAGGGTTGTTCAGCAATGCCACTGACCTTGCCACCCTTTACCAGATGATGCTGAATGGCGGCAAGCTGGGTTCCGTTGCCCTGCTGCAAAAGCCTACCCTTGATTTGTTCACTTCCTATCAATCCACCATCAGCCGGAGGGGATTTGGATTTGATAAACCTGAAAAAGGGAATGATACCCTGCCTTTGGCAAAGCGTTACCCTGCCTCCTTTGTATCGCTTGCTACCTACGGCCATACCGGTTATACAGGCACCTGCGTTTGGGTTGATCCTGCCAACGAACTGGTGTATATATTTTTAAGCAACAGGGTTAACCCCTGGGGTGGGGAAAATACCAAACTCTCGAGGATGAATATCCGCAGCAGGATACAGGATATTATTTATGAGAGTTTGAAAAAGGAAGGAAATGGCTAATACATTTTCCCTGTTTAAATTATTACGTGGGAATTTTTCTTTTCAGGTATTCATTATAATCCGGAACCTGGCAATCATATTCATCCTGCATAAGCGGGCTGGTAAGTATAAAGTCGGCGGTTGAGCGATCGCAGGCAATTGGGAGGTTCCAAACTGCCACAAGCCGAAGCAGGGCCTTAATATCAGTATCATGCGGTTGGGCTTCCATGGGGTCCCAAAAAAAGATCAGCACATCAATGGCTCCGTCTGCGATCATGGCGCCGATCTGCTGATCGCCGCCCAGCGGGCCACTCAGTAGCTTCCGAACCGGGCGGTCAAGATTTTCCTCCAACAATTTTCCGGTGGTACCTGTGGCAAACAATTCATGGCGGGCCAGTTCAATTTTATTATGGCAGGCCCAATCCACCAGGTCCTGTTTTTTATGGTCGTGCGCTACCATTGCTATACGCTTACGTGCCGGAAGTTTTCGAACAACATGTTTCATGTGGCTGTAAATGTAAAGGGTATCATGCTTACGGCCTACATTTACACCCTTTAAAAAAATGAATGCTGATGCTGGATAGAAGTGTTGCCCCCGAAATTCATAATGCCGTAGAATTTGACCTTGTATTGCCTGCCTGTACCCGGTTTACACTGGCAAACGGTGTGCCTGTTATAGCCGTTGATGCGGGGGTGGAAGAAGTGATGCAGATTGAATGGGTATTTGGGGCCGGTAATAGCTTTGAACCGGCAAATATGGTGGCTGCGGCCACAAACCATTTGCTTAAGAATGGTACTACCACCCGTACTGCTTTTGATATAAATGAACAGACTGATTTTTACGGCGCCTACCTTAATCGTAGTTGTTATAACGAAACTTCGATGGTAACGCTGCATACTTTGTCGAAACATCTCGTCGAGCTTTTGCCTGTAGTCACTGATATTTTTACCAATAGCATTTTTCCGCAGGAAGAGCTTGAAATTTTTGTGCAAAACAGCCGCCAGCGATTGAGTGTAAACCTGCGCAAATGCGATTTTGTGGCCAACCGCGAAATTGATGCGCTGTTGTACGGGAAAGATCACCCTTATGGAAAGTACAGCAGTTTTGAGGCGCTGGATGTACTTACAAGGGAGCAACTGGTTGAATTTTATAACCGGTATTATAAAAATGGCTCCATGGTGATTTTTGTGGCAGGGAAATTGCCCGGAAATATTTATTCCCAATTGGATGAGGCTTTCGGGCATCTTCCGTTAAAACCACTTACACCCGTAAAGAAAGAGCATTTGGGTTTCCAGGCCATTGAAGCAGAAAAGCGGTTGATAAGGATTGAAAACGATGTTGCCGGGGTGCAGGGCGCCATTCGGGTGGCCAGGCATTTTCCTAACCGCCACCATCCCGATTTTCAGAAAGCCCAGGTGCTCAATAATGTTTTCGGCGGCTTTTTTGGCAGCAGGCTCATGAGCAATATCCGCGAGGATAAAGGCTATACCTACGGCATCCACAGTTACCTGCAAAATCATATTGAACAAACATCCTGGATGATAAGTACGGAAGCAGGCCGCGATGTGTGCGAAGCCACTATAAAAGAAGTCTATTATGAAATGGAGCGGCTCCGCACCAAATTAATTGATGAGGAAGAGCTATTGCTTGTGCGGAATTATATGATAGGATCAATACTTGGAAGTCTTGATGGCCCATTCCAGATAATTGGCCGGTGGAAAAGCTATTATCTGAATGGAATTGAAGACGGTGAAGGATATTTTAACCGCGCTATTCAAACCATTAAAGATGTACCGGCAGAAGAATTGAAGGCGCTGGCAAATACCTGGCTTCAGCCGGATAGCTTTTATGAAATGATAGTGGTGTAAACCTAAAAAACTGCCCGGTACACTTCTTCTATTTTACCCACGGCTACCAGTTCAATGCCCGTGTTTTTTGGAAGTCCTTTCATGTTGTATTTGCTGATCACAATTTTTTCGAAACCCAGTCTTGCAGCTTCGGCAATGCGCTGTTCAATACGGTTTACTGCTCTAATTTCACCATTTAGCCCCACTTCGCCCGCAAAGCAGGTGTGCATGGGAATGGGAACATCTTCGTAGCTGCTCAGCAGCGCCACCACCAGCGCAAGGTCGGCGGCAGGGTCTTCCACCCTGAGCCCGCCGGCTATGTTTATAAACACATCTTTTACCCCGAAATGGAAACCTCCCCGTTTTTCAAGCACGGCCAGCAACAGTTGCAACCTGCGTAAATCAATGCCGCCCACGGTTCGTTGAGGCGTGCCGTACACGCTTTGGGTAACCAAGGCTTGCACTTCTATCAGCAGCGGGCGTATGCCCTCAAGCGTAGCGGCAATAGCGCTCCCACTCAGGTCGGCTTCTTTCTGGCTGATCAGCAATTCGCTTGGATTAGTAACCGGCAGCATCCCTTCGGAAGCCATCTGGTAAATACCAAGTTCATTGGTGCTGCCAAACCGGTTTTTTTGAGTGCGAAGCATCCGGTAGGCATAATGACGGTCGCCTTCAAACTGCAAAACCGTATCCACCATATGTTCAAGCAATTTGGGGCCTGCAATGCTGCCATCTTTGGTAATATGACCAATCAGGAAAACCGGGGTGTTGGACTCCTTTGCATACCGTTGCAGTTCCCCGGCACACTCCCTTATTTGGCTGATGCTGCCGGCGGGGCTATCAATATATGGAGATTCAAGCGTTTGAATGGAATCAACGATCACCAAATCGGGCTTTAGCTTTTTGATCTCTGCAAAAATGGATTGTGTATTGGTTTCGGCAAGCAGGTAAAAGTTGGGGTTTTTAATACCCAATCTATCGGCGCGCATTTTTATTTGTTGCGGGCTTTCTTCACCACTGATATATAAGGTGGTGAGGCCAGTCATTTTTAAACCATTTTGAAGAAACAGGGTGCTTTTTCCAATGCCCGGCTCACCTGCCACTAAGACAATACTGCCCGGAACTACGCCGCCTCCCAATACCCGGTCAAGCTCACCGTCGGCGGTTGGTATCCTGGGGAGTTCATCCGTCTTGAGATCGTTTAGTAAGATGGTTTTGGGCCCCTTTTCATTGGTTTTCAGGTCTTTCCAGCCATCTTTTGCCGATTTTTGCTCTTTTTGAAGCACTTCTTCAACAAAAGTATTCCACTGGCTGCACGAAGGGCATTTTCCCAACCATTTGGCGCTTTCGTGGCCGCAATTACTGCAAAAAAAAGCTGTTTTTACCTTTGAAACCGACATGGACTTTACACTTAACCCTGCGGGTGTTATTTAGTTATTTCGTTGATTTTCAATAGAATGGAAAGATGGATGGACAACCAGGGGCTGTCAAAAATAAAAAGGACCGGTCGTAGAAACAACCAGTCCTGTTTACTTACTAACCCATTAAATTCTGTTGCTAAATTACAAAGAAGGCGCACATCACAAAATAAAATTTTGGCATGGGCCCTGATTACAGCCGACATTTTGGCAGCCATTTTGTGAAAATCTACAAAACTTAGCCAATTCGAACATATCCTAATTGTTTATTCTCAACCCCTTATACATTTGGTTTGTTGTTTGATGTATATCCTAAAAAGTTTTCGACATGACACCAGGAATAATGATGGTTTCTTTGATTTTTGTCGGTATCAGTATGTTGGTTTCCATGATGCTGAAAGGCAAATTCAAAACGTACAGCAAAATTTTGCTCCGTTCCGGGCTTTCGGGCAAGGAAGTTGCCGAAAGAATGCTCAGGGATAATGGGATATATGATGTTAAGGTAGTTTCCGTAGATGGGTTTTTAAGCGATCACTACAATCCTGCCAATAAAACGGTAAACCTTAGCCCTGATGTGTATGAAGGTCGCAATATAGCCGCCGCCGCTGTGGCAGCGCATGAATGCGGTCATGCTGTACAACATGCTACCAGTTATCAGTGGCTGC
This sequence comes from uncultured Chitinophagaceae bacterium, assembly GCA_964444195.1. Taxonomy (GTDB): domain Bacteria; phylum Bacteroidota; class Bacteroidia; order Chitinophagales; family Chitinophagaceae; genus Phnomibacter. The sequence goes on from CAYUGH010000024.1 coordinate 47,054, forward strand.
AACTGAGAAGCAAGCTGGTTCCCGCAGTCCAGTTCAGTAGTTCCATTGTTCAATGGGTGCTTTTGGGCGGTATTGTGCTCATCAATTCTTTCCCTCAATTGCTTTTGGGAGGCATTATACTGTTTGCAGTCACCACTATATTTTCAATTGTAACGCTTCCGGTTGAGTTTGATGCCAGCCGAAGGGCGATTGCCTGGCTGCCAAATGCCGGGGTTACAACCTATGATGAAACTCCAAAGGCGAAGGACGCATTGAAATGGGCTGCCATGACTTATGTGGTTGCGGCGGTCGCATCTGTAGTTACCCTTATTCAGTACCTGTTTATCTATCTTGGCAGAAGAGAATAATGCTTTAGAAATTTAAATATATAAACCGGGTATGAAAAAATATGCCCGGTTTTTTATTTTATTGGAAGCTAAGTGTATAATTTTAGTTAAAAAAGGCAAATTAGGCATAAATTTGACAAAAATGTCACCTTTTAAGCCCGCGTATCAATTTTTAAT
>CAYUGH010000025.1:0-31984 GCA_964444195.1 uncultured Chitinophagaceae bacterium
GACATTTTCTTAAACCGAGTAATTTTGTTACTCATAAAGGTTTAATATTGCCAAGATTAACGAAACTAACGGATAAATGAGTTTTAGACTTCCCAGTCAGCCAAACATTGCCATCATTGGAATGGGATATGTAGGTTTGCCCCTTGCAGTTGAGTTTGGAAAAAAGTACAATACTTATGGTTTTGATATTAATAAAGCAAGGATCAGGGAACTTGAAGAAGGGATTGACAGAACTTTAGAGGTTGATAGTGAGAAACTGAAGTCATCCTCCTTTCTTTCATTTTCCTGTGAAGCTGAAATACTTTCACGGGCTAATGTTTATATCGTAACAGTTCCAACGCCCGTTGACCGTTTTAACCGCCCCGACCTGACCCCCCTGCTTAAAGCGAGCGAATCAGTTGCAAAATGTATTGCGCCCGGTGATATTGTTGTATATGAAAGCACGGTTTATCCCGGTGTAACAGAGGAAGAGTGTGTTCCGTTAATTGAAAAAATTAGTGGCCTTGTATTCAACAAAGACTTCTTTGCCGGGTATAGTCCCGAAAGGATTAACCCGGGCGATAAGCTTCATACGGTTACCAAAATCCGTAAAATAACCAGCGGTTCCACCCCCGAAGTGGCGGCCTATGTGGATTGGTTGTATGGTTCAATTATTGAAGCAGGTACTTATTCTGCTGCAAGCATAAAAGTAGCCGAAGCAGCTAAAGTGATTGAGAATGCCCAGCGTGATATAAATATTGCTTTTGTAAATGAACTGGCTAAAATATTCAACCTTTTAGGCATTGATACACAACAGGTTTTAGAAGCGGCGGGTACAAAATGGAATTTTTTACCTTTCCGCCCGGGTTTGGTTGGGGGTCACTGTATTGGGGTAGATCCTTATTATTTGGCCCAAAAAGCACAGGAACATGGTTATCATCCCGAGATTATTTTAGCGGGGCGCCGGCTGAATGATGGTATGGGTAAATATATTGGTACAGAGTTAGTAAGGCATTTAATTAAGCGGAACAAAAAGGTAAACGGCGCCGATATCCTGGTTTTAGGCATTACATTTAAGGAAAATTGCCCGGATGTAAGAAATACGAGAGTGGTGGATGTAATTGGAACCCTGAAAGATTTTGGAATGAACATTACAGTGTTTGATCCCTGGGCTGACCCCGAGGAGGTAAAGCATGAATATGGGCTGGAAATTACCAACACGGTGCCTGTCAATTCAGCGTTTGATTCAATTTTATTAGCAGTCGCCCATTGTCAATTCAAGGAATTAGATTTCGGAAACCTTAAAAGAGAAAGCGGTCTCTTATATGATATAAAATCTTTTTTACCAAAGGAGTTTGTTGATATCAGGTTATAGGGATTAGGTTAAAAACCGGTTTTTAACCGGATTTACAATTAGAAAAATGAATATACTGGTTACAGGTGGAGCTGGATTTATTGGGAGCAATCTTACAGAAGCATTACTTGCCGACGATCGAATCAGCAAGGTAAGGGTGCTGGATAATTTTGCCACCGGTTTAAGGTCCAATCTTAAAGGGTTCCTTTCAACCGATAAATTCGAATTATTGGAAGGGGATATCAGTAACCCGGAAGATTGCCGCAAAGCCTGTGAAGGAATTGATGCTATCAGTCACCAGGCTGCCTTGGGTTCCGTACCGCGGTCCATTGCAGATCCTCAAACCTCACATAAGGTAAACCTTGATGGATTTATTAATATGCTGGAAGCCGCGCGTGAAGCGGGTGTTTCCAGGATGGTTTACGCGTCTTCAAGTTCAGTGTATGGTGATTTGCCTGATAGCCCAAAGGTGGAAACTACCTTGGGGAAGGTTTTAAGCCCATATGCCTCAACCAAATTGGCCAATGAAATTTATGCCGAATCCTGGTCGAAGGTGTACAATCTTCAATTGATAGGTTTCAGGTATTTCAATGTTTTTGGTCCAAAGCAAGACCCAAATGGTCCGTATGCTGCTGTAATCCCTTTATTTTTTAAAGCCGCCTTTGGAAATCAGTCTCCTACCATCAATGGTGATGGGAGTATAACACGGGATTTTACCCCTATTAAAAACGTAGTGGATATTAATATTAAAGGGATGACAACTACAATGGAAGGTTCTTTTCATTATGTGGTTAATGTGGCCTGTGGGCAAACGACCTCGTTGCTCCAACTTTGGAATATGATTAAGAAGATTGCAGGTAATGAAAGTGAGCCTGTGTTTGGCCCTGTAAGAAGGGGTGATATTCTTCAAAGTCTTGCAGATATAAGCCTGGCAAAGAAATTATTGAATTACGAACCGGATTCCAACCTGGAGAAAGCCCTTGAGGCAACATCTGCCTGGTACCGGGTGAATTTTGGAAAATAAAACCGACTACACCATTTTTTGGGGTGTCCGTTGCATTATTAAAGAAACCAGTATTGTCCTGCCTGAGTTACATATGTGACTGAGGGAGGCGAAGCCGTAAATAAATCTATCCGAAATGGGGAAATTTAAAATCCAAATGAGCATATGCTGGATAGCTTAATTACCTCAAAAACACGAATGAGGTTATTGCTGAAATTTTTCGGCAATACTAATACAAAAGCCTATTTGCGTGGTCTTGCGGAGGAATTTGGTGAAAGTACCAATTCCATCCGGGTAGAATTGAATCGGCTGAGTGATGCTGGATTGCTGGTACACGAACAGGTAGGAAACACTGTGTCCTATATGGCAAATGCAAAAAACCCCTTTTTTAAAACTCTCCATAAGCTTGTTTTTAAACATATGGGGGTTGAGGATGTCGTTGACAGCCTTGTCAGGAAGGTTGGCGATTTGTACCTGGCATTTATAAAAGGTGATTATGCAAAAGGAATTGATAGCGGTACTATTGAATTGGTTCTTGTAGCAAATAAACTTGACCAGGATTTTCTTAAAAAGTTACACAATAGGGCAGAAGAGTTGACGCAAAGAAAAATTGAATTAAATACCTATTCTCCTGATGAATTTATTTCTATGGAAAAGAATTTGAATCCCGACAGATGTTTGATTCTTTATGCGCTGCCTGAAAGTGGGTATATACTTTCAATTAAATATGAATAACATTTGCAAAGCATTTTATTATTACTATTAATATTTTATAATGTTTAAAATTACATTCAATAGCCTGGTTTGTTTTATAGGATTGTTGCTTATAGGGTTCTCATTTTCAGGATGTTTAACCTATAAGCAAATTGTCAATTTCCAGGATGGTGACGACCTTGAGGAAGGAAAGGTGGATTCAATTAAAAATTTAGTGCAAGTTATAATTAAGCCTGATGATATCTTATCCATTAATATTAGTAGTTATAACATGGAAGAGGCAAACCGGTTTAATATTGTAAGTATGCAGGTATTGACCCAAGCCTCAAATTATTCCGGATCAGGTGTCAAAGACCCTATAGGTTATAGAGTGGATGCAAATGGAAGGATTGATATGCCAGTTTTAGGCTCTGTATATGTAAAAGATTTAACAGTTGAAAAAGTTAGGGACTTGGTTCACCAAAAGGTGGGCGAAACCGGCTATTTGAAGAATTATAGTGTTGAAGTGAGGTACCTAACTTTTAAAGTAACTATTTTGGGTGAGGTAAATAATCCAGGGACTTATACTATAAATAATACTAAGTTAAATGTGCTTGAGGCATTGGGATTAGCGAACGATGTGACCATTTATAGCAATAGAGATAATATTCTGGTGATCAGGGAAAAAGATGGAGAACGCCAATATGCAAGGCTGGATATGAAAACTAAAAAGATATTCGAATCTCCTTACTATTATCTTCAGCCAAATGATGTGTTATATGTAGAACCACATAAAAGCCGGATTCTTGCCACCCCTGATCCAGTTACAAGATATGCCACCACTCTTATCGCAGTTGCCACTCTTGTCACCTTAATTGTTTCATTATTCTAATAATAAACCCATGATTGCAGAGAAAAAGGATACAACCTATTATTCCAATTCTTTGGAAGGAAGGGAAACAAATATAAGTAAAAATTCAGGTGTTTTTGATGCTGAAAGGGTACTGTATATACTATTAGGCAAATGGCCAATCATTGTTTTCAGTATTTTTTTGGTATTCTCTCTTTCTCAAATTTACCTTCGGTACACAATACCTAAGTATTCTGTAGTTACCAAATTACTTATCAAGGATACCCGGAACTCAAGTGGGATGTCGGAAACCGTGGTATTCCAGGATTTAGGGATTTTGAATGCTGGAAGAAATATTGATAATGAAGTTCAGATTTTAAAGACTTTCTATTTGATGGAGGAAGTTGTAAAGCGGCTTAATCTCCAGTATTCCTATGTTAGCCAAGGAAGATTAAAATCATCGGACCTATACAAAGAATCCGAAGTAACTGTATTGGCATGGGAGCCCCAAGATTCAAATGCTACCAAGTCGCATGAAATCCATCTTAAATTCAATAAAGGCAATCAAATTGAAGCAACTTTGGGTACTAAAGTTTACAAAGGCCAGATTGGGCAATTATTGAAATTACCCATTGGTAACCTGACTTTGGGTATTGAGGATTACAGGCGTTTTAATTCGAATTTTAATTCAAGTGAAATCACTTTACATATCAGTCCAATTTCAGTTGCCGCTGCCAAGTTTAATAGTAGTTTGGCTATAAACCTGGATTTGAAATCCCGTGGAACGGTTTTGGAAATAGTATTTTTAGATGTTAATCCGCAGCGTGGGTTAGATATTTTGAATAAGCTTGTGGAGGTTTATAATGAAACGGAGATTACCGATAAGAACCGGATTTATGAGAATACTGTAAAGTTTATTGATGAAAGAATGAATATCCTGGGCACGGAACTTCGGTCTGTAGAGGGGGATGTGGCAGACTTTAAGTCAAAAAAAGGGGCGGTAGATTTGGGTGGGGAAGGCTCCCTTCTTCTTGGAGAATCGTCTGTAAATAATAAGGAAATTGTTGCATTAGAGGCTGAAATTCAAATTATTGGAGCGATTAAGGCCCAGTTGCAAAAGGATGCTGCAAAATTTGATTTTGTTCCTGCAGGAGAGTCTTTATCGTCTGACTTTTTAAGAGACCTTGTTTCAACGTTTAATCAAACCCTTATAGAAAGAGAGCGCTTAATGAGCAAGCTGGGCGCTAAAAACCCCGAAATTGAATCCATTGAAAGGCAAATCATCAATTTGAGGCTCAATATCCTTGAGACAATGGGTTCAATTGAAAGAGATTTGACGGTAAAAAAGAATTCCTTATTGACCCAAAGCATGAACATTACATCAAGGATAAGGACGCTTCCGGAAACACAGAAACAACTTCTTGAAATACAACGTCAACAATCTATTAAGCAGGAATTGTATCTTTATTTGCTTCAAAAGCGAGAAGAAGCAGCGCTTAGTTTGAGTGTAACAGTTGCCAATAACAGGGTTATTGAACCGCCGCGATTTACTGGTAAGGTTTCTCCTAAGGAAAACCAGGTTAAGTTGATTGCATTAAGTGTTGGGGCTTTCCTTCCCATTTTTATATTGTTATTGCTCCAGGCGATAAACAGGAAAGTAATGGTAGAAGGGCATATTACAGCCCAAACCTCGGCTCCTATTTTAGGGACTATCCCGCAATCCGAGTTGAAAGATTCAATTGTAATTAATGAGCGGAATAGAAGCGCTATTGCTGAAATGTTCAGACTTATCAGAGCAAACTTTCAATTTGTGGGTTCCGGTGTAGATAATAAGGTTATTTGCTTTACAAGCTCTGTTTCAGGCGAGGGTAAAAGTTTTGTTTCATTAAATCTTGGCCTGACTTTTGCCATTGGGGGTAAAAGGGTTGTTTTGATTGAACTTGATCTTCGTAAGCCTAAATTGGGGCAATATTTTGGGTTTAAAAAGGGTAGTAGCAAAGGGGTAACAGATTATCTTGTGAATCCGTTTCTAAAAGTGAAAGATATATTACACGCTACTCCACATAACCCTAACCTCTATTTTATTTCTTCCGGTCCAATTCCTCCAAATCCAAGCGAATTACTATTGAATGATCGGCTGGATCAATTATTTTCTGAATTAAGAAAGGAATTTGATTTTGTTATGGTGGATACTCCTCCAATAGGTTTGGTGAGTGATGCTTTGCTCATTAACAAATACCTTGATGCAACTATATTTATTGTAAGGCAGGGTGTTACTCAGCAAAGGCAATTGCAAATAGTAGAGGATATTCATATCAAAAATAAAATGCCCAGGGTCTATTTAATTTTTAATGGTATCCGTTTTGGAGTTGGTGGTTATGGTTATGGTGGTGGTTACGGTTATAATTATGGCTATAATTACGGGTATGGATACGGTTATTATGCCGGGGATAGAAAAGCAGTTCCCAAATGGAAGCGTGTGTTAACATTTTGGAAGTAAAAAGTTTTAAAGTATTTATGGCCGATATATTTCCCAACAGATTTAAAATTTCTAATGTAGAAAGAAGAAAGCTATTAAATCAGGTTCCCAAATTAATTTGGTTTACAGGTTTGTCAGGATCAGGAAAGAGTACCCTAGCCAATGCTACTGAATCGGCGCTCTACGAAAGAGGGTTTAAAACCTATCTGCTTGATGGAGACAATATAAGAGATGGACTTTCCAAAGACTTATCTTTTTCCCAGCAAGGGCGTATTGAAAATCTTCGTAGAATTGGTGAAGTGTCAAAGTTGTTTCTTGATGCCGGACTTATTGTCTTTTCTGCATTTATTTCACCATTTAACGAAGACCGTGAAAAGATATCCCAATTAATAGGAGAAGAAAATTACTTAGAGATATTTGTAAATTGTCCAATAGAAGTTTGTGAAAAGCGGGATGTAAAAGGATTGTATCAGAAAGCCAGGAACGGGTTAATTGCAAACTTTACCGGTATTGATTCACCTTACGAAGCGCCTTTGAATCCTTTTCTGACAATTAATACAAATGAAGAAACACTCCAGGCAAGTATTGACAAAATCATAAATAATCTCCTTCCAAAATTATACTTATAGCATGCAATATTATCTCTCACATTTAAGAGAATTGGAATCTGAAGCAATTTTTGTAATTCGGGAAGTTGTTGCTCAATTTGAACGTCCTGCGCTTTTATTTTCCGGGGGCAAGGACAGTATAGTATTGGCTCATCTTTCAAAAAAAGCCTTCTTTCCCTCTAAAATACCATTTCCACTTATCCACGTCGATACCGGGCATAATTTTTCTGAAACGATTGATTACAGGGACAACCTTGTTGAGAAACTTGGGGTTCAGCTTATTGTTGGGTCTGTTCAGGAAAGCATTGATTCGGGTAAGGTAGCCGAAGAAACAGGTTTAAATGCCAGTAGAAATGCTTTACAAACCGTTACCCTATTGGATACATTGGAGCAGTATAAAATTGATGCTGCCATGGGAGGCGCCAGAAGGGATGAGGAAAAGGCCCGTGCCAAGGAGCGGTTTTTTTCTCATCGGGATGAGTTTGGTCAATGGGACCCGAAAAATCAACGGCCAGAGCTTTGGAATTTATTTAATGGTAAGAAAAGGCCGGGAGAGCATTTCAGGGTATTCCCGATTTCAAATTGGACCGAAATGGATGTTTGGCAATATATTCAGTTGGAGCAAATTGAGTTGCCCTCACTCTATTTTGCCCGGGAAAGAGAATGTTTTATTCGCGAAGGAGTAATTTATGCCTATTCTAAAGAGCTTTCTTCTTTAAGGCCGGATGAAACTGTTCAAATAAAAAAAATCCGGTTTAGAACTTGTGGGGACCTTCCCATTACCGGGGCTGTTGAGTCTAAGGCAGATACTTTAGAAATGGTAATTAATGAAGTCGCAGCATCCCGAACTACAGAACGTGGCTCCAGGGCCGATGACAAGCGTTCTGAAACCGCAATGGAAGATAGAAAAAAGAGTGGTTATTTTTAAATTTTATTAATTGTAATAATGTCAGTACAAGCAAACAATCAACTGCTTCGATTTACTACTGCTGGCTCAGTTGATGATGGGAAAAGTACCCTAATCGGAAGGTTATTGTATGATTCCAAATCCATTTTTGAAGATCAGTTGGAAGCTGTAATCAGTTCAAGCGGTCGTAAAGGATTTGATTATGTAGATCTATCCCTTTTAACGGATGGATTAAAATCGGAGCGCGAGCAAGGGATTACGATAGATGTGGCTTACAGGTATTTTTCTACACCTAAACGAAAATTTGTAATTGCCGATACACCCGGGCATACTCAATATACCCGGAACATGGTAACCGGCGCTTCTACGGCAAATCTGGCAATAATATTAGTTGATGCAAGGAAGGGCTTGCTTGAACAAACTTTCAGGCATTCCTTTATTGCCTCATTACTTAGAATTCCGCATGTGGTTGTTTGTGTTAATAAGATGGATCTTGTTAATTATTCAGAGGAAGTATATGAAACTATTAAGGCGGCGTATGAGTCATTTGCAAGCAAGCTTGACTTAAAGGATGTTCATTTTATTCCTATCAGCGCCCTTGTTGGCGATAATGTGGTAGATAGGTCGGAGAAAATGCCGTGGTACCAGGGAACTACATTACTATACTTATTGGAAAATATTCATATAGCCAGTGATTTGAACCATATTGATTGTCGTTTCCCGGTTCAATTGGTCATTCGTCCACAAACTCATGAGAACCGGGATTACAGGGGCTATGCAGGTCGTATTGAAGGAGGTATTTTCAGACCTGGTGATGAAATCAAAGTCTTGCCAAGTGGGTTTACAAGTAAAATCAAAGCCATTGAATGTAATGGAGAGAGCATTGAAGCTGCCTTTTCTCCCATGTCTGTAATAATCCGGTTGGAAGATGAAATTGATATTAGCCGTGGTGATATGATTGTCAGACCAAATAATCAACCTGTTTTCGATCAGAATATTGAGGTGATGATTTGTTGGATGAGTCAGAAAGCCCTTGAAGTGAGATCAAAATTGATTTTGAAGCATACAACCAAAGATTGCATGGCAATTGTTAATCAAATCCATTACAAAGTCAATGTAAACACCTTGCACAGGGAGCAAAATGTGAATGCAATATCCATGAATGATATTGCCAGGGTATCTATCAGATCGGCACAACCAATTTTTTATGATTCGTATCTGCGGAATAGAACAACAGGTTCAATAATTTTAATTGACCCTGGCACTTATGAAACAGTGGGTGCCGGAATGATAATATAGTAGGAAAATTGGGTATGGAAGAAATGAACAATGAATCGCTGCAATGGCTTTTGGAAATTGCCAAGCAAGCTTCTATTGAAGCTGGTGAGGCTATCAAAAACATATATTATTCCAACTCTTTTGACACATCGTTAAAGGATGATGATTCGCCCCTGACAAAGGCTGATAAAATATCGCATGAGATAATTAGTGAAAAACTAGCTGTTACAAGATATCCGGTTTTATCGGAGGAAGGCCAGCATATTTCATATGAAAACAGAAAAAACTGGAATATTTATTGGTTGATTGATCCCTTGGATGGTACCAAAGAGTTTGTAAACCGGAATGGTGAGTTTACAGTGAATATTGCATTGATTATTGACAAGAACCCTTGGATTGGAGTGATATATGTACCAGTAACCAATGAATTGTATTGGGCCTCTAAAGATAAGGGAGCCTGGATGACAGGGAATGATAATAGTACCCTGAAATTGGATATTAAAGAACAATCAGACCCGGGTTCAAATAATAGAATTGTTGTAAGCAAATCCCACTTCAGCAACGAAACAAAAGAATATTTGCTGAAATTTCCTGATGCGGAATACCTGAGTATTGGAAGCTCATTAAAATTTTTGAAGGTGGCGGAAGGTAAGGCATTTTTATATCCAAGATTTGGGCCTACTATGGAGTGGGATACTGCTGCTGCTCAATGCATTGTTGAGGTAGCGGGAGGTAAGGTATATGATGCAAGAACAGGAGATCCGCTCTTGTATAATAAGGAAAATCTATTAAATGATTGGTTTATTTGTTCATGGTAATGTTAATATCTTTTTGAAACGGTTTAATTTTTTGAATAACCCTACTATTTTAAATTCAAGTATTGAAAAAGTTAGTTAAAAAATATTTTACGAATTTTGTATTCTTTTATCAGTACCTGGGTTATAGGTTATTACTGGTTTTTATTCTTAGTCTTACGCTTGGTCTTCTTGATGGATTAGGTCTATCGATGTTTTTACCTTTACTTCAACTTATTGATGGTAACCAGGGTCAGGGCTCGGCTGCCATGGGGAACCTGAGTTTTCTGGTAGATGGATTAAAAGCTATAGGACTACCTTTGAACCTGGTTGTTATTCTTTCCGTAATTCTTGTTTTTTTTGGCTTAAAAAGCATAGCCCGTTATTTTGGAATTTTGTACAGGGTTAATAGTCAGCAGTATTTTATTAAAAAAATAAGGTTTAGAATATTGAACGGATTCAATAGAATTTCTTTTAAGGACTATATAGTTGCCGATATAGGCAGAATTCAGAATACAATGAGTGGCGAGGTGGAGAAGGTTGCAAGGGCTTTCTACATGTATGTTGCTACACTCGAAGAGGCTGTTCTGGTTTTTGTGTACATTGGTTTTGCATTTTTTGTTGATATCAGGTTTGCCTTCCTGGTGACAGTAGGAGGAGCACTGTCGAATTTTATTTTCAAAACAGTTTATAAGCGAACACAGGGAGCTTCAGTAGTTCTTTCAATGCATTCAAACGTCTATCAAAGTCAAATTATCCAGCATGTAGGTAATTTTAAATATTTGAAAGCCACTTCGCTTCTTGATCGGTATTCAGGTAAATTGAAAGAGACTATCGAGCTTATTGAAGGGAGCAGGAGAAAAATGGGTGTATATTCCGCTACCTTATTTGCACTCAGGGAGCCAATGGTAATTGGTATTGTAGCATTGGTAGTATTAATCCATATTAATTTTTTAGGGGGAGCATTAGGACCTATTCTTACAAGCTTGCTTTTCTTTTATAGGGCATTGACATCTTTGACTAGTATGCAGACCAATTGGAACAAATATCTTGAACAAACGGGGGCATTCGAGAATATTAAAGGCTTAAATACATTCCTGGATGAAGCAAGGGAAAAAACTGGCAGTTTAAATTACACTTTATTAAAAAGGGAAATCAAAATTGAGGGAGTAAAATTTAAATATGATAAGAAAACAGTCCTTCGGCAAATTTCATTCGATATCAATAGAAATGAGACTGTTGCTTTTGTTGGTGAAAGTGGAAGTGGAAAAACTACATTGGTAAATATCGTTGCCGGTTTGTTGCATCCAGATGAAGGTTCTATTTTTGTTGATGGAGTTGATCTTAGGTCAATTAATTCCAAAACATACCAGGCAAGGATTGGATATGTAACTCAGGAGCCGGTCATTTTTAACGATACTGTATTTAACAATATTGCTTTTTGGGACGAGCCAAATGAATCCAATATCAAAAGGTTTGAAGAGGCAAGTAAGAGAGCTATGATATTTGATTTCATTGAGCATCTGCCAGATAACAAGTTTGCTATGCTTGGTAATAATGGAATTAATTTGAGTGGTGGGCAAAAGCAGAGGATTGCTATCGCAAGGGAGTTATATAAAGATATTGATCTTTTAATCTTAGATGAAGCCACATCAGCTTTGGATTCAGAAACTGAAAAAATGATCAGGGAGAGTATCGATAATTTAAAAGGGAGATATACCATTTTAATTGTTGCACATAGGCTTTCAACTATAAAGAATGCTGATAAGATTATCCTTATGTCCAATGGACAAATTATGGCCTGCGAAACTTTTTACAATTTGATTGAAAAAAATCAGAAATTCAAGGCCATGGTCGAGATGCAGGAGATTACCCGCTAATGGTTATCAATTGAAACAGAACCTATTGCTTCGATTTTCAGGCATTCTTCAGCGATTATTTTTAAGGATATTATCCGCCTTTGGATTTAAAATTGTGTATTTTCTTCACATTGGAAAAACTGCGGGAAACGCTTTAAAAACCGCAATTCGTAAGAATAATTTTTTGTGGAGCAATCTTTCAATTTCTAAGCCATACGTTATAGTGATGACTAATCATCAATATAAATTCTCGGATTTGCATGCTGGTGATTATTGTTTTTTTGTGACCCGGGATCCTATTTCAAGATTTGTATCTGGATTTAATTCAAGGTTACGTCAAGGGAGGCCCAGGATTTTTAATCCCTGGACTGAAGATGAAAGCAAAGCATTTGCTCAATTTAAAACCGCTTGTTCCTTGGCAGAGGCGTTGTATTCAGAGGATAAGGAAATAGCACTGAAGGCAAGTAATGCAATGCTTAATATTAAGCATGTGAATACTTCATACTGGAGCTGGTTTGGAAGTAAATCAGCACTATTGTCAAGAAAGGATAGCATTCTTTTTTATTTAAGGCAGGAGTATCTAAATAGCGATATTAAAAGTATCAATGAAAGGTTAGGCCTGGGTTTTCACAGTTTGCCGGATGATAAGATATTGAGTAATACCCGTCCTAATGATTCTAATACTTTTTTAACTGATATTGCTATTAGAAATCTGAAACAGTGGTATTATAAGGATTATGAATTTTTAGAACTGTTGGAGCGGGAAATCTATAATTATAGTACGCTTGATTAAAATGAAGGTATCAAATGGAGCTATTCTTTGACCTTGATGGAACAATAATTGACTCTGCCCCTGGAATAAAAATGGCATTTGAGCATTCATTTGAAGAGGTGTATGGAGAGAGTATCAGCTTTAACACAGAACATATAGGGCCTTCCATAGGCGTACTTCATGATTATTATTTTCAAAATACTGGAATCAACAGAAAGGAAGAGTTTGTATCAACGTTCAGGAAATCTTATGATAATGAATTTTGCCTGCATTCAGTATTGTATCCAAATGTGGTAGAAACATTTGAATACATTATTTCGATAGGGCATAGTTTATCTATATTTACTAATAAGCCATTAAAGCCAACCTCCTTGATTGTCGATTTATTGAATTTAGGCTCCTACTTCAAACATATATCTACAATTGATGAGAAGGGCTTGATGAGAAGCAAAGGCGCAAGGGTAAAGGAGTATTTAAGTAATACCGGTATAGCTCCTGAATCGGTTTTTTTTGTAGGGGATACCGTTGAAGACTATGATGTTTCAATGGATTGTGCTCTGAGCTTCATTTTTGCTTCATATGGATATGGAACCCTGAATGAAAATAGTAATTACCATACTATTGAAAATTTTTCAGATTTAAAGCTTATTTTTTTAGTCGCATAAAATTTACTTATGAATAAAATTGAAATGGATTCAGTTCACTTGTTAAAACACTTGATTGATGCTTATGGAGTGTTGGGCATTAAAACCAGCTTTGAGGATGAAGGGGCCTCCTTTCAGGAAGTATTGAGGTTAAAGGAATTATGCAACCAGGCTGGTACCAAGCTTTTATTGAAAATTTCAGGGGCCGAAGCTAAACGAGACCTGGTGGATTCGCAAATTATTGGTGTTAAGGGTATTGTTGCACCAATGATTGAAAGTCCATTTGCACTCGATAAATTTATAAATTCTGTAAAGCAAATTATTGATCCTGAAGCCCTGGTGAATATTCAATTGGGGGTTAATATTGAGACAATTAACGCGTATAAAAACTTTGATGAGATTTCAAAGGCGGATGGCTTTAAGGATTTGTATAACGTAACTTTTGGCAGGGTTGACTTTGTTTCTTCAATGGGCAAGGATCGTACCTATGTAGATTCGCCGGATATGCTTGAAATTGCTGCCTCACTCTTTAGCCGCTCAAAGGAAAAGGGCAAAATGCTTTACCTGGGAGGGGCTATTACGAAGGATTCCGAAGTATTCATTCAATCTTTGCATTCTAAAGGCCTTCTGGATAAATTTGAAACAAGGTATGTAATGTATGAGCCAAGCATTGCATTACGGAATTTGGGAATAGCACTTTTGGAGGGCCAGCGCCTTGAACTTGGCATTTTGAGGTATAGGCAAAACCTTTACTACAGGGAATCTGTAAAGGAAGAAAAGCGAATTGAAATGATTGCTAAAAGAGTTGGTGAGATTTAGGATTCAAAAATAAAATTCATGTATAATAATCAAACTATTACTTCTATTATTCCAGTAAGGGCTGGAAGCCGCAGGCTTAAAGATAAGAATATTGCCCCTTTTGCAGGTACTACCTTACTTGAGCATAAGATCACGCAACTTCAAAATGTTTCATACATTGATTCAATTGTTGTATCCAGCGACTCAGATTTAATGCTTGGGATGGCTAAAGATCATGGAGTAAGCACACATAAAAGGGCTTATGAGTACTGCGATGAACAAACAAGGACTTTTGGTGAAGTGGTGGAAAATATTTGTCGTGAAGTTGAAGGCGACCATATTATTTGGTCTACATGTACATCGCCGCTTGTAATATCTGAATTATTTAGCAAAGCGATTGAGGAATATTTTAAACAATTGGAGAATGGTCATGATTCTCTTTTGACGGTAGAAATGTTCCAAAAGTATGTTTTAAATCATGAGGGGCCTTTAAATTATAAACACGGAAAGTTGCATGTGCCTTCTCAACAGTTGGAAAAATGGTATTTTAAGACCAATGGTATAATGATTGCTCCCAGACAGAAAATGATTGAATGGCAATACCTATATGGTCCAAAATCGTATTTAATGGAAATTGAAAAGGTATATTGTGTTGATGTGGATGATACGCTTGATTTGGTTC
The DNA here is from genome assembly GCA_964444195.1 of uncultured Chitinophagaceae bacterium. Taxonomy (GTDB): domain Bacteria; phylum Bacteroidota; class Bacteroidia; order Chitinophagales; family Chitinophagaceae; genus Phnomibacter. The sequence continues at coordinate 14,701 of CAYUGH010000025.1, forward strand.
AGGCCGAGGCCTGGTATAAGTTAATGATGGAAGGGAAGGTGTAACTTAACAGAGAAATAGTGAAGTATATATTTACAGTTCATTCGCCTTTAACCTTTTTAGTTGCTTATTCAACGATTCAGTATTTAAGCATAGATACCAGGGATGTCATTTTTATATCTTTAAAGTACAAGGTACCAATTGTATCCCTTAAGGTTTTTCCTTCCTATCCCGAAAGGTATCATTCATTATTTGAAAAGATAAAATATTTCAACGTACCGAAAAGCTATGATAAGTATATTAATGAAATTACCGGGAATCAAAAGTTCATTGCTTTCATTGATATGATGTCCTATTATCAGAAGATTTTAGTAACGCATGTGAATTGTGAAAATTTCCATTTTATAGAGGAGGGTAATGGTACCTATCAGGTTAAAGATGATCTACAGGACCTTGCCTGGGCTGAAAGAAATAGTAGTTTCAGGGTTAAGCATTTTTTCGATTCGGAGTTTATTAGAACATTGGTTAGGGTTTTTCGGGGTTATAATTTGAAACTCTTATCCTTGCCATATAATTACATGGCATATAGCAATTTTGAATGCGTGAGGTTCTATTGTTTTTCGAAAAATGCTTATTTTAACATACCATCCCATAAAAAAATAATTGTTAAGCCTAATTTGGATGATATAAATCTTCTTGCCATGGCTTGCAATATTACACTCTCCCAATCTGTTATTTGGATTGATGGTTCAAACGGCCGCTTTACAGGACTACCTGAAAGCGATTATTATCATGCAATAGACAAAGCAATAGTTAAACTAAAGGAGCAAGGAAAGTTTAAAGATGAAATTTATATTAAATTGAGGCCTAAATTGTCACCAAATAATAATTATCTTATTAATGCCTTGAAAAGCAATGGTGTAAAATATGCTGTGCTTCCTGATGATTTGGTATTGGAGGCGCTTTTTATAGTATCAGATCAATGTATTGTAATTGGTAATCTGACCTCTGCACTTGAGTATGCACATTGCTTCGGGCATGAGGCATACTCGATTTATTCACTTTTTCCTGAGCAAAAAGAGACATTTTTTGACAGGATGGAAGGGTTTTGGAAGAACATTAAACTACTTTCATAAATATTTGCTGAAAAATGGGTCGCGGGTTATTCTTTAATTTTTTGACAATGCTGATTTCTCCGGTAGTTGGATTAATCCCTGCATTTTCCAGGAACTACGACACTCGGCTCAGAAAGTGGACGATAATACTTTTTATTACTTTTTTTGGGTCTGTACTTGTAATTGGGGAAGGTTCAGATGCTGGGACCCATTTGGGTAGGGTTAAGAAATATTATTTAGATTTATCCCTTACGGAATTTGTTAGCGGGGCTAGAGATATTGTATTATTTATACCGAATGAGAATATTCAGGATGATTTGTATATCCATATTATCTCATTTGTCTCGGGTAGTTTATTTGGTCTCCCCTGGCTTTTTTTTATAATTGCTTGTTTTATATATGGGTATTTTTATACTTCTTCACTATTCAAGCTCATCAATTTCAGGCCTGATTTAAAGTACACATACACATTTTATTTTCTGTTATTTATTTTGATCATTTGGAGGGGCATAGAAAATGTTGGTTCGATTCGGACTTGGACAGGATTAATGGTATTGTTTTACGGTGTAATAGGGTATTATACTGAAAGAAAGCTAAAGTATATTATTTTAATTTGCCTGACACCCTATATTCACTTTAGTTACTTTATTATGGCATTGCCAACGGTTTTTGTACTTTTAGTCGGTTTTAGGGCAAGGCTTTATATACTGTTGTATATTATATCATTTTTCACAAATTTTTTAAATCCTGAAGTTGCAACCGAGCAGGCTGAGGGAAATGAAATAGCAGAAAGCAAGGTAGCAGGCTATTATGTTGATGAACAGGAGGGGCTCACTGAAAAATATTCAAAAAATTCTAAAATTGGTGCTACCTGGTACAGAGCCTTTAGTAAATCCGGATTGCACAATTGGGGCATTTATATCCTTTCTTTTATCATCATTGTATGGGGATACTTTCCTGATAAAATGACCAGGCTGGAAAATGGTTTATTTTCAATTGGATTGTTAACAAAGGTTCTCAGTAGTTCTACCTGGTTTATTTACGCTTTGACTAATAGGTCTTCCTTTATTGCTGGCATTTTCATATTAGCAGCTTTTTTTCTAATGGCCCAAAGAGGGGCATTCATAAATAAAAATCCTGTAAGTGAGATTTATCAAAAATTCTTTTTTCATATTGCATTATTATTGTTTGTGCCCTTTATTGTTGAAAGGCTGTCTGATCTTTTTGGTTTTTTTAGTTTCTTTCTTCTTTCTACTCCATTTTTAGTTTGGTTTTCGGGTGATGTTAATGTGTCTTTAAAAGATGCATTTAAGACTATTATTGGAGTAAATTGATTGATCTATAATTTTGAAAGAAAGGTTCTGTTTTTTACTTTATACTCTGGATGCAGGCGGGTTGGAAAATTATCTGTTAAGATTTATTGATTTCCTAGGTTCCAAATACGAGGTATATGTAATTTGTAAAAATGGAAGGCGCGGGGATTTAGCTGGTAAATTTGAAGATTTAGGATGTAAAATAGTAATTCTAAAGACGGGCCCTTTTAATATCAATAGTTGGGCTCGCCTCTATACTTTTTTTTCAAAACAGAAACTTGACGTCGTATGTGATTTAGGAGGTAATTTTTCCGGTATTTATATGTTTTTGGCATATTTAGCCGGAATAAAAAGGAGGAGTGCATACTATGGTCAAAATCAGAATCACTTTTCAAAAAGTTTTCTAAAGGAAATTTATAGTTGCATCGTTAGCATTTTTGTAAAAGTGTTTGCGACAAAAATTGTTTCTAATTCTTCACATTCATTTGATTTCTTTTTTGGTAAGAATTGGTTGTTGAATCCAAAATTTCAGGTTATTGAGAATGGCGTCAATTCGGATATTTTTTCTTTGCAGAAGGATTTTTCAATTAGAACCTCTTTAGGCATCCCGGATAATGCTTTTGTTATTGGGCATACCGGAAGATTGGATATTAAAAAGAACCATAAAGCTATTCTGAATATTGCGAATCTGCTTAATAGGGAATACCAAGATATCTATTTCCTTTTAGTTGGAAAGAACACTGAATACTTATTGAGAGAAATTGAAGATAAGGGCCTTCAAAATAAGGTTTTCGCAATTGGTTTCCGCGCTGATTCACCGTTAGTATATAAAAATTTTGATTGTTTTTTATTTCCATCTTATACTGAAGGGTTATCTAATTCGCTTATTGAGGCCTTATTGAGCGGGCTTCCTGTGATTGCCAGTAATATCATAGAGAACCGGGATGCTCTTCCAAGTGAGCTCCATCCTTTTTTATTTGCTCCGGACGATATTCTTACTGCTAAGAACTTGATTTTGAAGGTTTATAATAACAGAAGGATTGTTAATAGTGACTTTCTTAGGAGCTACGCTGAGAAAAGGTATAATTCAAATGAAAGGTTTGCTGAGTTCCTACGTTCATTGAATTAAATTTTGAATGTTTTATTCACTTATAATGCCCGTTTATTTTTCAATGAAGATGGGAAGTTATTTGGAAATGAGTTCAATCCCACAGTAATTAAGCGGTATAACTTGCGGGATTGTACTGTTAAATTAATTTTAAGGCAAAAAAAATTGCCCATTGGCGGTGATAGAAGTATAGATCCCTTTAAATTGGAGCCAGGTTGGAAAGTTGAATTTGTTCCTGATTTTAATGGATTTTTATCTTTTGTATTTAATTTAAAAGAACTTAAAATATCTATACGGAAGGCTGTACAGGAATCTGATTTCATAATTGCCAGGGTCCCTTCAACAATTTCCAGAATAGCATTGGGGTATGCAAAAAAATTTAATAAACCCTACCTGTTGGAGGTTGTTGGGGATCCATGGGATGCTTTGTGGAATCATAGCTTTAAAGGAAAGTTGCTTGCTCCTTATGCTTACTTAAAAATGAGGAGCCTGGTTTGGAACGCACCGTATGTAATTTATGTTACTTCAAAATATTTGCAATCAAGATATCCAAATACGAATAGGAATATCGGCATTTCGGATGTAATCTTCAGGGAAGGCGATAAGTCCGATTTTTCTGAAAGACTGGCACGAATAAAGGACTGTAATAGCAGAACCAACATTATTCTTGGTACAGTAGCAAGCCTTGATGTTAGTTACAAAGGTCAAGAATTTGTAATTAAATCAATTCCCAAAATGCTGAAATATGGCCTCCAAGTAAAGTACATGCTGGCCGGGCGGGGTAAGGGGAATAGATTAAAGGGGTTGGTAAAAAAAATGGGATTGGAGGGCAATGTAATTTTTCTTGGAGAAGTTCCATTTTCTGAAATCACAACATTTTATAAGGGAATTGATATTTATATACAACCAAGTTTGCAGGAAGGGCTTCCAAGAGCAATGGTTGAAGCTATGCATGCAGGTTGCCCATGTATTGGTTCTAAAACAGGTGGTATCCCGGAATTATTGGAACCAGCCATGATACTAGCTGCACTAGATCCGGTATCTATTTCCCAAAAGATAGTCTTTCTTTGGCAAAATGCTCTTGAAAAACAAGCCATAAGAAACCATCAATTTTCTAAGAGTTTTGAATTTGATGCATTAAACAGAAAGCGGATTCATTTTTTTGGTGAGTTTGTTTCAAATTACTTCCCTGATGGTGCCGGCAGGATTCAAATTCAAGGTTAAAATTGCTATTTATAAATTTGCGGAGTTAATACTTGGAAAAAATATTGTAAGAAAATTATACCTGAATTTTTGTATAAGAATTTATAAAAGACGTAAGATTATTTTTATTCATATTCCCAGGACTGGTGGGACATCAATAGCCAAATCAATATTTGGTCGCCGTTGTGGTCATTTTTATGCATCTGAAATAGCGGAAAAGTTGGGCTCCGAAGTATTTAATAACTTTGTTTCGTTTACCATTACAAGGAATCCATATGATCGTTTAATTTCTGCATACGAATTCTTGAAGCAAGGTGGGGGAAAAGATGGAGGAGTAAGATTTGAAGAAGAGTTTAATCTTCCTGCGTTTAATAATTTTAATTCATTTGTAAAAGATTGGTTGATTTACCAAAATGGGGAAAATATAAACCTATTGTTCAGGCCTCAGTATTTATTTATTTACAATCACAATGGTATATCATTGGTTAAAAATATATTTAAGCTGGAGGAGCCAATTGCATTGGCTGGGTTTCTCGAAACGAGCAATTTTGGGAGCTATACAGAAGAAAGGTTAAATTATTCAAAAAGGGATACTTTAGAAAATTATTATAGCCCCGAGATGAGAGACCTTGTATATGAATTTTATAAAATTGACTTTCACTTATTAAATTATAATAAATAGGTCCCAAATGGAGTATAGATTATAGTGATGGGCAAACGAATATTATTTATTGCTTCTATTGAAAAGCACTTTCTAAGGTTTCACCAACCAGTTATGAGATGGTTGCAGGAACAGGGGTACGAGGTTCATACAGCAGCAAGAGGAAATGAGCATATCCCTTATGCGGATGTTCAGCATAAAATTGATTTTGTCAGGCAGCCATTTAAATTGGGAAATATTTATGCCTATTTTCAATTGAAAAGACTGATTGGTTCAAATCAATTTGAAGTAGTTCATTGCCATACGGCTGTTGCAGGAGTATTGGCCAGGTTGGTATTTTATTTCAACGGACGTTGTAATAAGGTAATGTACACTGCACACGGGTTTCACTTTTTTAAAGGGGGGCCATTTCATTATTGGCTTCTTTACTATCCTGTTGAAAAACTATTGTCGAAATGTGTTGATTACCTTATTACCATAAATGAGGAGGATTATCAATTAGCCAGACAAAATTTTGCTTCAGGAAATGTCTTTAAAATTCCAGGAATGGGATTTTCAACGGACAGGTATTTTTTGCCATCATTAGAGGAAAAAAGAGAAGCAAGGTATAACCTTAATATTCCTGAATCAGCCTTCGTTATCACATATGCGGCTGAGTTTATCCATAGGAAGAACCATTTGTTTATTATTGAAAATACAGTTGCGTTAAAAGGGATTATTCCAAATTTAAGGGTTCATTTTCTAGGAATAGGTGAACTATTTGAACAAATGAAAAGCAAGGTTGCCAAATTGGGTCTTAGCGATACCTGTTTTTTTTATGGGTTCACTGAAGAACTACCCAAATTTTTGTTTTCATCTGATCTGGCTATTTCAACTAGCATGCAGGAAGGATTGGGATTAAATGTAGCGGAGGCAATGGCTTGTGGACTGCCCGTAGTTGTGTCAAATAATCGGGGGCACCGTGAACTTGTCAGGCATGGCCGGAATGGATTCCTTTTTGATTTGGCCAATGCCAAGGATATGATTGGCTATATTAAAGAAATAAGCGTTGATAGCTATCTTTATTCCAAATTGTCTGCCAATGCAATAATTGATTCAAAGTCATTCGCTTTAGAGGAATCTATGCTAAAGTTAAAGGGTATCTATTCATTGGTAATTTGATCCAGTCATTTTTCTAATTTGGTTATGTACCGAATTTTTTTTAAGGGAGTTATTGATTTTGGCTTGGCCTTACTTTTAATATTAATTGTTTCTCCCGTATTGTTTATTGCAATTTTATGTTTGTTGATTTCCAATAATGGCAAAGTATTTTTTGTTCAGAAGCGACCCGGTAAGAATGGAAAGCCCTTTTTCCTGATTAAATTTAAGACAATGAATGATAAAGGGGACAAGAACGGTTTGCTACTTCCTGATTCTCAGAGAATAACCAGGTTGGGAAGAATAATCAGAAATTCATCCATTGATGAGTTACCTCAATTATTTAATATTCTTCTAGGGGATATGAGCCTGGTTGGCCCACGGCCATTGTTAATGAGGTACTTGCCACTTTACGATGACTTTCAAAACCGAAGGCATGAGGTTAAACCTGGAATTACGGGATGGGCGCAGGTAAACGGGCGTAATTCAATTTCATGGGACCAAAAGTTTGAATATGATGTTTGGTATGTCGATAATTTGAGTTTCGTCCTTGATGTAAAAATTATTCTCCGGACTTTTTTAAAAGTAATTAAGCGGGAATCTATCAACAATTCCAGTTCTACAACCATGGAACCGTTTCGTGGTTCTTAGTAATTCTATTTTTTATTTTGCAACTCTGGTCAAATTATAACCTATAGGGATTTATTTCTCTTTCGATTAATTGTTGTTCCTCAAGGGGCAGTAAAATATTATGATACTTTATCTTCATATTGGAATCTATAAAACAGGCAGTTCTTTTCTTCAAACAGTTTGTGCAAGGGGGAGTTCCCACCTAAAAGTCAATAATGTTTATTTTGCAAAATCACTTAATGATGAACGGATGCTCTCCGGTAAAATTTCCTCGGGAAATAGCGATCATCTGGCCCAACTTCTAATAGCTAAAAAATACCTTGAGGTTAAAAGCTTGATTGCAAGATGGTTTAAGGAAGCCGAAACTAAAGGGGTAGGTTCAGTTTTAATTTCAGATGAATCATTAATTCATTCTTTTGCAATTAGGGGTATCCTTCAGGAGTTTGAGAAAATTGTTTCGAATGCTGGGTTTGAAACAGTGAAATGTCTTGTTTTCTTTCGCAATCCTCTTGACCACTGCATGTCAACCTTTAAGCACAGGGCTAAGAGAGGCACAATACCGGATTTTAAGTATTGGATTGAGCATAAGTATGAAACTATGGGGGTTATTGAGAATTTTTTAGATTCAATTAATGATTCCACTTTTAAATGGAGTTTCCGGAAGTACTCCGCTGACGGCTCGAAGATGGGTAAGGTTTTCTTTACTGAATGGTTAATGATTCAGGAACCTGAGGTCAATTTTAAAATAAGTGTAAACAATTCTTTAACGCTTTCTGAATTGAAATTTATCAGGAAGGTATATCAAGTAAAAAAACGCTGGGTTCCTTATTTGTACGATGGGTTTATCAGCCTGTCCAAATCTGATAAATTTAATGATTTTGAGTTGCAGAAAAATTATAAAAGTATCGCTGTTAATCACCTTTCAAAATCATTGAATGTTGTTGAGAATTTGAATCATCATTTACCTGAAGGGGAAGAATTATTTTTAGAACGCCCAATAGAGGGAATTTCTGATGGTTCGTTGAATCAGAGCTATTTTTCTGATAAGCAACTTGAAATAATGGCGCTTGAAATTGCACGGGCCAATACCTTTAGAAATCGGATTTTGGATTTTTTTAGAACCATATACAGGGATGTAAAATCAAATTTTAGGGCGTAAATATGCGGTTGTTAATACTTCAAACAAAGGCCTTTAAGCCAAATGCAGCGGGCGTTCAGAGAATTACTTACAAAATTGGAAGATATTTCCATGAGCAAGGGAATGAGGTTTTCTATTATTCTACTGTTTCAGGTGGTCATGAAGAACCAGAATTTGGAGAATTATTATATCCTCACGCTCAGGGAGGGTTAATAGTAGAACAAAATATTTTGCATTTTTCTTCAATTGTTGAGCAGCTTAAGCCTGATATTATAATGAACCAAATGCCTTATGAAAGAGATTTGCAGAAGGCCATCAATAATCTTAAAGGAAAGTTCCAATTTAAGAGCGTAGGATGTTTGAATAATTCATTATTTAGTTTTAGGGATAATATTAAGAATTTTTTAAGCCAAGATGCACCAAGTGGATTGAATTTTTTATTGAATAATTTCCTGGGATTAGGACTAATTAGGTATATTCATTTACTATCTCATAGGAAGAAGCTGAAACAGATACTCAGGTATCATGATTTTTTTGTTTTACCATCTCCTATGAATTTTGACGAGCTTAATTATTTTTTTCCGAATTATTCTAGAAAGCAGGTATTTTCCATACCCAATTCAATTCAGTCTTTTGGTTTTAAGTTTAATGAAAGGTTTAAAAAAAAGACAATTTTATATGTAGGTAGAATAGATGTTCTGCAGAAGCGATCTGATCTCCTAGTTCCCATTTGGAATATTGTGATGGAGAAGCTGCCTGACTGGAATTTTGTAATAGTTGGAAGTGGATCATATTTTGAGACTCTTAAATCTGAGGTTGAGAGCAAGAAAGTTGAAAGGATGGTTTTGATGGGGCATCAGAATCCTGAAAGTTATTACAGAGATGCTTCAATTTTTGTAATGCCGTCTGCTTATGAAGGATTTCCTAGTGTCTTGCTTGAAGCTCAGACGTTTGGTGTTGTTCCTGTTGTGTTTGATAGTTATGCCGCTGTTTCCTGGATATTAAATAACGGGGTGGATGCCTTTATTGAACCTCCTTTCGAAGTTTCCCGGATTGCCGAAAGGATCGTTGAAATTGCCTCTAATCCGGCTATGCGAAATAAAATGGCATTAAACTCTGTTAAAAATGCTTCCAGGTTTCATATTGATGAAGTTGGAAGACAATGGGTTAATTTGTTTAATACATTTATATCTTCTCCAATTCAGAGCAACTAATGAAAGTTTTATTTGTTTTGGTTCCACCATTGCATTTTATGGAAGGGGGCGTTCAGCATACTACCATAAAGTTGGGTAGATTTTTCTTCCTGAATTCTAACTATGATGTAGAGTATTATAGTTTTTCCAATAAGGGGCACCAGGATGAAATATTTGGAAAGTTATATTTTTCGCCTGAAGGCGGATCCACAGAGAATTACAATAATATAAATCATTTTTATGGTTATTTTTTAAGTTCTAAGCCGGATTTTGTTATAAATCAAATGCCTTATGATGTTGCTTTAACCTCAGTTTTAAAAAATCTTAAAGCAACTTTTGATTTTAAACTTTTGGGTTGTATAAGAAACTCTCTTTTTGGATTTATACTCAACCATGAAGAAATAATTCTAAAAAAGCTGGGGATAAAAAGTTATCCATTCTTAAAAGTATTGCTTCCCTCTTTTTTAATTGAGGCAATTCATAAAATTAAGCACAGAGGTACACTCAGGCAAATTTTGGAGGTGCATGATAAAGTTGTCTTGCTCACCCAGGCTAACCTGAGAGAGCTTTTTTTTTTGTCGGTGATTTCTGTACAGAGAAATTAATTGTAATTCCCAATTCAGTTCCGTTACCTCAACAGTTTGACAGGGAAAAAAAGGAAAAGGTCATTCTTTACGTTGGGAGGTTAGACAAATCACAAAAAAGAGCTGAGCTTCTTCCAGAGATATGGTGGCATTTGAATAGTAAATTGAGGGACTGGCAATTTCATGTTTTAGGTGATGGTGATGTAAGGGAAGAAATTGAAAGGAGAGTAAAGGAACTTGGGTTAAGTAATATTTTTATTCATGGAATAAAGGACCCTCAGTCATTTTATTTCAAGTCCCGGATTCTTTGCATGACATCGGCATATGAGGGTTTTCCGAATGTTATTATTGAAGCTCAGAGTTATGGAGTTGTTCCGGTTGCATTTGACAGTTATCCTGCTTTGTCAGAAATTGTTGAGAATGGACGGAATGCCGTTCTTATTGAGCCTTATGATTGTGTTGCAATGGCCCTGGCAATTTTTGATTTGGCTATTGATTTTCCTAAATTAGATAGGCTGGCCAATGAAAGCCTGATAAATGCCAAAAAGTACGACACTTTAGAAATTGGGCAACTTTGGCTTCCTTTATTTGCTTGATTTGTTTTTTTAGAAAATAGTGGTTAAGGTTTTTTTTCCCCATCCTCCAGGTGCAGGTGGCCCTGGCAGTTTTCAAAAAAGGTTTGAAGAAGCCTTGATTAGGAGTGACTTTAGCGTCAACTATTCTAAACAACCTGAAAAGCCAGATATAATTATTATAGTGGGTGGAACCAGGAAAATTTTCTGGTTAATATTGAATAAATTCAAGGGAGTACCAATTATATACCGGCTTGATGGAATCCAATGGTTACATAAAAAGCAATTTAGGAAGGCAGGAATAAAGAAGTACGTTATTAGTGAGATTCACAACTATTTATCCAAATTTATACAAGGATTTTTAGCTGATTTCATTATATATCAATCTGATTTTGTTAGGGAATGGTGGCAACGTGAACAATGGGTAAGGAGAAATAGATTTGCAATTATATACAATTCAGTGGATTTAAGTCTGTTTCATCCCATAAGGGATGAAAATTTTGGAAATGAGAAAGTTAGAATTGTTTTCCTGGAGGGGCATATAGACTATTCGCCTTATGCCATTGACTTGATTAATAAGGTTTGCAATGAAATTTCTTACGCCCCCGTTGAGGTTTATGGAAGTTTCAGTAATTCATTGGCCCGGCAGAAATTCAATGGAAATGTAGATTATAGGGGCTTGGTTGAACGCAATGATTTGCCTTCTGTTTTCAAAGGAGCAATATACGTTTCATTAGATATACATGCAGCATGCCCAAATACTGTAATTGAAGCATTAGCCTGTGGTGCTCCCGTGGTAGGTTTTGATACCGGATCATTGAAGGAACTTGTAATAAATGGGAGCGGCATGGTAGTACCATACGGATCGAATCCCTGGGAGCTTGCAAAACCTGATTTTGCCCCTCTTATTTTGGGTATAGGAGAGGTGTACAGGAATTATCCTGAATTTTCCAGAAAGGCAAGGGAATTAGCCATTGCAAGATATTCTCTTGAAGATATGTTTAAAAAGTATCAAACTGTGATTAATGATTGCCTTCCTTAGATTTCCAAAAGAGGAAAACTAATGTCATCTTTCGATATATTCACTCAAATTCTCTTGAATTCCAGGGGTGGGAATCAAAAATATTTAGGCATTAATGCTGTAAAAAAGGTAAGCTATTTTGATGGATGGATGCCTAATGAAATAGAAAATGACATTATAAAAATAATTTATTCATAATTGTAAAAAAGCAATAGATCTTGTTAAAAGATATTAGTCGTTATTTCAGTAACATTTTGGGGTGGAATACTAACAGGAAACTCCTGGTATTTGAGTCAGATGATTGGGGGAGTGTAAGAATGCCTTCATTAGATGTTCGGAACGAACTTAGGGCACTTAACATAAATGTAGATTCTGGGGATAATGGGCGCTATAACAGGCTTGATACCATTGAATCTTCATTCGATTTGGATGCGTTATTTTCCACCTTAAAAGGCTGTTGTGATAGAAATGGACGTAATCCTGTGGTTACCGCACTTTCACTATCAACAAATCCTGATTTTGAGAAAATTTTAAAGAGTAATTTTCAGGAATATCATTATGAATCATTTTTGAAGACCCTTGAAAGAGAGGGGAAATCAAATGCATGGAATGTTTGGAAGCAGGGAATTGATGACGGAATATTTTATCCTGAATTTCATGGAAGGGAGCATTTGAATGTTAAAGTATGGATGGATAATTTGAAAGAAGGAAATCAGCATGCCCTGGAGGCATTTAAAAGAGGGTGCTGGGGTTTTAAGCCAGTAAATAAATATTCCATTTCGTATCAAGCTGCATTTGACCTGGATCAGGCTTCAACCCTTACTTTTCATAATGAAATAATTAAGGATGGCATTAAATGCTTTAGTGATTTGCATGGAAGAGCCCCCTTGTATTTTGTCCCCCCAAATGGATCAATCCATCAGAGCGTAATTGATTACTCAATAGATAATGGAATTGAGTTTATTTCAAGTCCCAAAATTCATGTTCAACCACTGGGTGAAAATAGATTTAGAAAGAAATTCAGGTATCTGGGTCAGAGAGGGTATAAGAATTCTATTTATTTAACTCGAAATTGCTTCTTCGAACCAAGTTATCCCGGTACATCCTATGGAATTGATACTTGTTTAAAGCAAATCAGTATTGCTTTCAAATGTAATAAACCGGCCATCATCAGTTCGCATAGGGTAAATTATATTGGTGGTCTTAATGAGCAAAACAGGGTTAATGGAAATATGGCTTTGAATGAGCTCTTTAAAAGGATAGTTAAAAATTGGCCGGAGGTTGAGTTTTTAAATTCTGTGGAGCTTGGAAAAATGATTAGGGATGATAAAATCAAAGGCTGATTTAAAGCTATATTTAAAATCTGAATTAAAGCAGTCTTATTCGCATTGGCTGACTATTTGTTATTTGAAAACCGCCTTCAAACCAACCTTAAGATTTTTGTTTCTTTTGCGTATATGTGAGTACTACAAGAATTGTAAAAAGGGAGTTTTCAATAGGATCATTTACCTGGGTATTAAGTATCTAAAATATAAGAAGAGTTTGCAATTGAGTTTTTCAATCCCCGAAAATGTTGCAAAGGAAGGGCTCCAATTACCGCACTATGGAACCATTGTAATTAATGGAAATACAAGAATTGGCAAAAATTGCAGAATCCATGTTTGTGTGAATATTGGCGCTTCTGGAGGTGATAAATCTGCGCCTATAATTGGTGACAATGTTTATATTGGACCTGGGGCAAAAATCTATGGCCCTATTAAAATTGCGGATCGTATTGCGATTGCAGCGAATGCTGCAGTTAGTAAATCATTCCTAAATTCTGATGTGGTTATTGGGGGCGTACCTGCTAAAGAAATTGGTAGTATAGATATTGGTAGTATAATTAAAGAGCCTCAAATTGATTAGGGCTTAGTAGGAATTTATGCGAATTCTACAAATAAATACAGTAGTTAATTCTGGAAGTACAGGAAGAATAGCCGAAGATATAGGGAAGCAGGTTATTAAAACCGGTAACGAAAGTTTTATTGCATTCGGCCGGGGTACTAGACCCAGTTCCTCAAATTTAATAAGAATAGGAAATGAAATTGATGAATTTTTACATGGTTTGCAAACTTTGCTCTTAGACAGGCATGGCCTTGGTTCATCAGGAGCAACGCTTAAGTTTGTTAGTCAAATCAGGAAAATTGAACCTGATATTATTCATTTGCACAACATACATGGCTACTATCTTCATTATGGAGTGCTTTTCAATTTTCTAAAAGAGTATGACAAACCTGTTATTTGGACTCTTCACGATAGTTGGTCATTCACCGGGCATTGTACATATTTTGACAATATAAATTGTGAGAAATGGAAAACAGGGTGTTTTTCTTGTCCTAAGACAGGGAAATATCCAAGGAGTTTGTTTGTAGATCGTTCAAAAGGAAATTACAGGGACAAAGAGGTGAATTTTACATCATTGAGTAACCTAACTATTGTTACTCCATCTTTTTGGTTGGCTTCCTTGGTTAAGCAATCCTTCTTAAAATCCCTAAGCCTCCAGGTTATTCATAATGGAATTGACACCGATTCATTTTCGCCAAACTTGTCCTTCGATCCAACAATTACTTTTCCAGAACTTGTCGGAAAGAAAATTCTTCTTGGTGTGGCAAGCATTTGGGATCCAAGAAAAGGACTTGAAGATTTTATTGAATTGAGTGCGATTTTATCAGAAGAATACAGAATTGTTTTGATTGGAATTGATTCAACTCAAATGCAATTAATTCCAAAAGAAATAATTGCAATACATAGAACTGAAAGTATTAAAGAACTTGCAGGATGGTATTCTTACGCTTTTGCATTATTAAATCCAACATACCAGGATAATTTTCCAACAACCAATATAGAGGCTTTATCATGTGGAACTCCGGTAATTACCTACAATACAGGTGGTTCGCCGGAAGCAATAGATAAATACACCGGAATAGTTCTCAATAAGGGAGATATACAGGGTATCATTAAAGCAATCCATAAGTTGGAAAGCGTTGAATTTGGAGATATTGGGGTTAATTGCAGGAAGCGGGCTTTAACTAATTTTAACAAAGAGGTTCGGTACAAGGACTATCTGGATTTGTACCAAAGGGTGATGAATTAGTATGTTGAATCAAGTTGTTTTTATTAACCAGCAGGCGGGGTATCTTATGATAGATATCATCAACGGCTTTGAAGTTGTTTCAGAAAAAAGAGTTTTAATAACAGGTTCACTTATTGCCAGGGGAACAAAACTGGATAATGAGGTCTGGATAGAAAAGAAAATTGGATATTCAAAGAAGAGTATCTTGTCAAGATTTATTACCTGGGCAATATTTTATTTTCAAACTTTATTTTTGATATGGATGCGGTATCCAAGAGCTCATATATTTTTTGTTACCAATCCGCCTCTCAACATTTTTATTCCTGGTTTAATCAGAAATAAGTATAGTTTTTTACTTTATGATTTATATCCAGAGGTGCTGGTAAGGAACAAATGGATAAAACCTGATTCCATTATAGAAAGAACCTGGAATAGGGTGAATAGCAAAGTTTTTAAAGGAGCAGAGCATGTATTTACCATTAGTCCTAAAATGCAGAAGACGCTTAACACAAAATATCCTCTTGCCAGGATAAGTTATGTTCCCTTGTGGGCCGGATCAAATGATTTTGAACCTGTTGATCCCTTAGAAAATGAATTTATTAAAGACCTGGGGCTTGCCGGTAAGTTTTTGGTTGTGTATTCAGGCAATCTTGGATTTACCCATGATGTGGATGTTCTTGTAGATGTAGCGGTTCATGTTAGAAATCCAGACATTCATTTCTTAATCATTGGTGATGGTGCAAAGAAGGATTTAATTAAAAATAAGTTGAATGATTTTCGCTTGAAAAATTGTTCACTATTGCCATTCCAACCATTTAACATGTTAAAATATACTGTTGGAGGGGCGGATATTGGTGTAGTAACTTTGGCATCAGGAGCAGAGGGATTAAGTATTCCAAGTAAAACATTTACCCTGCTTGCAGCGGGAAAGCCGATACTTTGTATTTCTTCAAGGGATTCGGAGCTTGCCGAGTTAATTGGAAGATACAATTTTGGGAAGAATTTTACGTCTAAAGAAATTCTGGAAATGGCATCATTCCTGGATGAAATTTCTAGCCAAAAGGAAAGGATGGAATTTTTTAGAATAAATGCGCAAAATGCCGCAAAAAATTTCACGAAGGGCAACGTTGAAAAATTCCTGCAGGGTTATAAAAATTGAACTCAATTAGGCTATACTTATAATACGTAAATTGTAAATTAAAATGGAACAAAAATTATTTGAATTGTTGAAGCACTCCCTCGAATTGGAAAATACCGATATTTCGCTTTCAGATAAGTTTCGTGATTATCCTGAATGGGATTCGCTTGGTCAACTTTCTTTGATAGCAGCCCTTGATGAAGAATTTGGAGTTGTAATTGAAGGGGGTGAATTTACTGCTATAGAAACTGTTGGTGATTTGTTGGAGAAAATTAAAGCATTGTCGCTGGACTAATTTTATTCCATTACTCAATTTGGTTTATGCCTTTTTTAAGTTATAAAAATGTTGGTATCCGTGGCCTGTCTGCAGCCGTACCTAAAAATACGATTGATAACTATAATTATACTCAGTATTTTGATGCTGAGTCAGTAAAGGAAATTGTTGACAAAATTGGCATAAAGGAGCGGCGGTTTGCGGAGGAAGGAGTTTGTTCTTCAGATCTATGTTTTGCAGCGGCAGAAAAGCTTATCAACGACTTGCAAATAGAAAGAGCTTCTATTGATTTTGTAATTTTTATTTCACAAACTCCTGATTATAGAATGCCTGCAACTTCTGTATTATTACAGAATCGTTTGGGGCTTCCAAAAAGTACAGGGGCATTGGATTTAAGCCTTGGTTGTTCTGCCTTTGTATATGGCCTTTCGGTAGCTTTTGGTTTATTACAAGCGGATGGGATGAATAGAATTCTGTTGCTCAATGGTGAAACAAGATCAAGGATTTACCATCCAAAGGATCGCAAGACTGCCTTTTTGTTTGGTGATGGTGCAGTTGCAGCCATTATTGAGAAGAATGAGGTGTACGGGCCAAGCTACTTTTCTCTAAATAGCGATGGCTCGAAGGAAGATCTAATTAAAATTGATGCAGGTGGGTATAGAAACCCTTCAACTGCAGAAACAATTATGGAAAAGGTAGTTGATGAACATGGCAATATCCGAACGGATGAACACGGCTATATGAATGGCGCTGACGTATTTAATTTTGTATTGCTTGAGATACCAAATGATATAAAGAGAATTTTGGAATTCGGAAGTTCCAACTTATCTGAAATTGATTATTTCCTTTTCCACCAGGCGAATAGTTATATGAATGGCTATTTAGCTAAAAAGTTAAAATTGCCTTTGGAGAAAGTACCAACCTGCATTGAATCTTTTGGAAATACATCCTCAGTATCTATCCCCTTAACAATTGTTACTCAATTGCAGCATTCTTTGTCAGGTAAAAAGAAGTTACTGTTGAGCGGATTTGGAGTTGGAATGTCATGGGCAAGTTGTATCTTAAATTCGCCTTCAATTTTCATTAGTGATCTGGTGGAAATTTAG
>CAYUGH010000025.1:32084-47195 GCA_964444195.1 uncultured Chitinophagaceae bacterium
GAGTTTCCGGAAGATAGTTTGAATGAAGGTGTTCAGAAACTTGGAAAGGTTTCCGGGATGATTCACTCTGCAGGAATCAGTACCACTCTGCCTCTTCGTAACCTTACAGAAAAGAAATTATTGGAATTTTATAAGGTAAATGTTGTGTCCGCAACCTTGTTGGCAAAGTGGTTTGCAAAGCCTTCAAATTTTATTGGAACAGGTGGTAGTATTGTTTGGTTGGCTTCTGTAATGGGTATGGTGGGCGAATCAGGAAAAACCACATACAGTTTAACCAAAGGTGCACTGATAGCTGGTGCAAGAACATTGGCCATTGAATTGGCCCCTAAACGGATAAGGGTGAATTGTATTTCACCCGGTGTAGTGGTTACACCAATGACAAAGGCTGCCGTCTATAGCCAGTCTGATGAATCAAGGGAGCATATAGAAAATCTCCACCCGCTTGGTATGGGTACTCCTGACGATATAGCTTACGCATGCATCTTTTTATTAAGTGATGCTTCGAGGTGGATAACAGGTATTAATCTTGCTATTGACGGGGGATATACAGCGCGTTAGGGTGAATTATAAATATTATGGAAAAAATTATTGTTATAGGAACTGGAGGACATTCTGCTGAAATAGATGATTATTTTTATTTCGCTAAAAATCATAATCCTGCCTATTCATCCTCATTAATTGGATTTATTGATGACAATCCGTTGGGATATGGTAACTATAAGTTTTCTGCCCCTTTTTTGGGCACCATAAAGGATCATATTATCCGTACTGATTGTTCATATATAATGGGCATTGCTAACCTTAGGTATAGAAGAGCCATTATTGAAAGATTTGTTCAAGGTGGGGCGGACTTTACAACATTTATTCACCCAACAGCTATCATTTCTCCATCAGCCGAAATAGGGAGGGGGGTAGTAATTGCCCTGCATGTGAATATCGGACCGAATGTTAAGATAGGAGATTTCACCCTGATTAATTCCCGAAGCAGCATTGGCCATGATACCAAAATTGGAACATTCAACTTTATTAGTCCCAATGTTTGCTTTTCAGGATTTACAAGTATTGGGGAAGAAAACCTTTTTGGGATAAACAGTGCAACTATTCCCGGCATTACAGTTGGAGATAGAAATAAAATTATGGCAGGAATGACTTTGGATAAGAGTGTAGGAAATGATGAAACGGTTTTTTATAGATTTAAAGAAAAAGTAATAGCAATACCAAAATAACTATAAGACAGCAGATTCCATTTCTAATAGGCTGAAAGGGTTTTTTGGTTCATTGGATTCCAATAATTTGGAGTATTCAAAAAGAAAGGTAGAGTCGGAAATTGGCCATCATACTAATTTTAATGATATTTTTTTATTTATTTCAAAACCCTTTAACCTGGATATTAATTGGAATTGGTGTTTTGGGGATAAAATGGAAAGTGATTTCTTCCAGGAAAAGGAAAATTCTGACAGGAGCATTAATTTTATTTTCATATCTATTTGCCACTCCATTTTTAGTCCGGCATTTTATTGCAGCCTTGGAGGATCAACATCCACCTATTGACATTACGCGATTGGATAACGGCAGATGTTACAATATTATTGTTTTGGGTGCCGGTATGGGTTTTGATGACAGGCTGCCGCCAACCGGACTGTTATCTGAAACTTCAACAGTAAGGCTTGTGGAAGCATTGCGGGTGTACAGGCAGTTAAAATGTGCTCGGATAATAACATCAGGAATTTCAAGTGCAGGGTTCCCTTCATTAGGCGAAATTGGTTCGCAAGCTGCTATTGCTCTTGGGGTCCCAAAGGAGGATGTTGCATTTCTATCGTCTCCTACCAATACCGAAGGGGAGGCAAAGGAATATTCAAAAGCATTTGGAATTGAAAATCCGGTGATAATTGCCACCACCGCTACCCATATGCCGCGTGCCATTTATCATTTCAGAAAAATGGGCATAAAAGAAGTAATTGGCGCCCCTACTGATTTTAAATGTAAACGGCAATCTCCCCCTAAATTTCCTAAAAGCCTGATTCCCAGGATTAGGTATTTTCAGGAGGTGGAGGGGGCAATCCATGAATTTGTGGGCCTTACTTATGCAAAAATGAAATCGTGAGTGTTTTTATTTTCCTTTTGTTTAATGTTTGTACGTTCATCAGGTAAATAATAAAGGAATAATTTGAAAGTTAAGACTTTTGTCATTTTTGCAAGATTGCCAATGAAGTAATTTTGTCTTTGATTTTTTTTACAAAAAGCATTCATTTTTTTTCAATAAATTTTAAAAATTCGTTTCCTATGAAAGTTACCGTAGTAGGTGCAGGCGCAGTTGGAGCCACCTGTGCCGACAATATTGCCCGAAAAGAACTATGTACCGAACTTGTATTGCTTGACATTAAAGAAGGAGTTGCCGAAGGAAAAGCGCAGGATATGATGCAAACTGCCCAATTACTTGGTTTTGACACCAAGATTACAGGCACTACCGGTGATTATAGCAAAACAGCAAATAGCGATGTAGTGGTTATTACCAGCGGCCTCCCCCGTAAACCCGGAATGACCCGTGAAGAATTGATTGGCGTGAATGCCGGCATTGTAAAAAGCGTTTGTGAAAACATACTGAAGTACAGCCCGGACACTGTAATTATAGTTATCAGTAATCCTATGGATACTATGACTTACCTGGCATTGCAAAGTACGGGACTGCCTAAGAATAAAATTATAGGCATGGGGGGCACGCTCGATAGCAGCCGTTTCAGGTACCAATTAAGCAATCATCTTGGTTGCAGCGCCTCTGACCTGAATGCGGTTGTTGTAGGTGGGCATGGTGATACTACTATGATACCCCTTATCAGGCTGGCTACCTGGAACAGTGTACCTGTTACCAATTTCCTGGATGATGATCAGCAAAAGCAAATTATTGCCGATACCATGGTTGGGGGAGCTACCCTTACCAAACTTATTGGAACCAGCGCATGGTATGCGCCAGGAGCCGCCGGAGCCATGCTGGTTGAAAGTATCCTGAGGGACGAGAAGAAACTTCAAACCTGCTGCGTGTACCTGGATGGTGAATATGGCCAGAAAGATATTTGCCTTGGAGTGCCCGTTATTATTGGGCGCAATGGTTGGGAAAAAATTCTTGACTTTGGGCTAAACGAAACAGAACAGGCCGAGTTCAACAAAAGTGCGGATGCAGTTCGTGGAATGAACGATGTTTTGAAGACGCTGTAGATCATCCATCTTCTTAATAAAAAATCCTGCTGATTTAAAACCAGCAGGATTTTTTATTTCCATAAACCGTTATTCAGAAGGAGTGAACAGTTTATTAAACAATATATGATTTAACCCCGGAAATCGAACCTGTCTTCAATATTAGAGAGTTGTAGTTTCGCTTTTCAAAAGAAGCAAGGTGGTGCTCATCATCTGCGAAAACTCAAGTTTGGATTTTAAATCCTCCATTTTCTCGAGTTGGTTCTTTTCATCCACTTTTGCCAATAAGCTGGACATGGTAAACTTATAGTTCAAAAGACCCAGTTGATCCTCAAATTTTGTTTCAAGCGAGACCAGTTTCAACCTTAATTCTGAATTTTCTTGCTGTAATTGCTGAATAGTTGCCGTATTGGATGGGGTGGAATTAGGACCTACTTCTGTCTTTTTTCCAGTATTTGTCGAATCCGTATTGGCAGAATTTGCTTGTACCGATACCATTGATAGCAGGAGCAAGGATGTGAATAATACTTTCATAATTGTGTGATTTTATGACGCAAAATTACGGGAACTACCTGGAATAACCTAATATGAATAACAAAAATAAATAATGTCAAAATGATTTTAAATTGAATATTATTCAAAAATTTGCTGTTATTATCTCTTGTTTTGCTTTAAAATAACAAAAATTAACCAAATCGTTATAATAAATTCGATTAATAAATTGATAAAAAAATATTTTTAGACTAATCTAAAAATTGGGCTATTTGGTAAAAAAGAAAATGGATTCCTCTGCAATTCTGCTTGTGTCGTGCCCCATCATGCATCTGAAATGCTTTTTGGGGCATTTTTTATACCCAATTTTGCTACATGGCCTGCAAGAAAGATTGGCTACTTCAAATACCTGGAAAGGCGCATCGGAACCGGCCGGATAATAGGGGCCCATACCAAAACCCGGGATCGTATTTCCCCAAATGCTGAAGATTGGCCTGGAAAAAGCTGCGGCAATATGCATTAACCCGGTATCAGGGGAAATAATCAATTTGGCTTGTCGCACCAAATCGGCGCTTTGGTTAAGGTTAAATTTTCCGCAGGCATTGTAAACCTGAGGGTGTTTTGCCTCAAGTTCTTCCGCTTTATGGGCATCGCCTGGCCCCCCAAGTAAAACAATTGGAACGCTAATTTGCGATATTAAGGCGTCAAGTTTTTCAATAGGAACCTGTTTGGTGGCAAGCGCCGCGCCAATTACAATACCAATATAACCGGCCTCGTGCTTGGGGGGGAGCGCGGATAAGGCCACTCTATCCCGGTCAGGAATGAAATAATCCAGTCCTTTGCCATCATTTTTCACTCCAAATGCTTTTAAGGTGGACAGGTACCTGTCTACAATATGTATTTTGGGAAGAAGGTTAATTTTCAAGGCGGTCATCGCCCATTTTTCAATATTCAGCTTGTCGAATGAAAAGCTCTTTACTCCAAGGGCTAATTTCACTTTCAGGGTCCTAAGGTTATGGTGCAGGTCAATAATATAATCAAAATGCTCCTCCTTTAATTGTTTGATCACCCCCTCCAGGTCGTTGTCCAGTAAATGCAATGTATCAATATAAGGGTTGTTTTGCAGGATACCGGCAAATCCTTTTTTAGTTAGAAAATGCACTTCCGCCAGTTTCACCTGGTTCTTTAAACAACGTATTACCGGAGTGGTCAGAACAATGTCGCCAATAGAGGAAAACCTTATGATCAGGAATTTTGCCAATTGAATGCAGGTGGTTTAATAGTTCAATCCCAAAGTGAAATACCGATTATGAATATTCATGGCATCATTTCCTCAACTTCCAGGTAATTCAGGTCTTTATGAAAGGTTTCTTCAGTAAACCATGCGGCTACCAGCGTAATGGAAATAACGATTATGCCTGTTGCAATTCCACTTTCAATTAATGGCCATTGCCACAAGTGCTGAAAAAGATCAACAAACATCAGGTTTATCAGCACAAGCGCACCCCGTACCATATTGGGAATGGTGGTGGCAGCCGTGGCACGGATATTGGTTCCAAATTGTTCTGCACCCATGGTAACAAAAATTGCCCAAAAACCGGTGGCAAACCCAAGATAGGCGCATATACCGTACATAGTGGCATTGCTTTGGTTTAATGGGCTAAAAAAGAAAATTATTCCCAGGATGGTGAGCCCATAAAAAATATACAACGCTTTTTTCCGGCTTTTCAATAGCTGGCTTACCAACCCAACGCTAATATCTCCCAAAGAGATGCCTGCATAAGCAAACATAATGGCTCGTCCACTATCCAATTCTTTATCGCCAAAAAGTTCACCTGCAAACCTGTTGCTCAGGTTTACAAGAACCCCAATTACATACCAGGTGGGCAAGCCAATTAAAATAGCGAGTAAATATTTTTTAAATCTTCTTTTGTTATTAAAGAACATAAAGAAATTACCCTTTGATACCCGGCTTTCTTTGGCAAAATTAAACATGCCGCTTTCGGCAACACTTATGCGCAAAACAAGCAGGCAAAGGCCTAATCCGCCTCCAATCATAAAGCATAGCCTCCAATCGTTGCTGATTTTATAGGTAAAATAAGCCGCTACTGCCCCGCTTAATCCCACGCCGGCAACTAAGGAAGTACCCACGCCCCTTTTTTCTTTTGGAAGAAGTTCGCTTACAAGGGTAATGCCCGCACCCAATTCTCCCGCAAGGCCAATGCCCGCAATAAACCTGGCCAGCGCATATTGCGGAACCGTTTGAACAAACCCTGTGGCAAAATTGGCAACACTATACAAAATGATTGACCCGAATAAAACAGATAGTCGTCCCTTTTTATCGCCTAAAATGCCCCATAATATTCCGCCTATCAGCAAACCTATCATTTGCCAGTTAATAATTTTTGTACTGGCCATTATTATACTCTGACTGTCAGATTTATCGAGTCCAATGCCCTGAAGGCTTGGTTCGCGCACAATGGTAAACAGCAGCAGGTCGTAAATATCAACAAAATACCCGAGGGCGGCAACCCATACCGGGATGGAAAAAATACCAGTTGTCTTTTGACTTTGCATTTTACAAATATGGCATTCTAACCAATAAGGTAATCATTCTTTTTTCCGGCGAAAATTCAACTATTCACTTATCTGTATGGAGTAGATTCTTCGCCTTGTTTTATCATCAATAGGATACTTCGGGTGCATGCCTACCATTGGAAAATTGGGGTTAAACGACCTGGCGTTGCTGATTGCAAATTTGGGTGCATTGGATTTAAGGATTTGTGCTTTTGCCCAATTGGCTTCAATTTCGTTGATGGCTGCCTGGTTGGTTTTATCATTTTCCCATCGTTCCATTTTTTTCCTTGTATCTACCAGCAATTGTGAATACTCAAATCCATATTCGGCAAATTCGATTCGTTTTAAATATTTAGGGTCCGCTCCGGCAACTCTCGCCTTTGCATTTTGAAGCAATTGAGCTGCCTGCGCAAACCATTTCTCTGTATAAATTTCTTGAACCCGGTAAAATCGCATTCTGCTCTTTATCCTCCTGATCAATTCATTCCTTTTATCTTCCATCATGGTCCAGTAGGTTTTCATTTCACCCTGGGCAGGGCCATAGGCTCTCAGGTAATAATCGTTCAGTAAACTGTCTATATTAAGATTAGGGTTCCAGGCTAATTGCGCAATGGAATAGTATTGAATATTTTGTGTTGACCAGTAGTTCCAATAATGGTCAATCATAATTCCCAGGCAATTATTTCTGACTATAAACCTGAAATCTTCTACGGCCTGATGGGGCGCAATGTCAGGCATTCCATAGGTAAGCCCTGCAGGGTTTCCTAAATTTGTGTGGAGGGCATGATTTTTTGTTAACCTTCCCCAATCAGCATAGGTTTTAAGAGAGGCTGTACGATGATCCTCAAATCCATCACCCCTTTGAAAAAAGCTTGATACACTAGAAATCATCACATTATCATCGGGTTTTTCAAATAAAGGGGCAGGTTCAATATAACCATATGCCAATAGTGTAACCATATAAGGCTTGCCGGGATATTTCTTTTTTAAAAGCCTTCCAAGTGTATTGGCAAATTTCATTTCCCTATCAGACAGGGCAGGACTTTCCCATGTAAATCCCGGCGGATCCCATGCCCTGCATTTATCGCAGGCACAATGCCCTCGCCTCCAGTCATCGTTGGTGCCGGCGCTAAACATGGTGGTAAGGGGATTGGCTTTAATTTGTTCTTCTACATCCAGCAGCCATTTTTCCCAAACCTCCGGGTTCGACAGGCATATTTTAGCTTCGCCTCCGCTATAACGGGTTCTGCTTCCATCGGGGCGCATAGCAAAATATTCAGGATGCTCTTTTCCATATTTTGCCCACCAGGGAGGAAAGGCATGATTGTCCTTCAGTTCCATAGAGGATAATTGTAGCCGCTGATGTCGAACCCATTTATTTTCTTCGGGCGTACCCTTGTTACTGATTAGCCTGTTAAGCTGAAAAATGCCATCCCTGTACCTGATCGTTGGGTAATATTTGTAAGTAAATGGCTCCACCTTTAATTGGTTCTTTTCTATATAATCTTCTCCTAAAGGACCGGGCAACAGCCACCTTACGTTTAACTGGTCCTGTATAAATGTATAAACAGCATTGCAGGTGCCATATTCCTGTTGATAACCCGTAATCATTTTTTTTCCTGTGCGGTCTGGAATGGTCATGTTTTTAGGATTCCATTTATCTCTGCCTGAAATAATGATATAATTTTCATTAGCCGCGTTGATGACTTCTTCAGGATGATCGTAGTTAAATTTTATGGCTGGAAATAGTTTAGCGACTTCAGGTTGAAATCCTACCCAAATGGCTTTAGCCGGGATAGGTGAGGGTGTACCCTTTATAATCTGAGGCCTTGCCCCACTGATCCTTTCAATATAATAAGCAAGGTCATTGGCTGCTTCTTCCATAAAGGGCGTGTAGCTTTCAGGCAGAATAATAGGAGCCAGGCTTTGTTTATTATTTGCGATAATGAAGGGGTTCCCGGAAACAGGTAATTCGTTCAGATTTGGTTTTTTATCTTTTTTCGGATTCGAAAAGGATAATGTCCATATTCCAAACAGGAAAATGCCCCCAATGACTAAACCCCAGGCGCCAGGCGTTGGGATGGATTTGGAAAAGCCGGATTTCAGGTACATGCTATAATAAATTTCAAAACAAAAATAACCCGCATAGTCCACTTTGCAGGTTTAGTTTAAATGAACTGTAGTAAGGTCTTGAATGCGCTCCGATGCGCGAAATATGTCTTTGTATATAATGGTAAGGGTGATTTTAGATAAACCGTTTTGGTAGCAAGCAAATAGTAGTTAAAAGCGCAGATGGAATGAGGCTAAGCTCCTTTGTTGCCGTTTTTCTCCAATTCCATCCGCTAATCCATAAATTACACAGCCTGTAGGGGAATTAGGTATTTTTGCCTACAGAATTTACTTTCATGCAAATAGACAGAACCTTGGTTGAACACCTGGCCAACCTTTCAAGGCTTTATTTTACGGAGGCCGAAATGGAGACCATGCAGGGCGACCTTTCGAAAATGATTGGCTTTGTGGAAAAGCTGAACGAATTGGATACCACAGGCGTAGAGCCATTGATGCACATGAGCCAGGTAATGGATGTGTACCGGGCCGATGAAGCGGCTGCACCCATGCCGGTTGAAAAGGCGCTTGAAAATGCCGGTCAGCATGGGGATCATTTCTTTACCGTTCCAAAAGTCATCGGTTAATATCGGCAGCTATGTCAACAGGAATCATACATCTGAAAAAAATCAGGAAGAGTTATTTTATGGGCAGCCAGGCGCTTGAAGTGCTGAAAGGGCTCGACCTTGATATCTATAAGAACGAGTATGTGGCATTGATGGGCCCGTCCGGCTCGGGAAAAAGCACCCTGATGAATATCCTCGGTTGCCTGGATTCGCCCACCAGCGGAAGTTATATATTAAACGGGCACGATGTAAGCAAAATGCAGGATACCGACCTCGCACAAGTGCGTAATAAGGAGATTGGGTTCGTATTTCAGCAATTTAACCTTTTGCCCAGGCTTACGGCAGTGGAAAATGTGGCTTTGCCGCTTATTTATGCCGGTATCCCTCAAAAAATACGGACAGAAATGTCGCTCGAAGTGTTGAACAAAGTTGGTCTTGCCGAGCGCAGCCATCATAAACCCAACGAAATGAGCGGGGGGCAGATCCAGCGTGTAGCCATTGCCCGTGCCCTGGTCAATAATCCGGCCATCATTCTCGCCGATGAACCTACGGGAAACCTGGATACCCGTACATCGTACGAAATCATGCAATTGTTTACCAAAATACATGATGCCGGCAATACGGTGGTATTGGTTACCCACGAAGAGGATATTGCTTCCTATGCGCACAGGGTTATCCGCATGCGCGATGGCAGGGTGGAAAGCGATGAAAAGCACGAGCCCAAAATTCACCTGAGCGAAGATTATGCTGCTTAGTATGTTTTGCCGA
Organism: uncultured Chitinophagaceae bacterium; assembly: GCA_964444195.1. Taxonomy (GTDB): domain Bacteria; phylum Bacteroidota; class Bacteroidia; order Chitinophagales; family Chitinophagaceae; genus Phnomibacter. The sequence goes on from CAYUGH010000025.1 coordinate 41,786, forward strand.
ACCTTTATGAAGGGCCATTGTTAAGGTCTTTCAATGGCTATTATTACACACAACCATGGCAACTAAAATATATACAAAGACAGGGGATAAGGGTAAAACCTCGCTGATTGGAGGAACAAAAGTATTGAAAAGCCATTGGCGCATCAATAGCTACGGCACGGTTGATGAGCTCAATTCGCATATCGGGTTACTTAGCGATTATTTTCAGCATGCCGAAAGCAATGCAGCATTGCGTGAAATACAGGATCGTTTATTTACCATTGGTTCCTCGCTGGCCTGTGACCCCGAAAAAGCGCCGGGGCTTAAAATTCCTGATCTGAAAGAAGGGGATGTCGTTTTCCTTGAAAGTGAAATTGATAAAATGAATTTAGTGCTGCCCGAAATGAAATCATTCGTCATTCCCGGGGGGCAGGTGGCTGCTTCGCAGGCGCATATAGCGCGTTGTGTATGCAGGCGGGCCGAGCGCAGTTGTGTTTTTCTGCAAGATCAAGGTGAATTTGTGGATGAACTGGTAGTCAAGTACCTCAACCGGTTGAGCGATTACCTGTTTGTGCTGTCTCGATTTATTGCCCACCAGCTTGGCGTGCCCGAAATCCCCTGGCGCCCCAGGGTTTAGCCGGTTATCAACCCGTCTTTCATGGTAAGTTTCCGGTCGCACATATCGGCGAGTTCCTCGTTATGTGTTACAATTAAAAATGTCTGACCAAACCTGCGCCGCAGGTCGAGGAAGAGTTCCTGCATTTCGCGTGCGTTCCGGCTGTCGAGGTTGCCGGTGGGCTCATCGGCAAAAACAATATCGGGCCGGTTGATGAGCGCGCGGGCAATAGCAGTCCTTTGCTGTTCGCCCCCCGAAAGCTGGTTGGGCTTTTTTTCGGCCAGGTCACCAATCCCCAGAACTTCCAATAATTCCATCCCCAATTTTTTGGCTTCACCTTTTGGAGTGCCTGCAATCCATGCTGGTATGCAAACATTTTCTATAACCGTAAATTCCGGCAGCAGGTGGTGAAACTGGAAAATAAACCCGATATGCCGGTTTCTGAAATTGGCGAGTTCTTTTCCTTTTAATCCATGGACCGCTTTTTCTCCCAGCCAGATTTCACCTTTGTCTGAAGGGTCGAGCGTGCCCAAAATGTGCAGCAGTGTGCTTTTGCCGGCTCCCGAGGCCCCCACAATACTTACTAAGCTTGCTTTTTCAATAGCAATATCTACGCCTTTCAACACCTCTTTTTGCCCGTATTTTTTACTAATTCCTTTTGCCTTCAGCATCCCATTTTTTTATCAGGGCGGAAAAGTAATGAATTCAGGGACTACTAAAATTTTCAAAATCTCATTTACATTTGGTTATTTGGCTCATACCCTTACATTTGCGCAAAATTTAGAGGAGGTAGACCTATGTTTTGGACCCTGGAATTAGCTTCGCATCTCGAAGATGCCCCCTGGCCGGCCACAAAAGATGAACTGATAGATTATGCAATCCGTTCCGGCGCGCCTATTGAGGTGGTGGAAAACCTGCAGGAATTGGAAGAGGACGGTGAAATATATGAGGGTTTGGAGGATATATGGCCCGATTATCCCAGCCAGGATGATTTCTTCTTTAATGAGGATGAATATTAGGGCATAATTAATTGTCCGGATGGAACACAGGCTGTCTCAATATTGGGACAGCCTGTTTCTATATCAACCCATTAGGATTTGGCACCAACCGCTGAATCTTGTGAAAATTCTTTTTGTAATGCTTTTTATCGAGCTGATAGTAAAAAGCGCCCTTCTTCGACCCGAGTTTATCTTTTTCTTTTTGACGCAACAGCATACCCGTCGAAGAAATTTTCCTTGAAAAGTTTCCTTTGTCAAATGTGGTTTCAAATACGTCTTCAAACATGCTTTGCAACAGGGGAATAGTAAATTTACCGGGAAGCAATTCAAATAAGATGGGGTGCATGGAAGCTTTGTACTTTAGTTTGTTCCTGGCCATAGTAACCATCTGGCTATGATCAAAGATCAGGCTCGGCATTTCGCTTAGTAAAAACCATTCAGCATGGTACTGGTCGTTCAGTTGCTGCTCGTACCTGTTAATATCAATCAGCGCAAAGTAGGCAATAGAAAAGGTCCGTTCAATCGGGTCGCGGTCGGGATTTGAAAAGGTATGTAATTGTTCAAGGTAAACGCCTTCAAGCCCGGTAAGCCCGGTCAGGATGCGGTTTGCGGCTTTATCGGCGCTTTCTTCGGGCTGCACAAAACCGCCCATCAGGCTCCACTTCCCTTTTTCAGGCTCCAACCCCCTGTGTATCAATAGGATTTTGAGATTTTGTCCATCAAAACCAAAAACAATGCAATCCACGGCAACCAGCGAGTGCCTTTGGTTTTTATAACCCGGCATATTCAACTTAATTTTCAATCAAAATTACAGGTTGCATGGCAACAGAAACGATTTTTCAAAAAAATAATTGTATCATTGACAAATAATATTATTTTGCAGCAGTTTAAAGCTATTGAAAGATAACTTAATGCATAAATTGCCTAATTATTATTGCCATATGAAGAAAGCTACAGCTTTTGGAGCATGCCTCCTTGCGGGTATAATTTCCTTTGGTCAGGTACAAGTGGTTTTGCAGGCCGATTCGGGCAAAACACAGATCAGCAAGCATATTTACGGGCATTTTGCCGAGCACCTTGGGCGTTGCATTTACGATGGTATGTATGTGGGCGATGAGAACACGGCCATTCCAAATGTAAATGGTGTGCGTACCGATATTATTGAGGCGCTCAAAAAGCTAAAGGTTCCAAACCTGCGCTGGCCCGGCGGTTGTTTTGCCGATGCCTACCATTGGAAGGATGGGGTGGGGTCTAAAAAAAGCCGCCCTGAAATGATTAACCGCTGGTGGGGCGGAACAGTGGAGGACAACAGTTTTGGTTCGCATGAGTTTTTAAACCTGTGCGAGCAGATTGGCGCCCAGCCTTACCTCGCAGGCAATGTTGGCAGCGGTAGTGTTCAGGAGCTTTCCGATTGGGTTGACTATGTGAATATAGCCCCGAACAAAGGCCCCATGGGCAGTTTGAGAGTGAAAAACGGCCGCGAAAAGCCCTGGAACGTAAAGTATTGGGGCGTGGGCAATGAATCATGGGGTTGCGGTGGCAACATGAAGCCTGAATATTATGCTACCCAATACCGTCAGTACGCAACTTTCATGGCCGACTGGAACAACACCAATAAAGTTTTCAGGGTTGCTTCCGGCGCCAATGGCGACGACATTAACTGGACCGAGGTTTTGATGCGGGATGTGCCTTCAAATATGATGGAAGGGCTTTCGCTGCACCATTATGCGGTCATCAATTGGTCGGCCAAGGGCTCGGCCACAAAGTTTGATGAGGCCATGTACTTTAAAACCATGCAGCAGGCCTGGAAAATGGACGACATTGTTACCAGGCATTCGGCCATGATGGATAAATATGATCCTAAAAAGAAAGTGGCGCTTGTGGTAGATGAATGGGGTGGATGGTACGAAGTGGAACCCGGCACCAATCCGGGGTTTCTTTACCAGCAAAATACCATGCGCGATGCCATGATTGCCGGGCTTACACTGAATATTTTTAACAACCACTGCGACAGGGTACGTATTGCCAACCTCGCCCAAACCGTAAATGTGCTGCAGGCGGTTATTCTTACCGAAAAAGAAAAGATGCTGCTGACACCTACTTACCATGTAATGGAAATGTATAATGTTCACCAGGATGCCACCATGTTGCCGGTTACGGTAAGCACGGCGGATTATGTGCTCGGCTCCGAAAAACTGCCTGCCGTATCAGCTTCTGCTTCAAAAGCTGCCGATGGAACCACTTATATTTCACTGGTAAATATTGATGCGGCTAAAAAGCAGGATATAACCATACAGGTACGCGGGGCCAATTTTTCGGGTGTTAGCGGACGAATGCTTGCTTCTTCTTCGCTCCAGGATTTCAATTCGTTTACCGAGCCAAACAAAATTAAACCGGTGGCTTTCAAAGGCGCTGTGTTGAAGGAAGGGGTTCTGACCGTTTCACTGCCTCCGTTCTCGGTAGTAGTGCTGGAATTAAAATAAGTAATTCTACATTAATGGTTTCGGATAAAGCATATGAAGATCAATATTGTTTTTTTACTCATAGGTTGGTGCCTCTTTGCTCATGCGCAGAACAGGACCATTTCGGTAAAGGTGAATGAGCCGGTTGCCGATGTGCAGCCTACCATGTGGGGCTTGTTTTTTGAAGATATTAACCTGGGCGCGGATGGCGGCATTTATGCGGAACTGATCAAGAACCGTTCTTTCGAATTTACCAAACCCCTGATGGGCTGGAAACTGGAACAGAAGCCTTTCAGGGAAGGTGCGGTCATGGTTCTCAACAGGCAGGAAGCCAATAGTTCGAATCCCCGTTTCCTTCGGGTAAAGCTTCAAAATACTCAAAAGGATTCTTTGACCATGACCAATGAGGGATTCAGGGGCATGGGTATCAGGCAGGGTCTCCGGTACGATTTTTCCTTTATGTACCGCACACAGGCAAGCGGCATAAAAATGCATGTTGACCTGGTGAATGCTGAGGGTGCAAAGATTGGCGGAACGGTAGTGAACGTAGCCGGGGGGAAAAATGATTGGCAGAAGCAGCAAGTCAGTTTTAACGCCAATGCAGGTGAGGCAAAAGCAAAGTTCAGCATTGCTTTTGAAGGAGACGGAACCATTGACTTAGATATGATCTCGCTTTTTCCTTCGGATACCTGGAAGGGCCGTGCTGGCGGCATGCGGGCCGATATGATACAAATGCTGGCGGATATGAAACCCGGGTTCATCCGTTTTCCCGGAGGCTGCATAGTAGAAGGGTTTAACCTCGAAAACCGCTATCAGTGGAAAAAAACAATTGGTCCGATTGAAGAACGCGAACTGATCATCAACCGCTGGAACATCGAATTTGCGCACAAGCAAACACCGGATTATTTCCAGACATTTGGATTGGGCTTTTTCGAATATTTTCAACTGGCTGAAGACATTGGCGCCGAACCATTGCCCATCCTGAATTGCGGCATGGCCTGCCAGTTCAATACGGCGGAATTGGTTCCTTTGGATCAACTCGATCCCTTTGTGCAGGACGCGCTCGACCTGATTGAATTTGCCAATGGCGATGCAACAACCGCCTGGGGTAAAAAGCGTGCTGATATGGGGCATCCCGCTCCCTTCAACCTGAAGTTCATGGGCGTAGGCAACGAAAACTGGGGCCCGCAATATCTCGAAAGACTTGAAGTGTTTAAGAATGCCATCAAACAAAAATATCCCGGCTTTAAAATTGTGGGCAGTTCTGGTACCGATCCCAACGGGGAACGCTTTGACTTATTGAATACCGGTATGCGAAAAATGGGTGTTGATATCATTGATGAACATTATTACCG
>CAYUGH010000026.1:0-4532 GCA_964444195.1 uncultured Chitinophagaceae bacterium
TCATATCCAGATGCTGGATAGCCTGCGTACCCAAAGCACCCGCTCGGTTGAATTGCTCATGCACCCGGCCACCGTTCAGCCCAACATGATTGATTTTTTAGCACAGCAAGTGAAGAAAAACGGTGGCGGCACATCCTTCAAACTAAAGCTTAGGGATCCTGAAAAAAATTATGATATTGAACTCAGCAGTTCAAAAGGCATACAGCTAAGCGATGAGCTGGCGTTGTTTTTGCTGGAGCACGAGGAAATTGGAACAAGGGTAGTAATGGCGGGGGAATAATGGAGGATTGAATATTTTTGATTGCAAATTGCCTATTGCAAATTCAACTCTCATGATAGATATCAATAAAATTAAAACAGGCATTGCCCGGGAAAAAGATATTGAGGAATTAGTTGATCTCATTAACAGCGCTTACCGGGGTGAAAGTTCGAAAGCCGGATGGACCACGGAAGCTGATATATTGGGCGGAATCAGGATAGATGAAAAAGGCATTCGGGACATCATGGATGATCCCAAAGCCGGCCTGCATACATTCAGGCACCCTGCATTAGGTTTGGTTGCCTGCGTGTACCTCAAGGAAGCAAGCGATCATCTCTACCTTGGCATGCTCACCGTTCGCCCTACCCTGCAGGCGGGTGGAATCGGCAAATTTATTTTGCAGTATGCCGAAAACCTGGCGGTTGAAAAAGGAAAGGGTGCGATCAGGATGACGGTTATTAATACGCGCACCGAACTGATTGCCTGGTACAACCGGCATGGCTATTTGCCTACCGGAGAAACCGAACCCTGGATTGATGGCGAGCATGTTGGGGAAAGGAAAGCGGACATTTATTTTTTGGAACTGGAAAAGGAATTATAGGGGAGTGAGGTGCATGGGCTGGTTCGTGGGGGCACGAACCAGGGCTGGGGAAAAGAAATGTGGGTAAACGCATTGCATTAATTCAAACTCCTGAAATCAACCGGCACCAATTTGCTCACGCCGGCCTCCTGCATGGTAACACCATAAATTACATCCACCTCACCCATGGTTTGTTTGTTGTGGGTAACAATAATAAACTGGCTGTTCTCGCTGAACTTTCGGATCATTTGCGTGAATTTACCCACGTTGGCATCATCTAATGGTGCATCCACTTCATCGAGAATGCAAAACGGCGCGGGTTTTATCAGGTAAATACTGAACAGCAAGGCGGTGGCCGTTAGTGTCTTTTCACCACCGCTTAGCTGGGTAATGCTCGACGGCCTTTTACCCTTTGGCTTGGCAACTATATCAATGCCTGTTTCCGCAAGGTTTTCGGGGTTTTCCAATACCATGTCGGCTGTATCTTCTTCGGTAAACAGTGCTTTAAATACACGTTGAAAATTTTCGCGCACGGCGTTAAAAGTTTCAAGAAACTGGCGGTTGGCCGTGCTTTCGACCTCCTGTATGGTTTGCAGCAGGCTTTCCTTTGCATTTACCAGGTCATTCTTTTGTTCGAGTATAAAATCGTACCTCACCTTCATTTCCTGGAAGGCTTCAATAGCTGTTGGGTTTACTTCACCAAGGTTCTCCAACCGCTTCTTCATACGGTCGGCGGCGGCCTGTAATTCTTCTGTCGGGGTTTCGCCTTCGCGGTCCTGGTCAAGAATATCTTCAATATTAATCTTAAATTCCACATCCAGCCTTTCCTTGATGCCTGCCAACTGGAGTTTCAGGTTGTTCAGTTCATCCTTTATTTGTTCGAGCAGGTGGTCAACATTTTCCTTAGCCTTTATTTTCAACCTTAAACCCGACTCGCGGTCCTGCAATGAATTACGATGCGCATAATAATTCCGGTCCGCTTCGTTCAGCGCCTTTTCACCGGTTTCTTTTTGAAGCATCAGTTCATACAACTCTTTTTCTGAGTCTTCAAGCCCCGACTGATTTTCAACCAACTGCGCGGCAATGGTTTCAAGCTGTTGCTTGCTTTCCTCAATCTGCCTGCCCAGGTTATTCACCTGTTGTTGCTTAAAGGCAAGCTCCTGCTGCAGCCCTTCAATTTTACTTTGCTGGCGGGTGAAGGCAAGATTTCCTTCGTTATATAGTCCCGCATATTTTTGATATTCAGCTTCGGTTTCCTTGTAAGCGTTTTCAGTATCTGTTAATTTTTCGCGCTGGGCTTCCAGTTCACCGGAAACATTTTCCAATGTATCCTTAATGTTGGCTATAGCCTCCTGCTGCGTTTCGAGTTGCTCTGCATATTGCTCCGAACGCCTGCCTGCATTCTCCTGCATGTGCTGCAGGTTCTCCCGCTTATTTTGGGCAGCAAAAACCGCATTTGTCAGTTGCAGTATTTCCTGCTCAGTTTGGCGGATGGCCTGCTCTTTCAATTGTGCATTGTAGCTGATCACCTCGGCATGCTTTTTACTGATCTGCTCTTTCAGCAAATCAACCCGCTGCTCCTGCTCTGTTATTTCAGCCTGCAGTTTTTCGAGGTTCTTCGCCCTTCCTATTTTTTTACCTTCAAACAAACCAACACTGCCCCCGGTTAGCGTGTACTTTCCTTTTACATACTTGCCCGACTTTTCAATAATCGTATGCGTGGTGGTACTTTCAAGCACACTGTCATTTTCCGCAATCAGCACATTACCGAGCAAATGTTCTGCCAGCTTGCGATAGCGCGGTTCCACCTCTATCACATCCAGCACGGGAATGGTAGCGTCAATGCGTACCCCGCCTGAACCGTTTTCAAATGCATTGATCTTATCGAGTAAAAAGAAGTTAGCCTTCCCTTTCTGGTTTGCCTCCAACAGGTTAATGGCTTGCAAACCTTCCTGCAAATCACTTACCACGTAATAATTCAGGTAAGGTTCCAGTACATTTTCAACCGCTGCGCGGTATGGTTCTCTTACATAAATAATATCCGATAAAATAGGCGCATGGTGGTTCCAGTTGGGGTTTTTATGTAAAAACTTTACGCTGTCCGGGTAACCTTCCATGCTTTCAATCAGGCTCTTCAGCAGGTCGTATTCATTGCGCCGCTGATCGAGTATGCGGTTTTGCTCCATCAATTGCTGACGAAGCTGTTCAAGTTCGGCCTGGCCTGCCAATATCTGACCCTTGGCATGTTCGTGCTTTTGCTGTAGCTCTTCAAGAAAAACTTTTCTTTCACCCAATTCCTCCTCGCGTTCCTGCTTTTCCTTTTCCGCCGAATCCATCTGCTGTTTACGCTGCATCATTTCGTCCTGCAACTGCGCCAGCCCGCGCTGTATATTCACCACGCCGGTTTCGGCCACCGCGTAATTTTTTTCCGCATCAAAATGCAAACGCTGAAGCTGGTTTACCTGCAGGCGCTCTGCATCAAGCCGCCGGCGTTGCTCTTCATACACCTGCTTTTTTTGCTCCAGTTGAAGGGTGCTTTCCTCCAATGCAGCTTTCAGTTCAGTAAGCTTTCCTCTTTCCGTTTCTACAAGTTGCAACGAGTAAGAAACGCTGTCGTGCAGGCCGGTGAGCTGCCCTTCGCTTTTCTGGAGAAAATCATTCAGCCCCTGTTCTTTCTCCGTTAAAAAAGAAAGTTGCTGTCTTGCCAGGTTCTTTTCATTCTCGCGGGTACGAAGATTTTGAACCAGGGTATTAAAGCTTTGCTGCATGCTTTGCAATTTCTTCTCTTCATCCACAAAGCCTAATCGTTCAGCTTCAAGTGCAGCATCTTCCGTTGCAATCTCGGTTTCCATACCCAGCCTCCGGTCGCTTTCCGCCACCTGCTGTTCGGATAGCTCCCTGTACCTTAGGTTAAAACCCTGCAACGAGGCTTTAGCCAGTTCAATGCTTATTTGCCTGAACTCCTTTTTTATCTCGTAGTATTTCTCTGCCTTTTTGGCCTGGTTTTCGAGCGTTTTTAACTGGTTGTGTATTTCAAACAACAGGTCCTCAATCCGTGCCAAATCCTGTTCGGTGGCATCCAGCTTGTTTTTGGCTTCTTTTTTACGAATTTTATAAATGCTGGTACCGGCAGCCTGTTCAAGCATCCGGCGGCGGCTGTTGTCCTTGTCCTTAATAATATCATCCACCATCCCCAATTCAATGATGGCGTAGCTGTCGGTACTGATGCCCGTATCCATAAACAGGTTATGAATATCTTTCATCCGGCATTGCACATCGTTCAGGCGGTATTCGCTGTCCCCGTTTTTGTAAAAACGGCGGGTAACGGTAACCGTACTGAATTCGGTAGGCAGCAGGTTTCGGGTATTTTCAAAGGTAAGGCTCACCTCCGCCAAACCGCTTGCCGAGCGCGATTTTGAGCCGTTAAATACCAGGCTGTCGAGGTTTTCACTCCTCAGGTTGCTGATCTTTTGCTCCCCTATCACCCACCGGATGCTGTCCACAATATTGCTTTTGCCGCAACCATTGGGGCCAATGATGCCGGTAATCCCTTCATCAAAATTGATCACCGTTTTATCGGCAAAACTTTTAAACCCTTTTATTTCAAGACTTTTTAATCGCACTTTTCCCGAATTTAGTTGTCCATTTCAAAAATTACCCGCCTTGGTTCGTGTCTCACGAACCATATCTCCG
>CAYUGH010000026.1:4632-46260 GCA_964444195.1 uncultured Chitinophagaceae bacterium
GGTTCGTGCCACACTAACCAAATCCGGAACCCAAATTCACGCAGGGCGACAAATATAGCCCTTCGCACACCTAATTTTTCGAATCGGGGTAAAACATCGCCTGTACATTTAACCACGAATTATTCACATCATCAAAGTGAAAAAAGGGTATTATTTTGCAAAATCATTATGGCGGAAGATTTACAATTGATAACAGGTTCAAAAACAGAACAATACGAAGCATTAATTCCGCAAATACTGGCCATTGTGGAAGGCGAACCCAACCTTACCGCCAATCTTGCCAATGTGGCAGCCGCTTTAAAAGAACAATTTAACTGGCTTTGGGTAGGTTTTTACCTGGTGGATAGCCCCGAAGAATTGGTGCTGGGACCTTTCCAGGGGCCTGTTGCCTGTACCCGTATTCGTAAAGGCTGCGGTGTTTGCGGAACCAGTTGGGCCAAAGGAGAAACAATCATTGTGCCCGATGTGGAAAAATTTCCGGGGCATATTGCCTGCAGCAGCGCTTCGCGAAGCGAAATTGTGGCGCCAATTATTAAACACGGTAAAATTGTTGGCGTGCTGGATGTTGACAGCGCAGACCCGGACCGGTTTGATGAAACAGATAAACTCTTCCTTGAACTTTTGATTGAAAAATTAACCTGGCCAAAGCTTTAGATTTTAATAACCTCACCAAAAAACCACCGCTTATGTACGCCCAAAATGAAAGACCCCAGGAATACTTTTCGGGGCAAAAAGACCTTCTATCGCATGAAACGCCTGTGTTTACGCTTGAAAACTATGCCGGTTTCTGGCTAAGGGCTGCGGCCTATATTATTGATGGCGTTGTAGCCTATATCATCATTCTTATTTTCTTCCTGGTTTCCGGTTTGGGTATAATGGGCTTTTCCGGTGACGAAAGCGAAGTGGGAATAGGTATTTTGGGGCCAATCGGGTTGGTTCTTATTGGTATTTTACTTTATTATCCACTCATGGAAAGCTCAAAATGGCAGGCTACGCTTGGAAAAAGAGCTGTAGGCATTATAGTTACCGACCTTGATGGAAGAAGGATAAGCTTTGGCAAGGCACTCGGTAGATTTTTTGCCAAGTTCCTTTCAGCCCTCATTCTGGATATCGGTTTTATTATGGCAGGTTTTACCGAGCGGAAACAAGGTCTTCATGATATAATTGCAGGAACGCTTGTAATAAAAGGCAATCCAGGTAAATGATTTTCATGGCAAGCCGACCTTTTGCCCCGGCCGCAAAATCAATTAGTGAATTGGCTGTTAATTTGTTACTTTTCACAAAAAAAGAGCTTTTGTGGATAAAAATTTCCCCCTTTTGGCAATATACGGGTAGCCTCTATCTTCTGGGTAAACCTTTGCTATTGTTTAAAACCGGGTTGGTATGAGAACGTGGAAATAAAACCATAACTATTGTAAATCAGTGCTTTTTGCTACGATTCATTTATTAAAAAACGGGAAGAATAAGCGTAGGCTGGTTTATCCGAGGCTTGATTATCTACCGAATTAGGGGTTTATACTCAATTTTAATTAGGGTGGTACTGCTTAATAATGCAAGTGGCCAACATCCATACATTTACCGCCGAAATAAAAGGAACATAAAACTGGGAAGTTATAACCCCAATATATAGGGTTAACTTTCCGCTTCATTTGCATAACCAAAAATGCTAACTTTAATGAGAAGTCCAATTTTAATGCGCTGTAACAGGAGTATCCTGATGTTTTTAGTGACTGTATCGGCCTTTGTAAGCCAGGTTCAGGCGCAGGATTTTACCATAGGATCCGGTACCACAACAAGTAATACTTCGGCTTATTCGGTGCCACTGCAGGATGCCTATGCGGCGGGAAGAATGCAGTTCCTGTACAGGGCTGAGGAATTAAAAGCAGCCGGTATGGTACCTGGTTCTATTACAGCCATAAAATGGCCGGTAAACAGTGTAAGTAATGCAGCCAATAAGAACGAAGGCCTTCTTATTAAGGTAGGCGGCACCAGCGCCACGGTACTTATTGCCGCTCAATGGGAAAACTTTACAGGCGTTCCGGGGCAAAATACGCCGGCTGACCATACCCCGGTAGCCGGTATTAATGCGTTTACGCTTACCACTCCATACATTTGGAATGGTACCGATAATATTCTCGTGGAGGTTTGTAACAGTACGGCTACCACAAATCCGGCCAACGTAACGCAGAGCCCTATAATGCCATATACGGCTACCACGGGTTTGAATACGGTACATGGCAATATTGCAAACTCGGGTATAGGATGTAATCTCGCTGCCAGCGGTTCTGCTGTAAATAACCAAAGAACCAATACCATTTTTAGTTTAACCCCTTTTCCTGACTGTACAGGTACGCCGGTGGCAGGTACGGTAACTTCTACTACTGCCAGCACTTGCGGAACCGATGTGTTTACACTTAGCCTGGCAGGTACTTCACAAGCCGGTTCGCTGGCCTATCAATGGCAGTCTTCGCCAAACAACAGCACCTGGACCAATATTGAAGGCGCTACTAATCCAGCCCTGGCAACCTCACAATTGACGAGTACTTATTACCGGGCAATTGTTACCTGTACTATAACCGGAGATTTTGCGCCTGCCGATGGTTTGCTGGTAAGCGCCACTCCACCGGTTTCGGGAACATTTACCATTGATAATTCTTTGCCTGCATCTACAGCTACTGAATTCATAAGCTTTAACGATGCGTATAATAAAATTAAATGCGGTATTAACGGGCCTGTGGTATTTAACGTGGTAAACAATGCCACGCCATACAACGAGCAGTTGATCATGAACGAAGTGCCAGGCGCATCGGCTACCAATACGGTAACTTTTAATGGAAATGGCGCTACTATTAATTTTTTAAGCACCAACACCAATGAAAGGGCGGTTATTAAGCTGAACGGCGCCGACCATACCATTTTCGATAGTCTTAATGTAATTCCCCTGGGTACTACCACTGCGCAGTTTGGTTTTGGTTTTCACCTGATAAATAACGCTGATTCCAATACCATTAAGAGATGCAGCATTATTAACAATATCACCTTAACTTCTGCCAACTACGCCGGTATTGTACTGAGCGGGACAGCAACATCATCTACTTTCGGTGCATCGCTAAGCGACGGCAACCTGTTTGATCGTAACACCATCATAGGAGGCCAGCTTGGGATTGCGATTATTGGGGATGCAGTAAACCCCGCCGGTAGAAACAAGATCACGAATAATATCATCCGGGATTTTTACCAGTATGGCATCTACATTGGTTATACCGTATATACCCAGATCGAAGGGAATGATATCAGCCGCCCCAACTACACTGTCAGCGGTGCTACCTATGGCATTTATGTTGCCAATACCACTTTGGTGGCCAATATTGTCAGGAACCGCATCCATTCATTTTATGACGGCCACCTGGCGAACACCGGTGCATTTAACGGTGTTTACCTCACCAATGCTGACGCAGATCCCGGGTATGAGAATATAGTAGCCAATAATACCATTTATAATATAAAAGGCGCCGGTACGCTGAATGCCCTGTATAATTTCGGTTCAAACGCCTGTTTCTTTTATCACAATACCATTTCCTTCGACGACCAGGCTACCAATGCAACCATGCCTGCCTACGGGTATTATACTACCTCTTACACAGCGGGGGTTGAATTTAAGAACAATATTATCTCCATTACCAGGAGCGGCGCCGGCTTAAAATACCATTTCTATATGGCCGATAACCGGGCCGCTTTATATACCCTGGACTACAATAGCTATTATTCCACCATTAACAACCCAACCATCAAGCAGGGTTTCTACCAGGGATTTGAAGTAAACAGCCTGGATGACTGGAAAACGGCTACCGGGTTTGATGCAAATTCGGTTACCATTGACCCGATATTTAAAAACCTCCCATTGGGCGACCTGACGCCTACCTCCGGCACGCTGAATGATAAAGGAACGCCCATAGCTGCTGTAACTACGGATATTAATAATGCCCCCCGCAGCGCTACAACGCCTGATATAGGGGCTTACGAGTTTACGCTCCCCAGTTGTAATACCAACTCACAGGCTGGCGAAGCTTTCTCCAGTGTAGGCGCCACTACCTGCGTTAATAAATCGGTATTGCTGAACCTGAAGAACAATGATATTGGCCTGGGACTGACCTACCAATGGGAAACCGCTACAACCTTAGCAGGACCCTGGTCGCCATTGTCGGAACCGTTGCAGGCCCCTCCCTATACATTTAATATTGGCAACAGCGATTTGTACTATCGTGCTGCTGTTTCCTGCAACGCCGGTACGCCTAACTATTCTACACCGGTTCAAATTACCATTGGCGGTTATTTCCCTGCCGGCAGCTATACCATTGATAAAACACAACCCACCGATCCTGCGGGTACTAAGAACTTCAACTCATTTGAAGAAGTGGTAACGGCATTAAGTTGCGGTATTGCCGGGCCGGTTGTGTTTAATGTAACGCCAGGTACCTATACCGAGCAGATCAGGATTGTTGAAGTGCCAAATAGTTCGGCTATAAACACGGTAACCTTCCAAAACCAGGATGGTAACCCGGCTTCTGCCGAGCTGACTTTTGCTGCAAACGTGAGCAGGAACTATACAGTACAGTTGGATAGCGCCCGGTATATCATTTTCAAAAACATGACCATCTCTGCAACAGACCCCAACAATGGACGTGTGTTTGACATTGTAAACACGGCTTCTTATGACAGCATCCTCAATTGCGTGATCAGTGCGCCTGTTCCGCCAACGGCCGGGTATGGCCTTACTACTACGGCAGGCATTCATGCTGCTACCATCTTAAAAGGCGGTAACCTCGTTATTAAAGGCAATACCTTTAAAAGAGGGTCAAAAGGCATTTACATCGTAGGATTTTCATCCACATGGTTCAGCCCGAATAATGTTATTGAGGACAATACCTTCGAAAGTATTTACCATCAGGCCATTTTTGCGCAGAATGCCAGCAGCATTAAGGTAAACAGGAACACGATTCCGATGAGTACACCTTACAACCTTACACTTTTCAACGGGGGTGTAATGGGTATTGCCTTAAACAATTGCGATAGCGCCATAGAAGTGATAGGAAATACGGTTACGCTCGGCGCTAACACCGGGTATTATTACGGCATTTGGCTAACACAGAACCATGCAACTGCTGATGGCCGCAGTAAGATCATGAATAACAAAATTCGTGGTACACAGGGCATTACCGGTTGGTATATCGGTATGAGGAACACCGATGGGGCTTACGCAGATTTTGTGAACAACGACATTGTGGTTGCGGGCTCTGCGCCAGGCACCAGCAATAGCCTGTATTGTGCGGCGCTTATGACCAGCAATGCCAGGTACAGCAATTATTACAACAACTCCTTGCTCAACCTGTCAACCGGTACCGGCTTACACAATGCAACGCTTTGGGTAGATCACCAGGGTGTAAGCACAGGCGGTTTTAGCAGCATATACAATAATGTAATAGCCAATAAAGGCGGTGGCGCTGCGGTATTTTATAACTATACGGCAGAACACCTGAAAATAGATTATAACCTGTTGTACACTACTGGTTTAAATGTAGTTCACCGGGGCCCGGCCAGCCCTAACGTGGCTGAAAAAAGATTTGCTACCCTCGGTGAATGGCGCCAGGAGTATGGTGTGGATATAAACTCAATTGTGTACGATCCTGCCTTTACTTCCGATGATAATTTGCAACCCGATGCTGCCAATGCCGATTCATGGGCATTGCAGGGCAGGGGTATGCAGATTGCCGGTAACAATGCCGACTTTAATGGTAACCCACGTTCAACAACGCTTACTGCGGGTGTTCCGGACTTAGGCGCTTATGAATTTACGCCATCGGTAGCGCCACCGGCATTGACTGCTACTCCTGCTGCACCCGCTGCCGGTACTACGCAGGTATTTACCATGGGTACCGATACGGTAAGCACCATTACCTGGGATGCAGGCGCACCCGTTCCTTCTGCATTAACCATTAAGCGTTACAGCGGCGTATTGCCGGAAGGTCTTGCACCTACCGAAAATTCGCTGTATTACTACCTCGATGCAGATGCTACCGGCGCCGGACCATTTAAATACACGATTGAAAACAACTTTATTGATCCCTGGCTGAATACTTTGCCTGTAAAATCGTTTATTAAACTGGGCAAAACCGACGCTGCGAATGTGTGGGCCGCCAGCGCAAACAGCACGATTGACTCCCTGGACAATGTGATCAAAGACACAGCGCTCAGCTTTGTCGGCAAGTTTACCGGTATGACCGACGGTACAGTGCCCGTACAACCGGTATATGTTACCACCAGCGACAGCACCAATAAGGGTACCCGCTTCTGGGCGCCTTACGGGCTTAGCCGCGATATGCTGCAAGGCAATGCCCAGCAGTTTAGGTTTATTCTGGCGGCCGATGTGGCTACCGAAGCAACGGTAAGCGTAAACGGAACCAGCTATAAGAAAACCTATTCTATTCCTGCCGGGGGGGTTATTACTACCGATATTATACCAAAGAGTGGTTGGTATGATGCCCGCCTGGTAGATGAAGGTTGGTCGAAGAGAGGTATCCTGGTCGAGAGCAATCATCCTATTGCGGCTTCTGCTCAGATTACTTCGGGCCTCAGAGCAATGACCGCATTACTAATGCCTACCGGCACCTACACCTATGATTATACCGCATTGGGAGCCCGCCAGTTCAGTGGCTACCCCAATCCAGTGCAGGGAACATCGTGGGCAAGTGTAATAGCCGATCGCGACAGCACTGTGGTAGAGATCACTCCTTCCGGCATTACGCAGAGTGGAAGACCGGGTGGAGTTCCTTTTAGAGTTACCTTGAACAGGGGCGAAGTCTATCAAATCCTGGGAGGCTTCCTGAAATACTGGGACAGGGAGATTACCGGCGGATCGGATAATTCTTATGAGTCAACCGACCTTACGGGTACCAAGTTTGTATCAGTTCCCAACGCCGCAGGTGAGTGCAAACCCATTGGCGTATTTGTAGGCAGTGGCGGTACCGGTCTTCGTTGCCGGGAGGCTTTGAACGGCGCCGATGTATATATCTTCCAGCAGACCTATCCTAACCAGACCTGGGGCAAGCAATACCTGACTGCTCCATTAGCTACCAGGAATAGCAAAAGCGAGCACCTGTTCAATACATTCCGCGTGTTGGTAAAAGATGATGCCACTGTGGTAAAACGCAACGGTGTGGTAATGACCGGTATTACCCCAGGCAAATTCTATGAGTTTAGCAGCAGGGTACCGGAATATATTGAAGCCGATAAGCCTATCATGATCGCACAATTCATGACCTATTTCTCTGATTGCGGTAATGATGAGTACTCTAACCCAGGCAGCAGCGAAAGCATGTTCTATCTTACTCCGTTGGGTTATGGATTAAAGAATACGACCTTCTATAAAAAGGCGCCAGGCGGGGTAGGTGCACCTCCTCCCAACTATATAACCGTTATCATTCCCGATGAAGGCCTGGCCTCTCTAAAAATTGACGGCTCCAATACATTCGATTCCACCTATGCGCATCCTCAAAAAGCAGGATATTCAGTAGTAATGAAAAGCTGGCCTGCTGAAGATGGCGTATCTTTCGTGGAAAGCGACTCTGAGTTTACCGCCATTTCGCATCAGCCAAACAATAATGGCGGCTATGCGTACAATGTGGGTTACCAGGTGCCAAGGGTGAAATTCTCCAACAGCACCATCCATAATACACTGAACACAAACCCGGCGCCAAACACATATACCTGTGCAGGCACGCCGTTCAGGCCAACCGTTTACCTGTCGTCGGTACCGGCTACAAGTATTACCTGGAGATTAAGTGCTGTTGCCGGTCTTACGCCTTCAGCTGATGTTGTTCAAAACAATCCTGTTGCGGTGGATACGGTGGAAATAAACTTCCAGGACTACTATGTATATACGCTGAACCAGGATTTAAGCTTTGCTCAAACCGGTACCTACAGTATTCCTGTAACCGCAAGCTATGCTACAAGCGCTGCAAGCTGTGACAGCAAGTCCGACACCGGTTTTGTAATGGTGGAAGTGATTGCCGCACCGGTAGTTGATTATACTTATGTTTATACAGGCTGTATTAATGCAACCGCAACATTTACAGGTACCGGCACGGCAGGAAACGATGCTGTGGTTGACCGCTGGAACTGGGACTTTGGCGATAACACAACGGCTGCCATACAGAACCCAACTAAAACCTGGGCTGCAACGGGCGACTTTAACGTAACACTTCAGGGTATTGCTAATGATGGTTGCGTAGATACTGCTACCAAAATCATCACGGTGAATCCATTGCCAACCTTTGCACTGGTGAGCAATACACAGGCTATTTGCCCCAATGGTTCGGCAACCTTCGAGGTAGCCAACCCCGTGCAGGGAGTTGAATATAGCTGGTATGATGTAGCTACCGGCGGAACAGCCCTGGCTACCGGTACAAGCTACACAGCTACCAATATACCCGGCGCCACTACTTATTATGCAAGCGCTAACCAGAATGGCTGCGATGTGGCAACAAGAGTCACAGCTACCGTTACCATGATACCAAATCTCTCGGCTCCAACTGTTACAGTTGATTCTGTAGGCACAAGAACGCTCAGGTTCAGGTGGAATGCAGTAATTAATGCAACAGGTTACGAAGTGTCCACCAATGGCGGTACGAGCTGGGGCGCTCCGTCTTCAGGAGCTACCGGGCTTACCCATACCATTACGGGCTTAAACCCCATGCAACCGGTAACCATTGTGGTAAGGGCGCTGGGTGGTTGTACACAAGCCATTTCTACCCCGGTAACTGCTTCTACTTATTCTGAAGAAGTATTTGTACCAAACAGCTTTACACCAAATGGCGACGGCAACAACGACCTGATTAAAGTATATGCTACCGGCATAAGGACTCTTAAGTTCATGATCTTTAACCAGTGGGGACAGAAGGTGTACGAAGGTACTGATCCACAGGGCGGATGGAATGGTAAGCAGAACGGCAAGGATGCCCCAATGGGAGTGTATATGTACACAGCCACCGTGGTATTGCACAATGGCGCTGAGATCAATAAAAAAGGCAGCATTAACCTGATTCGTTAAGGATGGTGCTTTCATAAGCCTTCACATATCCAGGCTCTTTCTTAATGAAAGAGCCTGGATTAAACTAAAAACAAAAACAAACTACTTTACCGGAAAGAAACAGGAGAATTTATAGGAACCGGATCGCATGACTTATTAATAGCGGGAAACTGAGTTGAGGCTGGTGTTTAATAATGAAGCAACTTTTGTACATATCATCTTTTCTAATGGGTTTGCAGTCAGCTATACAGGCACAAAAAATTTCCAATAAAGGAACAGACTTTTGGGCCGGCTTTGGGCATGTAGCCGCAATGGAGAATGCCTCATGGATTGATTCACCAAGGGCTGCATTTTCATTTAGCGCTGAGCAGGCCGCCAAGGTAGTGGTTACCATTAGCGGCACTACTTACAGGCGGGAATATAATGTACCGGCAAACTCAGTGGTACGAAGCGAAAATATGCCACAAGGGTTTAGAGATGTACCAAGTACGCCATATGACGCGATGCTTTATACCAGGGCATCCAACTTCCCGGGCGGAACCAATTCTGAAGGTATTTTTAAGCAGAAAGCCATCCATATACAAAGTGACGTACCCATTGTGGTACATGAAATTCAATATGCGCCATTTTCTGCAGCGGCAACCATGCTGATACCGGTGGATTCCTGGGGCTACTCTTATAAGGTTTTGAGCCACGACCAACGGGTTACAGAATTTGAGAGGCAGGGAAGATTTGCATGGGTGTTTGTAGTAGCCAATTACAATAACACACAAATACAAATAAACCCTACTAACGCCACCCGTAGCGGATTGCCCGCCAACACACCCATCAATGTCACCTTGCAAAAGGGCGAAATTTACCAGATGCAGGCCAACGTGCCTCCCGGTAATGTAACAGGTACAAACGACTTTATTGGATCTACCATAAAATCGGTAGCCAACAGCGATGGTGTATGCTATCCTATAGCAGCGTTTGTGGGAAGCAGCGGCAGCTATGTGCATTGTGGTTCATTCCCGGGCCAGTGGCCTTCGGAAGACATGTTTATTCAGCAAATGTTTCCGGTAGAAGCCTGGGGCAGAAGGTATTTAGCAACGCCTTCCAGCAGGTCTGAAGATTTAGCCGGAACACATAACAACAATTTTTTTAGGATAATACCCAAGATTGCCGGTACCGTTGTTAAAAGAAATGGCGTGCCCTTAACCATATTGCCAAAAGGGTATTACGAATTTCAAACAAATACAGCCGACTATATAGAGGCAAACGAACCCATACAGGTTGCACAGATATTTCCAACCCAGGGTACTTGTGGATATGTTGGCGAGGGAGATCCGGAGATGCTTTTGTTAAGCCCCATTGAACAGGGCATTAAGAAAGTTGCTTTTCAAAGGATTGCTTTTCCCGGTTGGGAAACCAAAGGGTTGGTTGTTAACTGGAACCTGATGACCCTCAATATCCCCACAGCAGGGTTGGAATCTTTAACCATTGACGGCATTAAGAATAATTTCACCCGGTCGTACCCCAATCCCAATTTGCCGGGTTATTCGGTAGTAGTAAGGCTTTGGAATACCAGGTCCAATACCGATGCCCGCGCCCCGACCACCTGCGTGGTAGAAAGCGATTCGGCATTTACAGGTATTACTTACGGCCTTTCTTCTGCCTTAAGCTATGGTTTTAACATAGGCACTTATATCAACAACCTGAGTGGCTTTCCGTTTATTAAAAACAAATACAACAACAGCGATACAGCCAGTTTATACACCTGTGCCAATACACCGGTCGAATTATCGGTTCTACTCCGTTACAAACCCTCCAAAATTCTTTGGCAGTTAAGCAAGCTTGCCGATACCATTTCGCCTGCGGCAGACGTTACTATGAACGCTCCTGTTCCGGTAGGTGAGGAATTGGTGTCAGGGGTGCCTTATTACCGCTACAATTTGCCGGGCGCCTATGTTTTCAATCGTCCGGGTATATATGATATACCGGTATTTGCTACCGCACCGCACGTAGAGCAGTGCGATAATACCGAGCAAATTCCCTACCAAATTGAAGTGCGGGATACCCTGCGAACTGATTTCAGTATAGTGTACGAAAACTGCAAAGCCTCGGAATTGGTAAATTTTAACGGCAGGGCAAAATTCAACGATTCTACCCTGGTACAGAAATGGGAATGGAGTTTTATGAATGGTGCCACTCCCGGTACCGCAAGCGGGCAAAATGTTTCGTACACATTTAATGCAGGAACTAACAGCGCTTCTTTACTTGCCATTGACCATGCCGGTTGTATTGCCGATACCACAAAGAACTTTTCCATTTCCAACAAACCTGCAACACCTGAATTTACGGTGACCACTACCGCTAACTGTATTAACCAAACCATCCGCTTTACAGAAACTATGATTCAGGCAGGAGTTCAAAGCTGGTTCTGGAGTTTTGGAAATGGTGACACCACTACCCTGTTTGCCAATGGCCATACGGCAACCCATGTATATGGTAAAAACGATACGCTGATTGTAAAGCATGTAGCAAAATATAGCGCCACCTGCATTAGCGATACAGCCACGCAAACCCTGGTTGTGTATGCTTTGCCTCAATTAAGCATCACCTATCCTGTAGGATGCTTGCCGGTGGATGGTGTCATTCAGTTTACAAGCAATGTAACCACGCCCGATAACCAAGCCATTGGCGCTTACCTATGGAATTTTGGCGATCCCGCAGCTACGCCTGCCAATCCCAATACTTCAACCATTGCCAATCCAACACATAAGTATGCTGCCGGCAATTATAAAGTAACGCTGAGCGCAACTACATCCAAGGGCTGTGTGGGCGATTCCGCTTGGGATATTAGTTTACAGCCACGCCCGGTAATAAGCTATGCTCCCGTGCTTACGCCGGTTTGTTTTAATACCGCCGCACCGGTTTCTGTAGCTTCGGCTACTATTACCAATGGTGTTACGGGTACGGGTGTTTATAAAGGGCCCGGTACAAATAGCAATGGAGAGTTTAATCCTTCAGTTGCCGGTGTGGGCAATCATGCCATCTGGTATATTTTTAACTCAACCGGGGGCTGCCAGGACTCTGCGGCTTCAAGCATTTGGGTGCATGCCGTTCCTGAATCTTCCTTTGATGCCCCCGCCAACATCTGCCTCGATCAAACGGCTACCTTCACCGATCAGTCAACCATTAATATTTCGGTAGATGCAAACGCCAGAATAAACACCTGGACCTGGAACTTTGGTGACGGTAATGGAGATGTAAGCTATACCAACGGCAACCCCATTGTAAAATCATTTACCGGCAGCAAAGCGTACACCGTTAATTTATACACCACCAGCAGCAACGGCTGCAAAAGCAATCTTTTTTCCAAAACACTTACGGTAAACCCGCTGCCGGTAGCCGATTTCAGCCTGCCGTCCGGCATTTGCATGCCCGATGGACAAGCCGTTTTTACCAACAAAAGCGCCATTGCAGATCAGTCTGCTTTAAGCTATCAATGGAATTTTGGTGATGGAGCAACCTCTACACAGGCAAACGGATCGCATGTATATGCTACGGTTAACGCCTACCAGGTAACCTTAAAGGCGGCTTCTGCCGCAGGTTGCAGTTCCGATACAGTTATGACCTTACCGGCTTCTGCTTTCGTAAACAAGCCTGTTTCCGGTCATGAAGTTACCAATAATAAGCCCTGCGAAGGCAGCACTGTAAATTTTACTGACAAAAGCATTACGGCGGGCAGTATAACATCATGGGACTGGGCATTTGGGGACGGCACAAAATCCACTGTCCAAAATCCTTCAAAAGCTTATACAAATTTTGGAACATACAAAGTTACCCTGGTAGTAAAAGATCAAAACGGTTGTACTTCAGCGGCGGGTACAGGCAGCGATATCCAGGTACGCATTAATCCTAAGATAGATGCAGGGCCCAATATTACGGCTGAGGAAAATAGCGCGGTTGTGCTAAAGGCTACCGCTTCCAATCCATCGGAGCTAGTATTTAGCTGGCAGCCTGCCGGATTACTAAACAATGCGAGCCTGTTGCAACCCACCTATGTGGTTCGGCAAGACCAGGTATTTGTGCTTACGGCAACGGATAAAGAAGGCATCTGTGTTTCAACCGACGAAATGAGTGTGATGGTGTTGCGCAGCGTAACGGCGCCCAATGCATTTTCGCCCAATGGCGATGGGATAAATGATGTATGGATGATAAAGAACCTTGCCGATTATCCAAATGCCTCTGTAAAAATATTCGACCGCTATGGAAAGCAGGTATATGCATCGCAGGGCTATGCAAGGCCGTGGGACGGCGCCTCGCAGGGTAAGCCACTACCGGTAGGTACATATTTCTATATTATTCATGTAAAACAAGGCGAGGCCCCTTTAACCGGGTCTGTAACTATAATCAGGTAAAAAAAAATGAAAAGAAAGACTATCCTATTGGGGACAAGGGAACGGAAGTTGAGGTAAATGTATAAAATACTAAAAATATTATTTCTGACTGCAATTACACCATATATCAACCTGTTGCAAGCGCAAACACTTTCAAACAAAGGAAAGGAGTTTTGGGTTGGGTATGGTCACCACCAGTTTATGGAAACGGATAACAGCCAGCAAATGATCCTGTATTTTAGCGCGGAAACTGCTGCCCATGTAACGGTTACCATGAATGGTACCACGTACAAAGAAGAGTATGATGTGCCCGCTAACTCTGTTATTCCCAGTAAGCTTATCCCTAAAGGACTTGAGTCTTCCCCGGCATCTTTTTTTGACGCAAGGTTGTACACCAAGCCCCCAAGCTATCCCGGTGGCACAGGGTCGGAAGGGGTATTTACAAAGCACGCCATTCACATTGAGAGCGATGTGCCCATTGTGGTATATGCCCATATTTATGGAGACGTGAGTTCGGCCGCAACCATGCTTATGCCGGTTGAAACCTGGGGGCATTCTTATATCTCTGTAAATACCCCGCAGTTTTATAACGGTTCAAATTATAATTGTTTTTCCTGGATGTATGTGGTTGCCAGGCAGAATAACACCCGCATCCGGATTGTACCTACGGTTAATACCCGTAAGGGTGATAGGGCTGGTACGCCCATCATTGTTGATCTTCAAAAAGGCGAAATATACCAGTTGGTAGGTGCCCCTATTAGCCAGGAAGCCGGAGAGAACGTAGCCGGCACTACGGTTACCTCAATTGCCAACGACCTGGGCGAATGCTATCCCATAGCGCTGTATTCAGGAAGCAGCAGAACGCAAATTACTTGTGTTGGCGAGCTAAATGGCAGTGGCGATAACATTATGCAACAGGTATTTCCGCTGCAGGCCTGGGGAAAGCACTATTTAACGGCGCCGACCAGCGTTGATCGTACACCGAAGGACCATAACATCAATATTTTCAGGATCATTGTAAAAGACCCGTCAACTGTTGTTAAGAAGAACGGGACGCAATTATTGGCTTTAACCACTACGAATGGCTATTACTACGAGTACCAAAGCAATAAAGCCGATTATATTGAAGCTGATAAGCCTGTATTGGTTGCACAATACATTCCTTCGTCAAGATATTGTGGTTATATCGGCACAGGAGACCCTGAAATGATGCTGATAAGCCCTATGGAACAATCCATAAAGCGGGTTGGTTTTTACAGGAATAACAAAGAAAATATTGATTACAATTTTCTTACCCTCATCATCCCTACGGATGGCGTTTCATCACTTACAATAGATGGTGTTGCCGGAGATTTCAACGATGTATATGCCCATCCTAATTACCCGGGATATTCCGTGGTAGTAAAACGTTGGGCGGCCGCACAGGCTCAATCCATCGTAGAAAGCGATTCGGCCTTTACAGCCATTACCTATGGCCTGGGTGGCGCTGAAAGTTATGGATACAATGCAGGCACCTATATCAATAACCTGAATGGCTTCCCGGTTCTTAATAATGAACATAGCCCTGTGGCGGAGGATAATGCATACACTTGTGTAAATACGCCGGTAAAGCTGTCGGTGCTCATGCGATATAAACCCACGGTATTGAATTGGAAATTAAGTGAACTGGCAGGCACTATATCGCCCGCAGCGGATATCATTCAAAACAATCCCATTTCTACGGCTACTGTAATGGTGAATGGTCTTCCCTATTACAGGTACAGCCTGCCCGGTTATTACAGTTTTAGCAAACCCGGTTTTCACACGGTGCCCCTGCTTGCCACCAGCCCTACGGTTGAAACCTGCAACCAAACCGAGGAAGTGCAGTACCAGGTTGAAGTAAAGCCGGCGTACAAAACCGGTTTTAAGATGGTTTACAACGATTGCAGTATATTGGAAACTGTACAATTTGCCGCTAACGATACCTTTGATAACGGAAATTCAGTTTATACATGGGAGTGGAAATTTTCAGATAATGCCACAGGTGAAGGAAAAACAGTATCGCGCGACTTTGCGGCAGGCAACCATTATGCGCAATTGATGGCCATTGATTCGGTTGGTTGCATTGCCGATACCACTCAAACATTTATAATAACTGCTAAGCCTGCAACCCCTGATTTTAAAATCATGTACAACGATAGCTGTGCAGGCGCTACTATTGGTTTTGAAGATGCGAACCCGGAAGCAAGCGTAAAAGCATGGTTTTGGAGCTTTAACCAAAGCGATACTGTAACGGTATTTGAAAGCAGCCCTTTTACAAAAAGGTTTATGCAGCCCGATACCGTTATCATAAAGCATGTGGCTAAGGTTAGCGAAAGCTGTGTAAGCGATACTGCTTTTGGAACGGTGATTATTTATGCGAATCCTGAAGCCTCATTCATCATGCCGGCTTCCGTATGCATGCCATCAGGCAAAGCTCAGTTCACCAATGGATCTACCATTGCCGACAACAGCACATTAAGTTATGTATGGCAATTTGGCGATGGCTCGCCGGTTTCTACCGAAAAGGACCCGGTACATATATATAGCACTCCGGGAAGTTATACTATTACCTTAAAAACCGGTTCATTAAAGGGTTGCACGGCAACAGCATCACAGGTGTTCGATAAGATTTTTGATCAGCCGAAAGCCTTATTCAGCGTGGACCCGAATGATGTTTGCCAGGGCATTGCCAGTGTTTTCAGGGATGAAAGCGCCTCATCGAACAGCCCGGTTAATTCATGGTCCTGGAGTTTTGGCGATGGAACTTCTTCCACGCTGCAAAACCCCTCCAAATTATATAACAACCCGGGAACATTTACCGTAAAGCTGTTGGTTAAAAATGCTGAAGGTTGCATGTCGGATACAACCTCCAAACCGGTAACCGTGTACCTGCAGCCTGTAATTGATGCAGGCAGGTCATTTATTGCAAAAGAAGGCGATACAATACAATTTGAGGCAACTGCCAATTCAACTTCGTTATCGTTCAGGTGGAGCCCGGGTGCAGGGTTGGATAATCCATTCGTTCTTCGCCCCAAATTAAAGGTTACCGGCGATGAAGTGTACACACTTACAGCAACCGGTGAGCATAATTGCACCGCCACGGATCAGTTAACGGTTACCGTTCAAAAAAGCGTTTTTATTCCCAATGCTTTTTCGCCCAACAACGATGGGCTGAATGATAAGTGGAATATAAAAAATATTGAACATTATATGAATGCATCTATTCAAATATTCGACAGGTACGGATCAGTGGTGTACCGCACAACCGGAACAGGCAGACCATGGGATGGAAACCTGAAAGGCGGACCGGCCCCTATTGGAACTTATTATTATATCATAAATCTAAACGACGGATCTCCGGCTAAATCGGGCGCTGTCACTTTATTACGTTAACCAATCAACCATTTTTTTTCAAACCGAATACTAACAACAATTACCGCAGATGAAAAAGTTAATATTAAATGGCTTATTGCTCTGTGGGCTATTCACGGGCAATCAATTGTTTTCGCAGGTGGATCCCCATTTTTCGCAATTCTACATGTTTCCAACCTACCTCAACCCGGCACTTACGGGAGCCTTTGACGGCAATGTACGGGTAACGGGCATTTACCGCAACCAGTGGAGCAGCATGGGTTCTGCCTTTTCTACCATTGGGGCAAGTGGCGATTTCTCCACCAACAAAAGCATGAATTTTGGGGCCGGAGTATTAAACCAAACCGCAGGTGACGGAGGGTATAATTACCTTACTGCCCAGGGTTCGGCAGCCTTTACAGGGTTAAGATGGGGCGCCGATGGTACCCAGCACCTGGTAATTGGTTTGAATGCCGGTATCGTAAGCCGTAGCTTCAATCCAAGCAAACTTACCTTTGGCGACCAATGGAACCCCATTACCGGCTATAACCCCGGAAATGCTACTATGGAGTCTTTTTCAAAAACTTCCTCTACTGTATTTGATGCAAGCGTTGGTGCCATGTACTATGATGGTAAGCCGGGTAAAAAGGCAAACCTGTACCTCGGCGCTTCTGCCAATCATATTACGCAGCCCGATGATCCGTTTAGTGCAACGGGCGATGCAAAACTGCCTTTAAGGGCTGTATTCCATGGAGGTGTGCGCATTGCCATTAACGAGCAATTCAGCCTTACCCCAAATGCATTATATATGAACCAGGCCGGCGCTTCGGAAACCATGATTGGTTTATATAGTCAATTCAGGCTTAGTGATGCTTCCGACCTGATGCTGGGTGTAAACTACCGCCACGAAGATGCGGTGGCGCCCTTCATCGGTATTACCATAAATGGACTGGTTATTGGATGCAGCTACGATTCAAACATCAGCGACCTTGGCAGGTCGGTTAACGGTAGCAATGCGTTCGAGTTTTCTGTTTCCTTTGTTGGCAAGCGCAAAGTAAAAACCGATGTGGATGGCAATTTTGTTTGCCCGCGCTTATAACCTGCTGATAAAGGGCATTAAAAAAACTATACAATTGATCAATTAAACTATTTGATAAGAATGGCTACTTCAATAAAAAGAACGCTTTGTTTTGCAGGTATCTGCATTGCGCTGAATACCGCTTCCTATGCACAATCGGCTTACATAAAAGCGGGAGACGAATACTACTCCAAAGGTGATTACTATTCTGCGGCACAGCTTTACGAAAAAGCGCTGAACGGGCAGACGGAAAAGAAAACCGAATTCAACCCTTATGCTAACAATAAGGTGAAAGGCGGCTCATCCAGTGCCTCGCAAAAAGCCGATGCGCAGTATAAGCTGGCAGAAAGCTACTACCAACTGCACCAGTACCAAAAAGCCGAACCAAACTTTAAGGCAGCAAGCGATGCAGGCAATGCCCCGGCTACCTATTATTATGCAAAATCATCGCAATTCAATGGCAAGCACCCCGAGGCCGAAGCAGCTTATAATAAGTTTTTGGGCATGGAAGGGGCAGATGCCGAAATGAAAGCCGATGCAAAGCTTCAACTATCAAACTTTGCATTTGCACAATCGCAAATGGCGCGTAAGGACCTGGCCAGGTATAGCGTAACCAAGGCCGGTGTAAATGCGCCGGGCGCAACCTATGCGCCTGCCGCTATGGATGGCAAGCTGGTTTTTACCTCTACCCGTGCCGATTCGGGATATTCCCCATCGAACCCGAATACCAATAAGCTTTACCTCAACAACGATGCCGGTAGCCCCGAACTGCTGGGCTTGCCTGCCGATGCAGCAATGGAACAGGGTATTGCCAGCTTTTACGGCAACTTCATGTACTACACCAAATGGCAAATAGTAAATGGTAAAAAACAGGCCGGCATTTATAAAGCCGAAAAATCGGGCGAAAGTTGGTCGGCCCCCGTAATGCTTGGCAACACTGTAAATGCAGCAGGTGCCAGCAGCAGCCAGCCTTATGTAACTGCCGATGGCAAATGGCTGCTTTTTAGCAGCGATATGCAGGGTGGCATGGGTAAAAAAGATATTTGGGCAGTTGCACTTGATGCTTCTGGTAATCCGGCAGGCAATGCTGTAAACATCAATGGAATAAATACGCCCGGTGATGATGAAGCGCCTTTCTACCATCAGCCATCAAAAACGCTTGTGTTTTCTACAAATGGCCGCGTAGGCATGGGTGGATATGATTTGTTTACCTCCAAGGGCGATTTAACCGGTACCATGCAACAACCTGTAAACATGGGCTATCCTGTTAACTCCATTAAAGATGATATCTATTACCTGAGCACCGATTCAAAATCGGTATGGAACAGCGCTTATTTAAGCAGCGACCGCAGCAGCGAATGTTGTCTTGACTTATTTGCATTTGACAGGCAAAAAGTAAAAAAGAATATTTCGGGTAAAGTAGTGGATTGTAAAGATAACAGCCCTGTACCGGGTGTAAGCATCGTTGCCAAAGATGCTAACGGCAACCAGGTATTTTCTGGAAGAACAGATTCCAAAGGTCAGTACAGCTTCATGATGGATGAATTTATGTCGTTGGAAACCTCGATGAGCGCTGAAGGATACGAGGCAGCCAACCTGCGCCTTATTATTGCCGCCGATGATGAAGCCGAAACATTTACTGCAGGCCCGCTTTGCCTGAACAAGGAAAAACCAGCACCTCCAATAGAACCCGGCAAGCCGGTGGTATTGAAAGATGTTTTATACGAATTTAATAAGTCGACACTTAGCAAAAGTGCATACCCCCGATTTGATTCACTTATCAGCATGATGAATAAATACCCAGGTATGAGGATTGAAATCAGCGCACATACTGATAATATCGGCTCGGATGCCTACAACCAGAAATTGTCGGAAAAACGTGCTGCAAGCTGCGTTGATTACTTAGTAAGTAAAGGCATTTCGCGCGACAGGATTGATGCCAAAGGTTATGGAGAAACAATGCCTGTGGCTGAAAACCAGGTTGGTAAAAAGGATAACCCTGAGGGTAGGAAACTCAACCGCCGTACGGAGTTTAAAATTTTAAATTATTAATTAATTTAGAAAAATAAGTTGCTACTGCAAGCCTGCCGCAATTGGCAGGCTTGCTTTTTTTTGGTAAGTATTTTTACATTCGCTTTTAAACCTCCGTTTTCTTTATGGAAAAAATTCGTGTTGGTCTTGTTGGCTACGGCATGAGTGGCCGTGTTTTTCACGCACCGTTTTTACATACCCTGCCACAATATCAATTAACAGCCGTGGTAGAACGCAACCGTAATGAAGCCGAAAAGGTTTATCCATACCTGCAAACCGAACGAACGATTGACGCCTTGCTGGTGCGGGAGGATATTGACCTGGTAGTGATCACCACGCCAAATGAAACCCATTTCCCTTATGCCATGCAGGCATTGCAGGCAGGCAAACATGTGGTGCTGGAAAAACCTTTTGCCAACAGCAGCGCCGAAGCCGCACAATTGGTGGAAGCAGGCAAACAGCCAGGTAAAGTTTTTGCGGTGTACCAAAACCGGCGTTATGTAGGTGACTTTAAAACCATCCGGCAGATTGCAGGGCAGGGATTGCTTGGCAAAGTGCACGAATATATTTGCCATTTCGACCGCTACCGCGATGCCCCCAAACCCGATAAGGCCTGGCGTGAGGAGGCAAGACCCGGCAGCGGTGTATTTTTCGACCTCGGCCCCCACCTGGTTGACCAGGCGCTTTGCCTGTTTGGATTACCGCAATACATAACCGCTTTTATTAAAAGCCAACGTTCCTTTTCCGTAGTGGATGATTATTTCGACCTCCGGCTCGACTATGCCAATGGGTTGACCGTTATCCTGAAATCGGGGATGCTGGTGCGCGAAATGGGCCCCCGCTATGCAGTACATGGCGCCATTGGCAGCTACCTGAAATATGGCGATGACCCGCAGGAAGAGTTATTGAAAACTGGCAACATGCCTGTTGGTGAAGATTGGGGGATGGAACCGGAAAGCCAGTATGGAATTTTACATACATTACTTGACGGACAGTTGGTGCGTAAACCCTACCCTACGCAGCCGGGCAATTTTGGAGGGTTTTATACCAACCTGTATCAAACCATTGTACACGGCGCCCCACTCAGCGAAAAGCCCGAACATGGGTTCAACACGATCCGTTTGATTGAGCTGGCCATTGAAAGTAATTCGTCGAAAAGAACCCTTCCCTGTGACGGGCTGATGGATGCCCCATACCCTCCGGCATAATTATGCGATGGATTTTAGTGCAATAGTTTCATTTTTGCGGCATGGTTTCATACAATCCAAAAGACTGGCTTACCCCCATACTGTATTTTCACAAGGCCGATACTTTCCGTAAACTATTGCCGCTGCTGATAGGCATTGGGGTATATACCGCGCTGGTGGCATGGGTTGAGATCACCTTCCTCCAAATGTCGGAACACCCATATATAAAAAATACCACCATGATGCATAACCTGCTTGGCTTTGCCATTTCCATGCTGCTGGTATTTCGCACCAATACCGCTTATGACCGCTGGTGGGAAGGCAGAAAAATGTGGGGCGCGCTGGTAAACAACAGCCGGAACCTCGCCATAAAAT
This sequence comes from uncultured Chitinophagaceae bacterium, assembly GCA_964444195.1. GTDB lineage: Bacteria > Bacteroidota > Bacteroidia > Chitinophagales > Chitinophagaceae > Phnomibacter. Next base: position 26,146 of record CAYUGH010000026.1, read on the forward strand.
TACAGGTTATGCTTCCAGCCAATGATCATAACCAAAGGAGCTATTTCGGCAAATTGATCAGCCTTTTTGCCAAAGAACTCAGCAACCACCTGCACAAGGAAAAAACGAGGCTGATGCTTGATACCCAACCGCATCCCGAAATACCCAACTTTGACCGGGAAAGACATATCCCGGCACAGATTGTAATCCTATTGCAGAAAAGGATACAGGAGCTCTACCGAAACCAAACCCTTACCGGCGACCAACTGATCGTGCTGAATGCCGAAGCCCAATCGCTGCTTGATATTTGCGGCGCCTGCGAAAGGATCAAAAACACACCCATCCCCTATTCGTACAGCACTTTCATTAAAAAATTTATCGCTGTATATGTGCTTACCCTGCCCTTTGGCTTTGTGTTTTCGGTAGGGTTTATTGCCATCCCTGTAGTAATGTTTATTTTTTACGTGCTTGGCAGCCTCGAGCTGATTGCTGAGGAAATTGAAGACCCCTTTGGCGATGATGTGAACGACCTGCCAATGGAAAAACTTGCCGAAAACATTACCGGGAATGTGGAGGAGGTACTGGGGATACAACCTGAATAGACTGATGCAGCCTCAATTGAAATCCTCATCCTCCATATCCTCCTCCCCGCTTCCTGCTCCAAAATTGAGCATGCTCCCCATCAGGTCCTTAAATTCTATACGGCCTTCAATGATCTTTTTACTGATTAGCGAATAGCTGGCCAGCCCATGAAGCACAAACTCCATCAACAACGCCATTTCGGCTTCGGGCTTTATGCCATGCAGTTTTGCAACCAGGGCATGCAACCCGCTTACCGCATACAACTGGTCTATTTTCTGCCGGTCGGTTGCATGTACCAGGATATCTAATTTATTTCCGCCATCAAACCAGCCGGTAATGGCCTTGTAAGGATTATCTTCTTCCCGCGATGCAACTGATTGTTTACCTGTATTGCGGCGTTTCTTCAGCGTATCGGGGTTAGGAAAATAACTGGCAAACAAGGTGCGGATTGACTTGTCCAACAGGTTCACGGCAACCTGGTACGGCCCCTCCTGTTCCCCTTCATATACCAATTCAATTTTACCGGTAATAGACTGAATGATCCCGGCTAAGTCGCTTATCCAAACCTGCGTAGCAGATTCATCATGCAAAATAGCCCTGCGTTCTGCGGTGGACACGGCATTCTCAAATGCACTGATGGTAAGCCTTGCCGAGACCCCGCTTTTCTTGTCAACATATTCATTAGTACGCGCTTCAAAGGCAACCTGCTCTATCAGCCTTTTCACCAGGTCGCTTACCTGCACCTTTCCGGTCTGTTCGGGTAAAATATGCGCCTCCTGCCCGGTGATGGCAAGCGCCGTTTCAATAGTTTTTGGATAATGGGTAAGTATCTGGCTTTCAATCCTGTCTTTCAGCGGGGTAACAATGCTCCCACGGTTGGTGTAATCTTCGGGGTTGGCGGTAAACACAAACAGGATGTCGAGCGGCAACCTTAATTTAAACCCGCGGATCTGGATATCGCCTTCCTGCAAAATATTGAACAATGCCACCTGTATGCGCGCCTGCAGATCGGGCAGTTCATTAATAACAAATATGCTCCGGTTACTGCGCGGTATGATGCCAAAATGCAACACCCTTTCATCGGCGAAACTTAGTTTGAGGTTGGCCGCCTTAATCGGGTCAATATCACCAATCAGGTCGGCTACACTCACATCCGGTGTGGCAAGCTTTTCGCCATAACGTTGTGTGCGGTGGATCCATTCAAGTGGCGCGTCATCACCCTTTTCAAGCAAGAGATCGCGGCCATATTTGCTGATGGGGTGAAAAGGATCGTCATTGATTTCGCTACCCGCAAGCGCAGGAATGTATTCGTCAAGGAGGTCAATCATTTGGCGGGCCATCCGGGTTTTGGCTTGCCCGCGTAAACCGAGGAAAAGAATATTATGACGGCTGAGCAATGCCCTTTCCGTATCGGGAATTACCGAATCTTCATAACCAAGTATGCCCGGAAAAGTAGTTTGATTGCTTTTTAGTTTGCCAACCAGGTTCTGCCTGATTTCTTCTTTAATAGTTTTTGGAGTATAACCGGATGCTTTGAGTTGCCCGACTGTTGCAATATTGGGATGTGTCATAGATAGAATGGTAAAAATACCATTAAACATCCTTCAAAAATTATAGTTCAACCTGTTTAATAGAACATTAAACCGGGGAAGCTAAAATTCTATTACCAGGTCCATAATTTCGTCTTCATTCCAAACTCCAAGCGAAGCAGCTGCCGCCGAACTCAGCCGCCAATCGAGCTTATTATTCTGCTTTATTTTAGGAAGAGGCCCAACCACTTTTGCATAAATACTTTTACCGGTACCCGGATTGGTCACTTTTACAACAACACCGGTTTGCAATTGACTGTTCAACAGGTAAAACCTTCCATCCTTCCAACCACTTTCGGTTTTAAAGGAAGCAGCTTTGCCTGTTTTTGTTGTGATACGGGATGGGTCCGGCGCAAACTCAGATTCAAATACGCCGGTTCCGGTATAAACAAGTTCTGGCCGGGGCGCTGCCACTGCCGGGTCTTTTACAGGCTCAACCGGAATGGGAACAGGTTGAACAGGCATTGGCGTTCCTTGTACGGAGGATACAGGCGATGTACCCGGTTCCATATCGCTCACTGACCCGGGCGCTACATATCCGACAAGTAATTCCTGGCCCAACTTTAGCGCATCGCTCCTTAAATTGTTCATCTTTTTTAAAGTGGCAGCCGTAGTATTGCCATAGCATTTACCAATCCTGTATAGTCCCTCGCTTTTGCCAACATGGTGGTAAACAGGTTTGCAGGAATCACAGCCTGAGCTTTTAATAATTGATCCAACGGGAATGAGTATTTCATTTGACCTGGGAAATAAATCGGAAACTAATCCTGGGTTTACTGAAATGATTTCCACCTCAGTAACGCCCCACAATTTTGAAAGTTCTTCTATTGATCTAAACGCGGTAGTAGAAATGGTGATAAATGCCTTATCATTTTTTATTGAGCCGGAATAGCCCTGCGCTTGTAAAATGCCACTCCAAAACAGGAAGCAGGCAAGCAAACTCCAACCTTTACATACATTTTTAATCAAACTCATGAGCTCTGTCTGCAAGCCATTTGGCCCGGTAAAAAATCAGGAGGTGCAAATGTGGGTGTAAATAAGAAAACAGTACCGTTAATTTTTGTAAAAAAGAAACCGGGTTGATCAGCCTATTTTTCTGTAAGCCTGATCCTCCAATCCTTTGGATAATAATTGTTTATACGATTGCCCAGGTTTTTAACAAACCCAAGCGACAAACCATTGTAAATAACTAATAACCAACCTTTTGGCAGATTATCAGGCAAATCAAACTCATCTCTCCTTAAATACCTGATCGCGTTGGTTTTCTCCATTTCAAAATGTGGAAATGCTTCCTTTTTAAACAAACCGGCCAGCGCAAAATCATGCGCAGGGTTAAATTTACCATGGATGATCTCCCCGGTTTTAACCCCGGCCTTCCGAACATTCATTTTTTGAGACTGGAATTGAATGAAAAGTTTATAGACAGGTTCAGGCATGGCAAAGACCGTTTCGTTATGCCGGTGAAACAGTAAGGGTGCTTCGGTTTGAATGAATTCCTTTAGAGCCGCAGGCATCGAGGTATCCGCTGCTTTGCCTTTTGAGGGTTTCAAATTATAGGATTCATGTTTACCTTCCTTTTGCAGGAGCACCATAAAAAAACCTTCGCCTTTTACCTTGCCGGGGTAAAATCGGTAGCAAACCATACCGTGGCGGGGAGATTTGGTAACCACCACACCATCTTGATTATCAGTCCAATGCAGGTCAATAGCTTTCATTTGAAAATTTTCGGCCAGCCAATCGAGAATGGCCTCATCTTCATCGGGCGAATAACTACAGGTAGAATAAAGCAGGAAACCTCCCGGGGCCAAAGCCGGTAACACATCGGCAAGAATGCGCTGTTGGCGTTGGCTGCAAAGTACAACATGGTTAGGGCTCCATTCCGAAACCAAATGTGGGTCACGGCGAAATAACCCGCTGCCACTGCATGGCGCATCCACCAGCATCAAATCGAACAATCCATCAAACCGGGCAAAATCGCTTGGGTCATTTTGAGTAACAATTGAATTGGCGCTGCCCCATTTGGTAATATTTTCAACCAAAATGGCCGCCCTCGATCCTATCACTTCATTGCTTACGAGGACGGAATGTTGAGGCAAACAACTCAGCAGGTGGGTGCTTTTTCCACCGGGTGCGGCACACAGGTCAAGTGCATAGTTTATCTTAATTTCTTCTGTAATCCTTTTGATGGCTTGCTCAATAAACATACTGCTTGCCTCCTGCACATAATAAGCTCCGGCATGCAGCCAGGGATCAAGGGTAAAGAGAGGGCGTTGGTCGAGGTAAAAGCCATTTTTGGCCCAGGGCACTTTTTGGCTTAACCGGAGTTCGGTAATATCTTTATTCCATTTCGGCTCATTTACCCTTACAGAAACGGGCGGCGCACCAGCCTCATGTTCCGCAAGGAATTGGGCTTCATTGAAACCCTCTACCTCCTTTAAAGATTCAATTAACGCCTGCGGAAGCATGAACTAAAATATTATAAGTCAGTACAATACAATATTTATCTAAACCTTACATTGATTTAATTTCAGAAAGCAAATCCTGCAATACCTTTTTGGCATCTCCAAAAAGCATAGACGTTTTTTTGCGGTAAAATAGCTCATTTTCAATGCCCGCATAGCCCGGTTTCATACTCCTTTTGTTTACAATCACCAGCTTTGCATTTTCCACTTCCAGTATCGGCATTCCATAAATAGGGCTCGACGGATCGGTTTTTGCGGCAGGGTTTACCACATCATTGGCGCCAAGCACCAGCACCACATCGGTATTGCTGAACCCCGGATTGGCATCTTCCATTTCGAGTAGCTTCTCATAAGGCACATCGCTTTCGGCCAGCAATACATTCATGTGCCCCGGCATGCGGCCAGCTACGGGGTGGATGGCATAGAAAACCTGCACCCCTCTATCTTCCAATTGCTTTTCCAGTTCATGGCAAACATGCTGTGCCTGCGCCACTGCTAAACCATATCCCGGCACAATCATTACTTTATTGGCATAGGCCATCGCCACCGCCGCATCGCTCAGTCTAATTTCCTTATGCGCCCCGGCACCGGTTTTGGCAGCGCTCATGGCCTCCCCGCCACCAAATGACCCGATAAGCACATTGGTCAGGCTCCTGTTCATGGCTTTGCACATCAGCAGGGTTAATAGTGTTCCCGCAGCCCCTACCAGTATTCCTCCTGTAAGCATGGCTTTATTGTCGTACAAAAATCCGCCGCAGGCAGCGGCCACACCGGTAAAGGAGTTGAGCAACGAAATAACCACCGGCATATCGGCGCCCCCAATGGGAAGCACAAAAAATACGCCGTACAGGAGTGAAGCAGCCAGCACAATATAAAAAAGGATTTTAGCCGTCATGGGAACCTCCCTGTTTACCCCGGCATACAAAAGGTACCCTGCCAGCAACAGGATGAAAAACAGGATAACAATGTTCAGAAAGGTTTGCCCCTTAAAAATAATATCGCCTAACCGCCCGTTCAGCTTGGCCCAGGCAATTATACTTCCCGCAAAGGAGATGGTGCCGATTATTACGCCGAGAAGAATCACAAGTAAGGTTCCCGAAGTCGATGCGTCAACTGGTTCCATTCCCGGAGGATATGCTGTCCACCCTGTAAACTTTTCAACCAAATGATTGAATTCGATGACGCTTATTAATGCCGCACAGGCCCCGCCCATACCATTAAAAAGGCTTACCATTTCGGGCATGGAGGTCATTTTTACTTTTTTGGCCGCCATCCATCCTACCACTGAACCAATCAGGATAGCGCCAAAAATCCAGCCCAAGTTTCCAAGTCCTTCTACTTCATCATCAGCATATAAAAAAATGGTACCGAAAATGGCAAGCGCCATTCCACCCCCGGCAATCCGGTTGCCGCGCCGGGCAGTTTCAGGGTGAGAAAGCATTTTAAGACCAAGGATAAATGTTACAGAGGCTATCAGGTAAATAATAGTCAGCAGCGAAATACTCATCTTTTGTCAGTAATATTTGTTCGGGCTAAATATCGCACTTATTTAGGTTCAGGAATTTTGTTTTTCCACAAAAGCAGCCAATCTTAGCAATAAGAAGTCTAAAAAATTACAGCTTCGTTAATTCGGTTAAAAAGTACAAGTTGTTGCCAAACCATGCGTTAGGAAAGGAAATAATTAATAAAATGTAAAGGAGGGGAGTTATGGATCAGACATCAATACAAACCGGTGGAAATATTTCAAAATTCCAGGTAACCATTTCATTCTTTATGGATGATACCTTTATGACCCTGGTCCCGGCCCACCGAACCTATATTAATTACCTGATTAACAAGGGTATTATAGATTCTTATACCGTAAGCCTCGAATCGCAGAAAAGCTGGATCATTATAAATGCCACCGATAAAAAAGAAGTGGAAACCTACCTGAACCGATCTCCCCTGTACCGCTATTGGCAATTTACCGTTGATGAGTTATATGTTTTTGACGGACAGAATTACAGGCTGCCTGCCTTGCAAATGAATTAACGCCATTTTTTGCATCATAGTCCGGGGGAACAGCTCAATGGATGCAAGTCGTTTATATTTGCCGGATATGAAGGTGGTGATAAAGTATGTGGCATTTGCCGCTTTGTTTTTTTTGGTTTCATTTTTTTCAAACGCGCAGGATACCCTTCCCAAATTCACGGTTCAGAATAAAGGAGGGGGACGCATAGTAGTTAGCTGGAAAAACCCTTACCCCAATCTTATTCAGCTTGCCGTGCAGCGCTCTTATGATAGCCTCAAGCGTTTCAGTACAGTATATTCAACCACTTCGCCTGAATTGCCGGTGAATGGTTTCAGCGATAAGGTTCCCGAAGGGCTGAGGGTTTTTTACCGGGTTTTTTATGTAATGGAAGGAGGCGCTTACTATTTTACCCAAAGCAAACAGCCGGCAATGATGGAGGATATTCCAGTGACCAAAGTGGACACTTCACGTGAAGTACTTAGCACAGAACTAAAATCCGTTGCAGAAGCGCCTACCAGAACAGAACTGAAAAAAGATATGTACGACCCAAACAAACCACTTTACCTGAAAGAAAACGATTCCACAGTATTTAGGATTCTATTGCTTAAAGATTTCAGGAGCTACCGCGATAGCATTGTAAACCTTACCAAGGATACACTTATACAGATTGGGGAAGATACCATATTAATAAAAGTGTATGATCCGCCTTTTGCCTCCAAGGCAAGCCAATACATTTTTACAGATAAGGATGGTTATATCACTATCAAGCTCATGGATGCCGCAACAAAAAAATACCAGGTGACTTTTATGGCGGAAGATGAAACGCCCCTTCTTGAAATTAAACAGGTGAAGGACCCGCTGATCATATTGGATAAAACCAATTTTTATAAAGGAGGCTGGTACAAATACACGCTGAAAGAAAACGGGCGGGTAAAGGAAAAAGGAAGGGTATTTTTACCAAAGGATTTTTAGCACATAGCAATATTTTCGGGAACGATCTCCACCCCGAACACGGTGGCAAACTCCTGCAAAAGCAGGTTTTTTACCGTTTCATACTCTACCGGGTGTCCAAGCTCGCGTTCAATGGAGGTTACCTCTTTATCGCGGATACCGCAGGGAATGATGTTTTTAAAATAAGCCAGGTCGGTATTTACGTTGAGCGCCCATCCGTGCATGGTTACCCACCGGCTTGTACGAACCCCCATAGCGCAAATCTTTCTTTCGCTGCCTTTTTTGCCGGGCTCAATCCACACGCCTGTTTCGCCCGCCGAACGCCCGCCTTCAATGCCAAAATGAGCAATGGTCCGGATAATAACTTCTTCTAAAGCGCGCAGGTATTTGCCGATATCGGTGTAAAATTTCTCCAGGTCAATTATAGGATAACCCACCAATTGCTGGAGCCCGTGAAAGGTAATATCGCCGCCCCGGTTGATCTTAAAATAGTCAATACCATTTTCGAGCATATCCGCTTCGGAAATCAGGATATTTTCGATATGGCCGCTTTTGCCAAGGGTATACACCGGGGGATGCTCTACAAACAATAACCGGTGCAGCGTTGGGCGGGTACCGGGATCTGCATCAAAATGAGCCGATTTTACCGATACCGCTTCGGCCAGTAATTTTTCCTGCAAATCCCATACGGATTTATACCGCTGAACCCCCAAATCTGTAAATAACACCGATTGCTTTGCCAACATAAAAAGCAAAGGTAGCAAGTTCTTTAATCGTCAAATGGCAGTTAACTGCTAATATTGCTCTCCTTCAAAATTTATTAAAACAACACTACATGCTGAGGCTACTCACAATTTTATGGGTTATGGGGCCGCTTGCCCTGTTTGCCCAAAACAATGACAAGGTCAATTATGGTTTGGCAGCAAAATTTTCGCCCAAGCGGCTTGAAAAAATGATTTTCAGCACTTCGGTTGATGCGCATTGGATGAAGACCGGCGACCGTTTTTGGTATATGTACGAAACCAGCGACCGCAAAAGATGGTACATGGTTGATGCCGCCAAAGGCACCAAGGCCGAACTGTTTGATACCGATAAAATGGCTGCTGAAATCACTAAAATTGTGAAAGATCCTTTTGATGGGCAAAACCTTCAAATTGACAGTATTGAGTTTGTAAAAAATGAAACGGCTTTTCAGTTTACTGTAAAAAGCACTAAAGAAATTGAGAAAAAGGACACCACCAAAAAACCGGTGGAAACCAAAAAGGAACCTAAAATATTTTATTTCGAGTACAACCTGCAAACGGGTTCGCTTATGGAATTGACCGAAGTGAACAGGCCAAAACGCCGGGCAGAATGGGCAAGCATCTCTCCCGACCAGCGGATGATTATTTTCTCCAAAAAGAATAACCTGTTTTGGATGGACAGCGCCAACTATCGCAAAGCCCAGGTAAAGGAAGACGACAGCACCATTGTGGAGCACCAGCTCACTTTTGATGGGGTTGAATACTTTGCTTATGGTGGTGGCAGGAACGAAACCAATGTGAACAAGGAGAAGAATAAGGATAAGCGTAAAAGCGCCTTTGTGTATTGGTCGCCCGACAGCAAGTATTTTGCCATGGTGCGAAGCGACGAGCGCAAAGTGAAAGACCTTTGGGTGATAAACAGTATTGCCGATCCCCGCCCTACGCTGGAAACCTACAAATACGGTATGCCGGGCGAAAAGGAACAGCCCATCTCCTATTTGTACCTGTTCAACATAACCGATACCAGCCGGAGGATACTGAATGCTGCTGCCTACAAAGACCAGAACATGGGTTTGTGGAGCGCCCCCGCCAAGCAATCCAGCCGCGACGATAAATTCAGACCGCTTGTATGGCATGGCACCAACGACTTCTTTTTAATGAACCGGACCAGCCGTGACCTGCACCAGATTGACATTTGCAAGGTGGATGTAAAAACAGGGCAGGTAACCCCGCTGATACATGAAGAATTGAATACCTATGTGGAAATCCGCAGACCGGGATTGATCAACGGCGGCAAAGAGATCATTCATTGGAGCGAACGCGATGGCTGGGGACATTTTTACCTGTTTGACGAAAATGGCAAGCTGAAAAACCAGGTCACCAGTGGGCCCTGGCATGCGGAAGATATTGAAGTGATTGACGAAAAAGCAAGGATTCTGTATTTTACAGGCAACGGGCGTGAAAAAGGCGAAGACCCTTACTACCTCCATTTATACAGTGTTGGGTTTGACGGCAGCGCCGTTAAATTGCTAAACCCGGGCGATTTCGATCACCAGGTTAGCATGAGCGATAATGGAAAGTATTTTGTAAACAACTGGTCGAGGGTAAACGTTACCCCCATGTCGGGTCTTTTTGATGCAACCGGGGGCAAGCAAACCCTGGCGCTTGAAAAAGCCGATCTCGCCAACCTGGTAGCGGCCGGGTACAAATTCCCCGAACCTTTTAAGGTGAAAGCCGCCGATGGCAAAACCGACCTGTTTGGCGTGATGTATAAACCCTTTGATTTCGACAGCACCCGCAAATACCCCATCATTGAATATGTTTACCCAGGTCCGCAAACCGAAGCCGTAAACAAAGCATTTGGGCGTGGAATGGATAGGATTGACAGGCTGGCACAGGTGGGTTTTGTGGTTGTTACCATTGGAAACCGGGGCGGGCACCCCGCGCGGAGCAAAGCGTACCATAATTATGGATATGGCAACCTGCGCGATTATGGGCTGGCCGACAAAAAAGCTGCCGTTGAGCAACTCGCCAACCGTTTCGGTTTTATTGATATTAACCGTGTTGGCATTCATGGACATAGCGGAGGTGGATTTATGAGCACTGCTTCTATGCTGGTTTACCCCGATTTCTTTAAAGTAGCCGTATCATCGGCAGGCAACCACGAAAACAATATTTACAACCGCTGGTGGAGCGAAAAGCACCATGGCGTAAAAGAATCCATTAACGACAAAGGCGATACCTCCTTTATATATGCTATTGAAAAAAACAGCGAGCTCGCCAAAAACCTGAAAGGCCATTTGATGATTTCAACCGGGGATATTGACAATAATGTTCATCCGGGCAATACCATACGCATGGCCAATGCCCTGATAAAAGCCAATAAACGTTTTGAATTTGTAATACTTCCCGGGCAACGACATGGTTTCGGCGATATGACCGAGTACTTTTTTTGGAAAATGGCAGATTATTTCAGCACACACCTACTGGGTAATACCAACCTGCCCGTGGATATGATGGAAATAAATAATGAAGTAGAACAAACCGGGGCTAAGCGTTCACGATAAGTTTTAAACGATTGGGGATTAGGAATTAGAGGACGATGTCACCTAATTACTAATCCCCAATTACTAATCCCTACTTCTTAATCTTCCAGCACCACTTCATCCACCCCATCATTCTCCTGCCATTTCACAGTTACCCTTTGTGAGAAAATGGTATCAATCGTTTTGCCTGTAAAATCAGGCTGAATGGGCAATTCGCGGCTGAACCTGCGGTCAACAAGTACGCAAAGCTCCATCTTGGCCGGGCGCCCGAATGCAATGAGCGCATCCATGGCCGAACGAATGGTGCGCCCCGTGTACAATACATCATCTATAATAACCACGTTGGTTTTATCGATGGTAAAATCAATCCGGGTCTGGTTGGGCATGTGCAGCTTGCGCCCTACATCATCGCGGTAAAAAGTAATGTCAAGCTTGCCATATTTTACAGGCTGCCCGTATAATTTCTCCAATGCCGGCACTACCCTGTTACTAAAAAAAGTGCCGCGGGGCTGAATTCCGATAAAAACGGTATCCCTCGCTACCGGGTTATCTTCAATGATCTGGTGAGCAAGACGTTGTATGGTGAGGTCAATTTGTTTTGCATTCAGCAAGGTCTTCATAGTGCCGGTTATTGTTTTAGCATAGATTTTGCATAGAGCAACTTACATTGCAAGTCAAAAATAACACCTTATGCGATTGAAGCGGATTTTACCTTTTGTAGCCATGTTTATATCGGAAGTTACCCTGGCCCAAACCGGCGAGGGCATCCAATTTATTGATGCTCATAATTGGGCCGAGGTAAAGGCAAAAGCCAAAGCCGAGAATAAATATATCTTCCTCGATGGATACACCACCTGGTGCGGCCCCTGCATTATGATGGCAAAAAAGATATTCCCTCTACCGGAAGTAGGTGAGTTTTTCAACGCCAACTTTATAAATGTAAAAGTTCAATTAGATACTACTGCCAATGATAATGCGCATGTAAAGGAGTGGTACGCCGATGGTCATTTCCTGATGAAGGAATATAAAATCCAGGCTTTCCCTACCTATTTGTTCTTTTCGCCCGATGGAGAACCCGTACACCGGGCAGTTGGCAGCAGCGATGCCGGAACCTTTATTGCTAAAGGAAAAGATGCGATGAACCCCGACAAACAGTATTACAGGCTGGCAGCAGAGTTTAACAAGGGTAACCGCGACCCGGAATTCCTTAGGAAATTGATTGTTGCTGCGCAACAAGCTTATGACCGGAACAATTTACCGGTTTTTGCAAAAGCATTTTATATTGCCCAACCCGACCTGCTGACCGAAGAAAACCTGAAAATAGTTGCAGACCTTACAGCGTCATCCAAAGACACCGGTTTTGTATTGATGATGAAATACCCGGAAAAATTTGATGCTGCGCTTGGTAAACCGGGCGAGGCAGGAGCTACTGTAAGCAATATCATTCTGAGAGAGGAGGTGTATCCAAAAATTACCGAGGGTAGAAAAATGGTAACCAAAGAGCCAAACTGGGCCCAAATTGAAAAAGACCTTACGGCCAAATACCCAAAATTTGCAACCTCTTCCACCCTTCTCGGGCAAATTATGTATTTCAGGGGTGTTCAAAATTTCCCAAGGTTTTCTGCTGCGGTTTCCAACCTTTTGCAAAAAGATGCTCAAAAACTGAAACCTGAAGTACTGAATGGCTATGCCTGGGAAATATTCGAACGATGCAACGACCAGAAATGTATTGTGGAGGCGCTTACATGGAGCAAAAAGAGCATTGAAAACAAGAGTGAACCCATGTTTATAGACACTTATGCCAACCTGCTTCATAAATCGGGTGACACCAAAGATGCTATCGTTTGGCAGAAAAAGGCAATAGCAATTTTGAAAGAACAGGGAGAAGATTCAAAAGAATACGAAGAAACACTGGGAAAAATGGAGAAAGGGGAAAAGACCTGGAATTGATTAATTTTATAGTCAAAATATTAAAATATGGCGTAGACTGTATTTATTGACCAAAAGCCTGGGGTATTGGGTGGAAAGCCAATTATCAAGGGGACGAGAATAGGTGTAGATCTGATACTTGAAAAAGTTGGTAATGGGGAAAGCATTGAGGAATTATTGATTGCTTACCCGCATTTAACCCGCGAATCTATTCTCGCCTGTTTATCTTATCGCGCTACTTTACTTTCTTAAAAACAAAAACCCTCCGGAATACTCCGGAAGGTTGATGTAGTGCTTTTGCTCCCTTTTACAGGAACAAAATCCGTACATTCTATCCCTGTTCGTTCGTTTCCTAACGTCTCCGGCCCTTAAGGTCGGGACGTTAGGAACTGTACATTTAAAACGCAACGTCCCCCGCTTTGGCGGGGAGACGTTGCTAAAATCTTACCCGAGGTATGCCTTCAGTGAATTGCTGTAGCGCGCTTTTTGCAGGCGCTTGATAGCACGTTCTTTAATCTGGCGGATACGCTCTTTTGTGAGGTCATACTTTTGGCCGATCTGCTCAATGGTCACGCCATTTTCGCCATCGAGGCCAAAGTAAGCCGCAACAATTTCGGCTTCACGGGGGCTGAGGGATTTCAGCACCCTGCGGATTTCTTCGCGCAGCGAATCCTTCATAACGTCTTCGTCAGTGTCTTCGCTGCCTTCGAGCAGGTCGCCCATGGCCACATCTTCTGCTTCGTGCACGGGGGCATCAAGGCTGCTGTGGCGGGTATTGCTCTGAAAAATGTTGTTGATCTCGGTTTCGCTCATTTCGAGTATTTCGGCGAGCTCTTCGGTTGAAGGTTCGCGTTCATGCTCCTGTTCGAAAGCCATGTAGGCTTTATTAGCCTTGTTGTAGGTGCCAATTTTGTTTTGAGGAAGGCGGACAAGTCGTCCCTGCTCTGCCAACGCCTGCAGGATGGATTGGCGAATCCACCATACGGCGTAAGAAATGAATTTGAAACCCTTGGTTTCATCAAATCGCTGGGCCGCTTTTATAAGCCCCAGGTTACCTTCGTTAATGAGGTCGCTAAGGGACAGGCCCTGGTGCTGATACTGTTTCGCTACCGAAACTACAAAGCGCAGGTTGGCAGTAGTCAGGCGCTCCAATGCACGCTGGTCACCCATTTTGATCCTTTGGGCCAAAATGGTTTCCTCCTCGGGCGTAATCATTCCGATCTTGGAAATCTCCTGGAGATACTTTTCTACCGCTTGCGAATCCCTGTTGGTAATCTGGGTAGCGATTTTTAATTGCCTCATATATAAAACTGATTTACAACGAAATATAATACCAAAAGTTGGTTATTATCCTACTTCGCACCCAAAATTTTTTAACAATGTGTATAAGCTACAATTTGGGGTCGCAAAGGTACAAAACGTTTATGTCAAATAACAGATGTATTTAGGTAAAAAATCCACTAAGTCTTAATTTCCACTTACTTCTATACAAATTGATGACTTAAAATGTTAGACGTTTTAAACCCCTGAACACTTCTATATCGCCATAATCCTGAATAGTAACCCATTTCGCACATCCTCCATTCAAACAAACTCTTACATAAAGAGCACTTTAGTACCTTTAACCCCTATGATTGAAGCTGAAAAAGATTTGCGCTCCATTTTCCCCGAATTTGAGCCATCCCTCATTGATAGCATACTGGAATCGGGTTCGATAAAGGAGGTGCCGGCCGGAACAGTGCTCATGCGCACAGGCCAATTTATCAGGAGTACGGTACTTGTGGTGGACGGGTTGATAAAAGTTTCCCGAAACGATAATGAGGGAAATGAATTCTTTATGTACCATATTGGTGCCGGCGAAGCCTGTGCACTCAGCATGACCTGTGCCATTGCATCCCAAACAAGCGCCATTTCGGCCAAAACCAGCAAGGATTCCACCATTTTGATGATTCCCATTGAAAAAATGGACGAGTGGATGGGCGAATACAGGAGCTGGTACCAATTTGTGGTAAAAACCTACCGCTTAAGATTTGATGAATTATTGCAAACCCTCGATAGTGTGGCATTCAGACACATGGATGAACGGATTGAATTTTACCTGAAACGCCACCGCGACAAGCTGGGAACCCATATTATCCCCGTCACCCACCAGGAAATTGCACAGGAGCTCAATTCAAGCCGGGAAGTAGTTTCGCGCCTGCTGAAGAAACTTGCCGAAAGGGGGAAAATAAAGCTGAACCGCTATAATATTGAGATTGTTGACTTATAAGCCTGAATGGTGATTATTATCACTGTGGCGCCCATGCCTGTTAATCACCTTTGCACCGGCAATTAAATTAAGATTCAGGCAATTATGGATATTTTATTAGTCTTTGGATATCTCGCATCATTAATTATCGGTATTTCGCTGGGCCTGATTGGCGGAGGTGGCTCCATTCTTACGGTTCCTTTATTAGTATATCTTTTTGATATCAATTCCAGGCTCGCTACCGGTTATTCCTTATTTATAGTTGGTATTGTTAGCCTTGCCGGTTCGGTTGCCTACATGAGAAAGAACCTGATTGATTACAAAACCGCAGCGTTGTTCGGACTTACCTCGGTATGTACAGTGGTGTTTACCCGTTCCATTATTGTACCGGCACTTCCCGATATTTTCTTTCACATCGGGGATCTTACTGTTACCCATGAATTGTTCATTATGGTGCTTTTCTCCATACTTATGCTTGCTGCCTCGTGGACGATGATCTACCAGAAAAACAATCATAATGAAGAGCCCGTAAGCAAATTTGAGGGTCCGCTACCCTTGATTGTGTATGGCATTGGAATTGGCGCGGTAACCGGTTTCCTCGGCGCAGGTGGTGGCTTTCTCATCATTCCTGCATTGGTTATTTTGGTCGGGCTTCCAATGAAAAAGGCCATCGGCACTTCACTCATGATCATATCATTCAATTCTCTATTAGGCTTTTTTCTGGGTGATCTTGGCCATACCGCTATCGACTGGAAATTGATATTGACTATAACAGGGATTGCTGTGGTTGGCATGTTCATTGGATTTGCCATTTCAAAAAAAATAGATGGCGATAAACTGAAGAAAGGATTTGGATGGTTTGTACTGGTAATGGGCATTTATATCATTGCCAAAGAGTTGTTTTTCACATAGTCCCAAACAGTGACGATTGTCACAAAAAACATCATAAACATTTCACATTTTTGTTACATACCAATAACACTGATTATTTCAAAAAAAGATCCTCTATGAAAATTGAACAGATATATACCGGTTGCCTGGCCCAGGGAGCGTATTACATTGAAAGCGACGGAGAAGCTGCTGTGATTGACCCGCTGCGCGAAGTGCAACCCTACATTGAGAAGGCTGAAAAAGATAATGCCAGGATCAAATATGTGTTCGAAACCCATTTTCATGCCGACTTTGTAAGCGGTCACCTTGACCTGGCAAAAAAAACCGGTGCAAAAATTGTGTACGGCCCTACCGCCAAACCCGGTTTTGAAGCCATTACCGCCGATGATGGACAGGAATTCAAATTGGGGAAAGTTACAGTGAAGGTTATTCACACACCCGGCCATACCATGGAAAGCTCCTGCTTTTTATTGATAGACGAAAATGGCAGGGAAATCGGGCTGTTCAGCGGCGATACACTCTTTATTGGCGATGTTGGCCGCCCCGACCTGGCCCAAAAAGTAAAAGCTGAACTCACCCAGGATATACTTGCATCGCACTTGTACGATTCACTTCACAATAAAATTATTCCGCTGAACGATGATATTATTGTTTACCCTGCGCATGGCGCAGGAAGCGCCTGTGGAAAAAACATGAGCAAGGAAACTACCGACACATTGGGTAATCAAAAACGCACCAACTATGCGCTTCAACCCATGAGCAGGGAGGAATTTATGAAGCAGTTGCTTACCGGTCTTACTCCTCCCCCCGCCTATTTTCCGGCCAATGTGCTGATGAACATCAAGGGTTACGACAGTATTGACGAAGTGCTGGAACGCGGGCAAAAAGCCATGAGCCCTGCTGCTTTCGAAGCTGCGGCCAATGAAACCGGCGCTATTGTATTGGATACCCGCAATGCACAAGCATTTGCCAAAGGATTCATACCTAATTCGATCAACATAGGCATTGATGGAAATTTTGCCCCCTGGGTAGGTGCGCTTATCCCCGATGTAAAGCAGGAAATACTGATTGTGGCAGAAGAAGGCCGCGAAGAAGAGGTAGTTATCCGCATGGCGCGTGTTGGATACGACTATACCATTGGTTTCCTGGAAGGTGGTTTTAACGCCTGGAAAAATGCAGGTTTCGAAGTTGACACCATTCAATCCGTTTCGGTGGATGAACTGGCTGCGTTAAATGAACAGGGCCCGGTTAACATTCTCGATGTTCGCAAGAAAAGTGAATTTGACAGCGAGCATGTACTAGGTGCAGAAAATGCACCGCTGGATTATATAAACGACAGCATGCTGCTGGTGGATAAAAATAAAACCTACTACGTGCATTGTGCAGGCGGTTACCGCTCTATGATCTTTAATTCAATTCTCAGGGCAAGAGGGTACGACAACCTGGTAGATGTAAAGGAAGGCATTAAAGCCATGAAAGATAGCGGTAGGTTTAAAGTAACGGATTATGTATGCCCGAGTACGATGCTGTGAGGCAATGAGTGAATGGGTCAATTAGTGAATAGGTGAATTAGTCAATGGGTGAATTGTTAAAAAGTTGATGGTTGAAATCCTTCATGGAAAGTTTATTGATTGAAAAACGTCAATAAGATATCCCCTGATCCATTAAATGGGTTTAGGAAGAATTCAATACATAAAAAAGAATGTAGAAATGCTGAGATTGTTAAAGGATCCAAAAGTAGTTTTAGTAGATGTAAGGAACGAATGGGAATTTGAGGAAGAACATTTACCCAATGCCCTTCATGTTCCATTGGAGGCAGTTGCTTTTCATATTCCTGAGTTCAGAAAAATGGAAGGGCCGGTAGTGTTGTATTGCCGATCAGGAAGCCGCAGCGGCATGGCATTAAGGCTGTTAAAGCAAGCCGGAATTGATAATGCATACAATGGCGGCGGGTTAACCGACCTTAAAAGTATCCTGCTTAACTGATGAAGAATTGGATGCTGAAAAATAAGCTATTGCTGATTGGCGCCGCTATTGGCGCAATCGCCGGATACGTGTACTACGCGCAGGTAGGTTGCGTTACCGGAACCTGCGCCATCACAAGCAGCCCGGTTAACAGTACAGCATATTTTGCAGTAATGGGAGCGTTGGCGCTGAGTGCGTTTAAGAAAGGGAAGAAAGAATAAGTCAATTGGTGAATAAGTCAATGAGTGAATAAGTCAATGAGTGAATGAGTCAATGAGTGAATAGAGAATTGGGGAAAAAGAATTAGTAAATATGTTGTGTGATTACTGTGAAGATTAGGGTACGCAAGCAAATCTCAAATCTTCAATCTAAAATATTAACGCCATGGCAACTTTTTTAATCTAATACGCCCTATGAAACGCAGGTATATTCTAAAGACCATTGCACTTGTTATGGTGGTTAGCCTCGGTGCAGTGTTCACCGTGTATTCCCAGTCATCAGACATACACAGGCTTACAAACAAACAGTTCAAAAAAAAGGCTAAAAAAGAAAATGTTATCATTCTTGATGTGCGCACGCCGGAAGAATTTAAAGAAGGGCATATTCAGAATGCTGTATTGATGGATTATAAGCAAACCGATAACTTTATGAAGCATGTGCAAACCCTCGATTCTACTAAAACATACCTGCTTTATTGCCGTTCAGGAAAACGCTCCTATAATGCAGCAATAATCTTAAAAGAAAAAGGGTTTAAGCAGGTTTTTGATCTGAAAGAGGGCATTTCTATGTGGAATGGCCCTCTCATCAAAGAAGACCAATAACCAATCCACCAATTTTCTTTCATACAAACTTTCCCTGCTGATTACCCTGGTAAGTAGCTATTGACTACACCCAGTTTCCAGGCTTTTATCTACAGTGTTTCCTGAATAACCGGCCCCTTTTTGCCGTGATTTTTATCACCCTGTTTAGAAATGAAAAAATGAACCTTTGCATTCTAAAAAGTAAATCCAATGTTAGAATTTTTGCAGAAACCCTGGCCCTGGTATGTAGCCGGGCCACTCATAGGTTTAACAGTGCCTGCCCTATTATTACTTGGCAATAAATCATTCGGCATCTCCGGTAACCTCAGGCATATTTGCGCAGCCTGCATTCCGTCCAATATCCCCTTCTTTAAATATAATTGGAAAAGGGAAATTTGGAACCTGTTTTTTGTGGCAGGCATATTGGTTGGGGGCATTATAGCTACCTACCTGTTGGGTAACCCTGAGCACATAGTAGTAAATGAAACGCTTAAATCTGACCTGGCTCAATATGGCATAACTAACTACGAAAGCATTATTCCCAAAGACCTGTTCAATTGGCCCGCGCTTTTTACTATCAGGGGTTTTATAATGATCGTAATAGGTGGTTTTATGGTAGGATTTGGCACCCGCTATGCAGGCGGTTGTACATCAGGTCATTCTATTATGGGTCTCAGCACCCTGCAATGGCCTTCATTAGTAGCAACCTGCTGCTTTATGGCCGGTGGATTTATTATGGTAAACCTTATCCTTCCTTTCATCCTCGCCCTGTAACAAATAAAAAGAAATGATCATGAAAACTAATATAGCTGACTTTGCTCCCGAAACGGTCCCCTTTGTAGCAAACGGGTTTGAAACGGATTATGAGGTTGGTAGCCAAAATGTAAAGAATACAGAGAACAGCGGGATGGACAAACCCCTGGGAAGCAATATTAAATATGGCTTGCTCGGAATTTTGTTCGGCATTGTATTTGTAAAAGCCGAAATCGTTTCCTGGTTCAGGATACAGGAAATGTTCAGGTTAGAAAGCTTCCACATGTATGGTGTAATTGGCAGCGCAGTTGTGGTAGGCATCATCAGTGTGTGGCTGATCAAACGCTTTAATGTGCACAGCATGGAAGGGGGGAAAATTGTTACCGGTGAAAAAAGATTCAGCAAAGGGCAGATATACGGTGGGTTGATCTTTGGATTGGGTTGGGGAATTACCGGCGCCTGTCCCGGGCCCTTGTTTGCCCAAATCGGATCAGGCGCGTTAGTGATTATAGCTACCTTATTGAGCGCCATTGCCGGCACCTGGGTGTATGGCCGCTTCCGCGAAAAACTACCTCATTGAGTATTTATTTTAAAACCCGGGCAACCTTCAATCATTGAAAGCAGGGCAGACGCATTAAATTATTAGCCTGCATTAGCCAGAAGAGA
>CAYUGH010000027.1:0-41039 GCA_964444195.1 uncultured Chitinophagaceae bacterium
TAGAGCAAAGGACTGAAAATCCTTGTGTCGCCGGTTCGATTCCGGCCCACACCACCACCCAAAAACGCTGAAATACTTATCTGATAAGAGTTTCAGCGTTTTTTTATTGCCCTAATTTGCCCTCAGTTGGCCCCACAGTTGGCCCCATTAAATACGAAGTCTTTCGTACTATTGTTTATTCAGGCTGTTTTCTCCAAAAAAGTATTACGCGCGTAAATGAAAGCGGAATATTAGCCTCAGTCCTAATTTACGGGCAAGGTTCTATCACAATACGAAACCATGATAACGTACCCGGTCGGCAAACCTGCTAAATCCCGGCGGATCGCCTCCGCTTCAAATTCTGCCATAAATGCGCGGTATTCATCAGCGGTAACGGTTTGCCCGTTCCATTCATAACCGCCCTCCGTTTGGCGAAATACCGGGTAAGACGGCGGTAAAAGGTCGGACGGCTTCAATTTACCGTCCTTAATGACCTGTAAAATTTTAGCTTTGGTTTAGCGTGTCATATTTGTAAAATCAGGAAACCGGGCAATAAGTTTTCGTTTCCTCAAAAGTTATGAGGATTGGCTCAGGCATCCCCATTTTTTGCCTGGCTTCGCAATATGTATTTAGCTTTTCCTGCAACCTTGCATAGTCGTCGGCTGTCATGCTTTCGGGCATCCCAAAAATTGGCGGGCCATTTTGAAACCTATAAAATCCATCGGTTTCTTCAAATACAATGATTAAATCAGGTACTGATTCCAATAGTTCGGTATGCAATATACCCGAACGAACGGCTTCCAATAGTTGTATTTTTTGCGCCCTTGTCATTTCTATTTTCTTCCTGTTAAATTTCAAACAAGGGTTTTATATCGCAGCAGCATCTTCTTCATCTTCAAGCGAACATAGGTAAGCTAAATTCCATGTATTAGGCGTGCTTTCCTGTAAAACAGTTAGCAACCTCACATTATTATTATCCTTTTCCTCCAAATAAAAATCAATTGCAGTAGACATTACACCGTTTGTAGGCGGCTTTTCCCAACCAAAAAATAGGCCCATTTGGTCGGTAATTTTATTGTAGTTTGGAATGTAGCTTTCAATTACTTCTACAACTTTTAACCTTTGCTCTAAACCCTTAAATAACTTTATCATTACCATCATGAAAAAGTGATAATCAACCCAAAACCGGTTTGCATAAGACTTTAAGTACCTATTTTTATCATTATGCCTTTCAATGCCAAAATTTATCCAGTAGATCTCGTTTGCTTTAAAATGTTTTTCTAAATGCTCTCCTTCATAATAGTTAAACTCATTGTATTTTTTTGATTTTGACAACAAGTAGTTTGCAAAATCAAGATTTTGATAAACATTGCCAATTAGAAATGCAAAAAGATCAAGAGGGCCTCTATTCGTCGGTTTAGCAGGATGTTCCAAATATTCTCTCCAAGTGGGGCCTATTCCTATTGGCTTATTCTCTAAGAAAAGGTCGTTTCTAATACTTTCAGGTATTTCATAAAAAACGTCTTCAATATCAAGTTCTGTAAAAATCCCCAAATATGGTTTGCCTTTTTTTGAACCAAATAAATTAAACATGGCAATTTGTATTGAAATATAAAGCTAAGGTTTTGCCTGTTTCAATTCATTAATAATGTGATCCAATTCCGAATCTGTCATGCGGTCAAAATCCGTTTGCAAGGTGGTGGCCTGTAATGTTGGGAGTACAAACCGCATCAGCTTTTCAAACATCATTATTCTATCCTTTGGCTCCAATGCCTGCCAATCCTGCAAAATTTGTTCCCTTTGCCCGTCAATAAATTCGCCTACCCATTGGCGAAGGTCGCCCACCGCCTTACTATTGCACCCTATTGGCTTTCCGGCTGGGTTGTTAGTTCGTCCTTTTGGTAATCCCATATTTTGATATTTTTTGTAATTACAAAACGTGTTGCCTGGTAGCGTCGAAAATTAGCCATCAGGGAGCGCGAAGGCTGCCCTATTTGATGCGGTGGCTTATACTTTATTTGGCGGCGGCAAGTTGCCCAAATTTCGCCCCATTTGCGCCCGGTTAATCATTGGTTGGATAATTGGTTTTTAAATCGAAAAAATGAATTTTGTAATATCTTAAAATATCTATTTAAAGTATCTATTTAAACCACCTATTTAAAATACCTATTTAGAGTATCTATTTATAGGTGTTGTAAATTTGTTGAAACAAATGCTGATAATTTGCCGAATAACTGCCTAACATTTGTTTTTCTCTTATTATAGGTGCTGTAAATGTGCTGTTTATGTGCTGTTTAAAAATTGCCATCTTTTAGCCGCTTTAGAGCTGCCTCTCTTGCCTGATTATATTCATCCTGCAATGCTTTTTCTTTTCTGCTTTTACGTTTCTTTTCAGCATAAAAAGCAATTTCATCCTTAGACAGTTTGAACGATACATAAAAACCTCTTGTATGATACGCATACAAGTTTAATCCCCATGCATCCAATGCCCTTTTAATTTTATCCAATTGGTAACGATTGGCAAAGGGAATAATCCACTTAGGCAATGGATCATCTTTTGATCGGTTACCTGCCATCCTGCCCAATAAATAATCATTGGTGATTTTTGTACATGCCTGCTTTTGCAGGATTGAACGGATCGCGGCGAAGGCTAAAAAGCATACTACCTCAAACGGCGTTTTATTGTTTAGGTAAAAGTCAAAAATTATACTCTTATTGATTGAAGTCTTTGGCGTATTGGGTGCAATGCTTTCATATATTTTTTTCCCTTTTTCAAAACTGCCTTTAAGGTTTGGAAATGTAATAGCCATCCTTTTTGCAGCACTTTTAATATCGGCAATTTGGATGGTACGGCTTTCAATTTTGGTATAATTCCAATACAAACAATAATTCATTGCATTATCCATGCACCCGCGAATATTATCAATACCATCCTTTAAAATTTCCATTGGAAAGGTTAGGTAATCCGGTGTTTCTTTTTTCATTTCAATGGGATTTTGAAGGTGAATAAATACCAATCAACAAACCCCTGAAACGTCCGGGCAATTACATACAACCCACCGGCGGCCTCAATAGCTGCCTGGTATTGCGCTTGCTTAATACTTTGCCGGTCGCGGCCTATCTTAACTTCAATCTTTGCCGACCTGCCCGAAATGGTGGCGGATATATCAGCGGTTCCATCCTTGCCGGTTCCCTTAATCCACCTCCCTGAAACGATGCGGCCCGTATTATTAACGCGTTCGGCCTGCCATCCCTGAAATGAGAGAAAGTCAATAATGCACCTGGTTAACCCATTGGCTGTTTTATCGCTGTATTGGGTGGCTGGTATCCATTGCGGTGGTACGCCTGAATACTTTACCTGCTTTGCATTGAAAGATTGATTTTTCAGGTATTGCATAGCATTGTGAGGGGTAATAATCTCAACCATTTCCGCCTCCGACTTTAGGACGGTTCACAATGCTTTCAATCTCAATTTCAAGCGCGGCTATTTTACATATTATCAAATTTTTCACGCCATCAGGCAGAAAGTCCAATGCAATTATTTTACCATTTTGCCGGGCCTTAAATTCAACCTCAACTATTATTTTCGTACATTGCGCCTGCTTTACTGAATTATTCGAGCTGCCTATCGGGGCGGCTCTTTTTATTGGCTTCATACGGCTTCCCTCCCGATTGGTTTTTTATACCGCTGCAAAGTGTCTAAACCTGCCATCAGTTCGCTGTACTTAAAGTAAGTACGTCCGCCCATTGAATGTTTGGTAATTCGCCCTTGCTTTTCCCATTGCCACAACGTGACAAGAGAAACCCGCAAAAGGTCGGCGGCCTCCTTAGCAGTTAGTAGCTTTTCCTGTAAATCGCTGGTTTGCTGTTGCCTTAATTCATCCCGGATAATAACCCTAACATTTGCCATAAGATCGGCAATGGATACCGGGGAAAGTAAAATGTTTGCTTCCATATTATAAAGAGTAGGTTTTTTATTGCCTGCTCTTTCATAAATAGGTCGACTTTAATGTTTGGCAATAATTCCAATTAATTATTATGTGGAAAACCCCTAAAAACCTTACCAGTATTAATTTTATTATTCAATTAATTGTGTATAACTTAATAAATTTGTATACAAATCAATTCTATGGCAAGGCCAAAAAAGAATAACCCTGTGGTTGCGGGGCAATTAAAGAGTAATGAATGTAGGTTTACATTTATTGCTAATCGGGGTAAAATAGAGTTATTAAAGAACCTTGTTCAAAAGCAAAATTTATCAATTAAAGATGCAATGGATGAAGCAATAATGGCCTACATAAAAAGGCAGGATAAGCAATCTTGGAATATGTTGAAATTAATGAGTAAAATAGGGTTATAGCCCCATCAGCTTGCAACCTTTAGGGCTTTTGCCTGGATACCGCCCATAATTACCGCCCAATTTTTGCGGCGGTTATGTTCTGCCATTTTTTTTGCTGCATCCAACTTTGAAATTTTAATGTACCGCAAAAATGATTTTTCGGTTTTGTGGCCGGTTATTTTCATCAGGTCAATGGTGGGGAAACCTTCCAAATAATAGTTGGTGGCGAAGGATCGGCGCGCGGTATGGCTTGCAATACATTCAAATAATGCTGCATCAGGTTCGCCCAACAAACGGCCCGTTTCGGTCAATCCGGCGGCTTTGGCGGCTTCCTTAATGTAGCGGTTAAATGCTTGTTCACTCAGTGCTTTGGGTAGCTTATTGGGGTTGTTTTGGTACTTGCTGAATATATCCAATACAACCGGGTTACATGGTATGTAAACCACCTCACTTGTTTTTTTGGTTCGGATATAAATAACCTTTTCACCGTCCACCTCAATAATGTTTTGCGGCTTCACGTTGCTGTAATCAGAGTAGCGAAGCCCAACCATACACCCAAACACAAACAAATCCCGGACGGCTTCCAACCGGGTATTGCCTGCAAAATCAAATTGGTAAAACGCCATTATTTCGGCCTCATTCAAATAAACCGCGTCCGTATCTATGCGGGTAGCTACAAATTTTTTGTGCTTAAATGCCATGTTATTGGTATAACCCAAATCCACCGCCTCACTCATAAACACTTTAAGTATTTGCACCGCCTTACCAATGGCATTAACATTTAACCGGGCTTTGCTTTGCAGGTAGTCCACCCATTTGTAATAAAAATCAAGGGTAATGGTATCAAAATCCAACGGCTGTTTGGTATAGGTCGCGTAACCCTCCAAATGGTGTTTGGTGGTTGTATATGTTTTCAAGGTATTAGCAGCCTTGTTTTGCCCTTTGTACTTAATTTCTCCGTTAATAAAGCGGTCGATTAATGCCATCAGGTCATTTGCTTTGGCCTCAGCTTTGGCCTTAGCTTCCAATTTTTCCGCCTCAAAATGCTTTTGCCTCCAATCCTCCAATCTAACCTTTATCATTTCGGGGGTAGGTATGCCATTGGGCAAAAGTTCGTTGTATGATTTTGTACAGACTTTGGCCAATTCAGCCAGGGTGTCAGCCAAAAGATGTTTGCCGTCTGCTGTGGTGGCCTTTTTCACCTTAGGCCGTTGACCTTTTTCATCCCAATTTTCGGGGCGGATCGTTACCCCAAACGTATAAACCAGCTTTTCGCGGTTGTACTTAAACTGAAGGTAAATTAAAGCCTGCCCATTTTTTTCGGGCTTTTTGAGGTAAAAACGTGGTATTCCCATTGCTTAACTAATTGAATTCCAAAAATAAGCAATAGTTTTTCAGTTGGCCCCACAGTTGGCCTTTTTTCTTAAAACAGGTTAATTTTGGCCATTAAGCGCAATTAAGCAAAACAGGTAAAACCCTTATTGGTTAATGGTTTCAGCCAAATTAAATAAAATACAATTATAAGTTTCGAGTGCGGCCCACACCACAAAAAAAGACTCACAGCAATGTGGGTCTTTTTTGTTGGTATGCATTTCATAATTACTGTACGCTTCGTACCCCAAAAAAGAACAATGCAATGCCGACCCACCTGCAACAGGGTATATTGGACTAATGACCGGTCAATTTAACCAGGCAGCAGGAAAGCAATGAACAAAAAGAGCTGCCCATTTTATAGGCAGCTCTTTTTGTTTTTATAATGAAATATTATCAAAGACTACCAGACCCACTTTATCCATGATTTTGCATCTGAAACATCTATCTGGTCATAGTTGCCGTTGGCAAGTCTGACAAAATAGTACCCGGTATTTTGCCTGAGCAAAGATTCTGTTCCAGCCCAACCACCAGTTGTAGGATAGGTTACACCTGTCTGGTAAAGCAAACCAACCCCACTACTAAAGTTAGCAATGCCATTTCTAACAATAGGACTAGCCGGGTTATTGTTATATGCGCCATAGCCATAAAAAGGTGCAACCGAGGTTTGTGCCGGATTCAGGAATAAGGGCGCCACCAAATCGAAGCGAAAACCATTGATGGTATTAATGTTTGCGAAATAAATTAAGTGATAATAAGTGTGTTTGCCTGTGGTGTGGTTGACGGTTAAAGTATCTATGCCAAAATTGTTAAAAACACCGTTACGTTGGAAGCCATAATTACTTATCCAATAATCATTGCTCGTAATACTGCGGTTACGAAATGCAGTAAAGGCAGTAGTGTCGTAATATATGGGAGCAGTAGCCCCTGCAAAAGTGGTGGTAGTAGGGGTACTGTTAATGTTCACCGTTAAACTCTTGTCAGTGTCGTTCCATGTAATATTTGTAAACTGTGTAACCACTGTTGATCCGGCAGTGAATGGCTTATCAAGTATTACCGCACCTGAACCAAAATGGTAGGTAGTGGTAAAACTATTCTTTTGAGTGCCGGTGTACCAGGAAAAAGTGATTGTTTTGGCCAGGGGGTCAAACGTGCCTTCATCCACTTCGTATGTAGTGCCTCCAATAGTAAAGCGTTTCCAGTAATTAAAAATTTCGCCTCCTACATTCCAGCTTCGCAAATTGCCTCCGTAGGTATAATCTTTTAACGCGCTTATTTTATGGAAATCGAAGGCTTTGGCCAATCCTCCCGACAGCAGATCATCACCTTGCGCTTTGGTAGCCCTAACCATGGTAAGCTTGGCGCCATTAAACCTGCCGTAGAGAATAATAGTATCTGCTTTAGCGATTGTTGGGTCGTAGGCAAACTCAAAATCGGAATAGAAGCCCTTGCCGGCAGTGCCACCCATTACTGCCGGATCAGGGTCGGCCAACATGTGGATGTATGAATAGGTGTCGAAAATAAGGGTGGGCTGCTGCAATGCTTTGAGCCTGTAGCTGCTTTCCTTTAACACCGTAGCGGTATTGAGGTTAAAATCTGAAAGCATGGATGTTCTGTTATCAGCCTTAAATATGAAATAGAAATAGTATGGAGTACCCGATCTTGGCTCCAGAACGCCAATCCAGCCATATTGCCCACCGATCAGCTTTGCTTCAAATTCCGTAAGGGTTTTGTCAAGCCTTTCATCGGGTGTTTCACTAAAAACAGAGTCGGACTCTTTCCTACAGCCGGTTATAAGTGCGACCAAGCAAAAAAGTATAATTAAATAATGTTTCATACAATGTATTTAAAAATGGGAAACAAGAGTTTGCATTACGCTTCCATTAAAGTATGTAATTACTCAGCGCAGTGCGGCAACGGGCCTGCAAAGCGTAAAAATCAATATTGTACGACTGCTTGAAATAGTTGACTACGAAAGCTTCCTTTTGCCTTAAATATTCCTGTGCCTGCGCCCTTGTAGTGCCGTTTACGCTTGTACCTGCGGGTATGCTGTTTACAATATAATCAAATCCTGTTTTGCCATTTACTAAAAGGATAGCAATGGTTTCTACAAAATCATCATCAAAATTTGAGGATGCATAACTGGTTACAAAACCATCTTTTTTGGCATCGCCATCCGATACATTTATCCAGTTTTGACCATTGTACAATTCTGGGTTTATTTTTTTGAAACCTTGCGGATATAGAACATTCTGATGCAGGATGTGTCCAAACTCATGGTGTATCGTTTGAATAAAAAAAGTCTTCACGAAAGTAGAATCGGTGTTGGGATTGTAACCCGGATCACCCTTCACCCTAAACTTGTTTACGGCGTACAACACAATTTTTCGTCCACCTTCTGCTGTACCCAAAATCACCGAACCGTTGTCGTTGTACGAGTTGCTACCGGCCAGTATAAAGTTTTTGGGGGAATACTTATTAAAAAACACTTTGCCGGCTTCGGCTACATAAGGCTTAATCCAAACATCGTTCAACACTCTCCATAAGGGAATCACTCTATCTTCATCGGGGGGTACCAGGGTCCTGCTAATATCAAATTCAAACTGATCCCATTTATATTTTACCGCAATGTTGTACGGCACGGTAAGGCTATCATACAGCCATTTGTCAATGGCGGTTTGAGTCCATGTATCGCCACCCAGCCCGCTAAGGTCACCGGGCAGAACCGGCTTCAGGTCTTCTTCCTTGTTACATGCAGTAAGTAAAAAACCTCCCGCAATAGTCAACAAGGTTAAACGAATAAATGTGCTTTTCATACTATTATTATGATTTTACTATTATTACCTGGGGTTTAATGGAACACCTGAAAGCCCAACAGAGGTTGGCAATTGCAATACCCTCCTGGGGTCACCGGCTGGTAAGGTCACCGTTTCTGTAGTATTGTTGTCGGAAGTAAGCCAGGAATGTGTTACCGGCATTTTATAACGCTGCATATCAAACCAGCGCATGCCCTGGAACAGGTATTCCATCCGCTTTAAATCGAGAATTGTTTTAATATACGCATCCGTAAGCGATACGCCGGGGCCTGCATAAGCAATTACCCTTGCTTCGGTAACCGAATGCGTTGCCGCTACATAGTTTACCGCACGGCTGGCTACAAACTTGTTCAGATCGTTCAACACCAAAGTATAATTACCCAGGTAGGCATTGGCTTCAGCCCTGTTAAACAGTACTTCTTCCGCATCAAATAAAGGAACCATAACCAAAGGCTGACCAAAATTAGCATTAATAGAATTGGCTTTAAAATATTCCGTCAATTTTGGAATCAGGTAATTGGTATTTCCAACGGTGTACACTTTGTTTTGGAATATCCAGGTAGGATTGCCGCAAACCGATTTAACCGTCCATGCCTTTTGCAGGATATTGTTGGTATAGGAATACCTGTATGTGTAGTTGCTTCTGCCCCACAGCGAATACGTTTCCACCAGCAGTAAGTTGGATGTAGTGGTAGCTTTCGAAAAGTTTGCCCACAATTCCTGGTAGGCATAGGCTCTCCAGTCGGTATTCCACGGCCTGAGTGCCAAGGAAATATCAACACCGGGAAATACATTATTACAATGCTCCAGCACTTTGGCATATTCCTTTTTATATAAATAAAACCGGGCTGCAAAGGCATGGGCAGCGGCTTTGTTAAAATGGTATTTGGGCACATCGTAGCTTCTGTCATCAATCAAAGGCAAAGCTTCTTCAATATCCTGCTGAACGCGCTCGTACACATACGCTACCGTTTTCCTGTCGTACATCTTGTTTACTACATCTTCGGGCTCATCCACATAGGGAATACCCATGCTTTCATTGGTACCTGCAGGATCGTAAAACTGCGAATACAGGCAAACCAGCATAAAATGCGCATAGGCCCTGGCCATTAATGCTTCCCCTTTTTGCGCCTTAAATGTTTCGGGTTTATCTGCTTTGCTTATTACACTTAAAGCCTCGTTGCACGATGAAATGGCGGCATAAGCGCTCGACCAGAACATATCGGGCGAATCCTGCGTGTTGGCATCGGCATTTACCACGCGAAACTTATAGCTGTCTTCGTTGGCAGGTACCACACCCCCGGAGGTTTTATCCTCAGCATTGTCGCTCATAGCTTCTACAATGGTCATATAGCTGCCCTGCGGATAGGCTGAAACCAATAACTGCGAAACCTGCTCGGGGGTTTCCAACTTTGCACGGTTACTATCGGGATCATGGTCAAGAAACTTCTTGCACCCGCCCAGCAGAACTGCTGATAATAAAAAGGCACTTGATATTGCGAATTTCATATTCTTAAAAAATTTTAAAGTCCAACTCTTACTGAAAATACAACCTGCTTTTGCAGCGGTTGCGCCACGCCACCTGTATTAAAAAATTCAGGATCCTGCCCGTGCAAAGCCCCGTCGGAATAAAGCAACACAGGGTTGATCGCGCTCACCGCAGCACTTGCCGAATTCATTCCAATACCCTTCAGCCATTTTGTGGGAAGGCTATAGCTTAACTGTGCCGATTTCAGGCGGATAAAATCGCCTTTCACCACCCTTGGAGATGAATAGTTAAATGAATTATAAGCATACCCTGCATAGTAATTCAGGTAAAGCTGGTCAAGAATAGAAGGAACATTGGTTTGCAATTCCTCGCCACTTTGCGACCAGCGGTCAAAAAAGTCTTTGGGTAGCGCTGTCCAGTCGGAATAAGACGACCGGAAAGTAGGCGCCAGACTGATCTTGTTGCCAAACTGGCCGGTAAACAATACATTTAACTGCAAGCTTTTATAGGAAAGTGTTCCACCCAAACCCGCAGTGTACGGAGGATCCACCGGGCCTTCGTATTTCAGGTGATAAAGATCGTTCGACTGAAAATAAACATTGCTTGATGTATCGCCATTTTCGTTGATGAAACTGGGAATACCGATGGTATGGCTCAGGCCAACATACTGAATGGAAAACAACGATTTAACAGGATACCCCACCACGTTGCCACCCGAAGCCTGAATTACAGAGAACATGGTAGGATCGTTGGTAAGATTGGTGATCTTGGTGTTGGCAATACCAAATGTACCATTCAATGAAAGTTTCCAATCCTTGCTCCTGATCAGGTTTGCAGTAATACCCAGGTCTAAACCCTGCGAACTGAGTGAGGCATAGTTTGAGTATTTATAGTACTGCCCTCCAATGCCCGAAGTTTGAACCTGGTCTATCAGATCGCTGCTTTTGCGGGTCCACCACTCTGTAGTAAACGATAACAAGCCCCTGAACAAACCAAAATCCAATCCAATATTTGCACTCTTTTGCTTTTCCCAGGTAAGCTCCCGGTTGGCCAAAGAGGCAATAGCAATACCCGATTCCCTTTCTTCCGTATAAGGCCTGTTGGTAACATAGTTTTGCAAAAGCACATTTGAGTTTGTAGCCGGCCCGGGATCACCGTTCAAGCCATAGCTGCCGCGCAGTTTAGCAAAATCGAGCCAGTTCCAGTCCTGGGTAAAGTTTTCCTGGTCAATATTCCATGCGCCCGATACGCTCCAGGTAGGAAACCAGATATTGAGCGCATCTTTACCAAACCTGTTTGAACCATCGTAGCGTCCATTCAGGCTAACATTATATTTTCTATCAAAACTATAACTAGCAGATCCATAAAACCCTGCAAACCTTTCGTAGGTCATACCCATGCCATAGTATGGAAAATTATTTTCGATGGTTTGCTTTAATATCCTGTAATCAATAAAAGGAATACCGCCCTGGTCGTACTGGTATCCGTACCCGGTGTTACTTGCAAATTTACGATCAGTGTACTTCACTTCCTGACCAACCAATACCTCCACTCCATGCCTGCTGTTAAAGGTATTTTTATAGGTAAGGCTGTTCCTGATATTGTAGAACTTCATATTATCCGTAGCCGTGTTGTAAAAACCACCTTTGGGGAGTACCGAAACCGGCTCTGCTTCGGGATCTTCGGGATCGCGGTACAGGAACCTGTTTCCGCTCCTGATAGTTTGGTTGCCATCGGCGCGGTAAGCATTGGCCATATTTGAATGCTCGGTAATCATGTGCTCGCGTGTGGAATTTACAATACGCAAGGCCCCGAGAAAATTATAGGTAAACTGCTTGTTGAATTTGTAGGAAAGATCGCC
Source organism: uncultured Chitinophagaceae bacterium (assembly GCA_964444195.1). Classification (GTDB taxonomy): domain Bacteria; phylum Bacteroidota; class Bacteroidia; order Chitinophagales; family Chitinophagaceae; genus Phnomibacter. The sequence goes on from CAYUGH010000027.1 coordinate 11,856, forward strand.
CTGCAACCTTATATCCATTACCTCAAGATTGAGTGTGTTGTTTTCCACTTCATCATATATATTGAAAGGGGCATAGTTGCGCGTAAAATATTCGCGGTTCCCGTTTTCATCAAAAGCCGTTACAGCCCTGCTGGTATTTAAAGCATAGCTGAATGGATTGATATCGAAATTTCTTTCGTACGTGCCGTCCACGGGGTTTCCTTCGCGGTTTACCGATCCGGGCGCATTTTGGTTTCTAAAAGAAGCATTTGTTAAAAACCCAACGGTAAGCTTATTGGTTACATTGTAGTTGTTCTTAAAATTAAGCGTGTACCTTTTTACATTATCGGCAATGGTCCAGCCATTATCACCCAGGTAGCTGGCCGAAAAATACGACTGCGATTTATCGGTACCAAAACTCATACTGATAGAGTGTTCCTGTATAAAACTGTTTTTAAACAGCAAATCGAACCAATCGGTATTGGCATTGGCATACCTCAGTAAAAATGCTTCCCTTGCCTGGGGGGTATTCTGAAGCGGGAAATTTCCATTATCGTCGCCCACCAGCATGTTGTACATTTTGCCATACATGGCATAGTCCGAATAGCTTGCTACGTTCGAGGTAAAAAACCCTTTTCTTTCCAGTTCCGCCAAAACCGACATCTGGTCGGAAGAGTTCATGATATTGTAGTCATTATAGCTTGGTTTTAACTGGCTGCTGAAATTACCTACATAGTTTATTTGTGCCTTACCAATTTTACCCTTTTTGGTAGTTATTACAATTACACCGTTCATGGCCCTGGCGCCATACAGTGCCGCAGCAGAGGCATCCTTCAAAATGTCGAAGCTTTCAATATCGTTTGGGTTAAGACCCGCCACAGGAGAGCCCAGCAAGGTAGTGGGGTCGCCGCTGGTAAGCTGGTCGTTTGAGATGTTTACAATATCTTCCAATACCACCCCGTCAATTACCCAAAGCGGTTTATTGGCGCCATTTAGTGAGGTAGCGCCCCTGATGCGCACTTTGGGAGCTGCTCCAAATGTGCCGCTGGGGTTTTGAATAGTTACACCCGACACTTTGCCTTCCAGCATGCGGCTTACATCGGTCATGCCATCAACCCGTACCGCATCGGCCTTCAGGCTTACCGCAGAGCCGCCAAACTTGGTTTTGTCAATTCGCTGAAAACCGGTCACCACCACATCATCCAATTTGGATTCCCCTGCTTCCATTACCACAATTAAACTATCCGTCCCGGCAATTTCAACCGTTTTTTCCATGAAACCAACAAAGGAAAAAATAAGTGCCTTCGCACTTGAAGGCAAACTCAATTTAAACTTTCCCCCGGCATCGGAAAGCGTGTGTAACCCCGCATTCCCCTTTACCGTAATGGATACCCCGGCCATTGCCGCACCTGCGCTATCTGCCACCCTGCCGGTAACCGTGCGTGTTTGCGCGCTTAACTGGCAGACCGTCAGGATCAAGCATGCTAAAAGCAGTTCAAACTTTCTCATCATTGCAGTTCATTTTATAATGCTCTCAAAAATTGACTTCAGAGCTTTAGAATGTATAGGTCATTGTTAATTTTAACCCACGAGGTTGCAATATTAGCCAACATTATTTACCCTCTTGCCATTTCAACAAAATTGAGGGTTTATACGGATAAATGTAATTAGCTGTTTTTTGCCAAATTTTACTAAGAAAACCCATCAGAAAATTCATTTAGTTTAGCAATCCTTGGTTCAAAAAAAATTAAACTAACAGGAATTTAAACCAACCCAATTGACAATTTTTTTTGTTAAAATGATGCATTTGTTAAAAAAACATCCATTATTTTTTTAACAAATGAACCAGTTTTAAAGAATGCCGGTTTTGGATAAACTGATCCAAAAGGGGTAATATGTTCTATGCAGGAGCGCTGAAACTATGTCTGGCACAAAAAAAGACTGCCTCTTTTTAAGGCAGTCTCTTCGCTTTTAAATTTATAACCCTTTTAAATTAGTTATTCAGGTTCGGATTATTAAGCACTTCGGCCTGGGGAATAACCATTGTAAGTTTATTTTCGCTATAAGGGAAAGTCGCCCCAGGTTCAAACAAGTGATTGGATCCCCTCACAACATTTTGCTTTAAGCGCTTCATGGCAAAGTATGATTTACCTTCACCCCACAGCTCAATACGGGTTTGCCGATATATTTCACTTATAAGCGCAGCACCGGTAAGCGCATCTAAATAGGACAGGTCTGTAATTCGATCACCCAGGAAACTTTTTAATCCTGTGATAGCAGCAGCCGTTTGGCCTAAACGTGCTTTCGCCTCCGCATTCATCAAATAAAATTCATCTGCACGCATATACAGATTATCTGTTTCAATCTGCCGTTGGCCACCATCTGTTCTTGCCGGCGCAAAAAACTTGTTAACGGGCTGCAAAGCATAGGTTTGACCCGGAGCCTGAAATTGTCCTTTTCGAATATCGTCCGCAGCAATGCCATCGTACAAAGCCTTATCAATGGTTTTAGGGTCACCTGCCCATGTATAACTATAGGTAAACTGATCCACCTGGCCCCACCATGATATTAAATCAAGACCCTGCGATAGGGTTATATCTACACCCCACATCCAGCTTGCCGTACTAACATTGTTAAACCCTGCTGTTGTACCATTGGTTCCGTTAAAAACCAGTTGGGTAGGCGTAGTTTTTGGAAAAGCCGTCATAATATCCTGGGTGAGGGTAACAACTTCATTCAAATCTGCCTGAGTACCTCTTGCTGAAAGAACATATGCCAATAACCCTTTTGCTACATTAGTGTTGATTTGTTGCTTCCCGGTGCGGCTGAAACCCGTTAACAAGGTTATTGCAGAACGAAGATCCGATTCCATAAGGTCAAATACTTCCTTGGTCGTAGATTTTGGAAGATTCAGATCTGTAGATGATTTTAATAGTGGCAATATCTTTTGACTTCCATCGCCATATTCCTTTGCATACAACTGAGAAAGGTAAAGATATGCATAAGCCCGCATGGCTTTTGCCTGCCCCATGGTGTATTTATTACCGGGTAATTCCGGAATCGCATCATTGCCTCCCAAAATACCAATAATAATATTAGCCCCGTAAATTAGCCTGTAATAATAACGCCAGGGTATATAAACAGGGTTGGTAGTAAAATCATTAGTAGCAGTGTACCGTGCCACCGTTGAATACCAGCCGTAATTTAAAGCTCCCAGCACCATGTCGGATTGCATCATATCGGTATAAATATCAATACCTTTTTGGCCAAAATCATCGTGGCCGGTAGTACCACCTACGCCTGTGGAAAACATAGTGGTATAAAGCCCGGAAATATTACCATTCAGGAGATTCGGATCTTGTTTAGCATCGCTGGCCAATTGTTCCGGAGTGGTAAAGGCTGTAGGTTGAACCTTTAAAAAATCCTTTTTACAACCCACTATACCAAAGGTCAATAGTAGTGAAGCAAGAATGAGTTTATTTTTCATAATAAATAATTTAAAAATTAAAATCTAACCTTCATGCCTAATGTATAGGTTGACATGGGTGCATAATTGTAAATATCAGAATTACCCGATTCAGCAGTTGTAGGATTGAAGCCATCTCGTTCTGTCAACAACCAAATGTTGTCGGCCGACAGGAATATAGACAATGATTCTACCAACTTCGTTTTACTTAACATGGTTGAAGGAAAATTATATCCTAAGCGAATATTATTTAAGGAAAAATAATCTGCTTTTGTAATAAAGCGGGTAGATTGAGAGTTAACATTGGGATCGTAGTTATTTGAAATACGTGGAACATTGGTTACATCACCGGGCGCCTGCCACCTGTTATTTATGTCGGTGTGCCAGTTGTTGCCCCCAATTAACCCGTTCCCCATCAGGTTTGCATAGGCTCCGTCGTAAGAATAACCACCAATGTTATAAAGCATTTGTACAGCCAATGTTAATCCTTTATATCCGGCGCTCAAATTAATTCCACCACGTATCTTCGGGATGGCCGATTTGCCGGAATAAAATAAAGTTGCCTGACTGTAAGTTTTGGTGAGGCCTTCCTTTATATTGCCAGCTTTAGCCGGATTTTCAGATTTCCATTGTTCAAGATTAGCAATTTGCTCACCGGTATTAAATGCGCCATCGCCATTAAGATCGTCATAATATACTTTCCAAGTTGACCTTCCATCTGCCGGATCTACCCCATTAAACTCGCGGATATAAAAATCATATACTGATCGGCCTGTAGCCCAGCCATATGCGCCCTGTACATCAATTACTTTAGGGTTTCCGGTGGAAGGATCAATTGGCATACGGGTAATCTTATTGTTGAATACTTCACCGTTTACACCCAAATCAATAAAGAAATCCTTATTCTTTACGATATGACCAACCAAATCGAATTCCAAACCATTATTCCTTAACTGTCCGTCGTTAACGGTAATCAATGCATAACCATTTGATATACCTACACGACGATCAAAAATAAGGTTATTGGTATTTTTGATATAATAGTCAATGGTACCATCGAGGAAATCGCCGAGAGAAAATTCAATTCCAGTCTGGAACATACTGGATTGCTCCCAGGTTATATCAGGATTGCCCGGAGTGGGTACTCCAAAAGATGGCTGATTATCAAGGTTATTAATAGCTATTGCATCATATCCGGGATAAAAACCCAAACCAGTCTGATCTCCTAATATACCATAACTGGCTTTTAATTTCAAATTCCTGATGATGTCCACTTTGTTTAAAAGGTTTGTTTTGCTGATTACCCAGCCAGCACCTACGGAACCGAAAGTTCCCCATGTATTTCCCTTAATAAACTTTGATGAGCCATCACGACGAATAGTACCGGACAGAAAATAAGTGCCGGCATAATCATAGTTCACCTGGCCAAAATAACTTTCAAGTTTGTTTTCGTTTGTAAATGAATTTGCTGTTGGATTTTTTACTATTGCATTAGCCAATTCAAGACTATAATTACTTACCAGATTGTACCCTGACGCTGATGCGGAGGTTATGCTGTAATCAGTTGCTTCATGGGCAACCAGCGCTTCTATATTATGATCGCCAAAGCGTTTGCGGTAGCGAAGAAGGTTTAAAAAGTTCAGGTTTAATAGTTCTGTGCGGGTTTGAGAGATGGAACCGTTCTGTGAAGCGGCGGAACCATAGAATTTATTATTTAAGTTCCAGGCAGTGTTGTTATAATATTGAACTCCTAAAGTATTTTCAAAAGCAAGGTCTTTTGTAAATTTAATAGTAATCCCTGCATTACCATTCAGTTCATGCCGGGTTGCCGTACTGGTGTTGAAATTTGCATCGGCAATGGCATTGGTTAAAGAGCCAAACTTTCTGCCGGTTTCACCATAATCATAACGATCACCGCCAAACTTAGGGTCCGGAATTTTATTTCCGGATGCATCCCGCATAAATAATGGGTAAAGGGAAGGAATATTATCGGCAAACCAAAATACACTATTTGAGCTTGACCCCTGACCATTGTTGTTTGTTTGCGCGTTTGCATAACTAACATTAACGTTTGTTACTAACCAGGGCTTTACTTCATGGTTTAAGTTTACCCTGCCTGTTAAACGCTTGAAATTTGAATTTACTGAATATCCTATATCTTCAAGGTATCCAAAAGAAGTAAAATAATTGGTTTTAGCATCCCCGCCGCCCATGCGAAGGTTCACTTCACTGCGGTTGGAATTTTGAAATGCATAATCCTCCCAATTTTCAGGATCATAAAGTCTTTGTACACCCGGACGAATCTTGCCGGATGTAGAATCAATAAGATCTGCACCTGCCGTTTTCCAAATATTGTTATTGGGGCTTATACCGTTTGCAGAAAACAAGCTCGAATTTGCATAAGCACCGGGGGCTGCGTTACCAATGGCAACACCATTATTGTACATGGCTTCCCAGGAAAGCTCAATAAATTCTTCCGGCGATTTAATGGTTGAATAACGGGGCAAAGTTGCCCTGTTGGTACCGTACCTACCATCTACTTCAACGTAAGATTTGCGGCCACGGCCATTTTTAGTGGTTACCACAATTACACCGTTTGCACCCCTTGAACCATAAATGGAAGTTGCAGCAGCATCCTTCAATACGGTAACATTCTCTAAGTCATTGGGATTCAGAGAGTTAATGCCGCCCGAGAAAGGTACTCCATCCACCACGTATAACGGACCACGATTACCATTCACCGAACCAATACCCCTGATGCGAACGATAGCGTTCGTACCGGGCTGACCAGACGAATTAATAACCCGAACACCGGCAACCTCTCCAGCCAATGCCTGCGATACATTTGTCACATTTTTGTTTAGTAACTGCTGACCGTCCACAACTTTTGCCGTACCCGTAAAGGCCTCCTTTGTTGTTTTGCCATAACCTACTACAACAACTTCCTGTAATGCATTTTCGGTTGATTTCAATACAATACTTAAAGAAGGTTGATTACCTATTTTAACCTCCGTGCTTTCCATATTCAGGGCAGTAATCAACAAAGTTTTATCTGCCGGATTTACCCCAATGGAGAAATTCCCCTGGTCATCCGTAACGGTACCATTATTTGTTCCCTTAATAATAACGGATGCCCCAACTGTAGGTTCTCCCTTTTCATTCTTTACCGTACCGGTGACGGTGCGCGATTGCGCCCAGGCTTGCCCAAGGGTAAACAGGCAAACCAATAACATTAATGTTAGTTTTCTCATACGCTTTTTTAAAATTTGGTTAACTAAACTATAATAAAAAAATCCTCAAAGAGTTTGGTTTTTGCAGAATTCTCGAAACTATCCTTATATGACCTCTTATTATTCTCAAATGCTGCAACCATCCAAAGAAATGTAACATAGTTTAAGGCCTAAAAAACTTTCTCAAACAGGTACAGATAATATAAACAGCGCAGGTTTATATAAAATCGGTGCAATATTTTGGAAATCTTCGGTTTTTTTACATATTCTGAGGAATTAGGAGTATATACTCAATTTTTTTGTTTTAAAAAATGATTTTGAAATAAGCGTAAGATTACAAACCCGAATTCGGGGGGGGTGGGACTATACGTTTTTTTGGTGTGGAGTTAGAAATTGGTGAATACGGAGCCGGTAAACAGCGCAATAATAGACAATTGATAATTCAAAAATGTTGCAATTGGTAAAAAAAATTTAAATATTTTGTTTCTCGAACCTTTTACAATTTTACAACAACCTCATTACCAATAACTTATTTTCCGGGCTTTTTACTTCTTTTTTTCACTTTTTCCTAAAAAATCAAGCATCAGGGCGGGCAAAAACACCAAATTGGTAAAAGTGGCCACCAGCAGGGTGAAGCTGGTGAGCCATCCTAATGAAAAGGTTCCGCCGAAATCGCTGAACATAAAAATGACAAAACCTGCCACCAATACCAGCGAGGTATAAATGATACTGATGCCGGTATGCCGTATGGTGGAAACTACCGTGCCCAACACATTAAAGTGATGATCGGGCAGCTCCTGCTTGTAATTGACCAGGAACCTGATGGTTACATCAATGGCAATCCCCAATGCCACACTAAAAACCAACACTGTGCTGGGTTTTAGCGCTACGCCGGCCCAGCCCATAATGCCGGCTGTTACAAACAAGGGGATGATATTGGGGATAAGCGAACAAAGCAGGATACGCAGGTTTTTAAACAAATAAAGCATGCACAAGGCTATCAGCAAAAAAGCCCAGAAAATACTGTCGCGCAGGCCATTAATGATAAACCGGCTGCCTTCGAGGAAGGTGATACTGCTGCCGGTGAACATGACATCGTATTTGGAGGTATCGAAAATGGCTTCGGTTTCAACCCTTAAAGAATCCAGCAGGATGGGCAGCCTTTCGGTTCCTACATCGGCCATGTTCACACTCAGCCTCGCCCGCTGCTTGGAGCTGTCCACAAAGCTTTTCGTAAGTTTTGCCAATTGGCTGCTGCTATCCCCGGTCCCTGCCTGTCCGCGCAGGTAGGGTGCCAGAAAGGCCATATCAAAATCATTCGGGGTTACATAACTCATGCTATCACCGTCGTAATAAGCCTGTTTGGCAAATTTTAAACCTTCCACCAAACTTAAAGGCCGGGCCATTTCGGGCTGATGCGAAATGTATTCGCTCAGGTAATCCATCCGCTCAACGGTTTGAAGGTTGCGGGTAACCCCGTTCTTTCGCTTGGTGTCCACTACAATTTCCAGCGGCATTACCCCTCCAAAATGGCTTTCAAACCACTTGAGATCGGTGTAAATGCGGTCGGTTTTGGGGAGGTCATCTACAATAAACCCTACCGATTTTAATCTCATAATACCAAGGATAGCAAAAACCATCATTCCGGCGGTAACGAGGTACACGCTTTTGCGGCGGCGCAACACCCAATAACCAATCTTTACCAGCAGGTTTTCAAGAAAACGATTGGTTAGGTACCGGGTATGCCTTTCTTTGGGAGGGGGTAAAAAACTAAGCACAGCCGGGATAAAAATCAGTGAAATGACAAACAGCATCATGATATTAATACCTGCCACTGCGCCAAATTCCTTCAGTAGCTCGCTGGCGGTAAGCGCAAATACGGCAAAACCCACACCGGCAGCTATATTACAAAACAGGGTAACCACTCCCATTTTACTGATCATTTGCACCAGGGCATCGTGCTTACGGGTATTTGCCAGTTTTCCGTTGTTGCCTAAGCTAACTTCCCCCCCATGGAGGGGATTAAGGGGGGCTGAGGCCTCCCAGGCCATATGGTATTTATTGAGGAAGTAAATACAGTTTGGAATGCCAATTACAATGATCAGGGGCGGGGCCAATGCAGTTAACAGCGATATTTTGTAGCCAAACAAAACCATGGTACCCATTGTCCATACAACCCCCATAATCACCACCATCATACTCATCAAGGTACTGCTGATGCTGCGGAAAAAAAGTAGAAGCGTGATCACGGCAAGCCCAAGCGAACCTGCCAGGAAATAATTCATTTCATTTTTTATCCGGTCGCTCACCTGTGTACGTATAAGTGGAAGACCGCTCAGGTGGATCTCAACACCCGTTTTGCCGGAGTACTCTTTGGTAAGTGCAATTATTTCATCCACCACCCGGGTACGGTCGGCGCTTGCCAGTATTTTTTTATTGATGGTGGCCCCGGCGAGGAAGGCGGAAGTTTTTGGATTATGCAGCAAGCCCCTATAAAAGGGCAGGTTGTTAAAAGTAGAAGCCCCTAACGCAAGCGCGCTATCTGAAACAGGACCTTCGGGAAAAATCAGTGTAGCCTGTAATTTTTCGGTAGTATCGTTTTTCACCAGGTTAATGGCCGCCGGAACGCTCAGCATGCCATCAACCCCTTTTATTTTCTTTATGCCTTCAAGCATTTGCCGGTAGGGCTCAAAATGCGAAGGGGTAAAAAAGGCGGGATCGTTTACGCCCATTACCAGCACATTGCCATCTTCACCAAACCTCGATTTAAAGGCAAGGTAATCTACATACTTCGGGTTATCGGTAGGTATGGCTTTTGAAAACTCATACCCCAACTGGAGTTTACTGGCCTGGTACCCCATAAAGCCGGTTGCAGCCAACAAGACAACTAAAAGGGGTACCCGGTAACGAAGCACCCAACGGGCAAGATTATACCACATATAGTAAACAGGTATTTGAAAACCGGTGACAACCGATCACCGGTCGCAAAGAAAGTTAATGTTCAGATGCTATCCGAAGATTATTTCGGGGTGCAAAAAGCCAAAGGCATTAGTTTTATCCTCTTCATCGTTATTTTCGATACCTGAATTTATAAATCAGTTTGCTATATGACCGAGCCAAAACGTTTGTTTGATATCCTTTCATACCGCCGCGAAAAATTTGGAAATACTCCTATGCTGTCGGCAAAAGAAAACGGCGCATGGAGAACCTACCAAACCGGAGAGGTGATGGAAATATGCCGGAAAATGGCTGCCGGCTTGCTGGACCTCGGGCTCAGCGGAGGCGATTTTACCGCTGAAAATGCCGATAAAATTGCCATCCTTAGCGCCAACCGGCCCGAATGGATTTTTTTAGACTACGCCTGCCAAATGGCCGGTATCATTTTATGCCCCATCTATCCTACCACCAATCCTCTGGAACTATCCTTTATTTTTAATGATGCCGGCATTAAATATGCTTTCGCCGGAAATGATGACCTGTACGATAAAATAAAAGGCATCAGTCATGAAGTACCTACCCTGAAAGGAATTTACACCTTCGATTCCATCCCCGGCGCCAACCATTGGACCGAACTGACAAAAAGCGCCACCAAAGCCGGGCTGGAGCAGGTAGCAGCATTGGAGCAAACCATTTCTGAATCGAACCTGGCTACGATAATATACACCAGCGGTACTACCGGGCAACCCAAAGGGGTAATGCTCAGCCATAGTAATATTGTGAGCAATGTGCTTAATAGCGTGGTGAGCTTCCCTTTTCCACCTGCCCCAGGTAAAAAAGTGCTTAGCTTTTTGCCGCTCAATCACATTTTCGAGCGGATGGTAACCAGTATTTATATATACAGCGGGCTCCATGTATATTATGCTGAAAGCCTGGAAACCATTGGCGAAAACCTGAAAGAAGTGCGGCCTGCCGGATTTACCACAGTGCCAAGACTGCTGGAGAAAGTGTATGAAAAGATCATCAGCAAGGGGCACGAACAACCTGGTTTGAAAAAGAAATTATTCTTTTGGGCAGTAAACCTCGGGCTGAAATACGACAACCTGAAACCCGGGAATCCATTTTACCAGCTTCAGTTAAAGATTGCCAACAATATTGTTTTCAGCAAATGGCGCGAAGGGCTTGGAGGCAATATTGAATTCATTATTACCGGTGGTGCGGCCTGCCAGGAAAGATTGCTGCGCATATTTAATGGCGGCGGCATACCTGTGTTTGAAGGCTATGGCCCTACCGAAAACAGCCCGGTAATTACGGTGAACAGGATTGTACCCGGCCAAACCAAATTCGGCACCGTAGGCCCTCCCATTGCCGGGCAGGAAGTAAAACTTGCAGAGGATGGTGAGATACTGGTGAAGGGACCGAGTGTGATGCTTGGGTATTACAAACGCCCCGACCTTACCGCCGAAACCATTAAAGACGGATGGCTGTGTACAGGTGATATTGGTATTTGGGAAGAAGCGGGCGGGGTTAAATTTTTAAAGATCACCGACCGTAAGAAAGAGCTGTTTAAAACCAGCGGCGGCAAATATGTTGCCCCACAGCCTATTGAAAACAAACTGAAAGAATCGCCGCTGATTGAGCAGGTAATGGTAGTGGGGGCCGAAAAGAAATTTGTAGGCGCCCTGGTTGTACCCAGCGAAGCCAACCTGCGCGAATGGATGCGTTCGCACCAAATGAAATTTACAACCCTTGCTGAAGTAGTGAAGGAGCCCGCTATCATCAACCATTTTAAAGAGATTGTTGACACTTTCAATGATTATTTCAACCCGGTGGAGCAGGTGAAAAGATTTGAACTGATCCCAAAAGAATGGACCATTGACGGGGGCGAATTGACGCCAACGCTTAAGGTGAAAAGAAAGATTGTAATGGAGAAGTATAAGGAGGCCGTAGAGCGGATTTACAGCTAAACAGCTTAATTGCCCAACCTTGCAGCCTGCCCCCAACTATGCATACAGCCATGCTCATCCGAAAGCGATAACGATCCAGCCGCCTCCCTGCCCCTTGCTTTAGGGTAGCGGCACACTGGCAACCACACCGCTACCCAACAAAATAAGCAGGACAGTTCCTACAAACTCGGCAACAAAAACAGTCATATAGCAGGCATTTGGGCTGTGAATATAGGGCCCAAAAGATTAGGCTGTGCAGCGGGCTTTACCAGCAATTGCTTATGGAGTGCATCAAGGGTTGCATCGTAGGCCGCACTTTCGCTGAACATTTCCTGGCCTTCCTTAAATGTCATATAACTGGCGCCGTTTGCCCGGTTGGCACGGCTAACTTTAAATAGCAGGCTCCAGTGCCTTACAATTTCTTTCCAGGCATAAAAAATGGATTGCCCGGGGTCATAAATATGGGTAGGCTCGCTGCCCGCGCCATTCAGCTCAATAATGCTGAATTTTTCATTCCTGAGCATTTCCTCCCAACTATGAAAACGAATATCCAAACGCCCATAGTAAAACCCCTCAATCTGTGATGCCAGGTTATTTACCCACTCATCCAGCCTGTTATCAATCAAATGCGACCAGTTATAAAAAGCCGCCCCGCGCGCATGGTTTCCAAAGGGCACCAACACTTCCTTTTTCCCTTCGGCAAGCACTTCGCTGACGCGCGCTCCCAATTGCAGGAAAAGACTACCGGCATACATGGAAAGGCGGTCATCAGCTTGGATGAGCTCTTCAATACTGCTTACCCCGTTGCCGGTTACCGAGCCAAATGATTTACCCACAATACCGGTTACTTTACCCTTGGCCTCACCGGGTATTTTCACATAAAAAATACCTACCTCCTGCTCGTAGGAAACCAGGTTTTGTGCGAGGAAAGGCAGGGTTATTTGCGGCAGGTAAAAAGATAGCTCATCGGGATCGTTTACAATAACTACCCCACGGCCGCGTCCCCCGATATCGGGTTTTAACACCAAAGGGAAATCAATGCATGCGCCGGTTAACCGCTGCAAAAGCTCCTGTGGAGTGGTTCCGGGTTCGGCGTATAGAGTAGGCGGAAAAGTTCCTTCGGGTAACAGATCGTACACTTTCTTTTTTGACTCCATCAAAAAACCCCCGCTGTAAATACTGGGGTTGGAAGCGGAGAAAAAATATTTAAATCCACTCCTGATGACATACCAGGCAAATACCGGGTACACCGGGCCATATACCCAATGAAAGGGCCAATACTCCCATTCAATAAGTTTTTTGTAGAAACTCTTCTTTTTCATGCTTTGAAAATGGCGCCTCCACTAAGGAAATTACTTGCGGAAAGGGGCTAAGATAATCCTCATAGGCCATTTCAAGCCTATTTTCAATTACGGTAACTACCGGGGTGCCCACTTAGCCAATTCGGTAGGCATGCTCCGGCAAACCACTTACTTTGCAGGCTAAATTAAATTTTGAGTGACCCCAACTATCTGGTACTGCTACGACGCCTGGTGCGGATGGTGCTATGGTTTTAGCCCTGTTATTAAAAAGTTGTACGACAATTATAAAGACAAGCTTGCTTTTGACGTATTGAGCGGTGGCATGATCTTAAGTGACCATCCCGCGCATATCGGGCAAATGGCGGGTTATATTGCCAATGCTTACCGCAACGTAGAGGAAACCACCGGCATCAGGTTTGGTGAAGATTATTTATGGCATATTGAAAACCCCGACCGGAGCGATTGGCATCCCGATAGCCTGAAACCCGCTATTTCGCTTTGTGTTTTTAAAAAATTTTCCCCCGAAAGGGGCATTGAATGGGCCGCCGACCTGCAATATGCGTTACACTTTGAAGGGCGCGACCTTACTGATGATGAGGCTTACAGGGCCCTTACGGAAAAATACGATCTGCCCACGGAACAATTTTACGAATTGCTCCATAGCGATGAATACAGGGAACAGGCTTTCTATGATTTTCAACTGGTAAAACAATTAAAAATAACCGGCTTCCCATGCGTGCTGATGCAGGTAAGCGAAAGCAAATTTTTCATGGTGGGCCGCGGATTTACCCCATACGAATCGCTGGAAGCCAACGTTTTAAAGGTGATTGAGGAAATGAAAAGCTAACCTATGCCAATTAGACTGATCCTCCTGGTAACATCACTTTACTGTTGCGTGCATTTTTGCCATGCCCAGGATAAAGTGTATTTGCTTAACGGGGATTCAGCTTCAGCCAATATTACCGCCGACCCGCGCAAAGAAACCGACCTGGCTGATAATACCATCGGTCGGCTGAATGATTATGGTTTTAAAAGCGTGATTGCCTTGTATAAAAAGGATTCCGTGCGGATCCACCGGCCAGGTGAAATCAGGGGCTATTTCAGGCAGCAAAAGGGAAACTACCTTGGCGCAGGATATTTTTTCAGCCGTACCATCAACGAAAAACAACTCGGGTACAAGCATGACCATTCCAGGCCTGTTTTTCTGCAACGGGTAAATTTTCATAAGGATATCATCATCTGGTTTTATCGCGAAGACCTTGGCCATTCCATGCCCGCATCTTATTTTTTAATTGAAGTAAAAGGCAGGGAACATACTGACCTGGTAACCTCGTACCAGGAGTGGAAAAAATGGGCTGTGGATCATCCGCCACTTGGAGAACTGACTTATCAAAAAGGAAAACCAAAAACCGGGAATAACCGCGACGGGAATTTCTTTAAGTACCTGGTTGAAATTATGGAAGAATATAAAAAGAAATATCCCTGACCCTCAAATACTTCCCTTTTTTGGGGGTATTTTTTTCCTGCTTATTATCATATCCCGCAAACCTTTTCAAATCCTACTTTTGCGCCCATGATAATCACCGTTACGCTCAATCCCTGTATTGATAAAAGTTCAGTAGTAGCCAAACTGAAACCGGAAAGTAAACTCCGCTGTACCGAAGTTGTAAACGAACCCGGTGGAGGTGGCATAAATGTTACCAAGGCGCTTAGCAGGCTCGGGGTGCATAGCACGGCGCTATTGCCGTCAGGCGGACACAATGGCGATATGCTGAAAACCCTGCTTACCCAGGAAAAGCTCGATTTTCATGCAGTGGATACCAAAGTGGAAACCCGCGAAAACTGGATCGTACTGGAGTCGGAATCCATCAAACAATACCGTTTTACTTTCCCCGGCCGCGCGGTAGAGGAACAGGCGGTCATTCAGTTAATTGATGAGATGAGGATGTTTACTCCAACTTTTGTGGTAGCAAGCGGAAGCCTGCCCCCGGGCTTGCCCGACTATTTTTACGGGCTGATTGTAAAAAACGCGAATGCGATGGGGGCTAAATGTATTGTGGATACTTCAGGCCCCGCGCTGCAGGCCCTGCAGGGGCGTAAAGCATACCTGATAAAACCAAACATTGGCGAACTGTGTAAAATGCTGAAAATTGAGCAACTTGATAAGAACCAGGTGCCCGAAGCCGCTCAGCAGGCTATTCATGATGGGTTTGCCGAACTGATTGCCGTAAGCATGGGCCCGGATGGTGCCTGGCTGGTGAGCAGCACTGAAAAACATTATGCCAAAGCGCCGGATGTACCCACGCGCAGCACCGTAGGCGCGGGCGACAGCATGGTAGCCGGCATGACCTTTATGCTGGAAAAAGGCGCCGCGCTGGAGCAGGTGGTTCAGTTTGGCGTGGCTTGCGGCAGCGCCGCCACCATGAACGATGGTACACAACTGTTCAAAGCGGAAGATGCCTATCATTTATTTGAACAAATCAGGCAGCACCAGGCAAGTTAAATGGGGGATTAGGAATTGGGGAATTAGGAATTGGGGGATTAGGAATTGGGGGATTAGGAATTAGGGGATTTAAAGATTTGAGAATTTTAAATTCGCTGATTTGAAATTTGAATTACCATTTACTCCACCTAATTAACCCATTCACCTTATTCACTTATTGACTTATTGACTTATTGACTCATTCACCATGAATTTCAGCAGCAACTTATTGGAACAGGCCGTTCAGGAATTCAGCAAACTGCCCGGCATAGGCAAAAAAACCGCTTTGCGGTTGGTGCTGCACATGCTCAAAAAAGAGCCGGGCGAAGTGCAGCTTTTTGCCGATACCATTGCCCGGATGCGAAACGGGATCAGGTTTTGCCCGCGTTGTTATAATGTAAGCGACAGCAACCTTTGTAATATTTGCCTGAACCCCATGCGTAAACAATCGCTGGTTTGTGTGGTGGAAAGCATCCGCGATGTAATGGCCATTGAATCTACCCAGCAATACAACGGCAGTTATCATGTACTGGGTGGGGTAATTTCGCCGCTGGATGGTATTGGCCCCGACCAATTGACCATTGATGCACTGCTGAAACGCATACTGGAAGACGGTGTTGAAGAATTGATCTTTGCCCTCAACCCCAATATCCAGGGTGATACAACCCTGTATTATATACAAAAGCAGTTGGGCAGCCACCCGGTAAAAATTACTACCATCGCCAGGGGCATTGCTTTTGGGGGCGAACTGGAATATGCCGATGAAATGACCCTGGCCCGCAGCCTTCAGAACCGTTTGCCGGTTGACCAGGTAGTAAAATAGCTTTCCATATTGGTTTTATCTTAATTTTGCACCCGCAGGCGGATTTGTTTATTGTTCGGCCTGCCGGGTTTTCAATATTGAATACTCAAAAAACGGAACTAATAAACGATGTGAATGACCTCCCGGTCTCCCTTCGTTGGTTAGTTTCCTGATAACTTATATTGACTATGCAAACCGATATCAGGCAGGAACTCGAAAAGAGAATTCTTGTAATTGATGGCGCTATGGGCACTATGATCCAACGCCACAAGTTGCAGGAAGAAGATTACCGTGGCGATCGTTTTAAAGATTGGCCAAGCGACCTCAAGGGGAACAATGACCTTTTGTGTATTACCCAACCGGATATTATTGTTGGCATTCATAAGCAATACCTGGCTGCAGGCGCCGATATTATTGAAACCAATACCTTCAATTCGCAGCGCATAAGTATGGCCGATTACCATATGGAAGACCTTTCGGATGAAATAAACCGTGCTTCTGTGGTGTGTGCCAGGAGGGCTATCAAAGAGTATTTTGAAGAGCATCCTGAAGATACCCGCGGGAATGCATGGGTAGCAGGCGCTATCGGGCCCATGAATAAAACGCTGAGCCTCAGCCCCGATGTGAACAACCCCGGTTTCAGGGCCGTAACCTTTGATGAGGTGGCCGATGCTTATTTCGAACAGGTAAAAGCGCTTGCCGAATCGGGCGCAGATGTATTGCTTATTGAAACCATTTTTGATACCCTCAATGCCAAGGCGGCCATTTTTGCCTGCAAAAAGTATTTCAGGGAAAACCCTTCCCCCATTGAGGGGGGAGGTCGGGAGGGGGGCCTTCCCATCATGATCAGCGGAACCATAACCGATGCCAGCGGGCGCACCCTGAGCGGGCAAACACTCGAAGCGTTTTATACCAGCATCATGCATGCCAAACCATTAAGCGTTGGGCTGAATTGCGCGCTCGGCGCACAGGAAATGCGCAGCCATATTGAAGAACTCAGCCAAATTTCATCCTGCTTTACAAGCGCTTACCCCAATGCCGGCCTGCCGAATGCTATGGGCGAATACGATGAGCAACCGCATGAGACCGCACATTTTATTGAGGAATGGGCCAAAAACGGCTGGGTAAATATCGTGGGCGGCTGCTGCGGAACTACCCCTGGCCATATTAAGCATATTGCTGATGAAGTGAGGAAAATTGCCCCCAGGAAATTGCCTGAATTATTAACCGTTTAATTGCATTGCCATGCCCAAAAAACCACTTGTTGCTTTGGCACTGCCCGAAAAGGATATTGTAAACAGGATTTTTTTGATACGCGGACATAAAGTAATGATAGACCGCGACCTTGCCGAAATGTATGGGGTGGAAACAAGGGTACTCAAGCAGTCGGTAAGAAGAAATATCAGCAGGTTTCCAGAAGATTTTATGTTTGAGATGACAACTGAAGAGCTCAGCCATTGGAGGTCACAATTTGTGACCTCCAATGCTGATAAAATGGGATTGCGCTATCCACCTTTTTGTTTTACCGAACAGGGTGTGGCTATGCTTTCCAGCGTACTCAACAGCGAAACAGCCATACAGGTAAATATACAAATAATCAGGGTTTTTTCGCGCATGAAGCAATTGCTGATGGACAACAAAGACCTTCAACTAAAAATGGAACAACTTGAAAAAGTAGTTTCAAAGCATGATAAAGAAATACTGGCCATTTTCAACGCAGTAAAAAAACTAATTGAACAACCCGCCAAACCAAGGAATCCAATCGGTTTTCCCTACCCGGGTAAAAAATAATACTATGTCAACAGTCATTCATCCATACCTCCGTCTTGCAGGCCTCGAGCCGCTTGTGGTTCGCCCCGAAACCAATTTTGTAAACGTAGGCGAGCGTACCAACGTAACCGGTAGCAAAAAATTTGCCCGGCTTATCCGAGAAAACAAATATGAAGAAGCCCTCAGCGTAGCACGCCAGCAGGTGGAAAGCGGCGCACAGATACTCGATGTGAACATGGATGATGCCCTGCTGGACGGGGTTCAGGCCATGACCACTTTCCTCAACCTGCTACAGGCCGAACCCGATATTGCCCGCATCCCAATTATGATCGACAGCTCAAAATTTGAGATCATTGAAGCGGGTCTGAAATGCGTGCAGGGCAAATGCATTGTAAACTCCATCAGCATGAAGGAAGGCGAGGCCAAATTTATTGAGCAGGCCTACACTTGCCTGGCCTATGGCGCTGCGGTGATTGTAATGGCTTTTGATGAACAGGGGCAGGCAGATACAAAGAAACGTAAAGTTGAAATCTGCCACCGGGCTTATAAGATACTGACTGAGCAGGTTGGATTTGCTCCGCAGGATATCATTTTCGACCCCAACATTTTTGCGGTAGCTACCGGCATTGAAGAACATAATAACTACGCGGTAGATTTTGTGGAAGCTACCCACGAAATAAAGCAATTGATGCCGCTCACCCGTGTAAGCGGTGGCGTATCCAATATTTCATTCAGCTTCCGTGGAAACGACCATGTGCGCGAAGCCATGCACAGCGTTTTCCTCTACTATGCCATTAAGGCCGGTATGGATATGGGCATTGTGAATGCCGGGCAACTTGTGGTGTACGATGAAATAGAACCCAAACTTCGCGACCTCTGCGAAGATGTGCTGCTTAACCGCAACAACGATAACAACGAAGCCACGGAAAAGCTGATCAATTTTGCGGAAACCGTTAAAGCAAAAGGCAAGGTGGAGGTAAAGGACGAAGCCTGGAGAAATACCACCGTAGAAGAAAGGCTGAAGCATGCGCTCATAAACGGTATTACCGATTATATTGATGGCGATACCGAAGAAGCAAGACAGCAATACCCTACCCCGCTCGAAGTAATTGAAGGCCCTTTGATGGCAGGCATGAATGTGGTAGGCGATCTGTTTGGCGCCGGTAAAATGTTTTTACCGCAGGTAGTAAAAAGTGCAAGGGTGATGAAGAAAAGTGTGGCTATACTCACACCATATATCGAAGCGGAAAAAGCGGAAAAGCTTGCCATTAGGCAGGCCAGCGGACTGGCAGCCGAAGAAGGCCAGGGCGCGGCCAAAGTATTGCTGGCTACCGTAAAAGGAGATGTGCATGATATTGGTAAAAACATAGTAGGCGTAGTGCTCGGCTGTAATGGTTATGATATTATTGACCTTGGCGTGATGGTAGCCACCGATAAAATACTCGATACCGCGATAAAAGAACAAGCAGATGTGATAGGGCTTAGCGGGCTTATTACACCATCGCTCGATGAAATGGTACATGTGGCGCGCGAAATGAAACGCAGGGGCATGAAACAGCCTCTTTTGATAGGCGGCGCCACCACCAGCAGGATGCATACCGCTGTTAAAATTGCCCCTGAATATGACAATGGCGTGGTGCATGTACTGGATGCCAGCCGGAGTGTAACCGTAACCACAGGGCTGCTGAATAAAGAACAAAAACTGGAATTCCTCGAAGGGATCACCAATGAATATGGTAGGCTCCGCGAAAGTTTCGCTAATAAAAAATCGGCTAAAAACTTTCTTTCTTACCCCAACGCCAAAGCGAACCCCGTTGCCATCAACTGGGAGGGATACAAAGCCGTAACACCAACCTTTACCGGCTCAAAAGCCATTACGGATGTTACGGTTAGCACCCTTCGCTCCTACATTGATTGGAAGCCATTTTTTATAGCCTGGGAAATGCATGGCAATTTCCCCGACATCCTTAGCGACAAGCTGATTGGGACCGAAGCCACCAAGTTGTACAACGATGCCAATGCCCTGCTCGATACCATTGAAAAGGAAAACTGGCTTACTCCAAAGGGCGCTATAGGTTTTTGGCCCGCTCAGGGAAATGGTGAAGATGTGATAGTTGAAAGCGAAAACGGGCAACTAACCCTCAACCACCTTAGACAACAAAGCCAGAAAGCCGCAAGCCAGCCAAATTTCAGTTTGGCGGATTTTATAAGCCCGAACGCCGGGACTGACTACATCGGCGCTTTTGCCGTAACCATCCATGGTATTGAGCCGCATATCAAGGCATTTATGGATCAGTATGATGACTACAACAAAATCATGCTGCAGGCGCTGGCCGACCGGTTGGCAGAAGCCTTTGCCGAATACCTGCACGAGCGTGTACGCAAAGAGCATTGGGGTTATCAGCCCGATGAGAAATTGAGCAACGATGACCTGGTAAGGGAAAAATATGTGGGTATCCGCCCGGCGCCGGGCTATCCAGCGTGCCCCGACCATACGGAAAAATACAAGCTGTTTGAATTGCTGAATGCTACCGAACATACCGGTATTACGCTTACCGAATCGCTGGCCATGTTCCCGGCATCATCCGTTTGCGGCTGGTATTTCAGCCATCCGCAAAGCCAGTATTTTGGGGTGGGTAAAATTCAGCGCGATCAGTTGGAAGACTATGCCAAACGTAAAGGCGAAACGATTGAATTTGCGGAGCAGTGGTTAAGACCAATTTTAGACTAAGCTTCTTTTTCCTGTTGAATTTGAAGCGTTTGGCCGGAGGTTTTGCCTACTACCAAACGGGGTATCTAAAAATCAATTCCTGAACTTTTTTATAGCCTCCGCAGGTTCGGGCACCCAATGATGAATTCCCCCCGCGCGTTCGTCATTAAAGGATGCAGGAATATCTCCGGCCAGCGTTCGATCTTCCCAACTAATGTGCTGTTGACCATCATCGCGCCGTTCCATAGTAATGCAATCCTCCACAGGGCAAACAAGCGAACATAAGTTGCACCCAACACAGTTTTCATCAATGATGGACGGTATGCGGCTGCCATTGGTGGGCAATGCAATGGCCTGGTGAGCGCCGTCATCACAGGCAATATAGCATAGCTGGCAGCCAATGCACTTTTCTGCATGGATGTTGGCCACCACCTTGTAATCGAGGTTCAGGTGTTTCCATTCCGTGGCATTGGGTAGTGCCTTTCCGCAAAAATCATAAATGGTATTGTATCCTTTCTCCTTCATAAAATTCAGAACACCGGCTTCTATTTCGCGCACGATGCCAAACCCGTAATGCATAACGGCTGTACAAACCTGTACTGAAGATGCCCCTAATAAAATATACTCCACCACATCGCGCCAGGTTTCAATGCCTCCAATACCCGATATAGCTACTTTGCCAATTTCAGGATGCTGCGCCAGTTCGCGCACCATTTGCATGGCAATTGGTTTTACGGCGGGGCCACAATAACCACCATTCGTTCCTTTGCCATCTACCATTGGTAAAGGCGTATAAGTATCCAGGTCAATCCCCACAATGCTTTTAAATGTATTTACCAGCGAAATAGCGTTCGTTCCACCCTGTACCGCCGCCAAGCCGGGGTCCGTTATGTGCGATATGTTTGGCGAAAGCTTGGTGATCACCGGAATTTTCGATGCCTCCATTACCCAGCCCACAATGGTTTTCAATACTTCGGGTTCCTGCCCTACCGCCGAACCCATGCCCCTTTCGCACATGCCATGCGGGCAGCCAAAATTCAGCTCAATACCATCCGCGCCCGCATTGGTAACGTCTTTAATAATTTGCTCCCACTCGCTGCGTGTTTCCACCATCAGCGAAGCGATCACGGCATGGTTTGGAAAGTATTTTTTCACTTCCTCTATCTCACGCAGGTTGGCGCTCAATGGCCGGTCGCTGATCAGCTCAATATTGTTGAAACCCATCATGCGGGTATCGCGGTAATTCACCGAACCATAGCGGCTTGAAACATTCACCACCGGCACGCCCAGCGTTTTCCATACAGCGCCGCCCCATCCTGCATCGAAGGCTTTCATCAATTGGTAGCCGGTGTTGGTGGGCGGTGCCGAGGCCAGCCAGAATGGATTGGGGGCTTTTATGCCTGCGAAGTTTATAGATAAGTCTGCCATGGCTTGATTTTTTTAGAATGAACATCTATGTGAAGCGGTCCATCAGCCGCCCTTGCTGTTGAGCCAGTGATGGATACCCTTTGCGGCCATTTTACCTTCATAGGCTGCATTCACTACTTCCGCGCCCCCGTTCACTGCATCGCCCCCGGCAAAATACCTGGGATTGGAGGTTTGAAATTGCTCATTTACCAATACCCTGTGGTTGTCGTTTATTTGCAATCCTTCAATCAATTTGAACAGCTCAGGGTATTTGGCTTGCCCTGTGGCCTTGATAACCATATCACATTCAATAATAAATTCAGATCCTTCAAGCCTTACCCGTTGACCATCCCTGATTTCAGTTTTTATGAATTTAACCCCAGTTACCTTGTCGTTCCCAAGTATTTCAACAGGTGTAACATTGAAAATGGCATCTACCCCACAGCCAATAGCATGTTTGTATTCAAATGCATATCCGCCCATATTATGCTTGCTTCTGCGATAGGCAAGCGTTACCTGATGTGCGCCCATCCTCGCAGATTCTGAGGCTGCATCCAGGGCAGTATTTCCTCCCCCCAGTACAACCACCCTTGGCGGCACAAGTACCAGGTGTTTTCGCATCCTGATGGTTTCAATAAACTCCACAGCTCCTACTACATTTTGCATTTCCTCACCTTCAACCATCAAGGTTGCTGTCGGTCCAAGTCCGATTCCCAGGAATACAGCTTCGTAGTTAGTTTCCAGCGCTGCAATATGGCGGATAGTTGTAACAGGGCTGTCCAAATGGATATTGAAACCCAGGCTTTGCTGTAAAAAATTGATTTCCGCAAGCACTTCTTCATTGGTGATCTTATATGGCGCGGTGCCATGTACCCCAAGACCAGAAGGAAGTTCTTTTGCTTCGAATACATCAACGGTATAGCCCAGCATGCGCAGTTCGCTTGCGCAGGCAATACCCGCGGGCCCTGCGCCAATAACAGCCACCTTTTTACCGCTTGATGGTCCTGCTGTAAATAAGGAAGCCGAGCTGCGGATAGCCTTGTCCGTTGCATAGTTCTGCAAACGGCCAATATCAATGGGTTTAATGCCCTGATGGTTGTACACGCAGGCGCCTTCGCACAGTTCGCTGGTTGGGCAAACCTTTCCACAAGTGTTGCCCAGCCAATTGGTTTCGTAAATGGTTTTGGCGGCTCCGGTCGTGTTGCCGGTATGAATTTGCTTGATAAACAATGGAATATCAATATGCGTGGGGCAGGCATGCATACACGGCGCATCATAGCAAAACAAACAACGGCTGCTTTCAACATGCGCCTCCGTATCGTTCATCAGCGGTTTTTTTTGCGCAAAGTTGCTTTCGAATTCCGCCTCGCTCCGTGGTATGTTGTATTCCGCCATACGGTGTGATTTTTGATTTATCCCTCTCCTATTATGTGCGATCAATTGCCTTAAAGTTCGGTAATTTTTCCATAAGATTCAGGCCTGCGGTCACGGTAAAACTGCCAGGTGGAACGCACCTCTTCAATCATTTCAAGATCAAACTCAGCCACCAGCAATTCATCCTTATCACGGGAGGCCTGCGCAAATATTTGCCCCCTTGGATCAACAAAATAAGATTGACCGTAAAACTCCCCGATGTTCCATGGTTTTTCAACTCCCACCCTATTGATACAACCCATAAAATACCCGTTGGCGGCAGCATGTGCGGGTTGCTCCAGCTTCCAGAGGTACTCGCTCAATCCCGCCACGGTAGCAGATGGATTGTACACGATTTCAGCGCCATTCAACCCAAGGCATCTTGCCCCTTCGGGAAAATGGCGGTCGTAGCAGATGTACACACCTATTTTGGCATAACGGGTTTGAAAAACAGGATACCCAAGATTGCCGGGTTTAAAAAAATATTTTTCATAGAAACCCGAAGTATGGGGAATATGGTTCTTGCGGTATTTGCCCAAATAGGAACCATCAGCATCAATCACCGCAGCCGTATTGTATAACACGCCTGCCTGTTCTTTTTCATAAACAGGCACGATGATCACCATATTATATTTGGCTGCATACTCAGCAAGTTTCTCCGTAGTGGGGCCCGGAACGGCTTCGGCTGAGGCATACCATGCCTTATCCTGCCCCGGGCAGAAATAGGGAGTGGTGAAAATTTCCTGCAAACAGAGTATCTGCACCCCTTGTTTCCCGGCTTCTTCAATCAGGGGAATATGCTTTTGGTACATAGCATCCATGATCTGCTCAATGGTTCCTTCACCTTCCGAAATGGGCAGGCTCATTTGTATTAATCCTGATTTTATTATACGTGGCATAAATGATTAATTGGTTGGTGAAATAATTAAATATGGGGTGTTGCTTTATTGCGTGGGATAAATTTACCAAAACCGGGTTCAAGATGGCAATCATTATTTTCAATAGCCACATTTCCCCTGAGCAAAACGGTTTCCACTTTGCCGGTTACCTCCCAGCCTTCATAGGCTGAGTAATCCACATTCATGTGATGCGTGGCAGCCGAAATGGTATGCTTTTTTGAAGGATCAAAAATCACGATATCCGCATCGGAACCCGGTGCAATTGTTCCTTTGCGCGGGTACATGCCAAAAATGCGGGCTGCATTGGTGGCGGTAAGCTCCACATATTTTTCCAACGAAATATGTCCTTTCAAAACCCCTTCAGAAAACATGAATTCCATCCGGTGTTCAATGGCAGGGTGGCCATTGGGTATTTTGGAAAAATCATTCAACCCCATTTTTTTCTGTTCCCACATAAACGGGCAATGGTCGGTACCTACTGTATTTACCAACCCCTGGTGTATGCCAGCCCAAAGCGCTGCCTGGTCTTTCTTTTGCCGCAAAGGCGGGCTCATCACCCATTTGGCGCCTTCAAAATTTTGCTCATATAAAGAGGCATCAAGCATCAGGTATTGCGAACAAGTTTCCACATACACTTTTTGATTGCGCAGTGTGGTCTTTCTTACGGCATTCAACGCCCCTTCGCAGGTAAGGTGAACAATATAGCCGGTGCAACCCGTATAATACAGCATATCGCAAAACCGTGCGCTTGCTTCAGCTTCCGTTACTTCGGGCTGCGACAAATAATGATACAACGGAGCCAGCTTGCCTTCGTCCCTGTGTTGTGCAATCAGCGAATCAATCATATCGCCATTGGTGGCATGAACGGTTATCATGCCTCCATGCTTTTTAAGCACCTGCATCAGTTGCACCATCTGCCCGTCGTCAATCATCAGCGCGCCTTTATAGGCCATAAAGGTTTTAAACGACGTGATGCCTTCCTGCTCAATAAACTCTACAACCTCTTTAGCCACTTCATTATTAAAATCAGTAACCGCCATGTGGTAGCTATAATCGCCAATTGCTTTTCCAACCGATTTTCCCTGCCAGGTTTTTAGTGCATTATGTAAAGAATCACCCTGTGTTTGTATGATAAAATCAATAACCGAAGTAGTTCCCCCAAACAAGGCAGCCCTTGTGCCTGTGGTATAATCATCGCTGGAAAAAGTACCCATAAATGGCAGGGATAAATGCACATGCGGATCAATACCTCCTGGAAATATCAGTTTGCCTGTGGCGTCAATCACCCAATCGGCCTGGTAGGGCAGGTTTTTGCCCAGGGCCACAACCTGCTCTCCTTCAATATACACATCACCCTCAAATATTTCGGAGGCGGTAACTACTTTTCCATGGGTAATTAAGATTGACATATCACTTTTTTTTCATCAAAAAATAGTACAGAAAAAAGGAAACGGCAAAACCTGTAAACCAGGAGAACGAATATAAAAAATTAAGCGACTCTATCCAAAAACCAATGAGTGCCAGCAATATACCAACAGCAAGCGAAATAATAGCTGCCGGATTAAAGCCTGAACGGTATGCATAGATTCCATTGGGGTTATATAACTCGTTGAATTGAAGGGATTGCCTGCGCACCCAAAAATAATCAGCCAGCAAAATGCCCAGGACAGGCCCAAGCAACCCGCTTACGAAAATCAGGATACCGCTGATCTCATTAAGCAGCCACCAGGGGCAAATAAGAATACCAATAACACCTGTGATGAGACCGCCGGTTTTAAAGCTGATCTTTTGTGGAAGCAGGTTGGAGAAAGCATTAGCAGGGGCAATTACATTAGCCGCAATATTGGTGGTTAACGTGGCAATCAGCAAAAATATTTGGGCAATTATCACCGCGACCGGGTTGTCGAATTTTGCAACCAACTGCACAGGATCCCAGGGCACATCGTCAGCAACCATTACATCATTGAAGTTGATGACCGCCGCACAGGTAACAAAAATGCCCACAAAGGAATAGAGCACCATGGTGCCGGGCAAACCAATAAATTGACCCGCCACCTGTGCCTCCTGGTTTTTGGCATAACGGGTGATATCCGAAATGCTGATGGACATAGTGGCCCAGAATCCTACCATGGCGGTGAGCCAAAGGATATAGCTCCAGATTTTGGGTTGTTTTGGTTCGGTTTCGCTGGTTTTGGGGATGGCTTTTACTTGGGAGGAAGACAGGTACCCGGCTCCATCCTTTCTCCTGAACTGAACCATTACATCCAGCTTCTCAGGATTATCAATGGTGGCGATATTTTGCTGTTGCAGAGGTTTCCAATCTTCCTGCAAGAGTTGGTTTTGCAGCGAAATTCTATATTCTTCAGCCTTGAATTGAGTCCCTGTTTTATCTTTTAGCGGATGCAGGTTCACCGTTGATTTTCCGTTTGCATTTTCTACTTCTGCCGCCGGTTTAGCGAGTTGTTCGCTTTGTGCCAGCACTATTCCGAATCCGCCTGCTTTTGTACTGCCCCAACCAATAAGGAACAACCCCATGCCTATGAGGATGGGTGCAGATAGTTGTTCAAGCCACTTTATACTTTCCGAACCCTTCACTACAAAATAGATATTGATGCACCAGAAAATAAAGAAGCAAACAAATTGTCCGATGGATAAGCCTGTTTCAGCCTGATTTCCGCTAAGCACATTGAAAATAGCATAAATGGAAAGCCCGCCAATCCAGGTTTGTATGCCAAACCAACCGCATGCCACTATCCCGCGTACTACAGATGCAATGTGAATGCCCTTGGTGCCAAAAGCCGCCCTGCCAATAGCTGGAAACGGGATGCCGTACTTTACCCCTGCCTTGCCGTTTAGCACCATGGGTACGGTTATAATGAGGTTTGAAAGCCCAATAATGATCAGGGCTTCTTCCCACTTGAGCCCCGACTTGATCATGTACGAAGCAAGCAGGTAAGTTGGAATACATACGGCCATACCAATCCAAAGCGCAGCCATATGCCAGGTATTCCAGGTGCGCAAACCGCCAGGTAAAGGGGCGAGGTCTTCGCTGTAAAGCGGTGAGGAGGTTAATTCATTATTGGTTGGAATTTGTACCTGCATTGTATATATTGAATATTTATCCAGTGACTTACTTGTTCAATTTTTTCAAGTGGTCAAATTTGACCACTTAGAATATTTGCCCGGCTTCCTAAACCCATCGAATTCGAGGGGTTTATAACTGAGAATTTTAATTATGGCGAATATGCCATAATTACCCTTTAAACCCGTCGAATTCGACTGGTTAACGCATCATGATTTATAATAAGTATCAGCAATAGCAATCGCCCCCTCAATAATCTCCAACCCCTCATCAATTTCCTCTTTGGTAATACACAACGGCGGCGCCACAAAAATCCAGTTCCAGCGCACAAATGTGAACATGCCCGCTTCCTGGATTTTTTTGGCGATTTTATTGCTTACTTCCATGTCGGTAGGTTTGGCATTCCAGGGGGTAACAGGTTCTTTGGTTTCCCGGTTTTTTACCAGTTCAATGCAGCCCAGTAATCCAGTGTTCCTGAAATCACCAATAGAGGGATGCTTATCAGCAAGTTGGGCAACTTTTTCATCAATATACTTTCCCATATTGGCAGCATTGGCTACCATATTCTCTTCTTCCAATATTTTTATATTTTCAATGGCTGCGGCACAGGCCACCGCGTGGGCAGAATAGGTAAGTCCAGCGCCAAGCGGGTTGCTGCTAAAATAGTCTGCAATAGGCTGACTGACAATGGTAGCGCCCAATGGAATATAACCAGAGGTGATCCCCTTAGCCACACACATGATATCAGGCGTTACATCGTGATGATCAATGCCAAACCATTTACCGGTACGACCGAAACCGCTCATTACTTCGTCTGCAATCAGCAGAATGCCATATTTATCCGCCAGTGCCCTTAGTTTTTGCCAGTAGTTGGGTGGATATTTTATACAACCTGATGAACCTGATTCGCCTTCAAACAAAATAGCGGCAATGCTGTCAGGATTTTCGTATTTAATGACTCTTTCAAGATGGGCTACGGCCCTTTCGCCACACTCTTCAATGGTCTTACTCCCCCAGGGGCAACGGTAGAAATACGGATTTTCTACATGCACAAACCCAGGTGCGGCCTCCCTGTCGGAAAAATGCTTGCGTGGATCGCCCCCCACCGAAATCGCGCCATAAGTACCCCCATGGTACGATTGATAATGAGCAATCACCTTTTGCCGTTTGGTGTATTGCCTTGCAATCTTGATGGCATTTTCTACGGCTTCCGCACCCCCAAGGGTAAAGAAAGATTTGGTGAGATTGCCGGGCGTAATTTCAGCAATCTTTTTTCCGAGCGCCCCCCTTGCTTCGGTCACCATGCCCGGGTACACATAACTCACCTGTTCCATTTGCTTTGCAACGGCCTCGGTTATCCGCTGGTTGCCATGCCCGATATTTACATTCATCAGTTGCGATGAAAAATCAATGTACTTTTTTCCATCGGCCCCCCACAGGTAAACGCCTTTTGCCTTCACCACATCAATGGGGTTCAGCCCGGCTTGTTTGCTCCAGGAAAAGAGGGTGTAATCGAGGTTGTTTTGGATGGACATTTTATAGTTTGTTGTTTATTATTTATGGTTTATGGTTATTTAGCCTATCAACAAGTCAACCAGGCCGCTAAATTTACAGGTCCAAGAGCCTCCCACGGCGGGGCGATTGAGGGGGCTAACTCATCCAATTCGTTTTCGCTTCCGGGTTCCACTTAATAGTTGTTTTCTTATTCTGCGTCCAGAATTCAATGGAGCTTTTGCCGGTAATATCACCCACCCCAAATT
>CAYUGH010000027.1:41139-45956 GCA_964444195.1 uncultured Chitinophagaceae bacterium
TTCTGCGTCCAGAATTCAATGGAGCTTTTGCCGGTAATATCACCCACCCCAAATTTCGATTCATTCCAGCCACCAAAGGAAAATGGTTCCCTTGGTACAGGAACACCCACATTTACGCCAATCATCCCTGCACTTGCGCGTTCTATTACTTCCTTTGCCAGCCCGCCGCTTTGGGTAAATACGGAGGCCGCATTGCCGTAGGGGTTGTTGTTTTCAATCTGGATGGCTTCATCCACATTGCGGGCACGAATGATGGAGATCACCGGGCCAAACACCTCTTCTTTTGCAATGCGCATGTCCGTGGTTACATAATCAATGATTGTAGGCCCCACATAATATCCATCCTCTTTGCCGGGTACAACCGCGCCCCTGCCATCGAGCAATACTTTTGCCCCTGCCTGTTCCGCTTCGGTAATATAATTTTCAATCCTGGCTTTAGCTTCCTTGCTGATCACTGCGCCAAGGCTTGAACCGGGCACTACTTTTTTGGCTTCTTCCACCATGCGGTCAATAATGGGTTGCACTTTATCTACCCCAACCATTACTGCGGCAGCCATGCACCGTTGCCCCGCACAACCGCTCATGGAGGCTACTACATTTGAGGCTGTCATTTCAGGGTTAGCATCCGGCAAAACCAGCAGGTGATTTTTAGCGCCACCAAGCGCAAGGCAGCGCTTAAGCGTAGCAGTAGCCCGCTGGTAAACCAATTTGGCAACGCGGGTAGAACCTACAAACGAAACTGCCTTTATTTCAGGATGATCGCAAATGGCTTCCACAATCTCCCTGCCACCGTTCACTACATTGAATACCCCATCAGGCAGCCCGGCTTCCTTCAGCAATTCCGCCATGCGCATAGCGCTGAGCGGTACCAGTTCCGATGGTTTTAATATCATGCAGTTACCCAATGCCAGTGCATTCGGAACTGTCCAATGCGGCACCATGTTAGGGAAATTAAAGGGTGTAATGGATGCCACCACTCCAAGCGGCTTTTTATCAATCCTGCATTCTACGCCTTTGCTTACTTCCTGCACTTCGTTGCTGATGATTTGCGGCATGGATACTGCAAACTCGCAGAGCTCCATGCTTTTTTCAATCTCGGCTTTTGCCTCACTATAGGTCTTTCCATTTTCAAGGCTTACCAATTGGGTAAGTTCCTCCATGTTTTTCTCAAGCAATGTTCTGTACCTGAAAAATACCTGCACCCGCTCCTTGCAGGTAAGCCCCGACCAGGCAGGGAATGCAGCTTTTGCAGCTTGTACAGCTTTGTCCAAATCGGCAGCGGTGCTAAGCGGCAAGCTGCTTATTACTTTACCATCCGCAGGACTGTACACGTTGATGGAAGACTGGCCGTTTCGCTCAAAGTGGCCTGCAATGAAATTTTGAACCTGTGGAGGAATATTGGCAGTTTGCATGGTAAGCTTTTTTGAATGATGAATTCAATTCGTAAAAGCTAATATACAGACTAAATGAACCTTGGCCAATTCAACAACTTTAATAATCATCCTTTACGAAAGTTACAATCATTAAAAAACCGTTTGCCTAAAAAAGACAAACGGTTTTTTGCATGAAAAAATATTTTACTTCAACTCTTTCATCAACCCGGCCACCGCCGCTTCCAGTTGCTGATCCTTCCCCTTGTTTACTTTATCGTATTCATTCATCAGCTTGATATCAGGCTCGGTTTGGTGGTTTTCAAGATAGGTACCGCTGCCATCCATCATGCGGGCGCCCATGGGTACGGTGCCCCAGCGGGTCTGGCCATCCTGCAGTTGTTCCCAACCCGCAAAAGAACAGGTTCCGGGCGTGGGCATACCCACCAGCTTGCCTATTTTAAGGTATTGGTAGGCAAAAGCGTAGCAATGCCCGTCGCTGTAATTGGCTTCGTTGGCCAGGCTGATGGTAGGCTTGTTCCAGCGGAAGGTAGGTTCATAGTTGGCCACTTCGCGGTCGTTGCTGTATTCCATAAACCGCTTGCCGCTCAGCCACATTGCGAGGTCGGCTACCAGGTCGCCGCCACCGTTGTTGCGCGTATCCACCACCAGCGCCTTACGGCCGGCATATTTGCCCATGGCTTCTTCCAGCGCGGTACGGTATGCGCCGTCGTTCATACCGGGTATGTGGATATAGCCCAAAGTACCATTGCTCAATTTTGTCACTTCGTCGGCATTCCTTTTTACCCAACGCTTATACAGCAGTTGATTTTCTTCGCCCAGGCTGATGGGCTTAACCACCAGTTCCCTTGTCTTCCCGTTTTCATTCAGGGTTAACAGTACATTCTTTCCGGCCTTGCGGTTCAGGAATTGAGCGTAATCTTTCCCGGCTGAAATGGTATCGCCATCTATGGCTTCAATAATGGCGCCTGCCGCAATTTTAAATCCTGCTTTATCTAACGGGCCTCCTTCAATTACTTCGTCAATCTTCACACCGTTACCCTTATGGTTAAAGTCAAGAAAAATACCCAGCGAGGATGTGGCATCTGCATTAGGGGACGCGGCAAAGTATGAAGAACCGCAATGGCTAACATTCAGTTCGCCCAGCAACTCGCTCAACAGTTCGCTAAACTCATAGCCATTTCCAATATGAGGTAAAAACTTGCGGTAATCTTTGCTCATTTGAGCCCAGTCAATACCATGAAAGCCCTGTTTGTAAAAAACATCATTGGTACGGCGCACCACATGGTCAAACATGATCTGCCGCTCAGCAGCTACATCCAGCACCATATCGCCGCTTACACTGATGCGGTCAACTTTTCCGCTTGCGGCATCTATGCGCGAAATGCCACCATCCGTTTGTAAAAATATTTTTTTGCCATCCTTATCCCACTGCATGTTTCCACTGCCATTGGCGCCCAACGGGGCAAGGATTTTGGTTTCTTTGGTCCGGAGATTGGTTGTCCAAAGGTTAATGCCTTTTTCAAAACGCGCGAGATAATACAGGTTTTCACCTTCTTTATCTACCAGCGCATCGCTCATGCTGCTGCTATGGATAGTAAGCCTTGCCTTGCGCTGATCCAATCCCGCCCAATCAATTACCACACTGTCTTTTTTGGCAACTGCTTTTTTAGTAGTATCTGCCTTTTCCGCTTTTTCCTTTTGCTCCTTAGCCAGCGCGGCTTCTTCTTTCGATAACCTGTAGTTGTCCCACGCATCCTGGGTAAAGAACATAGCGTAAGCATCGGTCTGCGCATTGCCGCTGTTGGCCTTTGAGGCCAGCCCGTCGCGGTTGCTGAACCATAGCATCATTTTTCCACCCATCATCCATTTGGCATTGCCATCGTCAAAGCCATTCATGGTAAGGTTGGTCATTTTGGTTTTACCATCGGCGCTCAGCAAACCAATTTCGCTGTTACCAATTCCCTGTTCGGAAAAGTTTACCAGCAGCCATTTGCTGTCGGGGCTCCAGCTTACCCTGTGCCCGCCATCGCCCCAGCTTAGCCATTCATTTTGGGTGATCAGCGTGCGGCTTTGGTTATTGGCCATGTTCATTATTTTAAGGGTATTGAAGCCTTCCGTATAGGCAAGCTCTTTCCCGTTGGGACTGAATTCGGGTTTTTGGGCGCTTTTTTCACCATTTACCAAAGGCGTTTCTTTAATAAGCGTAGCCGCATAAAAATACGGTTCCTCCTTCCGGCTGATCTCGCTTTTGTAAATACTCCATTTGCCGTTGCGCTCGCTTGAATAGGCAAGCATGCGGCCATCAGCATGCCAGGTTATATCCGTTTCAGCTTCGGGTGTTTTGGTTACCTGCTTGGTTCCGCTGCCATCGGCATTGCTTACGAATACATCGCCGCGGTACAAAAAGGCCACTTCCTTTCCGTTGGGTGAAACCTTCATGCCGCCTACATTTCCGCCAACGGTTACATTGCGCTCGTTGGTTGTGCGGGCATCGGCGTTTATAACAATCGGTACTTTCCTGCTGTTCCCGTTTGAAAAAGTATATACCGAACCATCGTAGCCAAAGCAAAGCGTGCCGTTTGATGCTGCGGTTAAAAAACGGACGGGGTGGGTGTTAAAGCCGGTAACGGAGGACGAATTGCTGCCGTCTGCATTCATCTTATATACATTGAAGCTGCCGCCCGCTTCGCTCAGGTAATAAATGGTTTTGCCATCGGCCGAAAGAACAGGGCTGCGGTCTTCGCCGGCAAAAGAGGTAAGTTTTTTATGCGTACCGGCCTGTGCATCATACACCCAGATATCGCGGGCAATAGCGCTGGTATGATGTTTCCGCCAAACATTTTCACCCCCCTTTTTATCATGGTAATACATCAGCTTTCCATCGGCGCTGTATTTCACATCTTCGGCAGGGGTGGTAAGTATTTGGCTTACCCGGCCGCCTGCAACGGGTACACTGTACAATTCGGGCATGCTGCCTGTTGGGAACTGCCTGTTGGAAGCGGCATCCATACGGGCTGATCCAAACAAAACAGTTTTTCCATCGGGCGAAAAACTGAAGGGGGTTTCACCAGCGCTATGGAAGGTAAGCCTTTTAGCTTCGCCACCTTTTGCGGGCATTAAAAAAATATCGAAGTTGCCATAGCGGTCGCTGGCAAATGCGATCTGCTTGCCGTCGGGGCTCCAAACTGCGGCATAATCATGCGCTTCGTGCAGGGTAAGCGGTGTGGCTGTACCACCTGATGAAGGAACGGTGTATAAATCGCCTTTATAAGTAAATACAATGGTATTTCCATCGGGGCTGATGGACGGATAACGCAGCCAGAGAGCTTCATTTTGTGCAAAAGCGCCAATATACGCCAGTGCTGCGGCTATGGAAAGTTTCAATTTCATCCTGGTAAAAATTTGCAGCAAAGTAACAGGCTG
>CAYUGH010000028.1:0-45597 GCA_964444195.1 uncultured Chitinophagaceae bacterium
GCACCTTATCCTGAAAGCGCGGAGCTGAGATAAGGGCTTTCTTCCGGCATTCTTTGAAGGTATAAAAAAATAATATTGAAACCGGCGAGAGCAATATTTATTCTGCAAAGAACCTGGTTCTCACCGCTGTTGATCGCTACCGGATATTCAAAGCAAACATCAAATAACAAATGTTTGAAAATGATGATTATGAGAATAGGTAAACTTTTGTGTGCTGTTGCAATGAGTCTGAATGGCTTTGCACAGGGTAATGCAGATGCGAAAAAGTATGCACACGGTCGTGAATATCATGTGTCGGTAACGGGCAGCGATGCAAATAACGGAAGTATATCGAAGCCGTTAAAAACCATTTCGGCTGCCGCTAATTTGGCAATGCCCGGCGACACGATCACGGTACATGCCGGTATTTACCGCGAACAGGTTGTGCCTCCCCGTGGCGGCAATGCCGGTAACGAAAGAATCCTGTACCGGGCTGCGCCTGGCGAAAAAGTGGATATCCGTGGGTCTGAAGAAGTGAAGGGGTGGCGAAAAATGGCCAACGATACCTGGATGCTGAGCCTTCCAAATACTTTCTTCGGGAAGTTTAATCCTTACAGGGAATACATTCATGGCGACTGGTTTTGGCCCAATCCCAAAAACCGGAAATACCTGCGGGGCGAAGTATATCTTAATGGCCACTGGCTGCAGGAAGGCAGGAACATGGACGAAGTGATGCAACCGGCAGTTGGTCCGCAGGCTTTGTGGTGCGCCATGGTGGATGCCGACAGCACCCGCATCTGGGCGCAGTTCAAAGATCAGGATCCCAACCGGGAGACAACCGAGATCAACGTAAGGGAAAATGTTTTTTATCCTGATAAGCCTTTTATTCATTACCTCACGGTTCGTGGTTTTACCATGCAGCATGCGGCTACCAACTGGGCACCGCCTACGGCCGAACAGCAGGGACTGATTGGCACGCACTGGAGCAGGGGATGGATCATTGAAAACAATACGATACAGTACTCAAAATGCGTTGGCATTGCCCTGGGCAAGTACGGAGATGCTTTTGATAACAAGGATACCGAATCGGCCGAAGGCTATGTAGGTACCATCAAAAGGGGGCTGGCCTTTGGCTGGAACAAAGGCACTGTGGGCAGCCATATAGTGCGCAACAACAAAATTTCGTATTGCGAGCAAACCGGTATTGTTGGCAGCATGGGATGCGCCTTCAGCGTTGTGGAACAAAATGTGATACACGATATTCATATGCGCCGCATGTTCAACGGCGCCGAAATGGCGGGCATCAAGTTTCACGGGGCCGTGGATGTGCTGATACAAAACAATCGCATCTACCGTACCAATATGGGTATCTGGCTCGATTGGATGGCACAGGGAGCGCAGGTAAAAAACAACCTGATGCACGACAACGACCTGGATATTTTCCTGGAAGTAAACCATGGCCCTACACTGGTTAGCAATAACATCCTCTTGTCAAAAACAAGCCTGCTCATGAATTCTAGTGGCGCGGCTTTCGTACACAACCTGTTTGCAGGGAAAATGACTGTTGTTAAGTACGACAGTCGCTTAACGCCATACCATTTGCCGCATTCAACCGAAATGGATACACTGCATGACAATCCGGGTGGCGATATCCAGTTTATCAACAACCTGTTTGTGGATGGAGCCGACGCCGGCGAATACAGCAAATCGTTGCTGCCGGTTCGTTTCAGCGGCAACGTATATACCAAAGGCGTGGTGAGGGCCGTAAGCGAACAAGGTGCAAACCGTTTTGGCGAGATGGGAAAGGACGCGCAGGAAAAAATGAAAAGCTACAAGGAACAAGCCGCAACGGAAACAGAAGTGGTGAATGCTGAAGGTTTTGATGCTTCAGCCAAATTGATTGCCGAAGGAGAAGCTACGTTTCTCGAGATCAACCTGGATAAAAGCTGGCTGACGCGAAAGCGCAAATTGGTGACCACGCAAACGCTTGATACGGCTATGGTGAGTCATTTGCCTTTTGAAAACACCGATGGAGCACCGTTGAAAATTGATTCAGATTATTCAGATCACAAACGCAATATTTCCAACCCTTCGCCCGGGCCGTTTGAAATAAGAAATAGTGGAAAGCAAAAAATAAAGGTTTGGTAGCCGATCCCGGTAACCACTAACCATTAACGGAAATATTTATACATGTTATATAAATTTTGAATTTAAAATGAACAAAAAGACATCAGCACTTATTGCCATCCTGTTATTTTTCTTTCCCCAACTGCTGAATGCACAGGATATTCATTTGGAGAGCAATTCGTTCAGAATCGGGATCAATAAAGCGGGAAGTATTTTTAGCTTGGTTGATAAGCAGTCTTCCATTGACTATGCGCACGGGAGTAAGTCCGGCCCTTTGCTGTCGCTGTTCAAAGATGGAGGATATATATACCCGGCAGCAGTGCAATACAAAGACAGGAAACTCATTCTTACTTTTTCAAATCAATCCAAAGCGGTTGTAAACGTGGTGAGTAAAGGTGATTACCTGCGGTTTCAACTGGAATCACTTTCCCCAAGGAATAATGTTGAAGCGGTTGTGTGGGGGCCTTATAAAACCACCATACAGGAAAAGATAGGTGAGACCGTTTGCGTGGTACGGGATAGCAAGTTTGCGATCGGGATGCAGGCCCTGAACATTAATACCATTGAAGGTGTACCCGAAAATGGCGACAATGCCGGGGGCGGAAGTTTTATTGATCCTTTGCCCGGTCAGCAACTGCCGGATTCATTGAAGGATAAAATCGGGCAAAGCGTAGAAGTGAATGTAAATGTTACAGGCGATATGCCGGAATATGTTCGCATGTACCGGGGTAGCGCCGCCGTAAAAATTCCCGGGGGAAGTGAATTGCGGCTATTTTCAAGGGACAGGCAAATCGGCAGGATTACCGGCAGCGAAAATAACCGGCAATATGTACAGCCGGTGGATGCTGATTTTATCGGCTCTGCCATTGCCCTGTTTGGATGTCCTGAACCAAAAGTGCTGGATGTAATTGGAAATATCGAGATACAGGAAAAGCTTCCGCACCCGTTATACAATGGAACCTGGATTAAAAAATCAGCCAGGCCCGGTGAGGCATACATGATGAATGACCTGACGGAGCATGCTGCAGAATATGCAAAAGCCTGTGGCTTTACGCATATTCATGCCGGTGATATTTTTAATACATGGGGGCATTTTGATTTGAAGAGCAAACGGTTCCCCGGTGGAGCCAATCAAATTAAAGCCATTACGGATGCCTATCGAAAGCAGGGAATCACCATTGGGGTGCACACTTTAACCATGTTTACGGGAGCCAATGATGCCTATATCACCCCGGTTCCAAGCGATAGTTTATGTAAAGCGGGAACTTCTTTATTAGCAAAAGACATTGGTGAAAATGATAATGTAATATTTATAAATGAACCGGACTATTTCAAAAATCCTGATAGAACACATACGATCAAAATTGGTAAAGAGCTGATCAGCTATGATAAGGTATCCGATACTGCACCCTGGCGCCTGCTGGGATGTGTCAGGGGAAAATACAATACTGCAAAATCTGCGCATCGTACAGGTGAAGCTGTAGATAAGCTGGTGAATAATGACTACAGCGGTTTTTATCCCGACATTTACCTGCAGGATGCGTTTGCAAAAAGACTGGCACAGGTTTGTAACGAAACCGGTATTGACCTGATGGATTTTGATGGTTTTGGCGGTGGTTCTCCAACGGGTCATGGCACTTATGGCGATGCCCGTTTTCTTGATTTATGGTACAAAAACCTGGATGGATATCGCCTTTCCTGTGGTGCGGGAACTTCACATTATTACTGGCATATTTATGCATTTATGAACTGGGGTGAACCCTGGTACAGCGCATTAAGAGAAAGCCAGGTGAATTACCGGATGGAAAACCAGCGGTATTTTGACCGTAACCTGATGCCCGGTATGCTGGGATGGTTTACCCTCGGCAGTGATTACCGGCCGGAAGAAGTGGAATGGATACAGGCCCGCAGTGCAGCCTTTAATGCAGGGTATTTATTAGGCATCAGCGAAAACATTGAAAAGAGCGGGTTTAAAAACCAATTGTTCGAAGCTGTAAAACAATGGCAAAATGCCAGGAAGCTGAATGCATTTTCAGCGGAGCAAAAAGAACGGATGAAAAATCCGAAGAATGAATTTCATCTTGAGAAAATATCAGAAAGCAGGTGGGAGCTTTACCCGGTTATATTGGCAAGAAAATTTGAGCACAAATACAGGGCGGTGCAAACCGGGGAGCCTATTCTTACCACATTCAGCGTCTCCAATCCTTACCATGAACAACCGATGCAGTTTTATGGAACTGTTTCGGGCAAGGCAACCGGCGAAACCGTATCCAATATCGTCATTGAGCTGAATGGTTATCAAACAATCGAACTCGGGGAAACATTGAAGGGAGGTGATAAAATCATGTGCGATGGAAAAGCCATCTACCTCTGCGATGGCAACTGGAACAGGTTAAAAGAAATAAAACCCGGTAGTATGCCTGTATGGAAAACCGGTGACAACAGGGTGGCTGTTAAAAGTGATTTTTCAGGTTCCGAAGCTCCTTCACTGATGTTTGAATTTAAAATGACGGGTATGCCGGAAAGAGTGGAAAAGTAGCACGGATTGAATCAATTTGGCTTATTGAAAAATAATAAAGGAATCGGAAAGTAAATGAAGTATAAAATTCGACTGAACATAATAATTGGACTATTGCCTTTTTTTATGTTACAGCAAGCTTATGGACAAACAGAGAACTGGCGGACAAAGCTGAGAGCGATTGCTAAAACGCCGTACCCCGATACTTCTTTGCGTGTGCCATCCGCCGGACATACATCTTATTTTGTCAACCCAGCAACAGGCAACGATCAAAACAAGGGAACCAATGCAAATGCTGCCTGGAAATCGTTTGCCAACATAAATGCATTAATATTTGCCCCGGGAGACAAAATAGTTATAGCGCCGGGCATGCACGAGATCACATTGATGCCGTTCGGTAAGGGCAGTTCGGAGCAACCGGTTGTGATTGAGTTCCTGCCGGGGATGCATCAGTTCACTTCTCCCAAATCATTGCGTCGTGTATGGCATATTTCTAACACATCCGATTTTGCATTTACGCCAAAGCCCTGTGGTATATTAATGGAAGGGGCCAGGCATGTGCGTATCCGTGGTGGAGGTGTTGCAGGAAAAGACAAAACGGTCATAATGATGAGTGGGCCCGAACGGATGGTGAAGGTCATCAATCATTTGTCGGAAGATGTTGTTTTCGAACATTTGGTATTTGATCTGAAGCGTCCCTCCGTTTCTGAGATTATGGTTTTGCAGGCGGGCACGGAAGCCGCAATCATTCAGGTAGCCGAAGGATCAACATACGAGATTGAGAACGGTAAGTTTGTATGGACCGGTGATTTGGGTTATGGCTGGGTGATGGCGCAGGAAGCCGATTTGGAAACCGGAAAATCGAAAAGACTTGATCGTTGGTCGCCATTCGAATCAGCCATCGCAACTGATTTGGGAGAAGGAAAAGTCCGTCTTGAATATGCAAAGAAGAATTGCATTCTGGAAAAAGGAAAATCGTATGGTTTTCGGCATATCCTGCATGATCTGCTTAGCTTTCATAACGCCCGCAGCAAGGATATTACTTTTTACGACTGTGAAATTAATGCGATGACCAATATGTCATTCGTCAGCCAGTTTACCGAGAATCTTACATTTCGGCGTGTTAACATAGTTCCGCCAAAAAATACAAGCCGGGTTACGCCATCAAGTATGGATGTATTCCATTTTGCCAATTGCCGTGGCCAGGTCTTGATAGACTCCTGCCGGATTTCCGGCGCAGGTGATGATGGAGTGAATTACCATGGAATAAATATCGGCGTTGTTGGAAAGCCTGCTGAAAATAAATTGCAATTGCGATTCCTGCAACAGCAAACTTATGGTTTTGCTCCCTGTGCCCCCGGCGATGAAATTGCTGTGATTAATCATCTGACCTTGCTCGAAATAGAGGACAACCCGCGTAGAAGGGTGACCGCTGTTGAAGTGATGCCGGGCGACAGCACAAGAAAAAACTGGATTGTAACCCTCGATGGCCCGGCACCAATGTTTAGCAAGGGTGATGTAGTGGATAATCTTTCCTGGCAGGCCGATATTACGGTAAGCAACAACTGGATAGAGCTTGCTTCCTGCCGTGGAATTCTTGTAACTTCCCGTGGTAAAACAGTTATAGAAAATAACACGATCAATAGCCTGATGCCCGGCGTTTTGATTGAAGATGATGCTAATAAATGGTGGGAGTCGAGCCCGGTTCGTGACTTACTGATCCGTAACAATACATTTCTCAACTGCGGCATTGATATTGCTCCTCAGATCATCAGGCATGAAGGTGCAGTTCATGAAAACATACGCATCATAGGAAACAGGTTTGTAGGTGAAGCCAAAACGAATCCAACAGAATCCAGGGGCATTATAAAATGTCCGTTCATTACCGCCCGCGGTGTTAAGGGATTGATCATCTCCGCTAATAGGTTCCCGGGAGAGGTTTCGGTATTTACAGAGGAATGTGAAGGTGTGATCATTGAAAACAACTTAATTCATCAGCAGTAACAGATTGTCAATTGATATTTTACCTAAAGCAGGAAAATGAAAACAGGGGGAAGCATGGAGAGGCGCAAGGCGGTGGTCAGGAAAAGCAGCGCTGCATTTTTTAGCAG
Organism: uncultured Chitinophagaceae bacterium; assembly: GCA_964444195.1. GTDB lineage: Bacteria > Bacteroidota > Bacteroidia > Chitinophagales > Chitinophagaceae > Phnomibacter. The sequence continues at coordinate 6,736 of CAYUGH010000028.1, forward strand.
GATATGTTTGCCGGTGCTATTGTTGTGGCTGGTAGCCCTTGCTCCTATTGCAAAAGCACAGGATAAGGAAGGTGAGTTTGAAAAAATAGCCCGGCAGAACAGGGCCGTGGTCCCGGGCCTGCAGAAAAACCCTGCGCCCGTATTGCCGCAAACCGTATTGCCATGGGATGCCAAACCGGGCAAAGCTTTTGCGCCGGGGAAATCCATTCAAACCCAACAACAATTGGATGCCGAATTAAAAAGGATGCGTAAGCAGTATTTGCCTTTTCTCGCCAATTATGCGCCTTCATTGCCTGCATACCGGCAACGGGTAATGCTCGATACTTTTCAATGGAAATTGCTGGCTACCGAAATGGCAAGAGATGCCAATGGAAATCTTTACCCCCTACCGGCCTTGCGCAATGTAGCAGATTCCACTTCCTGGAAAACCGTAACCATTCCGCATTATGAAGGGCCCATCAATAAGGCGGAAGCAGTTTACAAAAGAACGTTGTTGATCAGCAAAGAGCAAATGGCGGCTCCGAAACTGATCCTGCATTTCAATGCCGTTGACTATATCGCTGAAATTTTTGTGAATGGAAAACCGGCGGGTGGGCATACGGGTTTGTTTGGCGCGTTTGAATTCGATATCAAACCGCTGCTGCATGCAGGCAGCAACACGCTGGAGATAAAAGTGTACAACGATGCCGTGATGATGGGCGACAACTTCTTTTTGGGCGAAAATCGAAAATTTGGTAAAAAGCTGGCAGCCTGCGGCGGCCCGGGGTGGAATGAACCCGGCTATGCAAAAGGTTGGTCGGTATGTCCGCCGGGTTTCGGCATATGGCAGGATTGCTATATAGAAAGCAGGAGCGATTGTTATGTCAATGATCTGTTTGTGCGTCCCCTGGTTGATGCGTTGAAAGCCGAAGTTTCGCTTGAAGTACCGGTTACGGCGAAGAACATTGAAGTATATTATTCGTTGTACGGGCAAAATTTCAAAGCGAAGCTGGCCGGTAAAAAACAAGTAGATAGTTCTGAAATTTCAATCAGCAAATCAACTGCACCCGATGGATTCGTAACACTCAGGTTTGTTGTGGATATTCCTTCCCAACAGCTTCGACTGTGGTCGCCTGAAACGCCCTGGTTATATCAATTGCAGGTAGCGCTGAAGCAAAACGGAAATTGGACAGATGCTGCAGGCAGGCAATTTGGCATGCGCTCTTTTGTACAATCGGATACAAGCACACCCAGGGGGCGTTTTTATCTGAATGGGAAAGAAGTAAAGCTGCGTGGCGCCAATATGATGGGCAATATCATGCAGTGCGTGATGCGCAAAGATTATCAACAATTGATAGATGATATCCTGCTTGCCAAGATTGCGGGGATGAATTTCTGGCGCATGACCCAGCAACCATGCCAGCAGGAAGCCTATGAATATTTTGATAAGCTGGGCATGATGGCTCAAACCGATATGCCTGCTTTTAATGGTTACAGAAGCGATGTGGTGCCCGAAGTGAAGGCGCAGTTTTCGGAAATGATGCGTTTGGTACGCGGTCATCCCAGCAACGCTCTTATCAGCTATTTGAATGAACCTGATTTTACGAAGCCGGTGATGCTGAGCAGGGAACAGCACCAGGATTTGTTTTATGGGTTTGATTCTACTGCGCAGGTGATGAATCCCGGTCAGGTTTGCAAATGGGTGGACGGCGATTATGTAAATCTTTCACCGCGTTTTTCAGATCATCACGATTATGATATATGGTATGGCAATGGAATCCGCAAAAGGTATTTTGGTGAATGGCACGATACCCGTGCCGGCTGGATGTATGGTTGCGGTGAGTTTGGTGCAGAAGCGCTCGATGCAGTTGATTTCATGCAAAAACACTACCCCGTCGCCTGGTTGAAAACTGGAATGGATGGAAAATGGGATCCCCGCCAGGTGCCGGGTTGCCAAACGCCTAAAACGGGTTTGAAGTTCATGCAACTAAAAGACAGCAGCATGCAGGATTGGGTGAGCAGCAGCCGGCAGCATCAGTATTGGGCCATCCGTTTGTTCACCGAAGCATTGCGACGCAATAATCAGTTGAATTCATTTGCGGTGCATTTGCTGATTGATGCCTGGCCGGCGGGATGGATGAAATCTTTGATGGATGCCGACAGGCAGGCTAAGCCCGGATATTTTGCATACCTGAATGCATTACGACCCATCGCCGTTAACCTTAGGCCCGACTCTTTTTATGGTTATTCGGGCGATAGCAGCTCCATTGCGGTATTTGTATGCAACGATAAAGCCGAAGCCGTTGATAACGCCAAATTGCGATACCAGGTATTGCAGCAGGGGCTTGTGCTTTTCACGGGAAGCATCCCGGTGAGCATACCTCCGGGTGAAGCCGGGTGTAAAGGGTACCTGAAATTTCCGTTGCCCCAGGTGCGGCAGCGGCAATCCATTACAGTCAGGGCCGGATTGTTTGATGCAAAAGGAAACCTGATACAGGACAGTGCGTTTGATTGCGATGTATTCCCCTCGGCTGATAAAGGTAAAAAGCCGGATCATCCCGGAGGGTTTGCCCAGCGGTTGATTGCACAGTAGCAAATGAAGCATGGCCTTTAGATATGGTTCATTAAACTGATATGATAAAATGCAGTTATGAAACGAAGACAACTTATAAAAAATATTGGACTGGCTGCAGGCGCCATTGCCGTAGCGGGAAGTTCCTCATCTGCACCGCGGGAGAAAGAGGCAAAGCAAAAAAGGGTGTTACGCATAGCGCATATTACGGATGTGCACATTCGCCCGGAGCATAATGCACCGCAGCGTTTCCGTCGGTGCATGGAGGAAATTAAAAAGCATAAGGTTGATTTTTTTCTGAACAGTTAAAGAAGTACAATGAAACAACAAGCGAACAGGGAGAATAACAAGAGCGCCATGGTAATGATGGGGATATTGTTTTTTGTTTTTGGTTTTGTGACCTGGTTGAACGGGCCCCTCATTACCTATGTAAAACTGGCTTTCGGATTAGATACCGATTCGAAGGCTTTCATGGTGACCACCGCGTTTTACATGGCTTATTTTTTTCTGGCGCTTCCCTCGTCATGGATATTGGAAAGGACGGGAATGAAAAAAGGCATGGGCCTGGGGCTGCTGGTCATGGCCATCGGCACATTTTTGTTCGGCCAGTATGCTACCCATCGCAATTATCCCATGGCATTGGCAGGCTTGTTCGTCATCGGGTCGGGTTTGTCTTTGCTGCAAACGGCTTCCAATCCCTATATCAGCATTATCGGGCCCATTGAAAGTGCCGCGCAGCGTATCAGTATTGTGGGCATCTGCAATAAAATTGCGGGCATCATCAGCCCCATTGTCCTCAGCGCGTTTGTATTGAAAGGCATTAATAAGCTCGAAGAGCAGGTGGCTGCTGCACCGGACCAGGCTTCAAAAGACGCGATACTGGATGGTTTCGCATCAAAAGTGTACATGCCCTATATCATTATGGCGCTGGCTTTGGTGCTCATTGCTTTTTGGGTAATGAAATCTTCATTGCCTGAAGTAAAAGCGTCTGAAAACAACAAGCAGGCTGTGGGCGATGATGCTGCCGGCGAACGCAACAGCATCTTGCGCTTTCCGCACCTTTGGCTGGGCGCCATCTGCATTTTCGTGTATGTGGGGGTGGAAGTGATGGCGGGGGATGCCATCGGCACCTACGGCAAAGGCTTCAATATTTCTACCGACGAAACAAAATACTTCACTTCCTACACACTGGCAGCTATGCTGCTCGGCTATATCATAGGCCTGATTACTATTCCCAAATATATTTCTCAACAGGCGGCATTGAAATATTCGGCATTGCTGGGCATGGTATTTACCGTGGCGGCCTTTCTTACCAAAGGCTATATTTCCGTGGCGTTTGTAGCCGGTCTGGGATTGGCCAATGCGCTGATGTGGCCTGCTATTTTCCCGCTGGCCATCAGTGGTTTGGGCAGGTTTACAGAAAAAGGTTCTGCCATCCTGATCATGGGCATTGCGGGTGGAGCCATCATTCCTAAGATATTCGCCGGCCTGAAAGATGAGCATGGCTTTCAACTGGTGTTTTTTGCGCTGATGATGCCGTGCTATGTGTACATTTTGTATTACGCGTTGAAGGGGCATAAGGCGGGTCAAAAGAAGACGCTGCCTTCACCACTTGTTGTTGCCCCAACCGAAGCATAGTATCAGGAGCTTAATTTTTAAAAATTTAGAAATGTATCAGGCCGCTAACCATCCCGGTAAAGCATTACGAACCGTTGAATTTCTTAGCAGGCTTTTCGACTTGCGTATGGATCATTTACATCATTCCCACATCAATAAATATGGCAATTAACTATTACAAATTTTAATCATTTACCATTATCGCATGCATACATTTTTTAAAAGGCAGTTGCTACTCATTGCAGCACTCGCGCCGGGCAGCCCGATTTTTGCACAGTTCAAATTTTCCACGAAGTATTTTCAGATACAGATCAACAGCAAGGGGTACATTACCAGCATGCTGAACACCACCGTTAAGCCCAACCGGGAATTCAGTCCCAAAGACAAGCCTTCGCCGTTACTGAGTCTTTACGACAGCAGGAAAGAACGGTACTATCAGCCCGTACATGCGAAATTGAATAAGGGCGATAATATGTTGCTGCTGGAATATCCCAATGGTTCAGTGGCAAAAATTTCCCTGGTACCGCATAAAAAGTATTTCAAGCTTACATTGCTCTCCGTTTTGCCGCGGCAGGATGTTGATGCCGTACAGTGGGGGGCTTATCATACCAATATCAGCAATTTGTTCGGGGAAATTATTGGCGTGGCCCGCGATACCGGCGACGCAGTTAATTACGCCATCGGTATGCTGGCGCTAAACGATAATACCCTGGGTGGTACCGCCGAAACCGTTGGCGATGCAGCGCCGTTTCAATACATTATTCACACGCCCGATCCCAAACGTTTTCCATTGCCTGCCCATTTGCACGAAGGACAGGTGTTTACCTTGGGGGGCGATGGCATAAGCGATGTGGCTTTTTATGCCCATAAAGAACCTTATTACCGTATTTTGTATGGCAATGCCGCCATGGTGGATGATAAAGGAAGAATATCAATAGCCTACCAGTCAAGAGACAGGTCGGGCAACAGGCAGGTGTACTATTCACTTATTCCAAATATGCCGGTCAACAAACCCAATCATATTGACGTGCAGCCTTTGCCGGGAGTAGATTATATCGGCTCTTCCGTGGCGCTTTGGGGCAGCCCCGACAGCACAGCGCTGATGGATGTGATACAAAACATTGTAAAGTCGGAAGGGCTTCCTTATCCCACCATCAATGGAAAATGGGTGAAGGATCCTGCGGCCTATGTTCCTGATGCGCTTACATACGGTGGTTTGTACGACAGCATCATTTCGTACACCGGCAGGCTGGGCTTTAAAACGATAAGCCTTTATGACCAGGGGTTTTTAAGGCCAGACCGGGGCAACGCAGGATACATTGACGGAAAGAATTTTGAAAAGAAAACGTTGAAGCTGACCGCCGGAAACAAATCGCACAGGGAGTTTGCAGAGATGGCGGCAAAATATGGCATTAGCATCGGGAGAACACCCATTACCAATGCACTGGCGCCCGGCACCATGGATGCCAGCCCCGTTCCCAGCGATAGTTTATGTTACCAGCAAAAGCGTTTGCTGGCAAAAAGCATCAGCCCCACCGATACCGTCATTTTTGTAAACGACCCAACCTACCTCGATGAGATTGCCAGTTGGGAAGGGCATTGCACAAACCTGAACATGATAAAAATTGGTAAGGAACTCATTTATTATCTTGGTGTTTCCGATGCCGCACCTTACCGGCTGTTGAATGTAAAAAGAGGATACTGGAATACAAAGCCTGCCGGCCATGCGGAAAACGATACGATGTACAAGCTCCAGGTTACTTTGAACTACGGTTACGACGGCATTATTCCGAACATGGAATTGCAGGATAAAATTGCCGAATACTACGCTGATGTTTGTTACATCAATGGCCTGGGTTATTACGATTTTGACGGGCAGGAATTTCTATTCAATAACGGTCATGGCTACTACTCGGCAAAACGTTTTTTCCGGAAGATGTTTGAAAGAGCTTCGGTTTTGGGTATTCCACCCATTCGTTTTACCGGCGCTACCTTGTCCGAAGGTTCGTGGCATTATCAGAGTATCTGGAATGTGGGCGGCGGCAAAAACCTGTACGATGCCGATACGCGGGAGTGGGGCAGTACTACCAGCCAGGGCAAGGACCTGCGCGATGTTACCTATGCCAATTTTTTTCCCACGGGCATGGGCGGCAATTTTCCCATCACGGCCGGGTCAACCGTTGAGCAATATGAGCACATACAAGCCGTGGCTGTGGGTATTGGCTGTACGTACAGCTTAAAGCTGGGTCAGAAAGATGTGGAGAGCTGTCCGCAGAAGGAGGCGATCTTTAAGGCGATCAGCACATGGGAAAATGCAAGGGCAGCCAATGCCTTCCCCCGTTGGGTAAAAAAGGAACTGTCGGATGCGGCCCAATCTTTTCACCTGGAGGAGGTAGACGCCAATCACTGGAATTTATTTAAAGTAAAAGCTGGCGGATCCGGCAAGCAATTGTTCGTTGCCTTAACAAGAGATAAAGCTTATCCCGCCGTTGCAAGCAATGCCACTTCTTCCAATCGTTAACCAGAAGGATAAAAGAGTCCCAGGTAAAATTTTATGGCAATTCAATACCCATCTGTGATCATGGGGAAGTAGATGTTTATACTAATAGATTTTTTGAAAAAATTTGGCTAATGAACCTCGATGAAATAAAAAAAATTAATGGCAGTAACAGGATTACAGGTAGAATTAAAGACCGGCAACCAAGGCTGAACATTAGAAAAATCAGAATGAAAATTAACCTGGTTTATCCTATTGTGAAATTCTTTTTTTTCTTTGTTGCATTACCTGCTTGCACCCAGGTACTTGCGCAAGGCGAACCTGCAAAATCGAAGCGTTCTTCTAATAGAAACCCTCAGTACACTGCTGTTGTAGAATACATCAGCTTTATGCCGGGTGAAAAAATGCCCATGGTTCAGCAGTATCCATTGATGCAACCGGATAGTCAACTTAACTCTGAGGTGGTGATTGAAGTGGATAAGCACAAACTGGGCCAGGTGATGGACGGAATAGGAGGTTCTTTTAATGAGCAGGGTTGGGATGCACTTTCGGCTTTCCCGGAACAAAAACGCAGGGAAGTTTTGGATGGATTATTTCATACAAAAAAAGGAGCCGGCTTATGTTTTAACCGCATTCCAATAGGAGCCAGTGATTTTGCCCTGAGTGCTTATTCATTGGATGATACAAAAGATGATTGGGAGCTAAAGGATTTTTCTATAAAAAGAGATGAGTTCTGCCTGATTCCTTATATCAAAGCAGCACAAGCCGTTAATTCAGCGATGAAATTTCATGCGTCACCCTGGTCGCCTCCCGGTTGGATGAAAACCAATGGAAGCCAAACAATGGGCGGAGAACTTTTGAGTGATGACAGAACCCTGAAATCCCATGCAGCCTATCTCGTCAAATTTTTACAGGCATACGAGAGGAATGATATAACCATTGATCGTTTATGCCCACAAAATGAACCGCTGGTTGCTGGTAGCTATCCCGGGTGTAAAATACCGGCTCCATTGTATGCGAAATCGGTTAAGAACTGGATCCTTCCAGCCGTCAAAAAATCCGGGTTGAAAACGGAGGTATGGGCAGGAACATTTAATTATTGGAGACAAGATACACGGGAGCATTTTGACGGTATTCTGAATGACAGGGAATTGGCAGAACAAGTGGGAGGGGTTTCCTTTCAGTACTCCAATATTAACTGGATGAAAGAATATTTATCAAAATATCCGGATGTAAAAATCCAGCACTCCGAATCAGAATGTTACAATGGAGCAAACGCAATAGAAGAAGCATATCGTGACTTCCAGGATTTTGTAGCCTATACAAAAGTAGGCAGCAGGCTTTTTACATTTTGGAATATGGTGTTGCCCGAACCGCATGCAAGCACCTGGGGATGGAGTCAGAATAGCCTGGTTGTAATTGATAAGCAAAAACAAAGGGTAACCTATCAGCCGAGTTTTTCACTGGCAATGTTATTAGGACGGCATGTTGTTCCGGCTTCCCGCTATGTTCCTGCTGTTATCTCGAAGGGAGAGAATTTAATAGGGGAATTGCATTTCGAACCTAAAGACTGTGTGAAGTTTATGCAAACAGGTTTGGACAAGGGAGAACAGGTAGCGGCTTTTGTTAAGCCAGATGGCGGGACGGTTGTTTTTGTTTTGAACCAGGGAAATGAAGTTCAATCTGAAATAAGAATGAAAGGGCAAAAGGTCGTGGTTAAACTTCCCGCCAAAACTTTGGCGGCTATAGTTATCAAATAACAAATGATATTTATATTGTATCCATTTATGAAAACACAACGACAAGTTTTTGGAAGAAGACAGCTTATAAAAAATATTGGACTGGCTGCAGGCGCCATTGCCGTAGCGGGAAGTTCCTCATCTGCACCGCGGGAGAAAGAGGCAAAGCAAAAAAGGGTGTTGCGCATAGCGCATATCACCGATGTGCACATTCGCCCGGAGCATAATGCACCGCAGCGTTTCCGTCAGCCGGAAAATGTTATTACAGGGAAACCCCGCCTGGATATGCCATCGTTGATTTGTTTGAAGATGGAGAAGTAGTGAATCAGTATTTCGGCCACAACCATTAGTTGGGTTAATTGGTTCCGGGTTTGCGATAAAACATTTGACCAATTACTCATATCATTTATGCATATAACAAACGTATAATATGATGAAGAAATAACAAATTTCACACAAAAAATACAAACTAAATGAAACGTAGAATTAAGCAAATATTATTGATTGTAGTCCCGATGATAACCTGGATAAGCGGTGTTTCGGCACAGTCCTCATTCTCTGACTGGTTGATCAATCCGGTTATGGCAAAAGCACAGGTCAGTAAAAGCGCTGATGGAAAGAATATCATCTTAGAAAATGGCCTGGTGAAACGTGTATTTAGAATTGCCCCAAATCTGACCTGTATAGATTATACCAATTTAAGTATTGGACGACAATTGCTGAGGTCTGTTCGCGAAGAAGCAAGATTGGTAATCAATGGTAATGCTTACAATGTAGGTGGCCTTTACGGTCAAAAGGAAAAAGCTTATCTTTTACCGGGGTGGCTGGATAACCTTACATCAGGTTCAACAGATTTCCAATATGTTTCTTATGAGGTAAAGCCTATTAGCCCGCGTATAAAATGGAATAATACCAAATTCTGGGAGTTTCATACCCAGGCTGCAACAGGTAAGGAAGTTTCTTTCTTGTATAAGGCTGGGGCGCCTGAGCTTGAAGGACTGGAAGTAAAGGTGAGCTATGAATTGTATGATGGCATACCACTTATTGTCAAATCACTAACTGTAGAAAACAGGAGTGATAAATCCTTTAAAATAGATAGAGTGGTGAATGAAGTGCTGGGTTTGGTGGAGGAGGAAAGTTCTGTGGAAGGTAGCTTCGATTTGATGAGGAAGCCGTCGGGAATATATTTTGAAACAAATTATGCTTTTAATAATGCAATGAATTATGCCAATAGTGATCAAACTACCCATTGGAAGCCCGATTCCAGCTATACCTCGCAGGTTCATTATCGTTTACAGACTCCCGTTCTGCTGGAAATTTATCCCGATAAGGCGCCTGGTATTGAGCTTAATGCAGGTGAAGTGTTCAACTCTGTGCGGACCAATGAGTTATTAATGAACAGTGATGACAGAGAGAGTCGTGGACTGGCCATCAGAAAAATGTATCGCACCATAGCACCATGGACATCAGCAAATCCAATATTTATGCACCTGGTAGCAAAAAACCCTGAGCAGGTTCGTACTGCCATTGATCAATGTGCAGCAACGGGCTACGAAGCGGTGATCATTAGTTTTGGCAGCAATTTAAATATGGAAGATACCTCGCAGGCAAATATTAATCAATGGAAACAACTTGCTGATTATGCCCATAGCAAGAACATAAAAATCGGTGGCTATTCCTTATTTAGTTCCCGCAGAATTAGCCCGGAACATGATGTTATCAGTCCAATAACGGGAAAGCCGGGTGGCGCTTTTTTTGGTAATGCACCTTGTTTCGGTAGCAAATGGGGCCTTGAGTATAGAGACAAGATCAAGAATTTCTATACCAAAACAGGCTTTGATATTTGGGAGAATGACGGTCCCTATCCTGGTGATGTATGCGCATCAACAACACATCCGGGCCATAAAGGTTTAGATGATTCGCAGTGGAGACAAATGGAAATTCAGAAGGAATTGTACCATTGGCTTAATGAAAAAGGTATCTATATCAATGCACCAGACTGGTACTTTTTAGATGGTACGCACAAAATTGGCCTGGGTTATAGGGAAAGGAATTTTTCACTTCCAAGAGAGCAGCAGAAAATCCTGAACCGCCAGAATATTTATGATGCAACATGGGAAAAGACTCCGTCAATGGGTTGGGGTTTTGTACCGCTTACAGAATACCAGGGTGGTGGTAGCGCCGCAACTTTGGAACCTTTATCTGAACATTTAAAAGATTATGAGCAATTGATGATGCAGTATTATGGAGCCGGAGTGCAAGCCTGTTACCGCGGCCCCAGGCTGTACGACACTGAAGAGACAAAACAAACAGTTATCAAGGTCATTAATTGGTACAAGAAGTACAGGAATATATTGAATTCAGATGTGATCCATTTGCGCAGAGCCGATGGGCGTGACTGGGATGGGATATTACACGTTAACCCCTTATTAAAAGAAAAAGGACTGATGATGCTTTATAATCCGACTGATGAAAAAATGACAAAGACAATCAAGGTACCTTTAAAATATACAGGTATATCGAATGCAGCAAGAATCAGTGAAAAGGGAGGAGCCTTTAAAGCCTATCAGTTAAATCGCGATTATGCTGTTGAGCTTACTTTTACAATTAACCCTGGGGGCTATACCTGGTTTGTGATAGAGGATCAAAATAAGAGTAAACCCTTGGCCAGGTGAAGCGGCATTTTAAAACGCTTTATTTATTTTGCAATTTCAAATAACTCAATGTTCTGTTCGGCTGTAAAATAGTCTTTGCCTGTTTGCGCATCAATTTTTACAGGTTGGCGGAAATGAGATGCCTCAAATGCTTCTCATAATTTACTTTGTGCTCATTAAAGTCTTTCTCAAAGGATTGGTAATACTGTCCCACAAGTTGTAGCCCATATTTTGTGAGGGTTGTAAACATTTCATCCTTTAACTCAGGTTCAATTGGAACGGGCGCTTCTATTCCGTCAAAGCCCTTGTCTTTCACTTTTTTGCAGAAGCTGTCCCAGTTTACATTTTCACTTCCCCATCTTGGACAGAAAAAAAGAATCTTCATCTTAGCTAATTAGTATGGTTAGCGGAGCACAAAATAAATAGTGCATAAAAATACACTTATGTTCTATCGGTATGCAGGTTCATCGTACAATTCCTTAGCGTTCACCATCGGTATTGTTTTTCCTAAAGAAATTAATTCTTTGTCGCCTTCAAATAACAGCGGAAAAAACCTGCTGTCGAGTATTTTATCCTGTGGCATTTCAGGGAAGGTACTTAATGCATCAAGACGGTAATATCCGGCTGTGTTCCCCAAAGTACCATTGGCCATTGCATTTATCACCACCGCTCTCCTGGGCCTTTCAGAAACATTTTCATATGATCCATGCATCATTAGAGGGTGATGGAAACTGGCATAACCTTTCGGCAACTCATTCGCAACTTTATTTTCGAAATCCTTTAATTGATCTTCATTCAAAACTTCTTTTACAGCATTCATATCCCCGGCCAAACCGGTTATAGGCAATAAACCCCATTTGTGGCTATGCGGTATATAATAGAGACATCCATTTTCAGGTGTCGCATCGTCAAGCCCTATCCAGCAAGTCAGGTGATGCATTGGCTTGGTGAAAGTCCAGTAAGAAAAATCCTGGTGCCATGCCACTACGCCACCATGTTTAGCAGGCTTGCAAAATAACTGGTCATGGAAAAGCCTGAATGATTGTCCCAGCAACTGGTAAACCGCCATTCGGTAGGCAGGCGACCAGATCAAATCATGGAATCCGGGAGTCAACCGCCACGCTCCAATAGCATGAAAAAGCACTTTGTCAGGATCTTCAGATTCATTGCTTTCGTAATGATAAAACAAAGCTCGCTCTTCTGCGCTTAAAGACTGCAGTTTGATGAGTTCATGATTCAGGGCATCTACCTGTTCTCCGGTCAGAACCTTAATTCCCTTAATAAAACCATCCTTTTCAAATGCAGCAACCTGATCTTCGGTCAGCATATATTGTTCCCAATCCTGTGCAGTTTTAGGTTGTTCAAACAAGTTACTGATCGGGTGACTTTGTTCTGCCAGGTCAAATAATACACTGGATTTTAGGTTATTTATCATAGTATTTTAAAGTTAAAAGTGTTTATAAAACCATTTCTCACCATCAGTTCCAATCTTTGGGGTTTGAATCAACTACTTCAGCAATAATGTAATCGGCTGGTAGGCTTTAAACGCAATTTTTAATACGCCGTTTTTTACAGGAATCGGCGTTAAGCCAGGTAAGGGTTCGTCACGCAAATTGCAAATCACAGCTTCTTTTACGGTGCTTAAAGGAAGTTTTATTTCACAGGTTCCTGCATTGCCGGCCTGCTCCCATAAACGAAGGCGGTAATTTTGTTTGTCGTTCATTTTTGCAAAAGATGTAACCAGTATGCCTTTTTCCGAAAGTTTTATTCCTTCGTTTGTCAATGGCTGATTGCCAGCTTTTTCATCGCTATAAAAACCTGCCAGCGGCTGACGGGTTTCTTCAATGGGAGTGACCAGGTCTTTTTCATTGTTATATGCACCCACGCTCCAGATATACATGTTAGCCGACCAACTCCCTTCAATCCATTCAGTGAAGTTGGTACCCCATTGATTGTTGTACAAATTGATAAAGACCGTAGGTATTTGCGGTTTAAATATGCCGGAGAAACGGAAAAGTCCCGGACGCTCCAAACTAATCCCGGGCGCATCAGGCGAGTTCAAACCCACTCCAACCCCGGAAGCATTAGTAATCGCCATACCAGTGTTCAGGAAGTAGTAATCATGATTTGTTCTGGGAATAAAATCGGTTATGGGATTAACTATCCCACCTGTTCGGCCTAAATGAAAAGCAGGCTTGTCCACGTTGAAAGGAAAAGCAATCCATCCAGCCTCGGGGCGAGCATCTGCTTGTTTGTTTTGCACGTTCCATACAACTTTGATATAAGGCAGGTTTTCGTTAAGGATGTACGTAACAGCGTACCTGTGCGGATACGTATTTTGTAATTCACCAAAATAAGTGAGTGTAATTTCATTCCCGTTTTTACTGTAATCAAGGCGTCCTTTTGCAGGGCGGGTCATCCTGTATTCAAAATTTGCCATAGGGCGTCCCATCTCCTGGTCGGCCCAATCATGCGCTTCAGGCTTGACGTAACTTTCATTATAGCGTTTCAAATCAGCAGAACCAAAATTTTCGTGGATGTATTCGCCAAAACCATATTGACTTTTACTGTCAATTAACTCCCTTCCCGAACGTTTATCTATACATGAAATCAGCACGCCTCTGTCCGGATCAATCTTAATTCGGAAGAAGTTGTTCTCAACGGTATTGTTTTTTTCATTAATTGCAAGTCCCTCGGCGGGAGCCGATTCTACTGCACCATAAACCGGGATATATGTCTTGTAACCCATTGAAGGAACATCTTCGGCACGGAATTGCAGGAGGTTTCCTTTGTTGAATGCTTTGATGGTCCGGTTAGCTAAAGTGTCTTTTAGTGCAGTGATCTTTTTGTCATTTTTATAGATGTTCAGAAAAAAAGAAACTTCGTCCGAACGCACCCACGGACTCGGATTATACACTACCACCCGGCTACCACTCACATTCACCGAGGCAGCAAGGTTTTTCAACTCCTCCTTTACCAACATTTTTTCTGTTCGCTCCGCTGCATCTATGTACGCTGCTTTTTCTTTCCAGGAAACTTCTGCGCGGTCGAAATATCCCCGCGACCTGTTCAGAATAAAATCATCACTATATGTAAACCCGCTACCTGCACCATGGCTTATTGCCAACCCGAAAGTGTGTTCATCGAAAAGAATCATATTTTCCATACACTGGTTCACCAGGGGAGCAATATTTTCCCTTTGCTTGTTCTGCCATATGCCATTCAGGGTATTTAAGCCCTCAGCGAGGTAAACCGATTTTTGCATCCGTTTGTTCCGTTCCACTTCCCGTGGCATCGACATAAACCCATGAATCCAGGTATCGGGCATATCTCCCCTTATTACAGGAATGGCTGGGTTCTCCTTGATTATGGCGTCATAAAAATCAGATAGCACGCCAATTTTAATTTTAACTCCAGGCAATTTCTCTTTCGCCTCGGCAAGTAGTTTTGCCACATCTCCAGGTTCGGGCGCCCCTGTATTTTCATGCGTATGGATCATTGCCAGCCAGGTTCCATATTTCCAGTCTTTGGGCGGCATCAACCCCGATCCGTAATATTCAGCCCAGTTGAAGGTGAGCAATCTCGATCCATCGGGTCCTTCCCACCAAAATAGCGTAGGCACGTCAGGAGATATAGAACCTGGATTGCAGCCAATGTGTAATATTTTTACACCTGCATTAGTCAGTAATGTTGGGATCACCCATGAATGACTGGGAACATCCGTCATCTTTGCCTCACGGGGTAATGGCAAGCCATATTTCCTATTGATCTTCGACGAAAATTCCATGCTGCGAACCAGGTTTTCCAAATCACCTGATTCAGTTTCAAGGGTAAAAGGCAGGGCATGCAGCCTGAACCTTCCGCCTTTCAATGCCGTTTCCAGGCCTGCCTTTCGCCCGGGGCTGCTATTTTCAAGCATATATTTCATGGGCCATCCAGGAATTGTCCAAACAAACTGTTCATTTTTCGGAAGTTGCGAAGTTTCCTTTACGGATGTCAAGGTCTGGTCGAGCATAGTGGTAACATATTTATGCAATACCGAAGTTGACAAATCGGTGTACCCTATATCGAAATGCATTTTAAAAACGATGACCAGTTCCTTTAGTTTACCTGTATTCGCCCCTTCATTTACTTTCACAGCTTCTATCTGCGCAAGGGCGGGTTGTAACATTGAACCCAATAGCAATAAACCAATCGGTATTTTTATCCAAATTTTTTCCATGCTTTTTCTAAATACTCAGTTTAATAAAATTGGCAAGCATTCCAATCTACGGATGCATTCAAATCTTATTTGAATTTGAATCGCAGCATCTGTAAATCACCTAAGCCGATTTTTAAAGCTGATTACAATTTAAGAATATGCCCAATATCAGGCGAATAAAATTACTTGATATGGACAAGTTACAATTGAATTATATTGACAAATGCTGTTGCTATTTTTGCAAACACGGAACTATATTGGAAGGAACTTATCGGGCAGTCTTAAAAATGTAAGTTCCCGTAAAAAAATAAAAGGGATTTTACTCGCATCAACACTAAAACTGATTGTATGATAAAAAAATTAATGTAAGTTGCAAATGTTCACTGTCAAAAGAAGGCTTTCTCCTTAATATTGCAGTCGTATGAAGTGGAATGGAAAATGTAAATGGTGTTGGGTGTTGGCACTGGCTATGAGTTGCTTATTCGGAAATGCCATTGGGCAAAAAAAGACGGTTGGAAGTACAGGGTTTGTTCATGCGCCTGCGCCCTATTTGCCAATTCCCAATCAGGCCCAGTTGCGCTGGCATAAGGCAGAGTATCTCATGTTCGTTCATTTCGGCATGAAAACTTTTTATCCGAGTGATGACCACATGGGCTATGGCATAGAGGATCCGAAGAAATTCCTGCCTGCAAAATTTGACGCCAATCAGTGGACGGCTGCAGCCCGGGCTGGCGGGTTTAAGGGCATCGTACTGACCTCCAAACATCATGATGGATTTTGCAACTGGCGCACCCAAACAACCAGCCACAGCGTGCAGGCCGCTACATGGAAAAATGGGGAAGGGGATGTGGTGAAAGAGGTGGCGGATGCCTGTCGCAAAGCTGGCATTCAATTCGGGCTTTATGTCTCCATCATCGACAACCATTTTGCGAAGTATGGTGCGCCTGATTATAAAACATATGGCGATTATTACTATGCGCAAATTGAGGAATTGAGTACCCGCTATGGCAAAATTGATGAATACTGGTTCGATGGTTTTAATGCCAATCATTTGAAAATGGATTATCCTGGCATTGGAAAATTGATAGCCAATAAACAACCTGAAGCGGTGGTATATGATTCAAAAGTGTTGGTCAATACCATTCCTGACCGCTGCCTTGCCTGGCCCGGAGCACATGGCGGCATTCATCCCGACCAGGATTACCGCCAAATGGTGAACGATACCTTACGCTGGTATCCCAATGAGCCTTCCATCATTTTGCAGGGCAACTGGTTTCACAATGGCAAGCCCGCCGTTGATTTGAAGCAAATGCAGGACTATTACCTTAGTTCGGTGGGCTATGGCGTAACGGCACTGATGAACATAGCGCCCAACAGCGACGGCCTGATTGACGAAGCCACTGTAGATACGCTAAAAGCCTTTAAGCAATGGATCGATCAGTTGAACCATCAGAACCCTGCATTGCTCAGAACTGCCAAATCGCTGCATGGTTGCAGGGGCAATAGCCCATTATATGCCGCTGATAAGGTGAATGATAATAACTATGACAGCTATTTTGCCACCGACGACAGCGTAACCAATGCGACCATCGAAATTGAATTAGGAGAGCCGCATCTGATTGACGGATTCATTTTGCAGGAATATATCCCCCTGGGCCAGCGGGTGGAAGCGTACAGCATTGAATGCCGGCTGGAAGGGAAATGGACAACAGTTTTTACCGGCCAGAAAATTGGGTACAAGCGCATTATTCTGGCGGGAAGAGTATCAGCAAGGGATATCGTGTTTCCCAGGGCTGATGCTGTAAGGTTTAAAATCCTGAAAGCTGGCGCTTCTCCGCTGATCAACAATTTTCAGGTGGTTGGTAGGCTGTGGGCAAAACCGTAAATGAAGTTGCATAGAATAGATAGGCCTTACCATATTATTTATGGAAGCACCCGCAAATTTCCACATTATTCTTCCACCACCATTTTGTATTGTCGTAAAAAGTCGCGGGGCGAAAGGCCTTTTACCTCCTTAAAGTGTTTGTTGAAATTGGAAAGGTTATTATAACCGCTATTGTAGCAGGCTTCGGATACATTATGTTTGCCCTCCAGCATTAGTTTCGCGGCATGGCTGATGCGTACTTCTTTCACAAAGTCAATAAGGGTGCGGTTTGTTTTAGCCTTAAAGAAGCGGCAAAAGGCCGCCGACGACATGGGGATAATACCTGCTACATCCTGTAAAGCAATCTCCTCCTGGAAGTTGCGGAATATGAATTCAAATACCTTGTTGATCTTATTCGATTCGTTTGAGCTTTCAATGGCGTTGTAATAGGGGGAAGACAAAATTTCGGCATCATTGGACTGTGCCAGGATATCGAGCAGCCGCAACATGAGCGCCGCCCTGCCCAGCCCTGTTTCAAAAGGCATCTGCTGCATTACCATCCTGGCCCTGCTAAGGGTAGCCCCGCCAAATATCAGGCCCCTGGATGCTTTGTCGAACAATTGATTGAGGACCTTGCCTTCCGGCTTTTCAAGCAGGGCCTTGCCTAAAAAATCAGGAAAAAAATGGATGATCGTAGCCTGGGGAAGTACCATCGGGTCTAAGGCTTTGTAATATTGCCAGCAATGGGGCAGGTAGCTTCCAAGCAACACAAGCTCAGTGCCATCAAAATCGCGGATATGGTCTCCTATAAACCGCTTGCCCGTGCAGTTTTCGAGCAGGGCGATTTCGAAATTGACATGGCTTTTCAGCGTGTTGTATTTTTTTATTTCGAGCCATTCCGTCCTGATGGTGAAGGACTGATCAGGCGGAAATGTGAAGTTTTCGTAGATGTATTGCATGGCAGGCGAAGGCAGTTAGCTTGAAAAAAATATTTGTTGCCCGAAGCGTTTGCTAAAACGCCTCCGGCAATTTTTGCATGGATTGCATGTAAAAATGCAAAAATATTCCCATAGCGTGGCTTTTTTGGGGTTGTTCGCCTGCCATCCGGCTATATTTAATGGGCCTCTTTTTCGGCAAAGCACTATACACGCGGGTTTTCGGCCTTTTTATACTGGATTAACGCAATTGCAAATAAAGCATCGGAAGTCATCAAATTTGCGGTTGGTTGCGCAGTCATTCGTATTGACCTTTATCCTCGAAATGAACGCTATTTAAAAGCCTGTTTTTAAAATTACATACCAAAACAAATCGCTACTATGAATCAAAAAAAATTTCTGTTATGGGTTTCGCACCAGGGCGCCAGGATTGCAAAGCCAGGTATCAATTACCCTTTTAGCGCCTTTTTTGACAAAAGGAGTAAAAACGCACCATTAACCGGCGCCATTGAAACAGGTAAAATTTATGTCTGTTCAGCAAATATGAACCGGCTGCAGTGCATTTTCGGAATTAATAAAATTGCTTATTTATGACAAAAAAACCAAAATTGATGCAATGCCTGTTTGGCATGCTATTCCTGTGTATGCAGGTCGGCCTATCATGGGCCCAGGGTACCGTAAACGTTAAGGGGGTAGTGTTGGATGCCCGAAGTGGCGCCGGATTGCCCGGGGCCACCATTAGTCCTGAAGGAGATGAGGCAAAAACCGTGATAGCGGATGCCAATGGCAGGTTCACCTTACAGGTGCGTGCCGGCAACAAACTGACAGTTTCAATGACCGGCTATGTGGGACAAGTTGTTTCAGCTACGGCTGATGAAATTACCATTTCGCTGGAGCCAACTGCCGCCGACCTCAATGAAGTAATAGTAGTGGGGTATGGTACGCAAAAGAGATCCAATATTACCGGTGCTGTCACCAGCATCAAATCGGACGAGATTTCGCTGATCCCGACTTCCAATTTGTCGAATGTGCTGGCCGGGCGTATGTCGGGCACCTATGTGCGTTCCGGCACGGGTACTCCCGGTATTGGTTCAGAATTCCGGATCCGGGCACAATCATCCTGGAATGGCAGCGCCTCTCCTGTGTTTGTAATTGATGGCATAGTCAGTAATCAATCCAGCTTTGACGGACTGGATCCCAACGAGGTGGCTGAAATCACTATTCTGAAGGATGCCGCTTCGGCAGCCATTTATGGCTCCCGCTCTACAAATGGGGTGGTATTGGTGACTACTAAAACAGGAAGAAGCGGCAAACCTGTCATTAGTTTTAGTACCTTATTCAGTACTCAGCGCACAGGTAAGCTGCCTGCATACATGGATATGGAGAAAGGACTGGGCTATTCACAGTCTGTGCTTGGAGGCATTTCACAGGAAGAGATTGACTGGGTGCTGGAAACCAATCCGGGCGGCATGAATTACTACAATGCAACCTATCAGGATCCAACCAACCAACGTCATGCGTTGAGCGTTTCGGGCGGCACCGACAAAGTGACCTACTATATCGGCGGATCGTACTTCAAGGAGAATGGGTTTCTGCCGACTGTTGGGTACAATAAGTTCAACATTCGCAGTAATGTCCAGGTAAAGCTTACCAATGATCTGACGGTAGGGTTGAACATTGCGAGCAATAACGGTACCCGCAACCGCTTCAATTTCACCTACGACGGCGGTTCGAGCGACCTCAACAACCTGTGGGGCAAGTTGCTATACTGGGATGTGTTTGCCCCACCATATATTGACGGCAAGCCGGTGAACCCCGGTTGGTTGGGGAACCCTGTTGAGATGATGAAGAACGGTGGCGAGTGGCGCAATAATTTCCAGCAGATTGATGCATTGGTGTCCGCAGAATACCGCCTTCCTTCTGTGCCCGGTCTTGCCTTAAGAGCTTCCTATAGCAGGAATCTTGACAACAGCTACACCAAGAATTTCGCGAAGAAGCAACTGCTGTACGACTTCAAAAAGAGCGGGCCCAACAACCTGATTTACACAAATGAAGTATTGGGTACAGTTATGAGTGGCGATCCCGGCACTGAGTATATCGGCAATGAGTATTCTAAAGCCAACTCTTACCAGCTCAATGGTCAGATCAGCTACGACAAAAAATTTGGCGAGCACAGTATCAGCGCTACGGCTGTTTACGAGCAATATGAATACGACTATAGCTTTTTCTCAGCGTATCGCTACAACTTTCCTTTATATCCAACCGATCAGTTTTTTGCAGCCAGTCAAAACCGCAGCGACTGGACCAACAATGGCAACGAAACACAGGATGGCAGGCTTTCCTATATCGGCAGGCTTTCTTATGACTATGCAGGCAAGTATATGATTAGTGCGGCGGTTCGCAGGGATGGTTCGGTAAAGTTCAGCCCCGAACAGCGCTGGGGTTGGTTCCCGTCAGTGTCGGGAGGATGGATGCTATCGCGTGAGAAGTTCTTTGAAAACAGCGAGGTATTGAGTTTTATTAACATGTTGAAGCTGCGTATGTCTTATGGCCAAACTGGTAATGATCAAATCGGCGGTTGGCAATGGGTTGAGCAGTATAATATTCAAAACAGTACTTACTACATGGGCAATCCGGGAACTGCCGCGCCACGTTTGGCTTATGCCGGTATCCCTAATGCCAACCTGACCTGGGAAAAATCAAATGCATATAATGCCGGTTTGGATATGCGCTTCCTCGGGAATTTCACCCTGAGCGCCGAATTCTGGAAAAAGCACAACTATGATATTCTCGGCAGCCGGATACTGGTGTTGCCTGTTGAGTTTGGCGGCTCTATGCCGGCATCCAACTACGGCATTATTGATGCGCAGGGAATTGAACTGGACCTGGGATACACGAACAAAATCGGTAAGAATTTCACTTTCCTGATTAAAGGCAACCTGGGCATTGCCCATAATGAGGTGAAACAGCGCGATGTGGCTTCAAACGCACAGCCGGTTGACAATCCCAATGGGAAAAGTTTGAACTATGGTGCAGGACTGAAAGCAATCGGAATTCTTCGCACACAGGCCGATCTGGATAAGCTGCCCAGCACTTACACCATCAATGGCGCCAGGCCGGAACTGGGTATGTTGAATTTTGAAGATTTGAGTGGCCCGGCAGGAATACCTGACGGTAGGATTGACAACTATGACAGGATCGTTTTAAGTGATTATATGGGAAGCGGCGCGGCGCCATTATCTTATGGCCTCACCATCAATCTTGCCTATAAGGGGCTGTCGTTGGATATGCTCTTTGCCGGCATGTCCGATTTCAAAATCACCTACAACGACCCATGGAGCCGCAACTTCGGTGGTGGGGGTAAAATACCAACTTTCCACGATGATGCATGGTCAACAGACAACCCCAACGGCACCACACCAAAATTGTATGCCTGGGGCGACAGCCGTGCCACCTATGTGCCGGTTTCTACCTTCAATACTTATGACGGAAGTTTCATGCGTATGAAATATCTGAACCTGGCTTATACCATTCCATCAAAAATTTCAGGGAAGGCAAAAATCACAGAAGCTAGAATTTTTGCTTCAGGCACCAATTTGTTCTACCTCTCCAAATTCAAGTATTACGATCCGGAGATTTATCAATTCATGAGTTATCCTACCATGCAAACATTCTCTCTCGGGTTGGACATCAAACTGTAATTGTCACGTCTGCATCGGGCTTTCCGGATGCAACATTTCAAAATTGAAGCGTATGAAACTAAGAAAAATAAAAAGTATTGTAGCGACACTGGCAGCAGCAGCCTTGTTGGGCGGTTGTCAAAAAGTACTCGACAAACAGAACCTGACGGCCGTAAACCCCGGCGATGTATGGGGAAACCCGGCCCTGGCCACTGCCTATTTGAATAATATCTATGCGGGCTTAATGCCGGGCAACACAAGCGGTACAGGCAATGGTACCGATGAAGGGGTCGCTTATCAAAAACAAACAAACGTTTGGCTCAGCGGTACCGCCACATTCGATTCTTATAATGCGTTCGGCAACTATACCCAAATCAGGAACGTAAACATCCTGTTGGATAACATTGATGAGGCCACGTTTGACGAAGCAACAAAAAATGCAATCAAGGGGCAGGGGCTGTTTTGGCGTGCCTGGGCATATTTTGCCATTGTAAAGGCACATGGCGGGGTGCCGCTCATCCTTACAGCACAGGAGCCTACCGATGACCTGACGACATTACAGCTTCCGCGCAACAAGACATCAGAATGTGTAACTCAAATGGTGAAAGACCTGGATGATGCGATTGCCCTGTTGCCGGAAACATGGTCTGGCGCCGATGTAGGCCGAATTGACAAGGGGGCTGCCATGGCCTTCAAGGGTAGGTTGTTGCTGTTTTTTGCCAGCCCATTGTTCAATCCCAGCAATGATGCCGCAAAATGGCAAAAAGCTTATGACGCCTGTTTGGCAGCCAAAACCTTCCTGGAAGGAAAAGGGAAAGGCTTGTATGCTCCTTATGACAAGATATGGGATGATGAACTGAACAAGGAATTTGTGATGTTCAGGCGTTTTAATTACCCCGAAGCCACTTATTTTCAGGGAGGGCTCATCCCGTTGAATTTTTCAAAGGATGACGTGGGTTACGACCGCCCGTCTCTTGAATTGGTAAATGCGTTTCCCATGAAGGATGGTTCATCCTGGGATCCGGCCACCATGAGTTACGATACACTATTCAGAAACCGTGATGACCGCTTTTACGCCAACATTTACTACAATGGTTCACCCAACCAATATGTGGCAGGTATGAAAGCCTCCAATACCTACCTGTGGACTTATTTCAACGTGATTACCAACTACAGCGGGAATACCGGTATCGAAGGCCAGCACAACCAGGTTACCACTGATCCGCTTTGGTCAAACTCCAGTTTCTACCGCACAAAAGCCATTGACAAAACCCTGCTGCAGGGTACTGTGTACAATGCCGGGGTTGACTGGCCTGAGATCAGGTTTGCCGAGGTGCTGATGAACCTGGGCGAAGCTGCCAACGAACTGGGTAAAACAAGCGAAGCGCTGAACGTGCTGTACCAGATTCGTCAGCGGGCAGGTATTCTTCCCGGTACAGGCGGCAATTATGGGATTACGGCCGGTTCTAAAGA
The DNA here is from genome assembly GCA_964444195.1 of uncultured Chitinophagaceae bacterium. Lineage (GTDB taxonomy): Bacteria > Bacteroidota > Bacteroidia > Chitinophagales > Chitinophagaceae > Phnomibacter. The sequence goes on from CAYUGH010000028.1 coordinate 29,947, forward strand.
TGCCATCAGGGTAGCATACCAGCAGGAGCGTTTCGTGGAATTTGCTTTTGAAGGAAAGCGCTGGGATGATTTGCGTCGCTGGAAGAAATTCGATTACCTGCGTGCATTGCCACAGCGTCATGGGATTGCTATTGAATTGAAAGCCGGCGAAACCGACGTACAGCCGCTGGACGATATCCAGACAGTCTGGACCAAGTTTAAGACAACGGTGGTTACTACCGACAGGCAGGATATTCAGGTGATGGACCAATATTACATTTACGGAATACCCAAGACTGTATTGGACAGAAACCCCAAGTTGGAGCAGAACAACAACTGGGGAGGCGCATTTGACCCGCTACTGTAACACCCGGTTTGCATCAGGTAAGGCAGTTTAAGCGATGTTGACCAATTGGGAGGATACAAAGGGTCCTCCCAATTTTTTTCAACTGAGAATAATTAGAGTTTTACACCTGTAAACGATTTGTAAGCAAAGAAGGTTACAGCAAGCTTAATGGTAGGTATCCCGAAAGCCGGGTTGGATGGCAGTAAAGGAGGCTTAGGCATGAGCGGGCGTTCTGCTATTACGAATAAGGGGATATGCGCGGTGACCGGATCATTTGGTGAAATGAATAAAGAGTTTAGTTTTCTCAACAAGCAAGCAGTTGGACGTTAGTCCTATCGAAAGGGGTTTTCCAGCCCTTTTCCTATTTTATGCTGAAATCCTTACGAACTGGCGTACACCCCGCACGAATGATTATTTGGGGATTCCACCTGCTTGCCGGCAGGCAAGTATGGCAAATAGAAGACAGTCTCTACCTCGCAGAGACACACTAAAAAGGAACATATGAAATGTAGAAAACGGTTTTTTGCCCTTTGCTGGCTGCTGGGTGCGACGTTAATGAGTACGTGTGCCCGGGGGCAGGTGAGTTTTCAAACCAAACAATTCCGGTTCAGCCTGACAAAAACCGGGCAATTATCCGAGTTGGCCGGCCTTGCCGACAACAAAAATTATTTGCCTGCCGGTGTGCAATCGGCATTACTCCGGATCAAGTTGAATGGAGCAGAATTGTCACCATCGGCCATGCAGTGGAAAAGTAAGGCTGGCGAATTGGTGCTGACTTACCCCGCATCGAATGCCAGCGCCACCATCAAAGTGAAACAGCAGGCCGGTTATGTCAGCTTCACGCTGCAGGCGTTGAATGTGGCCGATGAAGTGGAGTGGGTGCAATGGGGACCCTTTCCCACCAGCATAGCCGATACCATTGGCGAAGTGGTGGGCGTAGTGCGCAACAAGGATTTTGCCATCGGTATCCAGGCGCTCAATATAAAAACGCTCGGGGGCAGCCCGCTGGTTGACAGCGATATTCAGCCGGCATACGATGTGTTTGCCGACGGCAACAAGGTAGATGTGTTGATGGAAGATGTGAACAAGCAACTCTTCAGGGGCGATGTGGCCAAGCCTATGCCTTACGGCAGTTTGCTACAGGCCTATACCCGCAATCGCAACAAGGATCGCCTCATTGACAACTGGAGTCATCCCCGTTATTTGGCGCCTGCTTACACTGCCGACGGTGGGGTAGTAGGAAGCTCCCTGGCGATTTTTGGCGTACCGACAGCGCAGGCCCTGGCTACCATTGCTGATATTGAACTGAAGGAAGGACTGCCGCATCCCATGCTCGACGGGGTTTGGGGCAAACAAGCTGCCCATGCCACAGCGTCCTACCTGATCATGAATTTTGGCGAGAAGAACATAGAGGATGCACTGGCGCTTACTAAACAAGCCGGATTGGGCTACCTGTATCATGGCGATCCTTTTGAAAGCTGGGGACATTTTAAATTGAAGCCGGGTGATTTTCCCAATAACTGGGCAAGCCTGAAGACCTGTGTGGACAAAGCGGCAGGGCAAAATGTAAAGCTGGGTGTGCATACGCTGTCGAATTTCATTACCACCAACGATCCCTATGTAACGCCCGTTCCCGATAAGCGCCTGGCCAGGGTAGGATACACTACACTTGCCGCAGCTATTGATGCCGGCAGCAAGGAGATACCCATTGCTGATCCGGGGTTCTTCAACCAGTTTCAGAACAACACGCTGAAAGCGGCAGTAGTGGGCAATGAAATCATTCGCTATGGTAAAGTGAGTGAAACGGCGCCCTGGAAATTATTGGATTGCCAGCGTGGTGCATTTGGAAGTAAAGCCGCTGCCCATGTGGCCAATGACAGCATCGGCAAGCTGATGGACCATCCCTACAAGGTGTTTCTTGGCAACCATGCGTTGGACCAGGAAATGGCCCAAACCATTGCCCGCTTGTTTAATGAAACAGGACTTATGCAAATTTCCTTCGACGGACTGGAAGGCTGCTGGAGTGAGGGCATGGGCGATTATGGCAAGCAGTTGTTCGCCAAAACATGGTTCGATAATCTTAAGCCCGAATTGAAAGGACATGTAATAAATGATGCCAGCAATCCGGGTCATTTCTTCTGGCATATTTATACCCGCATGAACTGGGGCGAGCCCTGGTACGCCGGTTTTCGCGAAAGCCACCTGCAGTTGCGTTTGAAGAATCAGCAATTTTACCGTCGCAACCTGATGCCTTCCATGTTGGGCTGGTTCAGCCTGCGCCCCGAAACCACCCCGGAAGATATTGAATGGATGCTGGCCCTGGGCGCCGGCTATGATGCGGGGTTTGGCCTGGCCACCAGCCTGGAAACCATGCGCCGTCATGGCAAGAAAGATGAGATGCTTGCATTGATCAGTACCTGGGAGAAGGCCCGTTTGGCAGGGGTGTTCAGCGCCGAACAAAAAGAGCGGCTGCGTAGCCTGAAAAATGAATTTCATCTGGAAGCCGACGGGAGCACCGGTTATAAGCTGACGCCGGTATATAACGCCTATTTTCGTCATACGCAGCAGGAAAAACAACCCGGCGAGCCGGTATATTCCACTTTCGAATTCAATAATCCCGCGGCTGAACAGCCGGTGAATTTTATCATCAGCATGTCGCCATCAAAGGAAGTGGATCCGGAAGTGAGTTTCGACCAGGTAAGCATTGCCATCAATCAGCAGGATGCTTTGTTGCTGCCGGTAAACCTGAAGCGCAGTACCATCCTGCAGTGCGACGGCAAAACGGTGAAAGTGTACAACCGCCAGTGGCAGTTGCAACAAACGGTAACATTATCAATACCATTGCCGGTGCTGAAAACCGGTGTAAATACGATTGTGTTTGACGGGCGTTATTCCGGGGAAAATGGCGCTGAAGTAAAGCTGGAGGTCAGGGCCAAAGGCACAATAGAGCGAATTGCGAACAAGAAAAATTGATACAATTCTGATTGACTGCATTTTGTCCCTGTTGATAGTGTTCATTAGTTGCTTTTAAAAAAGGACCGTATTGTATGATAAGCGATCATAAATCGCAGGTAATTATGGAAAGGATTGTATTGGGCACTGCCGGGCTTGGCGGGGTTTGGGGAAAGGTTGACCCTGGAGAGTCTGTGCGAACAATTCTTGATGCAATGGAGGACGGTATTATGGCAATTGATACCGCCCCTGCATATGGTAACGCAGAGCTATATGTAGGGAGGGCGCTTCAGCAATGGCGGGGTGAGCGGCCCCGTATCAGCACTAAGGTGGGGAGTTTAAAAAGTTTTGATGCTGCGGTAGGTTATTATGATTACAGTAGGGAAAGCATGGAGCGCAGTGTGCAGGATAGTCTTAGCGTGATGCGATTGGAAGCGGTGGATATATTGTTCTTGCATGATCCTGGTGCCATACCACCCCATGAGGCGGAGCAAGTCCTTGATTACTTTTTTTCGTTTAAACAAAGGGGGTATGCGCGTCATTTGGGGCTTGGAGGGAATGCTCCCGGATGGTTCAGGCCTTACATAACACCAAAGTTGTTTGATGTGCTGATGGAATATAACCGGTTGAACGCCTGCTGCAACATTGCCCTGCAGGATACCATCCCGTATTGCAAGACCCAAATGATGCGGTATTATGCCGCAAGCCCATTGTACATGGGTTTATTGGGAAGCAGGTTTAATGAATTTACGAATTGTCCCCCGGCCTGGCTTCCCGCGAAGGTTGTTCATACAGCGCTGAAGTTGGATCAAATAGCCATTCGGAATCAAATTCCGCTTTCAACAATGGCGCATAGGTTTTTGATAGCAATAGCTGATGACGTTTCGATGGTGATAGGAGCATCTGATTGTGAAGAATTGAAAGCTACGCTCAACGACATAAAACAAGGGCCGCTAAAGCCCGAAGTAATTGAGGAAATTTTAAACACTATACAAGAAGCCAACGTATGCATGCAATAGAAAACGAAATCTTTAATATTGTTAGCGCCCGCATTCGTATCCTGGAACCTGTGTCGGCCGTTATCCCGTTCCAGGATGCTACGATGGGTCCTTTTTCGGAATTTGGCATTGCATTACTAACCCTTGAAGACATTGACGGTAATGTGGGTGAAGTGCCGGTCTATAGCAGTTATTCCATTATCCTGGAAACATGTTTATTGCCTATTTTATTTCATGGTCATGGCAGCACTTATCGCGATATCTACCCCCGGCTCTACTGGTCCATCCGAAACGAGGGATTTCGGGGGCAGGCCGCAGCCTTGTTGGGACAGGTAGATATGGCATTGTATGACCTGGCTGCCCGTCGGAGCAACCAACCTTTATACAAATACATTGGTGCACAACGCAATTGGGTGAAGATGTATGGTAGCGGAGGAGGAACTAATTATTCATTGAAGGAATTGGAACGGGAGATACAGTTGTTTTTAAACGCGGGCATTGATTGTTATAAGATGAAAGTGGGAGCAAAATTTGGTTCTCAGCCGCAGGAAGATGCCGAACGGGTAAAGTTTGTACGAAGCCTTCTGGGGCCGGAGGTTAAGCTTGCCGTGGATGCAAACCAGGTCTGGTCGTTTAAAGAAGCGGTGATGTTTTTGGAGCTCACGGAATGTGTGCAATTGGCCTGGCTTGAAGAGCCGATTCATTCAGCCGATTTACAGCAAATAGAACAGTTGTGCAGCCATAGCCATGTAGCCATTGCTTATGGAGAATCAGAACGCACTTCCAAAATATTTCCAACCCTTATGAATATAGGGGTCCGCCATTTTCAGCCGGCTCCTGCCCAGTTAGGAAGCATAAAAGAGTGGATGGAAGTTAGGGATTTGGCAGCCAATAGCAAGGCAGCTTTTTCATCCGGCGGATATTCCCTGTTTAATTCGTTCTTAATGACTTCCGCACCTGTTGAAAATTATGTTGAATACCTGTATTCGATTATGTATGGACTGGAGCAATATTTTTGCGTGAAACCCGAATGGAAAAACGGACAGTTTCTCTTGCCCGATGTTTCAGGAGTGCCTGTTAGGGTAGATTGGGATTATTGCACCCGGAATCAAAAAATAAAAAGGGAATTGAACTGGACACGCGAAATAGTAAAATCATATACCCCTGTGGTCACCCTTTGATTACTTTAAAGACAAAAATTCATGAATGTAACGCTTGCTGGTATTGATTATACGATCTTGCTGCTATATGTAATTGGTCTTTTTTTTGTTGGATTTTACCTCAATAGGGGGAAGGCAAATAATGATGTTTTTTTAGGCGGCCGTACATTGAAATGGTGGCAAATTGGTTTTTCAATGTTTAGTGCCAATGCCGGACCAATGATGTTGATTGGCGCAGCAGGTATCGGGTTTTCCCAGGGGGTGGTAGGAAGTAATTTTGAATGGCTGGCCTGGATATTTCTGATGTTGCTGGCTATGTTTTTTCTGCCTCACTACCTGGCTACCAAAATCACCACAATGCCGCAGTTCCTTCTTTTGCGTTTTGGAAAGCGATCGTATTATTTTTTTGTGATCTATAGCATAGTTTCAATACTTGCGGTTTGGCTCGGCAGTGCATTGTATGCCGGGGGATTGTTGATCTCCCAGGTCTTTAATATCACCCTTATGCAGGCAGTGGTGCTGGTTGCCATTGTTGCCACGAGTTTTACGGCATTGGGAGGCTTTAAGGCAGTGGTTCGAACCGGCATATTCCAATCAATCATTATCATTGTTTCCTCTATTTTACTTACATGGCTGGGGTTAAAAAAAATGGGAAGCATATCTGCAATGGTAGAGGCAACTCCGGCTTTGTATTGGAAACTATTCCGTCCTGCCTCGGATCCTGAATACTCATGGGTAGCCATTATATTGGGCTACCCGGTTGTGGCCATTTATTATTGGTGTGCCGACCAGACTATTGTGCAGAAAATGCTGGCTGCAAAAAATACCAAAGAGGGGCAATATGGAGCCATTTTTATTTCAGTGCTGAAGATTATAATGCCGGTTATTTTCATCTTCCCGGGTATTATGTGCTTCGTGTTATTCAAGGATATTGCCCAGCCGGATAACGCATACATTACGTTGGTTAAGCAACTGATGCCGGGAGGGTTGCTGGGGCTTTGTGTTGCAGCCCTCATTGCAGCCCTGATAGATACAATTTCCTCGGGACTAAATTCTTTCAGTACCATTTTCACGCTTGATGTTATTAGCCAGTTTACAGAAATGAGCGAGGCCCAAAAGCAGCGTAACGGTAAATGGGTAACATTGGCCGCTGCAGTGCTTGCCGTGTTTATTGCTATGTTGTATTCAAAATCGGGCAAAGGCTTTTTCGAACTCAGCCAGGGGCTGGTATCTATACTTGCTCCGCCTCTCTCGGTAATTTTTCTGGCAGGCGTTCTCTGGAAACGGGTAAATAGCATTGCCGCCGAGGTGGTGTTATACGGTGGCGGTTTTGTCTGCCTTTTGGTAGGAGCCTGTCACGTGCTTAATTATCCCTATAAAGGGTACTGGCCACATTTTCTTTTATTATCGGTTTATTTATTTACTGCGTTGGCTGTAGTATTGGTAGTAGTGGCACTTTTCACTAAACCTGATTATGAAAGGTCCTTACCTTCTATTCTGGAAACGAATCGTAAATCGGGCCATGTTGCAGGGAAAGCCTGGTTGGGATGGGGGGTGTTGGCTGCGGTAATGGTCTCAATTTATTGGATATTAAATTGAAAAGCATAGGGGTTGGATCATGGTAAAAACGGCACAACCAAAAACGAATTTAGTGATGGGTAGTTTAAGAAGTTCTGATAACAAATTAAAGGGAGTAATTGGATGAATGAGTATTTGTTAGCAATAGATATTGGCGGTACCTGGATAAAGGCTTCAGCAGTGCGGATTGAATCATTTGAAGCATTTCATGAAGGGAGGAGGCAAGGCTTGTTGCATTCGCTGATAACCCGGGTAGAAAAGGTTCCATTCTTATTGTTAGAGCATGCTGCGTCAACTGGTTTTAGGGATATTATACAAACACTGGTTGAAAAATTCGGAATCGAACCCGGTTGCATAAAGGGCATCGGGGTTTCTACATCCGGGGTTGTTAATTACCATGGAACCGGGGTGGAAGCTACTACAGCAAAATTGGCTGTTCTCAAGCAGGTAGAAATAAAGGCAGCATTGGAAACGGAGTTCGGGTGCCCGGTTGTATTAATTAATGACAATGATGCAGCCGGTATTGGTATGGCTGAATTAGGTTATTTAAAGGGTGAGCAAACTATCGGGGTGTTGTGTATAGGTACAGGTCTTGGATTTACTGTTTGGAAAAATGGAAGGAGGTGGAGGCCTAATAACAATTATGCATTACTGGGCAGCATTTATACACCACAGGGAACCTATGATGAATTGGGAAGTGCCGGTAAACTGGCATCATTGCATAAATCCGGCAGCCTTGTCACGGCTCTTTCCGATCCTGATTTTGAAAAGGAAGTGAAGGATTATTGGCGGCGCTTGGCAGGGATCATCAGGAGCGCCGTTGTAATTTATGGATTGGATAAAATTTGTATTTCAGGCGGGCTGGCAGAAGCAGCCTTGATAGCAAACTGCAACATTAAAGATGAACTGCTTTCACAAATGCAAATGCAACCGGGCGAAGACCGGGACTTGTTGGATATAGCAGTAATGAAAGAAGGCAATTCCCTGCAATTATATGGAGCACTTTCTTTAATTGCGTATGAACGAAATGTAATTGCAGAGGTTATAAAACCAGCCTATGAAGATTGCGGAACAGAATTGCCATTTCAACCGAATGCAAAGTTGAATGAGTGGGGATCAATAGAAATTGTGCGGTTGTTAAATAATGCGGAGGAGGAAGCTTCCCGGTTGATAGAGAATGAAATAGACCAAATTGCTTTCGCAGCAAATAAGGTATCGGAGTCGTTGCAAAACGGGGGACGACTTATATATATAGGCGCAGGATCAAGTGGAAGAATTGCCGCATTGGATGCAGTGGAAATCCCCTGTACTTACGGTGTGGGTAAAGAGCAGGTGATTGCCCTGATTGCCGGAGGAGCGGCGGAGGCTGCTATTGATATTGAAGGTGGGTTTGAAGAGGATGCCAGCAGTGTGCCCGAATTATTGTTGTTAAACGTAACATCAAAAGATGTGGTGATTGGAATTTCAGCCAGCGGATCGGCTTATTATGTTTTGTCGGGATTGCATTTTGCGTATCAGCGAAAGGCATACACTGTCATGCTGCAGCAGGAACTGCCCCCTATAAATCTTAACTACTGTAATCAAATCATTCCATTGCATTCAGGACCTGAAGTGGTGGCCGGTTCCACAAGAATGAAGGCAGGTACGGCCACAAAAAAAATTCTGAACTATATTTCAACCACGGCCATGATCAGTTGTGGGAAAGTGCATGGCGCCTATATGACTGATTTAAAATGCCTGAATAACAAATTAATATTAAGAGCCCGGGGTATTTTGAAAAAAAAATTCCGGCTGACGGATGAAGAGAGCCTGCAGTTCTTGCAACGCTCCGATTATAATCTTGGAAAAGCCTGCCGGCAACTGGACGAAATGCGAAACACCCGGGTCAAAGAATAGAAATATGCTTCTTTATGTTCATTCATTCTTTTTGTTAGTGATGCGGAATTTAAATAAATGATTTTACAATGCTCAGGCTGTCCTTTAAAAAATCAAAAAATATAATCTTCAGCACGTTTTAATTTTATCAGTTAATCCATATGAATAGAAAACAGTTTATGAAAAATGCCGGCCTTGCAGCAGCCTCTATTGCCCTATTGCCGGCCGCAAAGTCATTTGCAGGAAGTTCGGATCCGAAAGTGAAATTAGGCATAATAGGGGTGGGGCTGCGGGGGCAGAATCATCTCGAGCTTATTCTGAATCGTAATGATGTGGAGTTGACCTGCATCTGCGATATTGATGATCGCATGCTTGCGATGGCAAGGGAAATCATTAGTAAGAGAGGGAAAAAGATGCCGGAAATTTTTACCGGTGATAGATATGCCTGGAAAAAAATGCTGGAGAGGAAAGGATTGGACGCGGTAATCATTGCTACTCCCTGGGAATGGCATGCAGAAATGGTTATTGGATCAATCCGGGCCGGAATAAAGTACGTGGCTACAGAAGTGGTATTGGGAATTACGTTACAAGATCATTGGGATGTAGTTAAGGAGGCGGAACATCATAATGCCCATGTGATGATGCTTGAGAATGTTTGCTACCGTCGTGATGTAATGGCTGTATTGAACATGGTTCAACAGGAGATATTCGGAGAATTGATTCATTTGCAGGCCGGTTACCAGCACGACCTGCGCGACGTGAAATTCAATAACGGGATTGACCGTTACGGCGTTGGTGTTGAGTTTGGCGAAAAGGCATTTTCGGAAGCCAGGTGGAGAACGGAACATTCCGTGCATCGCAATGGCGACCTGTACCCAACCCACGGCATTGGTCCGCTTGCTCATTACATCAATATTAACCGCGGTAACCGGTTCAGTACAATCAATTCTTTTGCAACCAAGTCAAGAGGGTTACATAATTACATTGTTAAACATGGCGGCCCCAATCATCCTAATTCTAAAGTAGAATTTAAACTGGGAGATGTAGTCACAACACAAATAAATTGTGTCAACGGCGAAACGGTTTTATTGCAGCATGATACCAATCTTCCAAGGCCATACTCGAGCGGTTTTCGTGTCCAGGGAACCCGGGGACTATGGATGAATGCAAACAATAGCATATATGTAGAGGGGAGGTCGCCAAACGTTGACCAATGGGATGACGAAAAAGCCTGGCTGGAAAAATATGATCATCCTTTGTGGAAAAGGTGGCAGGCATCAGCGGAAGGCGCCGGTCACGGGGGGATGGACTTTTTTGTAATTCATGCTTTTATTGAATCCATCAAGCGCCGGGCACCTACACCCATGGATGTATATGATGCGGCTACCTGGAGTGTCATTACACCGCTTAGCGAGCAATCAATTGAATTGGGCAACCAAACCATAGAGTTTCCTGACTTCACAGCCGGAAAATGGATGCACAGGAAGCCTGTTTTTGGGTTGAATGATGATTACTAAAGAGCGTGGAATTAAAAGTTTGAGGGAATAATGAACCGGATGCCGCCGGCAGTGGGAAACATCCCGAATTTTGCATGGATTGCATGTAAAAATGCAAAAATATTCCCATAGCATGGGTTTTTGAGGTTGTTCGCAGGTCATCCTGCTTTATTTCATGGGTTTCTTTTTTGGGCAAAGCAATATTCACGCGGGTTTTCGGCCCTTTTGAACAGGATCCGCGCAATTGCAAATAAAGCATCGAAAGTCATCAAATTAGCGGTTGCCGGCAGTGGCATTCCATCAGACCTTTATCCCCGAAACGAACGCTGTTTTACAAGCCTGTTTTGCCGTGTTCTTCAATAGTCACATGCCAAAACAAATAATTATGTAATTTAGTAAATATTTTCATATAGCAAGCAGTTAGTTTGGATGATTAACACGAGGGGGCTTTCCAGCCCCTTCTTTTTAAATAATAAATATTAAAAACAAATAGTATGAAGCATTTCAGCTTTCTGTCTTTTCGCATTAGTATTGGTATAGCGCTTATCCTTTTGTGCGTCTGCAATCTTCATGCGCAGACCTTTCAATTACAAACACAATATGCGGGGATAAGTGTTAACGGCAAAGGCTTTATCACTTCCATTAAAGCAAGCAAAAGCGGGAAAGAATATTGCCCCAAGGGCATGAGTTCGGCGCTGGTTAGCCTGCAAAAGGACAACCTTGATATACTGCCTGTAAAAGCCGTTTTTACTTCTGCAAAAAAGGAAATAGTCCTTACCTATCCAAATGGTTCGGTGGCCAGGGTAAAAGTGGAGCAGAAGCAGCAATACCTGCGCATGGAACTGCTGTCGCTGGAGCCGCGCAATGGTGTGGACAATATCGTGTGGGGCCCTTACAAAACAAATATTTCCAAAACCATCGGCGATGTAATTGGTGTGGTACGCGACGACGAGTTTGCTATTGGCATGCTGGGGCTTAATGATAACACCACAAGTGGCCCGCCCACAGATGGCGACATGTCGTTCATGTATTATTATATCCATACGCCCGATCCGGTGAAGTACCCCTTGCCTGCGCATTTGAAAGAAGGACAAACTTTCAGCATAGGTGGCGATGGCATTAGTGATGTGGCTTTTTATTCGCAGCCCGAAGAATATTTCCGTATGAATTATGGAAACGGGGCAAAACTGGAGCCTGCATACGGCTCAACCATTTGTATGCATTCGCGCGACCGGAATAAGGAACAAATGATTCGTTTTCCGAACTATCCTGAAGGGCTGGATGGCAAAGCCAACTCATCGCGTTACCAATTGGTAACCGCTACCAATGCCGATTTTATTGGGTCTGCCATAGCGCTATATGCCTGCCCCGATTCATTGGGGCTGGCAACTATAGAAAAAGTGGTGCTGGCGGAAGGCCTGCCACACCCAATGGTGGATGGCAAATGGATAAAAGACCCATCGGCATACCGGCCCGATATAGCCTGGTGGGGACCACACGACAGCCTTGCCGGTTATGTGAAGCAACTAAATATAACCGGGGGTGTGCAGGACGAAGGCTGGGGTGAATATTATCCCAACCCTGCCAACCGCTGGGGAAACCGGAAAGTTAGTTTCAGGGGTAGCCCCGACATGAGTATCCCGGATTTCGGAGCGCTCATGCAGAAAAGCGGGATACGGTATGGGCTGCATACGCTGTGCGAGTTTTTACAGCCATACAACAGCGATGTTTCTCCCGTTCCCAGCGACAGCCTCGCCATCATGCAGCGCACGGTGATCACCAAAGACCTTTCGCCGGAGGATACAATCATTACCGTGGCCGATACCGCTTATTTCAATGAGTTTGGCGGATGGGAAGGCAACCATACCAATGTGCTGAAGATTGGAAAGGAACTGATTGAATACGATGGCATTACCCGGACCGCGCCTTATACATTTTTACATATCAAACGCGGGTTTCATAATACGGTGCGTGGCAGCTACAAAGCCGGTACAACTATTGTGAAATTGCAACCCAACTGCTACCGTGGTTTTGCGCCCGATATGAACCTGCAGGAAGTGTATGCCGATTACTATGGCAAATGGCTGGCAGAAGGCGGTATGGATTATATTGATTTCGACGGGCTGGAAAGCTGCATGTACCAGGGGCACGGCCAGTATTCTTTCAAACGTTTTTTTCGCGGCTTGTTCGATAGCTATCAACGTAATGGCGGCAAATATCTCCGCGTGATGGGCAGCGCTGTTGGCGAAGGAAGCTGGCACTACATGAGCGTGTGCAATGTGGGTGGCGGCGATCACATGTTCAGCCCCGTGCTCAACAAATGGGGCATTGAGGGAAAAGATATCCGCTATGTATGGGCAAGCAGCTATTTTCCCGCCACATTCGGTATTCAGAATTACCAGGCAGACTGGTCGGTATATGATGCCGAAAACCTGCAGGCCAAATCAATAGGTTGGGATGCTACCTATATGCTGGGACTGAGCCAGCAAACCGTGGAAGCCGGCGCGGAGAAAGCTGCCATTTTCAAAGCTTTCCGTACATGGGAAAATGCACGTGCTGCCAATGTGTTTACCAAAGCGCATAAGGAAAAATTAAAGGACCTCGACTATAAATTCCACCTGGAGCAAACCGGTGAAAAATCCTTTGTACTTTACCCGGTAAAAGAAAACCGTTTCAGCAATCTTCCATATATAGCGGATGCACAACCATTGGAATTAAAAAATGAATTTGATGAGCAACCACTCGACCTGGCGATTAAAATACAGGCTCCGCGCGACAGTGTTGTAAGAGGATTAAAAATAATATTTGGAGACGGCAGCGAAGTGAGGATAGACCGGAGATTGCAGGCAGGGCAATATGTTATGTATAAAAACGGCCTCCTGTACCTGGCCGACAGGGGCAGAAATAAAATGGAAGAATTTGAACTGAAAAAGCTGCCGGTGATGCCAAAAGGAAAATCAGGAATTACGGTTCAGGCGCTGGGAAAGCCCAATAATAAAGTAACATTCGATGTGGTGGTGACTGTGAAGGGTAAAGGTGAAAAAATTTAGAAATGAATGAACAGGTTATAGTTTGCTGGCGCTTTAAAAATAAAATCGTAATGAATTTATTGGCGAAACTGATACCGGGTCTTATTGTCTCTTTTATATCTTACGGCTTTTTGTATGCGCAGGAGCCAATAACACATGTCAACATGTTGATTGGTTCTACCGGGTCGCATGGTACTGAATATGGCGGAACTACACCTGCTGTAAGCCAGCCGTTTGGAATGACCCAATGGTGCGCCGTAACGCGCATCAACAATATTTCCCGAACAATGTATCATTACAACGATAATAAGTTATTGGGATTTATGGCTACCCATCAACCCGCGGTTTGGATGGGTGATTATGGCTTTTTTACCTTAATGCCACAGGTTGGTAAACTGAAGATCAATCCTGCGGAACGCGCCGTAAAGCTGAACAGAACCCTTGAAACAACAACTCCTTATTATTACCGGGTATCTTATGAAGATAATGCGGCGCCGGTTACTACAGAATTTACGGCTACGTCGAGGTGCTCTTATTTCAGGATAAAGTATCCGCAAAATGATAAGGCAATACTTTTTCTGGAAGCCGGCAGGGAGAAGGAGGGCGGGGGCATCGAAATCTTTCCCGAAAAGCAGGAAGTAAGAATATATAACAAAGAACGGCAGGATAGCCACCTGGGGCCACGTCTTTATAATTTTAAAGGGTGCTATGTATTGAAGTTTTCCAAACCTTTTGCGTCGTATGGAACATGGACTGCGGAGGGTGTTGCTGAAAGCAACAAAAAAGAAGAGAGCTCCAATGCAGGCGGTTTTATTGTATTCGCCCCGGATACGGATATAGTAGAGGTGAAAATAGGATCGTCCTTTATAAGCTATAACCAGGCTGAGATTAATATGCAGCATGAATTGCCGGAATCTGAAACATTTTCCGATGTAAAAGAAAAAGTAAAAAAAGAATGGTCGGATAACCTGGGCAAAATATCGTTTAAAGGAGCCTCCAAAAATGACCTGGATATATTCTACACTGCATTTTTCCGAACCATGCAATACCCGCGTGAATTTTCGGAATATGGTACATATTACAGCCCTTTTGATGATAAGGTACACGAAGGTATTTCTTATAATGCCTATTCGCTATGGGATACTTTTCGTGCACAACATCCCTGGTTGCTTTTAACACAACCGGATCGTGTAAATGATATGATAGCAGCATTGGTGCAGATGTACAAAGAGGGGGGATGGATTCCTAAATGGCCTAACCCGACTTATACCAATATTATGATTGGCACCCATGCCGATGCGGTTGTTGCAGATGCCTATGTAAACGGGTTCAGGAAATACGATTTGGAAACGGCCTACCGGGCGATCAGGAAAAATGCTTTTGCAGCACCACGTAATGATTACCGCTGGGGAGACAGGCATTATTGGAATGGCAGTTATGAAGCGCGTGGCGGGTTGGATAATTATATAAAATCAGGATATGTTGCTGCCGATAAAACCAATGAATCTGCATCACGTACCCTGGAGTTTGCCATGGATGACTATTGCATAGCTCAAATGGCTAAAGGATTAGGCCATTTGGAAGATTATGATATATTGATGAAGCGGTCATCGAATTATATAAACCTGTTTAACAAAGAAACCGGGTTTTTCCAGGCGCGTAACGCTGACGGCAGTTGGAGTAAACCTGACGAAGGGTTTACGGAAGGAGGCCGCTGGACGTACCGGTTCTGTGTTATGCAGGATGTGCCCGGATTGATAAAGTTATTGGGAGGCCGGGAACTATTTGCGCAGGAACTGGACAGGAATTTTGACGAAGGGCATTACCGGCATGATAACGAACCCGGGCATCATTTTGCATACCTGTATAACTTTTGTAACAGGCTGGATAAAACACAATCCCGTATTCCGGGAATTATCCAAAAGAATTATCAAAACAAGCCGGACGGGTTATCGGGTAATGACGACTGTGGGCAAATGTCCGCCTGGTATTTATTTAGTTCTTTAGGGTTTTACCCGCTGGTACCTGCTTCAGGTGAATACGCATTAGGTATTCCTGGGTTTAAAGACATCACCATTCAGTTGCCTCACGGAAAACAACTAAAAATAAAAGCACCTGAATTGGGTAAAAAAGAAATTTTAACTAAAGTTCTTTACAATGGAAAAGTGCTGGACAAGCCGTTTATACCAGTAAGCAGTATGCTGAACGGTGGGGTTTTGGAATTTCGTTCCAAATAAG
>CAYUGH010000029.1:0-5583 GCA_964444195.1 uncultured Chitinophagaceae bacterium
GCTAAGAATGAACAAACTAATGACAGGATAAATTTATTTATTATTGCGTGTTATACCATTAATACATTTTTTTTTATGCGCAACCCTATAGCGACATTCCGTTCAATAAGTAAGTAACAGACGATCAGACACATTTTCATCTTCCAACGTTTGCCCTTCAAGTTGAAAACGACGCAACATTGACCGACCACAATCAACAAAAATTTCATTTTCAAAAAGTCCATCAGGAATTGGCAAATCACATATGTAATTGCCAGACTTTTTATTTCCATCAATACTTAAAGCAACACGGACACCTTTTGATTTGGCTTTATCAATTTCAACTAACAAATCTTCGAGACGAAAATCTTGAGCCCCATACAAAATTCCCTGACTATGAGAATATGGTGGATCGCAATAAATTAAATCATCTTTTTTCGCTTGTGCAAAGGCTTCTTTATAATCCAAATGTTCAAAGGACACATTTTTCAATCTTGATTTCCAATCCTTAATTCGTGCCGCAAAACTTTCAACGGGTATCGGAACATGGACACCGCAAGGTGTTGACATATAACCATCCGCTTTTCTAAATCTTACAATACCACCATAGCATGACCTTGTGAGGAAAACAAAATCTGCTCCGTTAGGTCTTTTATTATATGCAGCTAAGACACTTTGGTAAACTTCTTCTTTTGTTTCCTTACCAATTCTATTTCTTCTTTCTGCATACCATTCTAGCAAACCTTTTGGATCAGTTGCTAACTTTTGCCAAATTTCAATTAATGGTTTAAAAGTATCAGACCCTAAACCATTCATTGGGGCGACAGTTGCAAGAATTGCACCGCTACCAAGAAATGGTTCGATATACCGCTTTATATCAGTCGGAAAATATCTTGTAATCTCTACAGCGAACTTTTGCTTATTGCCGACCCACTTCAACAGTTGAGACTTTGGTGGGTAGTATGTAACGTACTTTTGTTCTAATGTCAACTGCATGTCCTAAGTCTTTTAGCAAATATAATAACTCTTGTGTTATAATCCTAAAATGGGATATTCTATTTTGGGATATATTTTTGGATTCGTGAAAAAAACTTTGAACAAGAAGGAGTACAAAATTCTATTGGAGCAATTATATCGGCTTCGATTGGGTTCAGGACTTCGCCAATCAGACTTAGCAGATAAACTCCAGGTTCCGCAATCATTTATTAGCAAAATCGAAAGCGGCGAAAGAAGAATTGATTTAATAGAATTAAGAGAAATCTGCATTGCCTTAGGTTCAAACTTGAAAGAATTTATTAACGAATTTGAAAAGGCATTAACTAAATGAAAGCAGACAAACGGTTTTTAAATCAACCTTTAGATTTTTGGGCAAACATCAAGTTAATCAGTCAAAAGGCAGGTTATACCGATAAGAATACTAAACAGATCAAGATTCATACATTAGAAGAAATAAAAGCTGTTTATGAAAGTAATAGTCTTGATTGCAGCAAAGTAATCGACAAGAACAATAAGTTTACAGCATTAGGAAATTTAATCGTTTCTTATCTACAACACCGTTCTGATGTGTTACGTCTTCAAGTTGAACCTAACTTAATGAAGCTTGTAGAAGCAAAGAAAACATTTGAGGCTTTAAAGAAAAAACTTAAGCCAACTTGCCCTCTTCCACTGAATAAACAAAAAGGCGACAAAGCAGGCTACGCATATCTGACAGGCATAGTAAACATGATTATTGAAGCCAATTCACGGGGTTTTGATTGCAATTATGATCCCAAAGAATTAACGGCTTTCACTCAAAATAAATTTCCAGTTCGTACATTATCAAGACGAGTGGATGGAGCATTTCCAAGTGTTATAAACCCTATTGCAATTTGGGAAATCAAAGAATATTATTTCACAACAACTTTTGGGAGTCGTGTAGCAGACGGTGTTTATGAATCATGGCTTGACGGTTTAGAATTACGAGAAGTAAAAGATAATCTCAAAAGCCACGTTGAACATTTCTTAATTATTGACGACCACTTTACATGGTGGACAAAAGGACGTTCATATTTATGCAGAATTATTGATATGCTGCACATGGGTATTTTGACAGAGGCTTTATTCGGAAAAGAAGTAGTATCACAATTGCCAATTATTGTTCAAGGTTGGACTAAGCAAGCTAAGAAAAAAGCTCCGTAACATAGGATAGACAAGGGTATGCGTATAATATTGGGTTTGCCAAAATGGGCGCGGACGGAAGCCGTGTTTCAACTTTTTGTATTTCAATTTGGCTTAATATCCAGCAGGAAGTTATTAATTTATCTATGTGCAAATCATCAACTTTTATTTATAAATTTAGCTTCAGTTAGCCGGACGAATATCTATCTCCCAGCCTTCGCAAAGTAAGCACCCGACGCGCCCCGTGTTGCAAATTACTTATTTTGCATTACCCAGTTTTGCGGCAGCAATTCATCCAGTTGATTAAGGCTGCAGGTAGCCAGTTTATCCAGCACATCTTTAAGCCAGTCATAAGTTTAGTTTTAACCTCGGTTACCTTTACATACCTTTTACCTGTAAGCGGCTCATTGGCCATAAAGATATTTGCAACTCCACATCTCTCATATTCATAGTCTTCTTTCCTTTCACTACCCCGTTTCTGTGCTATCGCTAAGCGGGTTTCCTTTATTAGTTGCTTGGGCGACTCATCCATACAAACCACGGGAAACTGTTTGTCGTATTTCGTTTTATAGACATCTTTAGCCGAGGTTGGTGTTCCATATACCAAACGCCTCCAACCTCGCCGCATTTGGTGTTTTAGCAACGCGGCACCAAATGCTCCTGTGTTCAGTGGATTGGGGTAACAACCCTCAAAAATAAAATGGGCTTCCTAACTCTTGTCATCTCTTCCAGCGAATGCCAGGCGTGCCGGAGCGGCGGTGAAGAATTTCGGCTACCCAGGCGTACAGGAGAAGCAGGTGATAACACCTGCATCGGCGTCAAAGCTTTGGGTGGCGCACTATAGGGAGCGCAATATTCCAAAAGTGAAAAATGACTGGGTCTTCTGGCAGCACAACGAAGGCAGCAGGGTAAACGGCATCCAGCGTTTTGTTGATTTCAATGTATTTAATGGCGATAGTACTGCCTTTAAAGCACTACTGATACCCGCAACCCGGTAAGCCTTACTTGCCGTTACTTGCCCGGTATGCCCGAACACGTTCCGCTGCATTGTCCCGGATATTTTTCCAGAAAAGATTGTAATCGCCAATATGGTAATTTTTCCTTGTAAAAAAGATATTGCCAAAAAACCGCGGTTTGCTGCACCATAAAATATTTCCATGAATAACCGTGCTCACATTGGCGGTTTTGGGTTTATTAAATTTATACAGAATCGATCCTTTGTTTTCTTTTCTTGGTACAGGACCGGGCAAGCTGGTCCAGGTAAGCGGGTTCACTACAATGGCTTTAAAATTCTCCTGCACCAGATATGGCGGTTCGTAACCCTGCTTAAAACTGCGCCACGAAACAATGCAACCCTTCGTATCCGGCGCCGTACAGGGAGGAATATTGCTGAACAGGTTTTCCCTTACAGGCAGCCCGACCAGGTAACCGGCCACAAATTGCCGGCTTAGCGGATGGCCGTCAATCATTTCGCTGATCAACCTTGCGGCATGCAGCGTGCCCTGGCTGTGCGAGGCAATTATAAACGGCCTCCCCTTGTTTTCGGTAGCGAGGTACCAGGTGAAAGCGTTACGAATGTCCGCATAAGCCGTATCGAAAAAAGGTTTTGAAAGACTATCCGGAATGTAAAAGGCCTGGATATGGGCTTGCCGGTACCTCGGCGCAAACACCCGGTATCCATTAAACACCGAAGCCTGGTTGAGGATGGAACCCTCATCGGTTATTTTGTTTACTACGGGGTCAGCCAGGCTGGCATTCCAGCAAAGCCTTTCCGTTTCTTCACCTAATCTGGATGAGTCCACTGCTTTTTTGTCGTAATACGAGGTAGGATGAATGAAGAAAACATCAACCGAGCTATCCCTGCTTAAAGGCCTGTATGGGGCTGGCAGACTGTCCGACAGGTCGTACTTGGCCGGATGTGCTGCCCAGCTTTCAAGAGAACTATAATCAGGCGCTGGCGCTGGCAAGCCCGGTTTTGCCGAAGTTATTTGCCCGGTTTGCCCGCAACCCGTACATAATGTTATCCACCCGCAAACCAGCGCAATCAGCCCCCGGCAATTTTTTCCTTCTATTGGATTAAAGAAAATCATTTTATTTGTAAAATCCCCGGCAGAATACATCAATTGAATCTGTCGTTTCGGCCGGGGCCCTGTTTAATCATTGCTATCCAAAAAAAATATGCCTACGTATGAGCATCCCAGTAGTTGACCTCGCCAAATTTACCAAAGGAACCGCTGACGAGCGTACAGAATTTGTGTACGAACTCGGGCGTGCTTATGAGGATGTGGGTTTTGTGGCCGTAAAAAATCATGGTATTCCGGAGGACCTGATTGACGAGTTGTATAAACACGTGAAAGGTTTTTTCGGGCTTCCGCTGGATTTGAAACGCAGCTATGAAAAACCCGAACTGGCCGGTCAGCGGGGATATACAAGTTTTGGAAAAGAGCATGCCAAGGGAAGTGAAGCACCCGATTTAAAGGAGTTTTACCAGTATGGCCAAACAGTGGAAGACGAGGATCCCATTGGAGCCGAATATCCCGCCAATGTGGTGATTGACGAAATACCACAGTTTACGCCCACGCTTTACCGCGCGTATCGCAATTTCGAGAAAAGTGGTCGCGCGCTTTTAAAAGCCATTTCTATTTACCTCGGGCTCGACGAAGATTATTTTGAAAATTATATTGTAAACGGGAACAGCATTTTACGGGCCATCCACTATCCGCCTATCACGCAGGAACCTGCAAGCGCCATTCGTGCCGAACAGCATGAAGATATTAACCTGATCACCCTGCTGGTGGGTGCAAGCGCCGAAGGGCTTCAAATTTTAACCAAACAGGGCGACTGGGTAGCTGTGACGGCATTGCCCGGGCAAATTGTGGTAAATGTTGGCGATATGCTTCAAAGGCTTACCAATAACCGCCTGCGCAGTACCACCCACCGCGTAGTAAACCCGCCCCGCAAGCATTGGGGCACCAGCCGGTTCAGTATTCCCTTCTTTTTGCATCCCAAAAGCAGCATGAGCCTTGCCTGCCTGGAGGATTGTGTGAATACCGACCATCCAAAGGCTTATGAGGATGCGACTGCAGGAGAGTACCTGGATGAGAGGTTGAGGGAGATTGGGTTGAAGAAATAAAGCCCCGTCAGGATTCCACCGCTTTATCAATCATGGTTTCAATACGGGTAAGTTCGGTAAGCACGGTTTCATCCGAAATGCCCTGCGCAACAATTGCCTGTGGCTGCGTGGCGTACCAGGCCATTACCATGCTTACATAATCCTGCATGTCTTTGCCGGCAAAATTGGTTTTAAATTCAAGAACCTTATCGTTCAGGAACTTAATGGTTTTACGCACCATTTCTTCATCCTTGGGCTCAACTTTAATGCGGTAGCTGCGGTCGGCTATGGTGATGGTGATGGGGATGAGCTCTTGCATAGATGACGGAAGTTAG
>CAYUGH010000029.1:5683-40297 GCA_964444195.1 uncultured Chitinophagaceae bacterium
TGACAGATTACAGTTGACAGATTACAGTTGACAGATTACAGGTTATAATTTGGAGAAGGCAATTTCAAATCGAAGCCGTGGTGTGTGTCCCCACGCACCATATTGGCCAAATCAAAAATATTAAATATCTCTAGGCTTGCAAATGAGCGATTACTTTATCAATGTCCTTTACAAACCCATTTATCTTTTTCTCAAATTCCTTTTTTCCTTTTTCGTCTAATTGCGCAGTGGCGGCCCTGAGCACTACCACCTGGTCTTCCAGCAACGTGGCCTTATCAGTGGCTGAATCAAGCAATTGCTGCTTTTGCGTTAGATCCTGCTGTAACTTCTCGTTTTCGCGAAGCAGGCTATCCCGTTGCCTGATAAGCGCCTGGAGCTTTTGGCCGATCCGTTGTATTGATTCAATAGAAGCGTTCATGGAGAAAATTTATATAGCGGTTTATTTTCTTACTTCTGCATCCAGTTCCTTTTCCAGTTGGGCCGAAATTTTTTGCATCGCTGCATCAATATCGGTATCGTTCATGGTCTTTTCCGTATCCTGGAACAGGAAGCTTAATGCCATTGATTTTTTACCTGCACCCAGTTTTTCACTTTCAAAAATATCGAATAACTGAACCTTTTGCAATTGAGGAACTTTTGCTTTGGATGCCGCGTCGGCCATTTGCTCCCACGAAACATGGCTGTTCACTAATAAAGCCAGGTCGCGCTCAACGGCAGGATATTTGGGAATTTCCCTGTATTCTGTCTTCGAGCTTTGAACCAGGTTCATCAGGTTGGCCCAATGGATGGAAGCATAAAAAACCGGTTGCTTAATATCGAAAGCCTGCAATCTTTTGCGCGAAACTTCGCCGAGGATGGCTAATTCTTTACCATTTACCTTGTACATCATGCCATTAACGTGCTGCGCGCCATAGGGTTCTCCTTTCAGCGTACCGGCACCGGCAATTCCCAGCAGGTTCGACAGTATGCCTTTCAGGTAAAATAAATCGGCCTGCACTTGCTTGCTGCGCCATCCGGCCTCCTGCGCGTTTCCGGTAACGGATATGGAAAGCCATTTATCTTCTGTGTATTGCCCAACCGCTGTGCTATGGTAGGTTTTACCAAACTCAAAAAGCCGGAGGTTGCGGTTGCGCCGGTTCAGGTTAAAAGCAACGGTTTCCAGCATGGTTTCCAGCATGGAAGGCCGCATGATATCGAGGTCGGCGCTCAGGTTGTTGATCATTTTCACCGAGGTTTGGAGCACTTCCTCGGGGTAATATTTGCTGTTGGTAATGGAGTTGGTAAAAATTTCACTGAAACCCATACCCACCAGGTAATCGGCCAATTTTTCCTGCCAGCGTTCTTCATCCCCAAGCAGATCGGCTGATGGTGTAAGGGTGATGGCCCCCGGAATTTCTACATTATCCAACCCGTCAATCCGCATAATTTCCTCAACCAGGTCGGCCTGCAGGGTAATATCCGGCTTATGATAAGGCACTGAAAACCATAGGTTATCCGAGCCTTCCTTTATAAATTCAAAACCAAGCGCCCCCAAAATCCTTTTCACCGCATCGGGGTGGTAGTTTTTACCGCTCAGTTTTTTCAGGTAATGGTATTTAAGTGCAATCTCCAGTTTGGGTTTGGGCTCAGGGTACACATCTGCCAGCGTTCCGGTAAAAGCTCCACCGGCCAGTTCTTTTATTAAAAGCGCTGCTCTTTTTAAAACGGCCAGCGTATGGCTTATATCCACGCCTTTTTCAAAACGTGCCGCCGCATCAGTACGCAATCCGTGGCGCACGCTGCTTTTGCGGATGCTTACCGGGTGAAACCAGGCGCTTTCAAGGAATACATTTGTGGTAGAATCGCTAACGCCGCTGTTCAACCCGCCAAACACACCCCCGATACACATGGAGTTGCCTTCTCCATCACAAATCATCAGGTCTTCAGCCGAAAGTTTACGCTCCTTTTCATCCAGCGAAACAAACGAGGTTCCTTCAGGAAGGTTCATCACTTTTACGTGCCTGCCTGCAATTTTATCCGCATCAAAAGCATGCAGCGGCTGACCGGTTTCGTGGAGTATAAAATTGGTAATGTCAACTATATTGTTAATGGGTCTTAACCCAATGGATTTCAGCCTTTTCTGTAACCAGGTTGGGCTTTCCGCCACTTTTATGCCGCTGATGCTGATGCCGCTGTACCGCTGGCAATCCTTTTTATTTTCAATAGTTACTTTAACGTCCAAGCCTTTGGCATCATCAATTTTCAGCGTTACGCTGTCCAAAGGATTTTTGGGGGCGGTTGAATGTTTTTCGTGATGGGCGAGGTATGCGCACACATCCCGCGCCACACCCAGGTGGCTCATGGCATCCATGTGGTTGGGGGTAAGCCCAATCTCGTAAATCCAGTCAGTTTCGGGCTTAAAATAATCGGCGGCGGGGGTTCCCGGTTTCAGCGTGGTGGTCAACACCATGATACCATCGTGGTTTTCGCTCAGGCCAATTTCATCTTCTGCGCAAATCATGCCGTGGCTTTCCACCCCCCTGATCTTAGCTTTTTTCATGGTAACCGGCTCTTTACCAAAGGGGTAAATAGTTGCTCCCACGGGAGCCACCACTACTTTTTGCCCGGCTGCCACATTGGACGCACCGCAAACAATTTGTAATGTTTCGCCGGTTCCAACAGCCACGGTGGTTAATGAAAGCTTATCGGCATCGGGATGTTTGGCGCAGGTTTTTACTTCTCCAATCACCAAACCTTTCAACCCGCCCGGGATGCTTTCCTGCTTTTCAAGGCTCTCCACTTCAAGCCCCACAGAGGTTAAAATCTTACTTAGCTTATGTGGTTCAATGGTGGAGGGTAAATATTCACTTAACCAGTTATACGAAATAGTCATGCCGGATAAAACAAATGATAAGGCCGCAAAGATAAGCCTGCCTGCGGTAGTTATGAGTTGGAAAAATATTCAGTAAAAAGAGCGGTTTTTCAGGGTAAAAATCAACTTTTACAGAGGTGACTGTATGCGTTTTTGTGAAGAAAAGGGGCAAATGTGGATATGTAATTTTACACACAGGCTTTTGTGCAAAACAGCTACACAAATTCCACCTATTGTGCATAAGCCTGCTGGGTTGGGTGGAAAAATATCAGTAATTTGCTGATAGATGTGGAAAAGCCTGTGCGGTGGCTGTTGATTAATTTAGATGGGAAAGGACTTTTTTGGATGCAGAATTATCTGTTATCTTCGATTTCTGCGCCCGAGGTAACAATTCTTTAACCGTGACAGGAGGCACTCTTTAAGTGCCTGAAACACAGTGGACAACCGAACCAAATTCCGTTTTACATGCGGATGGGTTTAAAAATGGCTAGGTTGGCCAAAGGAATTTTTTGCCCCGGTGCAAGCGACGGAAACGATCTATACACTAAAAGTTTTTAATTTTTTAACCCTCCATGGAGCTAACGAATATTGCCAAAGACCGTAAGAAAAGACTAAAAGGAAGCCCTGACCTTAGTACGCTCGTTTATGGAAAAGTACCCCCCCAGGCCCGCGATCTCGAGGAAGCCATCCTTGGGGCCATCATGCTCGAAAAAGGAGCTTTTGATACAGCCGTAGAATACCTGCGCCCCGAGTGTTTTTATGTGGACGCCCATCAGCGCATTTTCCGCTCCATGCAAAACCTGCAGCAGAAAAGCCAGCCCATTGATATACTTACCGTGGTGGAAGAACTGCGGAAAAAGGACGAACTGGATGCCGTAGGCGGCGCCTATTTTGTAACCCGGCTCACCAATTCGGTTACCAGCAGTGCGCATATTGAAGCCCACAGCCGTATCCTGGTGCAAAAATTTATCCAGCGCGAACTTATCCGCCTCAGTGGCGAAATTATTGGCGATGCCTATGAAGACAGCACCGATGCCTTTGAATTGCTGGATGATGCCGAGCAAAAACTGTTCGACATTACCAACAGCTATGTAAAAAGAAATTACAGTGAAATAGGCAGCGTGCTGGTAAAAGCCATTGAGCGCATTGAAGAACTCCGCCACCGCACCGACGATATTTCGGGGGTACCGAGCGGGTTTGCCAAATTGGATAAGGTAACCAACGGTTTCCAGCCAACCGACCTGATCATTATTGCCGCCCGCCCCTCGGTAGGTAAAACGGCTTTTGCGCTCAACCTGGCGCGCAATGCCGCCATGCACCCCACCCGCCCAACCGCAGTTGGTGTGTTCAGCCTCGAAATGGGTAATGCCCAGTTGGTTCAGCGTTTGCTGAGCGCACAAAGCGGCATTATGATGGAAAAAATATCGCGCGGGCAAATGGCTGATTACGAAATGGAGCAACTATATGCAACCGGTGTAAAGCAACTTACCGATGCTCCTATTTTCCTCGATGATACCCCCGCATTGAACATTTTTGAACTCAGGGCCAAAGTAAGGCGGATGGTAAGCCAGCATAAGGTAGGCATGGTAATTATTGATTACCTGCAGTTGATGAGTGGCGGCGGGGAGAATAAGAATATGAACCGCGAACAGGAGATCAGCGGTATCAGCCGGGCGCTGAAAGGGCTAGGCAAGGAATTGAACATCCCGATAATAGCGCTCAGCCAGTTGAACCGTTCGGTAGAAGGCCGTAAGGATGGAAATAAGATCCCGCAGTTGAGCGATCTCCGCGAATCGGGCGCTATTGAACAGGATGCGGACATGGTCATGTTCCTGTATCGCCCTGAGTACTATGAACTTACAGCTAATGAACACGGCGAATCCAATAAGGGTGAAACCACTTTAAAAATAGCCAAACACCGTAATGGCGCGCTGGAAACCATCAAGTTAAAAGCCCTGCTCCATATTCAGCGTTTTGTGGATTGGGATGAAGGCGATAATGATTTTGGCCAGGGGCTGCCCTCCAATTTCAAACCGGTTCGCCCATCAGGTGGAGGTTCAAACGGTGGTGATGGTGAAGCTGCCATGTTCATTCAGAAGCCGAGCAAAATGAATGAAATGACCGATTTCGACGAGGGTTTTAACGAAGAAGACCTGTTCTGATTGTAAATAATAGGGCTGCGGATTTTAACGAAAAAGTATCTGTTCTAATTCCAAATAAAAGAGCCACGAATGCACGAATGATTCTTAATTCGTGCATTCGTGGCTTAATTTTTCCGGTAACCAAAAGGCTGCGTAAAGTTATCTCGCCATCATCCTTACCAGGTTGGCCGATTCTACAGCCTGCTTTTCGTTGTACGCAGCGGTGATTTGGCCAATATTGAGGATATCAATAATGGTTCCTATAAAGCATAGGCCACAGGTAAAAATATACAGGATACCCAGCCCGATATCGCCGGTAATAAACCGGTGAATACCAGCAATACCAAGGAAACCAATGGCGGCAATGATCAGCATGGTTTGCTTGTCCTTGCGCTTGGTACGGTAAAACAGCAGGAATTGCTCTTTTTGACGGTCGTCCATGTTCTGCATCAGGTTTTGCAGCAAGGAAAGCTCTTCCATCTGGATATCAGGCATGGTCATTAGTAGTTGTTGATGGCTCATTTTTAGAGTGGTGTTTATTTGGTGAAATAAATGGTCGTAACACGAGGTAGATAATGCCAATGGTTGCCGGTAAACCCAGCCAATGCGCCTGCAAGGATTGGGCAAACTGTAGGTGAAGCGCGTAGTGAATAGCATGACCGATACCGCAACCGGGGCAATAGTGGAAACCAAGCATCGAAGGAATACAAAAACTAAAAGATGACTCTGTAACATCCATTGCAAACAACAGGATCAGCGCGACGCCCCAAATGATGGATTCCCTGTATGAATGAAATGTTTTGGTCAACTAAAATGATAATTTATTTGCAGTACAAAAATAATTCATGTTTTTGCAGCCCTTGTTTTTTTAGATAAGCGGTAACCGGCCTGTTTATATATCCTCTTTTTGCTTTTGATCAGTTTCTTTGGTAAACCGGCCCGCATCCTTCAATGCTTTGTGGATCACGTATTCCAATTGCCCGTTTACGCTGCGAAATTCATCGGCAGCCCATTTTTCCATGAGTGCGTATGTTTTTGCGTCCAGCCGCAGCACAAACGATTTCTTCTGGTCTTTTGGCATGCTTACATCCTTCAGCAGGTTTTCAATTCGGTTTAATACAATGACCCGGTGTTCAAAACAGGTGTAGCGGCGCGTTCGCTGCAAAGCACCACCATCAGGTTGCTTACCATGGCGGCTTTCCGCTCTTCATCAAGGTGTACGATACCTTTTTTACCCAATGCTTCAAGCGCCATTTCAACCATGCCAACCGCACCTTCCACTATTTTGCTGCGTGCGGCAATTATGGCTGTAGCCTGCTGACGCTGCAGCATGGCGCCGGCAATTTCGGTTGAATAGGCCAGGTGGCTCAGGCGGGTTTCAATCACTTCAATCCCTGCAATGGCAAGCCTATCGCTTACTTCCTGATCAAGGAGGTCGCTTACCTCGCTTGAATTGCTTCGAAGCGTAATCTCTTCGGTTTCATGCTCAAAATTGTCGTAGGCAAAGCTGCCCGCGAGTTTACGGATGGCCGCCTCGCTTTGGGTTTCTACAAAAGAATGGTAATTATCCACCCCAAAGTTTGCCTTAAAAGTGTCTTTTACCCGCCAAACCAGCACCGCACCGATCATAATGGGATTGCCATGCTTATCGTTTACCTTGATAGGCTCGGTATCCATGTTATTAGCACGCAGGGTAATATTCTTTTTGGTGTAAAAAGGATTGGCCCAAAAGAAACCGCTGTCTTTTACCGTGCCCACATAATCGCCGAAAAGCACCAGCACCCGGCTATTATTGGGTTCAATGGCCATAAAACCGGCAACAATAAATACAACACAAACCAGGCCGGCAACCCCCGAAACCATCATCGGTACTGAGCCTACCTGGAAACCCCGGATGATTAAAAAAGCACTTAGCGCAATAAGGGCTATTCCAAGCGCCAGCATCAGCCAGCCGCTTTTGGCATGTATCGTTTTTTCCATTTCTTTCAATTTGATATTAAAATGATATCACAAAGATATAAGAGAATTTTTGAATTATGCAAGGATTTTGGGGGAAATATTTTTGGGAATGGTCTGTGGCAAAAAGAATGAGTGGAATATTAAGGGAAGTATATTTGAGGGATCGGGAACCTGGAAGAGAAATTAATGCACACCTGCAAAAAATGGGTTTTGTATGGAATTAGTGTTAAGCAACATAGAGAATAAAATATACACCATCCGGGGTATACAGGTGATGCTCGACAGGGACCTTGCAGAATTATTTCAAACAGAAACACGCACCCTGAAGCAAGGGGGGTCAGGCGAAATATGGATCGGTTTCCGGCACATTTTATGTTTGAACTAACCGATTCCGACCTCGACATTATGGTATCACAAGTTGTGATACGTTCAAAACAACTTTTTAGGCAAGGACAGCCTCAAACCCTCACGCCAAATATTAAATCTTCAATCAAAAATATTAAATACCAAATCCTCTTACCAGCCGCCACCGCCGCCACCGCCGCCACCGCCACCGCTGCTTCCTCCCCCACTGCTACCACCGCTGCTGCTGCTTGGCGGGGTAGAGGCCGAAGCCGTTGAACTTCCAAGTCCTGCTGAAAGACTGCTTGTCATGGCGCCTGTACTGAAGCTACGGCCAAACGAAGCATGGCTGCCGCTGTAGTAGGCAGGTTTATAGCCTCCCTCCAGCGCACGCTGCATAATGTCGTCAAACTTATTTGCCCATGCATTTTCCACTTTCAGTGCAATGGCATAGGGCAGGTATTTTTCAAATAATTCAAGCGTTTTTTCGGGAGGGGTAAAGTACTGGTAAAGTTTCTGCTCAGCAGTTTCAAGGTACATTTTAAAGCCTTCGATATGGTCCATCACTTCCCTTCCTTTTTTGGTATAGGCGCTCATAATCTTCACAAAAATGCCATGCACGGCAATAATGGCTATTATCAGCAAACCGATGACCCCAAGCATGTTCAGGGTGTATTGATTTATTATATAGATCACTCCAAAAACCAATGCGGCTAAAACAATAAATCCACCGCAGCCCGTAACTCCGTCATTCCGCACAAAGAGACCGTTCCAGGTATTCTTTTTTCCCTTTCGTACCTTGAAACGCTCTTCCAGCTTTTGGTTCAGGCCATCGTAGAATCTTTTCAGGGTAGGATTGTAGGTTCCGCTTTCAGCCGTTTGGCCATATAATTCCGCAGGCCGAAAACCGTACAAACTACTCATGCTATTGCCATCTCCGGGTTTTGTACCCTCAGGTTGTTTGAAATTGTACACAGCTGATTTAAACAGGATTCCTTTGGAATCCACATTTATTTTCAGGTATTTGTGCACAGCCATATCCACCAGGGCTGCGGCAAAAAGGTGCGAGCCATAGCGTTGCCGATCAATATACCCAACATCGGCAGGTGAAAGCCCGGCAGGGGGCTCAAACTGTGGGATGATGGTTCCTTTTTTTGGATCGCGGCCTATAAAAAGCCAGGTGATGAAATAAATCAGCGTGAGGCCTGCAAATGTTATTCCAAGCACCTTGATGCCGTAATTATCGCTGATGATCGTTTTCCAGTTCCTCGGCTCAACCACCGCCAGCATTCCTTTTTGTATGGAGGCCGCTACCGTAAGCCCCTGCCAGGGTTCAAGCCGTTGGGTGTTCCAAAACCGGATGGTACTGTCGTTCCATTTTTGCGAAGCACAGAACCTGTCGGTACTGCCCTGGTACCCGGTATAACAGGCATCTTCAAAAATGCCCGCGCCCCAGGGGAAATGAATGGTACAGGAAACGCTGTCGGCATAAAACACCCAACCGTTGCCATTTACATTCCAGTACAGTTCATCTTTATTGTCGTGGTAAATGATCTGCCTGTCGGTTTCATAGGTAAACACATAGGTGTGAATACCTTCCTCTATCAGGATGTCTGCATCGCCCACCATGATCCGCGTTCCGTTATCAATGCTTTCCGTTTTATAGTTGGTTTCCTTACCGTTCCTCGTAACATGTTGTAGGCTAAAACCCACATTTTCCCAGAACCCATCTTTGGCGAGGTAGCGGGTAGGAAAGTCGCGTACAATGCCCCGTTGAATATCATTATTGGGGTCATAGTTCGCATTGTAATCAATATCGGGGCTTTTTTGCCCGTTCCCGTTATAGATCGTAATGGTTTCGGTAACCTCCAGTTTGGCAGAGGGCAGCACTTTAATATCCGAATGAAAAACAAGGATCCGGTCGCTGTAATTGCGTGCCAGCAGCGGGCTCCATAAGTAACCGCCTGCCTTCATCATTCTTTCTACCATGGTTGCCAGGTTTTTCTCCCAGCGGGCCTGGTTTTGGGGTGTCTTTTGCTTTTTCAGCAGCAAGCTGTCGCCGTTGGCAATTTCCCGGAAATCAGATTGGAACCGGAACATGGAGGCCACCGAATCGGCAATGGCGGGCAGTTGGCTGGCAAACCTTGCCTTGATATCCAGTTCGGGGATACCCTTCTTTTTCATCACCGGGTATGCCTGCTTTTGAACCAGCGCAATCACCTTTTCCTTTGGAACGATCCGGTAAAATTGGAGATAACTTGCCTCCTGCCCAAAACAAACGGTAGAAATAAACAGCGCAGAAACCTGGAAAATGCAAACCATAATCCACCGGTTGAACCGCGCGAAAAAATGGCTTAGCCCGATATTGATAACCTGCATTTTTATAAAGGGTTGATCAATTGAATGAAACTTTTGGCGCTGCGGCAGCCCCTTCCTCCTCTTTAAAGAAAGGTTCATCTTTAAAACCAAACATGCCTGCCACAATGTTGTTCGGGAAAACCGCTATACCCTGGTTGTAATCGCGAACGGTTCCGTTGTAATACCGGCGGCTTTGGTTCAGCTTGCCTTCAATATCTTTCAGGTCGCCTTGCAGGCTCATAAAATTTTGGTTCGCTTTCAGGTCGGGGTATTGTTCTGTAAGCGCAAAAAAGTCAACGAGCGCGCGGTTGAGCCCGGCATTGGCTTCCATTTGCTCACCTGTGCCGTTTGCCGCTACGGCCCGGTTCCGCCATTTTACCACCTCGGTCAGGGTTTTGCTTTCATGCACGGCGTAGCCTTTTACGGTTTCTACCAGGTTGGGTATCAGGTCCGTTCGCTGCTGCAAAAAAGTGGCTATTCCACTCCAGCCTTCCTTTACCAGGATGCGGGCTTTGGTTAGCTTGTTGTACACGCCAATTATAAAGGCAATGATGACAACAGCAATTATCGCAATAATTATACCGGCAGTCATTTTTTATTGATTTTTCAGGATAATCCGGTAAAATATTAAATTTTCAGGAAATCAACAGCATTTTCAAAACCAAATTTTTATGAAAGCCCCCAACCTTATTAGCTTTGTATGTATGTCGCTGCCCATATTTTTTCATGCCAATGCCACGGTAGGTAACATTGAATTGCTGGATGAAAACAATGCCCACCATGTGGTGCAGGTGCTGAGGATGCAGCCCGGGGAAAACATTCAATTAACCAACGGAGCCGGTTTGCTGTGGACTGCCGTCATTTCGGAGGCGGGTAAGAAAACCTGCCTGGTGAAAATTGAACAGGAAGAGCAACTGCCACGCCTTCATGTACGCAAATCTGCCATTGCCATTTCGCCGGTAAAGAATGTGAGCCGCTTTGAATGGTTTCTTGAAAAAGCTACGGAGCTGGGTATCGCCGAAATATTTCCGGTGAAATGCAAGCGTACCGAAAAAGAACATTTCAGGCTCGACAGGTTGCGGCAAATATGCACCAGCGCCATGCTGCAAAGCAGGCAGACCTGGTTACCGCTGCTGCACGAACCGGTTGCTTTTAGCGATTTCATTAAAAGTTCGGAGGCGCATGCTTACCACAACCGCTGGATAGCTCATTGCGAAGGCTATGAAAAGCACCATTTGGCAAGAGCGCTGCAACCTGGGATGAACGATAGCCTGCTGCTGATAGGCCCCGAAGGGGATTTTACCACTGATGAAATATTTGAAGCTACCAACGGGGGCTATGTTCCTGTATCGCTTGGCGAAACCCGGTTGCGTTCCGAAACCGCAGGAGTAGTTGGGGCTACGCTGATGTGTTTGGTATGATAACGGAATTTAGAGGACAGATGGGAGAATGACAGAGGACGGATGGGAGAATGACAGAGGACGGATGGGAGAATGACAGAGGACGGATGGGAGAATGACAGAGGACGGATGGGAGAGGACGGATGACAGATGGAAGAGGACAGAGGACGGATTGTAGAGGACAGGTTCGCGCTCACTGTCGCCTGTCATCTAATTTCTGTCATCTAATTTCTGTCATCTAAATTCTGTCATCTTTTAATGCGCCGTATTCCCGTCTTTCTCTTCCGGTTCCAGAACAGGTTCATTCAACCTTACTGTTCGCTGTTTTTGCATATTTTTTCGCATTCCCATGTTCAGCATTTCAACCACAAAGCTGAATGCCATACCAAAATAAATGTAGTTTTTGAGGTGAAGTTGGTGCGCAGCTTCTGAATCCCAGCCCTCAATGATTAAGCTGATGCCGATCATTACCAGGAAGCTGAGAGCCAGCATTTTAATAGTCGGGTGCTTATGTACAAACCCTGAAATGGCAGGAGCGAAAAGAAACATGGTAATCATGGCAATTACCACTGCGGCAATCATAATTTCAACATGTTGGGCAGTACCTCCTGCGGTTATTATGCTGTCGAAGCTGAAAACCATATCAATAAGCACTATTTGCCCCATGGCCTGTGCAAAACCAAGCATCACCTGCCTGCCACCTGCCGCATTCGGGTCTTCGCCTTCCAGCTTATGGTGTATTTCCTTCACAGATTTATACATGAGGAATAAGCCACCAACCAGCATGACCAGGCTCGCAAGGTCAAAGCCTTTTTCATTTATGGTAAAAAGGAATTTTCCTTTCTGTTTAAGTAACCACCCCAACGCCAATAGCAAAAGACTCCGGGTGATGATGCCCAAAATCATCCAATAAGTCCGGGCTTTATTGCGCTTTTCATCAGGCAGGCGGTTCAGGATAAGGCTTACAAAAATTACATTGTCAATACCGAGTACCACTTCCAGGATAACCAGGACGATAAAACTGATAATGGCTTCGGAGGTAAACAGGTGTTCCATATTGGTGGGTCGGAAAAATTTTGTGCAAATGTAGCGGGAAGAAACAAGTATTAAAGCCCCTGAACAATGTTTCGCGCTATGGCAGGGCCTTCGTATATAAAACCGGTCCAAACCTGCACCAACTGCGCCCCTGCATCCATTTTTTCGCGGGCATCGGCTGCGGTAAAAATACCACCCACGCCAATCACGGGTATATTTCCAAGGTTTTTTTGCTGAATATAGCGGAGCATTTCGGTTGCCTTTTGCCTTACCGGGGCCCCGCTTAAACCTCCTGCGCCGGCTTCACCGCTTTTGATCTTTCCTGCATCGCTCAGCATGGTCCTGTCAAGGGTGGTATTGCTTACTACCAATCCCTCAAGGTTTATTTCTTTTGCCAGGTCAATCACATCATCTAATTGTTCAGTGGTCAGGTCGGGAGCAATCTTGAGCAGCAGGGGTTTTTTAACTTCAAGACCCGAACGGATGGCCTGCAGGTGGGTAAGTATTTTGCGCAGGCTCTCCTTTTCCTGCAACTCCCTAAGTCCGGGTGTGTTCGGGCTGCTTACGTTTACCACAAAATAATCTACATAATCGTACAGCTTGCGGTAACAGATATCGTAATCGAGGTAGGCATCTTCATTGGGCGTGGTCTTTTGTTTGCCGATATTTCCTCCAATTATTAATTTATTATTTGAGATTTGAGATTTGAAATTCTTCAACCTTGGAATGATAGCGTCTACTCCATCGTTGTTAAAACCCATCCTGTTTATCAGCGCTTTATCCTGTTTCAGGCGAAAAAGACGTGGTTTGTCGTTGCCCGGTTGTGGCCGTGGAGTAACCGTTCCAATTTCCACATGGCCAAACCCAAGGGCTTCCAGTTCGCGCAGGTACAGCGCGTTTTTATCGAACCCGGCGCCTAAGCCAACCGGGTTTTTAAAACTAAGCCCCAGGAACTGTACCGGTTTATCGGCAGGGCAATACATTTTCTTTAATAACCAATAAGTTGGGCCAAAACTGCAAAGCCTTTTCATCCGGTTCATGGCGAAGTAATGGACCCATTCGGGGTTAAAAAGAAAGAGGATGGAGCGTAGGAGGGTGTACATGATCACAATAATTGATCGGCTAATTTAATTAGGTTGTTAAGGAAAGAATCTTCCAAAGTATCGGCTTCTGACTTATCATACATGGTCAATAAAACTATTCTTTCATTTTCAAATCGCACCATGGTTATTACCCGTCCACCACCACTTTTGCCCTTAGTTTTGGAACTAATGGCCATCCGTATTTTATAGCAATTTTTTCCCAGTGGTTTTCCGAATGCAGGATTCTTTTGCAGTAAATCCAATAAATCCGAAAGGTCATTTTTAAGTGAAGGGTATTTTTTCAATAATCGCTTAAATGCGCGTTCAAAAGGTGGGATCGTGGATATATTAAAGCTCATTCAAAAAATCTTTAGCAGATTTAAGGGGCAGACCTCTATCCAAAGCTTTCTTGGCTTGTTTATATGCAGAAAGAATTTCTTTGGCATGAGACCGTTGATTTTCCGGTATCATACTTATATCTACCTTATTTACTTTATTTTTAGAAACCCCTTTGGTCAAATTGACAGTTCCCATTTCAATAAACAGCTCATTTTGCACTGCAAGGTCTTCAATAATCCTTTTCGCCTTTTTTGTCTTCACTGTTATGGTCATTGTTTCCATGTCCACAAAATTAGGCCGAATTGGCCCCAATCAGAAATTTTACCCCTTTATATTTTGCCGTATCTTAAAACCTGCTATTTTTACAATTAGTTGCATAAACAACTATTTTTTATTTTGAACTTATTATTTGAGATTTGAAATTGCTTCTTCGGACCAATAAAAGTACTTGCTTCATAAAAACCGAATTTTCAAATTTTAAATCCCGAATCTCAAATTTCTAATTTCCAATGAAAGAAGCTTATATCGTTGCCGGTTTTCGCACCGCCGTTGCCAAAAGCAAAAGAGGGGGATTTCGTTTTACCCGCCCCGATGATTTAGCAGTTGATGTCATCAAAGGATTGCTGAAAAGCGTTCCTGCGCTGGATCCTGCCCGGGTGGACGATGTGATTGT
Organism: uncultured Chitinophagaceae bacterium; assembly: GCA_964444195.1. Taxonomy (GTDB): domain Bacteria; phylum Bacteroidota; class Bacteroidia; order Chitinophagales; family Chitinophagaceae; genus Phnomibacter. The sequence continues at coordinate 19,864 of CAYUGH010000029.1, forward strand.
GGGCAATGCCGTACCCGAAGCCGAACAGGGTTTGCAGATCGGCCGCATTATCAGTGCACGGGCCGTGGGCAAAGATGTGCCCGGCATGACCGTAAACCGCTACTGCGCCAGTGGACTTGAAACCATCGCTATTGCCACGGCCAAAATACGCTGCGGACAGGCCGATTGCATTATTGCCGGTGGGGTTGAAAGCATGAGCCTTGTACCCACTGCGGGCTGGAAAACCGTTCCAAACTATACGGTTGCCGTTTCTGAACCAGATTACTATCTCAGCATGGGGCTTACCGCCGAAGCGGTGGCCAAAGAATTCAATGTAAGCCGCGCCGACCAGGATGAGTTCAGCTATCATAGCCACCAAAAAGCCATTCATGCCATTGAAAACGGGCATTTCAGGGATGGCATCATGCCCATTACAGTGGAGGAAGTGTATATAAATGAAAAGGGCAAACGTGCTACCCGCAATTATATAGTGGATACCGATGAAGGCCCACGCCGCGATACCAGCATGGAAGCGCTGGCTAAACTGAAGCCTGTGTTTGCTGCCGATGGTACCGTAACGGCGGGCAATTCGTCGCAAACCAGTGATGGCGCCGCTTTTGTGGTGGTTATGAGCGAGGACATGGTGAAAGAACTGAATCTGGAACCCATAGCGAGGCTGGTTGCATGTGCCAGCGCGGGTGTAGAACCACGCATTATGGGCATCGGGCCGGTGGCCGCCGTTCCCAAAGCGCTGAAGCAAGCCGGCATGCAGCAAAATGATATTGACCTTGTTGAGTTGAATGAGGCATTTGCCAGCCAGGGGCTTGCAGTTATCCGCGAACTTGGGCTGAACCCCGATGTGGTTAATATTAACGGTGGCGCTATCAGTCTCGGGCATCCGTTGGGTTGTACCGGCGCCAAGCTCACCATTCAAATAAGCCACGACTTGAAACGGCTGGGTAAAAAATACGGCATGGTAACTGCCTGTGTGGGCGGCGGGCAGGGGATAGCAGGGATTATCGAACGCTTGTAGCCGGGATACCTCGTTCCCCGGTATGACGGCTATGGCTGGATAGCGTGGATTATCGAACGTTTGTAGATTCCGCTGGGGATTTTTTACGCAAAGCCGCGAAGGCGCAAAGGCTGACGCCTACGGAATTTCACTCAAAGACGCTACACCCCTTCCCCAAGCGAGGGATGGGTGCTAAATAAATATCCTCGAAGAAGAAGTGTATTCTTCCCTGAATTCTTTCGGGGTCATGTTCTTCTTTTTCTTAAAAATCCGGTTGAAATTGGAAATATTGTTGAAACCACAGTTGTATGCGATCTCAGCAATGGATTGAGTGGTATCAATAAGCATACGCGACGCATGCCCAAGCCTTATTTCATTGAGGCTGTCAATAAAGTTCATACCTGTCCGCTGTTTGAAAAACCGGCTGAAGGAAGCTTCCGACATATTGGCATGCCTGGCTACTTCCGAAAGCTTGACCTGTTTGTCGAACTTTTGGCTCATATACTCAAAAGTAGCTTCAATGCGGCGGCTGTTATAGGTATAGGTATCATTATTAAAAGTGGTATCGCTCAGGGTGCGGATATTCCGGCTGGTACTCAGGTAATGCAGGATGCTCATCAATTCCAGAACCGAGTCGAATCCGTGTTTTTGTTGAAGCGTTTTTATCCTTGGGCTCAGTTGTTCAATGGCTTCCTGCGAAAAAAGGATTCCCTTTAGCGAAATGTCGAACATGTTTCGAATATAGTTCAACTGGTTCCTCCGGAGGAATTTTTCATCGAACAGGTCCTTATGAAACTGGATGGTGATTTCGGTGATTTCCCTGCTTTTTATGTTATGGTCAAACCAACCGTGTTGCAGGTTGGGTCCTACCAATACCAGTTCGAGATTGGGAATTTCCTCCATATGATCACCCACCACCCTTTTGGCCCCTTTGGCGTTTTCAATAAAATTGAGCTCAAATTCTTCGTGGTAATGCAAGGGAAAATTGAACCCTGATTTTATCCTTGAAAACATGGTGAAACAATCATGCTTCGTCAAAGGAGTAATCTCCCTGAGCAATTCAACTTTCATATTGCAATCATATTTTTCTGTAATCAAAAAGGTAAAATTAAGAACTACAGATGTATAAAAAATACAAATATTTTTATCCTGCCCAAAAATGCAGCTCTATCTCCAGGCAAGCTTCAATACCCTTAATTTTCAGGCAAATACCACAAAATACAACCCGGCTATTGGCTTAAAGAGTTGAAATCCTGCCGTAATAATATCGTAAGGGGTTAAAATTGTATTAGTGTTATGGATAAATCCGCGCATATTTTTGTGGGATTATTTCTGCAAGCCGTATGATTCCCCTAAAGGGTTTATTATATAAATCCGGATAGAGGATATTCAGTTATAACCTGGCGCCATTATTGGATTTTTACGGCTGTTTTTACGGGGAAAAACCAAGGCTTGCCAATGGATAAACAATGAAAAGAAGAGGAATTTTTACCGGATTCATGATTGCCATGGTATGTTGCATGGGGTTTCAACCAGGAACCTTGCCCGGGCAACCCGTACTATGCGATCCGATGGCATCTCAGGCTACGATCCGTTTGTACGCTGGCATGTTTAAAGCTATGGAAAAAGGCATCATGTTCGGCCACCAGGACGACCTGGCCTATGGGGTGAACTGGAAATATGAAGCTGGCAAAAGCGATACCAAATTGGTAACGGGCGAATACCCGGCGGTGTATGGCTGGGAATTAGGTAACCTTGAACTGGGGAGCCCCTGCAACCTCGACAGCGTTCCTTTTGACAAAATGAAGCAATTTATCCGCCAGGCTTATGAGCGGGGAGGCGTAAACACCATTAGCTGGCACCTGAACAATCCGCTCACCGGAAAGAATGCCTGGGATACAAAGCCCGGTACGGTAGCATCCATTTTACCGGGAGGAAGCAAGCATGCGGTGTATGTTGAATGGCTCGATAGACTGTCTGCATTCCTGCTCGACCTGCGCAATGCAAAAGGCGAATTAATACCGGTATTGTTTCGTCCTTTTCACGAGCTGAATGGAAATTGGTTTTGGTGGGGCGGCAATTATTGTACGCCTGAGGAGTTTAAGGCATTGTGGCGGTTTACGGTTGGATACCTGCGTGATACAAAAGGGATTCACCACCTTATGTACACCTTCAACACAGACAAGTTCAATGATAAGGACACCTATCTCGAAAGATACCCCGGCGATAATTGGGTAGATGTGATTGGGTTTGATGTGTATCAGCGTGACATGAGCAAAGAACAATACACTGCAGCCATGAACCGGATGCTTAGCGACCTGACTGCCATAGCAACAGAAAGGAACAAACTGCCCGCGCTGACTGAGTTTGGCGGTAACAACGCTACAGATTCCAAATGGTGGACAGGCACTTTTTTACCGATTTTGAAACAACATACAATAAGCTATGTACTCGGCTGGAGGAATGCAGGTAAAAAAGCCGATGGCAGCTTTGAATACTATATTCCTTACCCCGGGGAACATTCTGAAGCTGATTTCAGAACCTTTTATTCAGATAACAACATTCTATTTGAAAAGAAAACAGCAAAATTGAAATTGTATTAGAAAGCATTTTCATAAACAAGCAATCATGCCGGTTGTGTTTACTTCCGGCTTTTTTTAAAATCATTTTCAGGTTGGTTTACATATAATTTGTAAAGGTATATGAGCGCAGGAAACGAAAAAATAGGATTAAGGGAAAAGATAGGCTATGGGCTTGGGGATGCGGCATCTTCAATGTTTTGGAAGATTTTCGGCATGTATTCGCTTTTCTATTATACAGACGTAATGGGTATTACCGCGGCGGCTGCGGGTACCATGTTCCTGGTAGCGCGTGTATGGGATTCGTTTTTCGACCTGTTTGTTGGCATAATGGCCGACCGTACCAAAACACGCTGGGGTAAATACCGTCCCTATATTCTTTGGTTTGCCATTCCACTTATGGTAATGGGTGTATTTACATTTTATGCCCCCAATTTCAGCCAATCGGGTAAATTGATTTATGCCTACCTCACCTATTCGCTGATCATGATCGTGTACTCGCTTATTAATGTACCCTATGCATCATTACTGGCAGTCATTTCACCTGACCCTAAGGTGAGAAACGAGCTTTCATCCTATAGAATGGCGCTGGCCTTTATTGGAAGTTTTGTAACCTTTATGCTGCTGCAACCCCTTATTGATTTTTTTACCAGAACCTTTGATGAAAAAAGGTTTTCGCTACAGCAAACGGCGGGCAGCGCAATCGAATCCACAGTCAGCACCTCGCCTGTGGGCTGGGTATTTGGCGTAGGGTTCATTGGTTTAATTTGTGTTGTCCTTTTCTTTTTATGTTTTAGCTGGACCAAAGAACGGGTGAAGCAAATTAACGAGAATGAAAAGGTTTCTGTAAAACAGGATCTGAATGATCTATTACAAAATTCTCCCTGGTGGATATTGGTGTGTACGGGATTAGCCGCGCTGCTCTTTAATGCTATCCGCGATGGGGTTGCCATTTATTATTTCAGGGATTATGTTGGCTATTCTTATAGAATGGCTTTTACAGGCTGGGATATAACTACCATCTATTTCCTGGTTGGCCAGGCTGCAAACCTGTTAGGTGTTGTGCTTGCTCCATCGCTATCGGGCAGGTATGGTAAAAAAAGGACTTATATGATAGCCATGTTTTTGGCGGGTGTCCTCAGTACCATTTTTTATTTTATTCCAAATAATATCGGGTGGATAATGGTTTTTCAATTCCTGATCTCGGTTTGTGCAGGATATGTATTGCCGCTGCTTTGGAGCATGTTTGCCGATATAGTTGATTACCAGGAATGGAAAAATGGAAGAAGGGCTTCGGGGCTTATTTTTTCCTCCTCTTCCATGTCGCAGAAATTAGGGTGGGCGCTTGGCGCCTCGCTCACCGGGTGGTTGCTTTTTTGGTTCGGATACAATGAGGATGCCGCAAAAGCAGGTGTAGAACAGGGTTTGCAAACCATTTTCGGAGAAAGGCTTATGATTAGCATATTGCCTGCAATCAGTTGCCTTCTGGCGCTGGTGGGGATGGCTTTTTACCCGCTTTCAGAGAAAAAATTTCTTCCCATTTCAGAAGAATTGAATGAGAGGAGAAAGAATGTTAAATAGTAAATATTAAAGTGAGGTATTATGTATAAGTCATTTTCAAAAAGATTGAAGCAGTTGAGGAACGAGCATGATTCGCTGTTGAAAATACCGAATCAAAAGCAGGTTCACACCAATGGCGTGTACGACCGGTATGAGAACCCGATCCTTACCGCCGGGCATATTCCGCTTGAGTGGAGATATGATTTGGATGTGAAGGATAATCCATACCTGATGGAACGCATTGGTTTTAATGCTGTGCTAAATGCAGGCGCCATCAAATGGAATAATAAATATATTGTAATTGCCAGGGTTGAAGGCAGCGATAGAAAATCAATTTTTGCCATTGCAGAAAGTGATAACGGAGTGGATAATTTTCGTTTCTGGGATCGCCCTGTGGTAATGCCCGAAACCGATTTACCCGACACCAATGTGTATGATATGCGCGTGGTGCAACATGAAGACGGATGGATTTACGGATTGTTTTGCACAGAACGCAAGGATCCCGATGCACCTCCCGGTGATCAATCCATGGCAGTAGCCCAATGCGGCATTGCCCGTACCAAAAACCTCCTTACCTGGGAACGCTTACCCGATTTGAAAACACCTTCCCCGCAACAACGGAACGTGGTATTGCACCCCGAGTTTGTAAATGGTAAGTATTTTTTTTACACCAGGCCGCAGGATAGTTTTATTGAAGCCGGAAAAGGTGGTGGCATAGGGTGGGGGCTTTCAGATAGCATGAACCCGGCCTTGGTTCATCATGAAGACATTTTGGATGCCAAAATTTACCACACGGTATATGAAATGAAAAATGGCCTTGGCCCTGCACCCATTAAAACAATGCATGGATGGCTTCACCTGGCGCATGGGGTACGCAATACCGCTGCCGGTTTAAGGTATGTATTGTACATGTTTATGACCGGTAAAGATGACCCGACACAGGTTACTTATAAACCTGCAGGTTACTTTATGGCGCCGGAAGCAGAGGAAAGAATTGGCGATGTAAGCAATGTATTGTTCAGCAATGGCTGGATTGCCGAAGAGGACGGACGTGTGCTTATTTACTATGCTTCAAGCGATACCCGCTTGCATGTAGCTCAAACCTCCATCGACAGGTTGTGCAATTATGTAATGAATACGCCGCCGGATGGATTCAGATCGGCCACTTCGGTGCAATCCATCCTGTCACTGATTCAAAAGAATGAGCAATTGGTTGAAAAGCCACTCAAGCCTGAAACAGCAAGGGTGGCAGGATAATGCTGAATATGTATGATAGATGAAAGGTTGCATACTTTAAGCAATGAACTGGGGAAGGAACTAAAGAATATCCTGTCGTTTTGGGCAAACAAGATGCCTGATCCCATACACGGTGGTTTCCTCGGCGCCATGAACCATGACGGATTGGTGAAACCCGATGCCCCGAAGGGTGTTGTATTGAATGCAAGAATTTTATGGACCTTTTCAACGGCTGCGGGCCTGGTAAACGATAAGCATTATGAAGAAGTTGCCGATTATTCTTACGAATGGTTTACACAGCATTTCTTCGACCCATTAAATGGCGGGGTATTTTGGAGCCTCACCCACAATGGCGAACCGCTTGATACCAAAAAGCAGGTATATGCGCAAGCTTTTAGTATTTACGCGCTGTCAGCCTATTACGGGCTTACCCGTAAAAAGGAAGCACTGGAACAAGCTATCGGGTTGTACCAATGTGTTGAAAAATACAGCTACGACGAACTGTATCCCGGATACTTTGAAGCTTTCACCCGCGAATGGGAACATATTGAAGACCTCCGCCTGAGCGAAAAAGATGCGAACGAAAAGAAAACCATGAACACCCACCTGCATGTGTTGGAAGGGTATTCGCTTTTATATAAGTATTGGCCGGATGCAGGGTTGCGGGAAAGCATTACCGGTCTGCTCGAAATTTTCAGGGATAAAATTTTACAACCCGGAACGCATACGGAGGGTTTGTTTTTTAATGAGTTTTGGGAACGAAAGGATACGCTGATTTCTTTTGGCCACGATATTGAAGCTTCATGGCTGTTGCAGGAAGCGGCAGAAATTTTAGGCAACGAGGTATGGATTGACTGGGCAAAGGAAAACGCTAATAAAATGGCCGGTGCAGCCGCTAAAGGCATCGACAGCGATGGCGGCATGTGGCATGAGTATGATCTGGCAACCCATCACCTGGTAAAGGAAAAACATTGGTGGCCACAGGCGGAAGCGATGGTTGGGTATTTCAATGCCTGGCAACATTCGGGCAGCAATGAATATCTTGAGCAGGTTTTCAGCAGTTGGAAATTTATACAAACCCACCTGGTTGATACTATATTGGGCGAATGGAAATGGGGTGTGTATGAAGACTACAGCGTAATGAAGCAGGAAGACTTTGCCGGGTTCTGGAAATGCCCCTACCACAATGGAAGATGCTGTATTGAATTGATCAGGAGAATTGAAACATTGGAAAATGGTGCTAAATGACCTGGGTGTCCATTTTGCTTATTTTTAGAAAGTTGACCATATGATTATGAAAAAGACGATTGGATTAATAACCTTGGTTTTCTTTGTGTTTACCGGGTTGGTGCAAGCACAGCTTAGTATTCCGCCCATGTTTTCCGACCATGCGGTTTTGCAGCGCAATAAATCGGTTCCGGTTTGGGGGATAGCTGCCCCAAATGCAAAAGTTACCATAACCCTTGCAGATAAGCCTGTAACGGTAAAAGCAGATAAAAAGGGCGCCTGGAGCGTGAACCTGCCCGCTATGCCCGCAGGTGGCCCATACACGCTAACGATAGCGAGCGGTAAACAAGAGGTTTCCTTTGCCGATATTTGGCTGGGCGAAGTTTGGCTATGCAGCGGCCAAAGCAATATGGAGTGGCGGTTGAACCAGGCGCATAATTATGCCGAAGAAAAGCCGAAATCAAACCTGCCCATGATAAGGCAGTTTTACGTGGACCATGAAGTGACACTGCAACCCAAACAGGTGTTGGAAAAAGGAGATTGGAAGGTTTGCACACCCGAAACATCAGGGGATTTTACAGCGGTTGGCTATTTTTTTGCCAAAGAGATCCAGAAAGAATTGAATGTAGCGGTGGGGCTGGTCCACTCAAGCTGGGGAGGCTCTCAAATTGAGGGATGGATTAGCAAGGAAGGCATGCAGCAAAGCCCTGAACTGGCATGGTACGCCAACATTTTACCCCAAACCTGGGGTGCGGCGGATAGCTTGCAGGATTACAAATTAAGGATGCAACTGTTTGGCTCTGATGTTCAACCAACTACTGCAACGGAGACCGCTTATACACAACCCGGCTATGATTATTCAAAATGGCAGCATGGCGATTACGTAATCGGTCAATGGGATTGGAAAGGGATCTGGGCTTTCAGGGGCGCCGGTTATATGGCGCGCACCATAAAGGTTTCGGCAGACATGGCCAATGGTGAAACTGTGCTCGGTCTTGGCATCCAGGACAATTTCAACCAGCTTTACCTGAACGGGAAATTAGTGTACGAAGGCACGAAGAAAGGGCTGCGCACATGGACCTTCCCGCCCAATACTTTTAATGAAGGCGAAAACAAACTCGTCATCAAATTTAAACCCATGGCCGACCCCGCCTGGTATGGCCCGGGGCTTATGGGTAGTCCGGCCGATTTTTACCTGAAAGGAGGCAACCAGAATATAAGCCTGGTGAATGATTGGAAAATGATGCCCTGCTTTGCAGAACCGCATAGCTACGCCCACAGCAGCAATAATATTGGCACCAGCATTTACAATGCCATGATTGCGCCATTAGTGCCCTATGCCATGCAGGGTGTGCTCTGGTACCAGGGCGAAACCAATGCCGGGCGATCTTATGAATACCGCCATTCCATGCCGCTGTTGATTTACGACTGGCGCAGGATCTGGAAAGATACATTGAGCTTTTACCAGGTGCAGTTATCCAGCTTTGGCCGCAACCAAAGCTCCAATGAAGGCAGCGGTTGGGCCGAATTGCGTGAAGCACAGTTTATGGCCGGGCAACTGAATAAAACAGGGCTTGTGGTAACTACCGACATTGGCGATGCCAACGACATTCATCCAACCAATAAATTAGATGCAGGTAAGCGGTTGGCGTTGGTGGCTTTGAAAGATACGTATGGAAAAGAGGTAGTGTACAGCGGGCCGGTATTTGCGGGCGTCAGCTTCGAACCGGGTAAAGCCATTCTTTCTTTTAAACATACTGATGGCGGACTGATGGCTAAAGGAAAATACCCTTACGTTATTGGATTTGAAATTGCCGGGGCTGATAAAAAATTTATGTATGCAAGGGCCGAGATCAGCGGCGATAACATAATTGTATATGCGCCCGGAAACGCAGTTCCTGCATCGGTGCGATATGCATGGAGCGATGCGCCTGTGGATGCCAACCTGTATAACGGGGCCGGATTGCCTGCATTCCCCTTTCGTACAGATGACTGGCCGGGTATAACCCGGAATGCGGTGTATGAGGAACTCCTGAAAAAGAAGTAAATAATTTTTAAAAAAATAGCAATACTATGATCAGATATTTTAAAACCGGCGGGCTCATGATTATGGCTGCCTTATTATTTGCAGGTTGTAAAACCACATCTGAATCTCCATTTGTAAAAGTGACCAACGGGCAGTTTACCCTGCAGGATTCAGCATACTATTTTATGGGAACCAATTATTGGTACGGTGGCGTGCTTGGGCTTACCCCTCAAGGAAAAGAGCGGCTGGTAAAGGAGCTTGATTTTTTGAAGGAAAACAATATTACCATACTCCGGGTATTGGCTGCGGCTGAAGGTCATGGCCCAATACATGGTAAGATGACGGTGGAGCCCGCCTATCAATCAGCGCCGGGTATTTTTCATGATGAAGTGCTGGAAGGACTTGACTTTTTGCTGAGCGAAATGGGTAAGCGCGATATGAAAGCCGTTTTATACCTGAGTAATAACTGGGAATGGAGCGGGGGCTTTTTGCAATACCTGAACTGGGCAGGCATTTTACCCGACAGCATCATGCGCAAACCGATTGCCTGGGATGATTATCGTGATTGGGTAAGTAAATTTTACTCAAGCGATAGTTGCAAGAATATGTACCAACGCCAATTGGAAAGAATTGTTTCGCGCACCAACACCATTAACGGTACGCACTATCATGATGATCCGGCCATCTTTGCATGGCAATTGGCCAACGAGCCGCGCCCCATGCGCAGCGAGGCCGTTCCTGATTTTGTAAAATGGGTTGCAGATATGTCGTCGCTCATTAAGGAATTAGACCCCAACCATATGGTTAGTACCGGTTGTGAAGGCGCTTTACCAATTGAGGGTATGACCGTGTACGAGAGTGTTCACAGGCTGCCAACAGTTGACTATGCCACCATTCATATATGGCCTAAAAACTGGAGTTGGTTCAGCGATACATCATTACATAAGGGCATGGATTCGGTTATCATAAAAAGCAATACTTATATAAACGAACATATTGCTGCCGCAACATCTTTACATAAGCCATTGGTGATTGAAGAGTTTGGCATGCCAAGGGATCTGCATGTGTACAAACCTGGTACACCGGTTACAGGTCGTGATATTTATTATGCTTCGGTAATTGAGCATTGGAAGAAAAGTGTACAGGAAAAAGGCATTGTTGGAGGGTTTAGCTTTTGGGCCTATGGCGGCATAGGGAAGGCTGATCCAGGTTCTGATTTTTATGTAAAAGGCGCCGACCTGATGGGCGACCCTCCGCAGGAAGAGCAGGGGTTGAATGCAGTGTTCAACAGTGACAGCACAACATGGAAATTACTGAATAAGACGTATTCCGAAGCCTTCCAAAAAAAGTAGATACCAAATGAAAAATTTTACATGGATTGGTTTGATAGCCGCTGTGTTTTTTGCAGGCACGGCTTTCGCACAACCTGTTAAGCTGCACGGGCAGTTGAGTGTAAAAGGCATACAACTGGTTGATAAAAATCAGCAGCCATACGTTTTGCGTGGTATGAGTTTTGGCTGGAGCAGCTTTCATCCTCAATATTATACGGCAGGCGCGGTAAGTGAGTTGCATCGCAAATGGAATTGTTCCGTTGTTCGCGCCGCGCTTGGCGTAGAACCGGGAAACGGGTACATAAAGAATCGGGCGGTTCAACTGAAACTGATTGAAACCGTGGTGGATGCGGCCATTGCCGAGGACATCTATGTGATTATTGACTGGCATAGCCATAACATTAACCTGGCTGAAGCAAAGGAATTTTTTGATCACATGGCTTCAAAATATGGAAAGTTTCCGCATGTGATCTGGGAGGTTTTTAACGAACCCGACTATGAAACCTGGCCCGAAGTAAAAGCCTATTCAGAAGCCATCATTGCTGTCATAAGAAAACACGATCCCGACAACATTATACTGGTTGGCTCTCCCCGTTGGGACCAGGATATTCACCTGCCTGCAGCCGACCCCATTAAAGGGCAAAGCAACCTGATGTACACCATGCATTTTTATGCAGGCACGCACAAAAAATGGCTACGCGACCGGACCGATTCAGCCATGAAAGCAGGCTTGCCCATTTTTGTTTCGGAGTGCGCGGGCATGGAAGCTACGGGCGATGGGCCGCTTGACGAAGCCGAATGGAAAGCTTTCAGGGATTGGATGGATGCAAGGCAGATCAGCTATCTCACCTGGAGTGTAAGCGATAAAAATGAAACCTGTTCGGTATTGGAAGCAGGTGCGCCCAATAACGGAAACTGGCAACCCCAACACCTGAAACAATCGGGGAAAAGAATACAGGAAATTCTGAATGCCTACCCCCCGGTTGATACATTGAAAAAATAACCTAAGTATGACCCATAAAAACTTTGCAAGCAGCATGAAAAAAAGAATGACGATTGTATTGGCCGCAGTTTTACTGTACGGTATTGGAATGGCACAAAGTATGGAGCAACGTGCCAATGACCTGGTAAAGAAAATGACTCCCGAGGAAATGGTTGGTCAAATGACGCAGGTTACGCTTGCCTTATTGACCAAAGCAGCATGGGCCGATTCAACCGGCGATCTTGACCCGGCGTTGGTAAAAAAAGCCGTTACGGAGTACAAAGTAGGTTCCATCCTCAATGCCACTTCAAACGCATTTTCTGTGGACACCTGGCATAAAGTATTAAAAACCATTCAGGATGAAGCCATGACCACCAAAATGAAAATTCCGGTGTTGTATGGGCTCGATGCCATGCATGGGCAAACCTACACGCTCGGCAGCACGCTGTTTCCGCATAACCTGGCATTAGCCGCCACCCGGAACCCGAAGTATGCTGCCGAAGCCGCCAAGGTTACCGCGAAAGAATTGAGGGCAAGCGGGGTACGCTGGAATTTTGCCCCGGTGCTTGATATTGGTCGCCAACCGTTGTGGAGCCGCTTCCCCGAAACCTATGGCGAAGATGTGCTGATTGGCAAAGTTTTTGGCAGCGCAGCCATTAAGGCTTATGAAGAAGATGGTTTGACCAACATTACAGCCGTTGCAAGCTGCATGAAACACTATCTTGGCTATAGCAACAGCCGCAACGGCAAGGACCGTACCCCCATTTTAATGCCCGAAATTGAAACCCGCGAGTATTACCTGCCGCAGTTCAGGGAAGCGGTACAATCGGGCGCCAGCACCATCATGATCAACAGCAGCGAAATAAATGGCGTGCCCGTACATGCCGATAAATACTGGCTGACGGATGTACTGCGCAAAGAACTAGGATTCCAGGGCCTGATAGTTACCGATTGGGAAGATATTATCCGGCTGCATACACGGCACAATGTAGCTTCTACACCAAGGCAGGCTGTAGTAATGGCTATTAATGCAGGTATTGATATGAGCATGGTGCCCGGTGACTATTCTTTCTATGACCTGCTGCTCGAAGCCATCAAACTGAAAGAAGTACCCATGACCCGGATACAGGAAGCGGTAAGAAGGATACTGGTACTGAAAATGAAACTGGGATTGTTTGAAAACCCATATCCCGAGCCTGCTGCCGCAGCTAATTTCGGCAAACCCGAATATCAAACCCTTGCCCTGAATGCGGCGCGCGAAAGCATTACCCTGCTGAAAAACAGCAACCATATTTTACCGCTTAAAAAGGACATGAAAGTATTGGTGGCAGGCCCGTCGGCGCAAAGCTTATCGGCGCTCAACGGTTGCTGGAGCTATACCTGGCAGGGCAACGTGGACCGCTGGTATCCCGCGGACAGTAAAACCATCTTACAGGCCATTACCCAAAAGGCAGGGGCCAATAATGTTTTTACTACTTCGGTAAAAGGATTTACAGGCACTGAAAATTATAACGCATTTACCCTTGTGAAAGCCGCGGCAAAAGCTGACGTTATTGTATTGTGCATTGGCGAAGATGCGCAGGCCGAAAGCCCCGGCAATACCCGCGACCTGGAGCTGCCCGAAGAACAGGTGGCATTGGTAAAAGCGGCGCAGCTTACCGGCAAACCCGTAGTGCTGGTATTAACCGAAGGAAGGCCAAGGCTTATCACGAATATTGAACCCGCTGCCGCCGGAATATTGATGGCTTACTGGACGGGTAAAAAATCAGCCGAAGCCATTGCCGATGTACTGTTCGGCGATTATAACCCCGATGGCCGCCTGCCTTTTTCATACCCGAGAAGCATGGGCGAAATAGTACTGTACGACCGTAAACCCACCGAAGAAGTGCGTGAGGTATTTAATGATAATATTGGAACCGGGTATGACCCTTTGTTTCCCTTTGGGCATGGGCTAAGCTACACCAGCTTTAGCTACAGCAACCTGCAAGTAAGCAGCAAAACGCTTTCTGCCGATGGCAGTATTACGGTAACGGTTAGCGTAAAAAATGATGGCGACCGTGCAGGCAAACATAGTGTAGAACTGTATTCGCGCGATTTATATGCCAGCGTTACCCCAAGCATAAAACGATTGAGGGCTTTTACCAAAATAGAACTTGCTGCCGGTGAAAGCAGGGATGTTCAATTCAGGCTGACCAAAGATGACCTCGCATTTGTAAATGCGCAATTGAAAACAGTGACCGAACCGGGTGATTTTGAAGTGATGGTTGGTGATTTAAAGGCTGGTTTTACTTATCAATAAAATGGGGAAGCATTGGATGGATTGGTGGTTTCAGGGTTCGGTTATAACCCTGAAGCCGCATCCGCCAATTGGTATTGCTTGCTGTTTCTGCGGATAAACCGTTCCAGTTTTTCACCCCCGAAATGCGCTTTTACAGGTTGGCAATCAAACCCCGAATTTTTCAGCAGGGTTACCACCCCGTTTTTCCCGAAAAGGTGCGCCGCGCCCACAGCCACAAAGGTTTTTGACTGCATCAGTTGCGGCAATTGCTTCATCCAGTTCAGGTTCCTCCATTCCACCAGCGATAACCCGCCGGCATATTTATCGCCTTTGGAAGTTTCGCCTAAAGTGGCTGTGTCCTGGATGGCGTACGACACAAATAAATCGGCGAGCCCATAATAGCCATCCGCCAGCAGCGAATCAATATTGCCGCTGCCCCAGAACCCTGAACTCTGTTGGGCATAATAAGCGTACCAGGTTTGTATTTCATTCCAATCCTTGTCAAGCCCTTTGATGGGGATTTTTCTTGATTTAGCCATCCATTTCAGGTCGTTTTCCACCGCGCCGTATTCATACCCGTATAGCTTCAGGTACAAATCCACCAGCCTTGAAGAGGAGCCCTGCGCTTTAATGGCGTCAAAGTCGCCCTCCTTCATGTGCTGCACATTTACAAACCAATCCTTAATAGCATCCCAATCTTCAGTGGTCCATTCTTTGTCCTCATCAATCATCATTTCGCCGGTCATAGTGCCGCTGGTAAGCATTTTAATGGCCATTTTCCAGTCAAGCTGCATTTCGAGGTAAAGCGTTTTGCACTGTTCCAATTTTTCTTTTACCACCTGGGGCAACGCCACTACGGTTTTAGGATATTTATGGAGCGTACCCATTACATACGATGTATCGCGGGCGCCGGGCTTTACCACCGACCACAACAGCCCGGAAACATCCTGTGCAGAAACCCAAACCGATAATAAAGAAAACGGTAACCAGAGAAGCCTTTTTAATAGCATGGTATTGGTTGAAAATGGTGGTGTCGAAATTACTACGCAAATTGCAACGATGGAACCGGTTAAAAGTTACCGTTGGTATAAAATTGCCGAGAGCATTGCAGAGATCAGGAATGTGTTGGGAAACCCCTGCGTGGTAAAGGCGGGCGGCAGGGAAATCTGTATCAGCATACATAACGGTGAAGCCCGTGGTTGTTCGGCCAAATGCCCGCATGCCGGCGGTTTTATGCACCAGGGTTGGATAGACCCGCTGGGGAATATGGTGTGCCCGCTGCACCGTTATAAATACGACCCCAAAACAGGAAGAAATACAAGTGGAGAAGGATATTTTATAAAAACCTACCCGGTGAAAGAAGAGGAAGACGGGGTGTTTGTGGGAATTGAGGGGTAGGGAACTATTTGGATTTATTGAAAAATAATTATCATTTTATTGTACTTAAAAATTCAATGGGTGTCATGATGGTTAGTTCAGGTTTTTTAAAGTCTTTGGCATTTCTTGTAATTAAATAAGTTGCTTTTGCCTGAATGGCTGAAAAATATTGAAACGCATCTTCAATATCTGTAAACGAACTATTGAGGCCTTTGTCAACTATTGATTCGTCAAATGAAAAAGCCGGACAAATAATCCTTAATTTTCTCAGTTTTTCTTTTGCCATTTCTGCCCCTTCAAATTTGGTTAAAAAATAGCTCATGGTAGCAAAAGAAAGCGCTGAGGCAACAATTTCAATCACTCCTTCTTCTGATAGGGTAGCTATACGGGCAATGTCTGTATAAAATGGATGCCGTTCACTTAACAAGTCCATCAATACATTGGTATCTAAAAACAACTTCTGTTTCATGAATATTTTTCAGAAATATGTTGCAGGTATTCTTCTTTATAATCCAAATCTTTTGGAATTTTTGAACCTGCTGAAATGCTACGGACAAAAGGTGAAATTCCGCTATTATCTCTGATTTTAGAGGATTTAACAAGTGATTGCAGATACGATTCTATTAAACGGGAAAGGCTCTTGTTTTGCGAAGCGGCATAAACTTTGGCCTCGTCAATGATTGATTTATCCAATTTAATGGTAAGCTTTGAGTCCATTTAATAAATTATACGTACAAATTTAGTGACTTATGCCGTATAAACCAAGACTGGGTTAAAGAATTTCAGGATGGCGGGTATTTAACTAAATAAGCTGCGAAGAAACGAGATGATTAATGTTCTATGTATTTACCAAAGCATCCAACTTCAATTCAAAACCCGGCAATACATCTTCCCCATTAAGTATATTTCCTGCAAAACCATTTACCTCTTTTGTATTACCATCAATTTGGTAAATGATTGCTTTTTCCTGTTGAGGAATGATCAGCCATGCTAAACGTACTCCATTCTTTCGCCACATTTCCATTTTTTCTTTGGCGAGTTTCAGGTTGTCGGAAGGCGAAGTTAACTCAACAACAAAATCAGGAACCACGTGTGCAAACCGCTGTTTCTCTTCTGCAGAAAGGCTATTCCATTTTTCAATACTCATCCAGGCTGCATCGGGGCTGCGCATGCTGCCATCAGGCAAAGTAACCCCTGCTGATGTGCCAAATAATTTACCAAGTCCGGCATTCATATTCCATATTCCAAGCAATGTACCAATGGTTATATTGGTTGCAGAGGTTTCAATTCCTTCAGGAGGCATAAAAAGGATTTGTTGGTTTTCGTCTCTTTCAATATGAATATGCTTATTCTGAATGCAAAAATGGAAAAACTCCTCTTCGGTCATGGTTTCCAATTGCGGGGACACAAGGTCAAGTGTATAGTCCGAAGCTACAATTTTTGCCATATCCGCTCATTTATTGCCTAAAATTACAATTTTACTGCTACATACCAATTTCCCCCTACATTCCAACTTTCGGGAAATTTTTTTATGATTTTAAGCCCTGTAGTAAGTAACCTTCTAAACGTGTCAACTCCCTTTTGGCCAAACTCCCTATCCAAAATAAAGTAAGAGCCGGGCAACTTTTGATGAAATCGTTTTCTTAGGATGATTTCCATTGTTTCAACCAGTTCATACAATCCTTCTCATTCAACGAATTATATGAAGTATTAGGCTCACTTGCCTGGGTAAAAGCTCATTCATATCAACCCCTCCCAAAATCGATCCAACTCCTTCATCCTTTCTACCAACCACATCCGGCTTTATTGAAGCATTTTCACGAAACGCAACCTCCGGCTAAAGCCGGGAACATTGCTTGAAAGTCCCGGCTTAACCAAACAATTTTTTCACCACCACCTGCGCCATTTTCAGAAAAGCTTCATGGCTGTACCCGGCAATATGCGGGGTAATAATGATGCCCGATTGCTGCGTAAGCCATTCAAGCATTTCGGTTTCATCATCATGAAAAGTAGATAGCTTTTCATTTTCAAGCACATCAAGCCCTGCGCCTGAAATTTGCCCCTGTTCATAAGCTGATTTCAAAGCAATCAGATCCACCACCTTTCCGCGGCTGGTATTCAGGATGACCGGCTGCTGCTTCAGCGCTTCAAAAAAAGATGCATTGGCCATGTACCTGGTATCGGGCTGCAAGGGCACATGAAAACTGATCACATCCGAATAGCGCTGCAATTGCTCAAGCGAAGCCTCCTTAATATAATCATTGGCAAAACCGAACCTGTTTTTATCGTAAGCCAATACCGTAACATCAAAGGGTTTCAACAGTTTGGCAAAAGCGCTTCCGGTATTGCCAAACCCAATAATACCAACGGTTTTGCCACGCAATTCGGTTCCCCTGTTTTCATCGCGCAGCCATTGCCCGTCCTTTACCTGTGTATGGCTCCAGGCAATTTTATTGAGCACCCCAAGCAACATGCCCAATGCATGCTCCCCCACGGCATTCGCATTGCCTTCGGGGCTGCTCACTACTTTTATTCCCTTGCTTTCTGCGTAGCTTACATCAATCAGTTCGAGCCCGCTGCCAAGCCTGCCTATCCATTCCAGGTTTGAGGCAGCATCCAGCAAGGCAGCATCAATCTTCAACCGTGTGGTCACAATCAGCCCGGTAATGTCGGGGGCCATTTGCAGCAGTTCGAGGTAGGTAATGGCAGGAAAATAGGCCACCCGGAAATTTACCACCAGTTGGTCAATCAGCCAGGTATGGCATTTAGCCGAAATAACGGCCAGGGGTTTGCCTTCCATCCCAATATATCCTGTTTGGTATTGTGCTTTTGCCATTTTATTCCTTCCCGTTCATTTTAAAGGTAAGCGCGGCAAATTCCTCCACGCTCAATTGCTCCGCCCGTTTGGTAAAAAGCTCATCTGCCAGTGCTTCGGGGGCAAACAAAGGTTTCAACCCGTTGCGCAGTTGTTTCCTGCGCTGGTTAAAAGCGGTTTTCACCAATATCTTAAAATCCCTTTCGCTGCGCATGGCAGGTGTTGGGTTTGCCCCTCCCCTTGGAAGCAACCGTATCACGCCGCTCATCACCTGAGGCTGCGGTTCAAACGCTTCGGGCGGCACATCAAACAAGTATTCCACGGCAAAAAATGCCTGCACCAGTACCGAGGTTACGCCATACACTTTGCTTCCGGGTTTGGCGGCAAGCCTTTGTGCTACTTCTTTTTGAAACATGCCGATCATGGCTTCCACCTGGGTGCGCCAATCGAGCAGCTTAAATACTATTTGAGTGCTGATATTGTAGGGGAAATTACCCGCCACGGTAAAAGACCCATCAAAAGGAGCTTCAATATCAAGGATGCTTTTATGGATTATTTTTCCGCTGATAGCCGGGTATTTTTTTTGCAGGTATACTACCTTTTCATCATCAATCTCCACAGCTTTAAAATCAATGCCGGGCAATGGAAGCAGGAATTTGGTGAGCGCCCCGCCCCCCGGGCCCACTTCAACCAATTGACTGAATGGGTTTTGCTGCAAAGCCTCCATGATCCGGTGGCACACCGTTTCATCCTTCAGAAAATGCTGACCCAGCGATTTTTTTAGGGTATATGGCTGTTGCTTACCCGGTTTATGCATGTGGCAAAGGTACATAAAGGGTTGCGCTAAACCTTATCTTTGCCCTCATGAGCGAAGAACGTAAACCAATCATAGGCTTTAGCTGTGGCGACCTGAATGGCATAGGGCTTGAAGTAATTATAAAATGCCTGGGCGATTCAAGGATCCATGAAATATGCACCCCCGTAATTTTTGCCAGCAATAAAACGGTGAATTTTTACCGCAAAGCCCTCCCGGAGGGCAACTTTCAGTTTCAAAGCTTGCGCGAAATAAACCGGATCAACCCTAAAATGATCAACCTGTTCAATTGCTGGGAGGAAGAAGTTCAGATCACCCCCGGCACGCTGAATGAAACGGGTGGCCAGTATGCCCGCATCAGCCTGGTAGCCGCCACAGAGGCACTGAAAAACGGAGACATTGATGCGCTGGTTACTGCCCCCATCCATAAGAACAATATACAGGGCGAAAACTTTAATTATACCGGCCATACACCTTTTTTGCGGGATGCTTTTGGCGTGCCCGATGTAGTGATGCTAATGGTAGCTGATAATATGCGGGTAGCATTGTTAAGCGAGCATGTTCCTTTGTCGGAGGCTGCGGCGCAGGTAAGCAAAGAAGCCATTCAGCGGAAAGTAAGAATCCTGGTGGCCGCGCTGCAAAGGGATTACGGGATTGATAAACCAAAAATTGCCGTGCTTGGATTGAACCCTCATGCAGGTGATGAGGGATTGGTTGGTAAGGAAGAGATTGAAATTATTCAACCTGCCGTGCGCGAACTGAAGCAATCGGGTCTGATGGTTTTTGGCCCTTACCCTGCCGATGCATTTTTCGCCCGCAACCAATACAGCAGGTTCGATGCCGTTTTGGCCATGTACCACGACCAGGGACTGATCCCCTTTAAATCGCTTGCCTTTGGCGAAGGGGTAAATTATACAGCCGGGTTACCCGTGGTACGCACCAGCCCCGACCATGGAACTGCTTTTGATATTGCCGGCCAGGGCAAGGCCGATCCGGCCTCGATGCTTGCCGCATTGTACGAAGCCATTGATATCATTAATCGCCGCAATAATTATGATACTAACCGCGCAAACCCCATGCGCCGCATGAGCCAGAAACTGGTAGCCAATGCGGTGGATGAAAGGATTGATGAAGGTGTTGGTTTTGGGGTAAAGAGAGTCGAAAGTTAACTGGTTGATTAGTTTAAAAGTTGACTGGTTGGTTTGACAATGTATTAAC
>CAYUGH010000029.1:40397-45411 GCA_964444195.1 uncultured Chitinophagaceae bacterium
AACCCGTTAACCAGTCAACTCAAACATTCACTTCCCAAAATAACTATCCGGAACCCCCTTATTGATCTTGTAGTCCAGGTAGGTAAGCTCCACATATCCTTTTTTGTCGCTCAGGCGGTTTGCATCAGGTCGTTCACCGTCATCAAATTCCATGGTTACTCCCTTGGGTAGCTTGTAATCTTTGGTATTAAAGGTAAAAAGCGTTTTATCGGGCAGCGCGTAGCTTGTCCATTTTCCGTAGGTCATATCTACCTGGTAAGTGCCATTCTCCCTCGTTGTGGTGATCGCTTTCCGCACCAGCAGGTTTTTTTCATCAATATATAAAACAGTCAGCACCACATCGTTATTGGTATTGCCCGGCAGCACACGCACCACCCGAACCTCTTTTCCTTCCAAATTCTCCTTACCCGCATCAATGGCTACAAAATTGGGATCGGCAAGTATATTTTGCATACTTACGCTAACGCCCCCTTTCGGCAGAATACTAACTCCTTTTTCCTTGGCTATACGAAATTGATTTGGCAGCTTAAAATACACCTGCACTTCGGCTACAGGCACTTTTAAAAAAGGCACATCAGTGCGCAACGAGGCGTTGGCTGAATAATCCTTCACCTTTTCAAGTTTAGCTTTTACCTGCCTCACCAGCGCACTTGCATCCTGCCCTTTCGCCAACCCAAAATGGAATAGAAAGGAGAAAACAATGAATGGCCGTATCAAAAACTTCTTCATTTTTTGTAACGTAACAGAACAAGCAAAAGTTTGGGCAGGCTGGGTTAATACCCGCATACCTGCCCAATTCGTTTTCGGTAGTTGAGAATAGTACCCTAATAATCAATTCGTTAAACCAAATTTATCTTTTACCTCCCGCAGGCATACCAACATTCAGGATATCCCTGTCGAACAGGTACAAACCGCTTTTATCATCGCCTATCATTTCCAGCTTGTCGTTCAGTACACGGGCCAAATGCTCCTCCTCCATTTGCTCAGCCACATACCATTGTAAAAAATTATGGGTGGCAAAATCTTTTTCCCTTAAAGCAATATCCACGAGGTTATTAATACCGTCGCTTACTTTCATTTCATGCATTAGCAATTCCTTAAAAGCATGCCGCAAACTGGGATAGGTGAGCTGGGGTTGCGCCAATGCCGGAACCACAGCAAAACCACCCCTCTCATTTATAAAGCCAATCAGTTTCAGCATGTGCATGCGTTCCTCATCGCTGTGACGGTAAAAAAACTTGCTTACTCCTTCAAGTCCCGGTTGTATTTCGGCCCAACTGGCCATGGCAAGATATATCTGGCTTGATTGTGCTTCCATCAATACCTGCCCGTTCAGTTCATTCTTCATGGTTTCTGATAACATAAGCTAATGATTTTTAATGTGGATGAAGATACAAAATCCATTCAATCTGTTATTCTGAAATGCAAATAAATATAAGAAAAAAGGCGGCATTCCATAATGGTTTGCCGCCGGTACGGGTGTGGGTGTCGGTGGGTGTTATAGTTGGATGGTTATTCCTCCATTGATCAAAAAGGGAATGGAATTGTAACCCCATAGATCATAAAAAGTTGTACCCAAAAGATTCTGAACATCGGCAAACAGCCTGAAACGCGGGCTGAAATCGTAGGAAGCATACGCATTCATGATAAAATAGCTATCCAGTTTTACATCTGCAACCTGGTATCCGCCCGCATCGTATCGCTCGCTTACATATTTGCCGCTAAGGCTTGCGTTGAATTTATCTGAAATGTTAACGGAAGCAGTCAGGTTTACATTGTGCTTAGGACGCCTGAGCAGGTAATTGTAGCCGGTATCCTTGGTTGAAATCCTGCTTTGCGCATTTTCTTCGCCAAGCAGCAGCGTGTAATTGCCTGTTAAGGTTAGCCTTTTCATCAGTTTCAGGCTGGTTTCCCATTCAAGCCCGTTTACTTTCTGCTTGCTAATATTGAAGTAACTGTAGTTTATATTGTCAAAATCAATTGAGTTATCTATATCGCGGTTGAAAAATACGATCCTGTTGGTAAAGTTTTGAGTGCTGTGCTGCAACCCTGCTTCAAAAGTGGTGGCTTTTTCGGGTTCCAGGTCCTTGTTGCCATAAGAGGAATACAACTGGTAAAGCGTTGGCGCTTTAAACCCGCTGGCAATGCTTCCAAATACCCGCCATTGCTGGCTTAGCTGGTAGGATGGATTGAAAGTAAAAGTGGCATTATTGCCATACTGCTCATGAATATTCAGCCTGCCCCCGGCTTCGAGGTTGAGTGGTCCTTTTTGGTAAATGACAGACGCGTAAAATGCTGATTGAAATACCGACGTATCGCTGAAATTGCTGGCATAGGGGCCATACATGCTTTCAGAATAATACTGGCTGTTCATGCTATTGAAACGATAATCAACCCCAGCCAATGCCGTAAATCCTTTGCCGAGATCAACGCTTCCGTACAATTCAAAAAACTGGTTGCGGCCAAAGTAATTATCGGTTACATATGTTGCAAACCCCGACACATCGGTTGAATCGTTGAGGTAATTGCGGCTGATATCGCTGTACTGGTAATTGCCCGTAAGCGAAAGCCTGTTCTTTTTAAAAACAAACCCGGCTCCGGCCATGGTATTCTTGTTGTCGATAGTAAAATCTTTGTCATCCGTAAAAACGCCACCATCCACATCAGCCTTATACAGGTTTCGCTGTACAAAGGATTTAAAAGACCAATGGTCGTTTAACTGGTAGCGGATGGATGCATTCAGCGCATCCCCGTCATAACCATCATCGTCAAAGTTATCATTCCCTTCTTCGTCATGTGCTGCCGAAAAACCATCGGAACTTAACTTTGAATACCTTGCTGTATAATCAAGCTTACCCGATTTGCCATAGAGTTGCAGGTTACCCCTGAAGGTATTCAGGCTTCCGTAAGTGGCTGTCGCTTTCAGGTTAAAAGGCTTTTGCACATTGGTTTTGGTGGTGATGATGTTGACTACCCCTCCTACCGCATCGCTGCCATATAAAGTGCTTTGGGCCCCGCGGGCTATTTCAATGCGCTCAATGCTGTTCAGGCTCATCAGGTTCAGGTCAAACTCACTGTTTATAAGTGATGGATCAAAGGCCGGGATGCCATCTACCAAAACAAGGGTTCGGCCCGGTCCCGCGCCGCGAACTGAAAGGGTCTGCGGGCTGCCGAGCGTATTCAGCGCACCCGGTATAGTAATTCCTGCCTGTTCATTCAGCAATTGCCCCAGGGTGCGGCCTGCGCTTTTTTCGATTTGTTCCTTGCCGATTACGGAAACAACCTTCCCGGTCTGACTTTGTTTTTGTTGAAGCTTATTAGCGGTAATAACCACATCATTTAATTCCGTGGTGCCAATTGAATCGCCCGTTTGTTTGGCTTGTTGGGCGTTTAG
The DNA here is from genome assembly GCA_964444195.1 of uncultured Chitinophagaceae bacterium. GTDB lineage: Bacteria > Bacteroidota > Bacteroidia > Chitinophagales > Chitinophagaceae > Phnomibacter. Next base: position 43,792 of record CAYUGH010000029.1, read on the forward strand.
CGTGGTTGCCAGCAATATTGCGGCTCCCACCCATACACATGTTCGTTGCATACACATTTGTGTTTGTAAGGTGAAAGAAACCGCTTCCTGGAAATGAATAGAAGAGAAGTCACGTTGGCGCCGGTTGCCTGCAGGTCAAGCCGGTGGTTAAGTGGCATCTCAGCTTTTCCTCCGAAAGCTTGTTGATACTTCGGCAATTGGCAGGTCTTCTGGCTTACCCTGGTTCAATAACCTTCCCGATACATCTATCAGTGGTATTTTTTTATTGAACCTTTCCCGGATTTCTCACTCTGAGAACATCCTGAATGGGGCTTACAGCTACGGGGATAGCACCGGATTTACACCGGGTTTCCCTTTTAATCACGCCAGGCGTGAACCGTTTGCAGGTGCAAATATGGTATTTAACTGCTGAAAAGGACAAAAATTTTATGAATAATTATTCAATGAATTTTACATGCACTTGAATAACTCATTAATTATGAGCAGTTTTATGGATAAATCTCATATTTCCCAAAAAACATAGTCAAAATTTATTGAAAAATTAAAAACAATGGCTACTTTGCGGACAAGCTGCCATATACGGATTAATATTAATTTAATATGGAAGAACTCATTATATATTCAAGCAGGATTGTTTTAATCCTTATCATAGGAATCATAATTGCTAAAATTGTAATCCTAAAAACCGGCAAGCCGATTTCCCATTCGTTCTCTTCTTTTTTTTGGTTTTCACGCTGGCAGATTTTCAATTCCACTTATGAATATTCAAAAAGGAAGAGAAAAATCCTTAATTACCTGACCTTAGCCATATTAGGCATCATATTGCTTGAAATGGGTATTTTGTTGTTTACTTTATGGGAAGGCGATTAGGTGGAAGTATGTGCAGCCTGAGTGCTGCATAAAAATTACGCCCCGGGGCCACATTAAAATATCGCCCGCCGAAAGCATTGATGTCATTTCCAAGGCTATAGGTTTGGTTGAACAGGTTTTCAACACCTAACCAAAACCGGACCTTTTTTCCATACCCTGCCTTTAACCCAACCAACCGGTAGGGTTTTGCTTTGGCGGTATTGGCATCATTCAGCCAAATGGAGGAAGCAGCATAAAGGGTGGATTGAACAAAGAAGCTGCTCCTCCACCTGAAATCGGCCAACACAGACAAAGTATGCACCGGCACGGAAGGCAGGGCCTTTCCGCTGTAATCGTCAGTAAGCACTTGGTAGTCTGTGTATTTGAAATGACTGTACGTGTAAGCGCTGCGCACACTCAAAACCTGCAAATGTGACCCTGTGCGGCTAAGCAGGTAGCCTCCATTCCATTCTATCCCCTGCTGCATGGTTCCACCGGCATTTGTATAAAAATCGCCCCCGGTGCTATCCCTTCGCTGCACAATGGCATCATTAAGCCCGAACCTGAAATAGTTGATCCCCATATCCCATCTTTCATTGCGGGCTTTCCAACGGATACCGGCTTCGTAATTCCAGCCAAATTCGGGTTGCAAATCTGTGGCTAATTCACCCGTTGAAGGCAACAGCTCACTTACCGTTGGGGGGCTGAAACCCCTTGAAACCAGTCCGCTGAATTGCCAGGACGCCACCGTGCGAAAAATAACTGAAACCC
>CAYUGH010000030.1:0-27441 GCA_964444195.1 uncultured Chitinophagaceae bacterium
GCTAACGATTCGGATTGGCGTTATTAGATGAGCCAAATGTAAGAATTTCCAAAAATCGAGCATTGAGAATCAAATGGTTTCTATTATACATTTTAGATTGTCGTTGTAACAATCCGTTCGTTATACATTTTAGATTGTCGGTCATTTTTACATTGCTTTTCTTTAAAATCCAATTTTTCCTTTTTTAAACAGATCGTCCAGCGGGCTGGTAATATTTACCAGTTGCTGCCTGCTTACATGCAGGTAACGTTCAGTGGTTTTAATATTAAAATGCCCCAAAAGGTCTTTTATATAGCGAATATCCGTGCCTTTGTCAAGTAGGTGTGTCGCAAAACTATGACGCAGGCTGTGGATTCCTACGTCTTTTTTAATTCCCGCAAGGGTCTTTGCATTTGAAAATATCTGCTGTACCGTTCGGGTAGGGTATGCTTCACCCGTTTGCTCCGATTCAAAAAGATAAACCTTTGGAGCCGGTTTGTACATTTTTATGTATTGCCGCAAAATATCAAGCAATACCGGGCTAAGTGTTACATAGCGATCTTTTTTACCCTTCGCACCTTCAATATGTATTTGCATCCGGCCACTATCAATATTTCCAATTTTTAGCGCACATACCTCGCTTACCCGTAGTCCCGAACTGTACACCGTAAACAGGATTGCTTTATGTTTTTTATTTTCCAGGGCAGCAAACAATCTGCTTAATTCGTCTTCATTTAACAATTTGGGCAACTGATACGGCTTTTTTGGCCTTGGAATATTAAAAAAGAACTTTTCGTGTTTAAGCACCTGCTCATAAAAAAACTTCAGCGCATTCATACGGCTGTGCACTGTATGCTCGCTCAGTTCAAGCGTTTCAAGGCACCAAGCCAGGTATTTCTCAGCCTTTCATGGGTAAATTCAATTGCTGAAACCTGCTTTATATCTCCAAAAAACCTTCCGAGTTCGTTCAGGTAGGTTTTCAGGGTCGAAGGGCTCATTCCTTTTAAAATCATTTCCTCTCTTGCTTTTTCCAGAAAGGGCTCATTTATAGGGTAAATGATTCCTGGTTGCCGCTGTTTTTCCTTTGGAGCGATTACTGGTTTATTGTCCAAAACGGTAAAAGAAGCGACCCTTCCTTCAAACCAATTCCGTATAATTTCCAGATTGTTATGAAACATTGGCGCTATCCACGCCGTTTCGCGTTTACTCCAGTGGCAGTACTTTATTTTTTTTAGCCTGGATATATCCACTGGGTTATTTAGCATATAAATCCTTATCCAATTATTATCCACCACAAGCTTTACGCCCGATTCTGGCGAAAAATTGGCTGAATATTCAGCACTTACTGGTATAGCAATATGATTAGGCAATTGGCTAATATACAATATCGCTTTTCAATTTAAAAAACGTACAGGCTATTTATTGCAAAGTTTTTTTTATTCCATATCCGAATACAGAATAATATCCCGCGCTAAACCAATATTAAACAATCAAGCTTACTTCCTTACTAATCTCCGGCATTCTTTAAATTGGTTCTCAAACCTGAATTGGCCAAATGGCATTTTCTTTCTACCGAACCCTTTTCCCCATAATCTTTAATCCCCTTTCCACGCCATCAAGTACGGCAATATTGGGGAGGGTAGCCCAGTCTTCAAACCCAAAATACCTGAACAGGCTGAGGCTTGGCTGGTTATGCGCAAAAATGAACCCGAGCAAGGTTTTGATGCCCAGGGTTGCGGCCTGTTCAATACAGTACAGCAAAATTTGCTTTCCAAAACCTTTGCCACGTTGCGTTTCGTCGAGGTAAATGCTTATTTCAACGGTAGCATCATAGGCCGGGCGGCCATAAAACGATTGAAAACTTACCCATCCTATTATTTCACAGGAAGCGGTTTCCATCATCCAAAGCGGTCTTTTTGCGGGATCATGCGCTGAAAACCATTCTTGCCTGCTTTCCACCGAAACGGGTTCCGTGTCGGCTGTTACCATCCGCGATGCTATTGTTGAATTGTAAATCTCAACGATTTTTGGCAGATCATCCCTGGTTGCGTTCCTGTATTGTAAGGTTCCCATGCTTTTTAACCACGATAGTTGTAAAAGTGCCACCCATCAAATCCCAAACGAACAAATCCCAAACCTGTCTGCCGATAGGCAAGGTCCCAAAATTGTACCCGCCTCAAACCCATAAACCATCCTAAACAACTCTAAACTACACCTGAACAAGTCTAAACCATTCTAAACAATCCTACCCTAACAACCCCGCCTTTAAACTGATCTCCATCATCCGTTCGATGGGTTTCAGCGCCGCAAGCCTCAAATCCTCGTCCATGGTAAGTTCGGGCGTTTCGTATTCCAGGCAAAGCCAGAGTTTTTCCAGCGTATTCAGTTTCATGTGCGGGCACTCGTTGCAGGCGCAGTTGTTGGTGGGCGGTGCGGGGATGAAAACTTTATGCGGACTTAACTTTTGCATTTCGTGTAAAATGCCGGTTTCGGTAGCTACTATAAAGCTTTCCGCCGGGTTGGACTGGCTGTACTTTAGCAATTGGGTGGTGCTTCCAATATAGTCGGCTACCTGCAGCACAGCATCTTCACATTCGGGGTGGGCAATAAATTTAGCTTCGGGGTGGCGGGTTTTAAGTTTGGTAATTTTTTCGAGGCTGAAAATTTCGTGCACCATGCAGGCGCCGTTCCAAAGCACCATGTTGCGGCCAGTTTCCTTATTTATCCAGGCACCGAGGTTTTTATCGGGGGCAAAAATGATCTTTTCATCGGGCGGCAGGCTGTTTACAATAGCTTTGGCGTTGCTGCTGGTACAAATAATGTCACTCAGGGCCTTCATGCCTGCGCTGCAGTTGATATAGGTTACCACGGTATGATCGGGATACTTAGATTCCTTCCAGCGCTTAAACAGCTCCGGGGGGGCGCTGTCGCTCAGGCTGCAACCTGCCTTCAGATCGGGGAGCAGCACTTTTTTGGTGGGATTCAGGATTTTTGCGGTTTCGGCCATAAAATGCACACCGGCAAATACGATGATATCGGCATCGGTGGTTTTGGCTTTTTGGGCAAGCCCCAGGCTATCGCCAATATAATCTGCCACGTCCTGTATATCGGGCTCCTGGTAATAATGCGCCAGTATGATCGCGTTCTTTTCTTTTTTCAGCCTTTCCAGTTCGGCAAACACATCAAGGGTAGCATCTATTTCAATATCGAGGAAGCCTTTTTGGTTTACGTTTGCCCGCGCTTTGGCCATGTCAATAACTGCCATAACTGTATTTATAATTAAGTTATTTATATAAACCCTACTACTATTACCCCTGTTAATTGGGGGATAACCTTTTGATGAAACAAAGGTAAGTGCGTTGTCCACGTTTCACACAGGGTTGTTCACCATTTATTCCACCAGGTTTAACTTAGGTACCACTGGTTTCACGGGGTTTCATGCACAATGTGGGTTAATCAATTCACAGGATAAGTCTTCGTTCCTTATTTTTTGTATGAATTGTTAATTAAAATGGGTTTTGTTGATAAAGGAGGTCGGTTTATTCTTTTAACGGTTAACCAAATATTCTTTTGCCTCAATTATACCCTTTAATATTTGGGTAATATATGGTTTATGCACGTAAGCAGGGGTGTTTCCACAGGGTAAAAGAATACCGGTTTCACAATGAGGTTTCATGAAAGTTGCTCTTTAAACCATTGAACAGCAAAGGGTTTTCTAATAAAAATTGGCTTTCATTTTCTGCCCGTGGTTTTTGCCGGTTATCTTTTTTGCTTTGTATTTTAAAAATTGGGGTAGCAGCAAAGTTGTCTTTACCAGTCAACCTTTCAACTAATCAACTTTTCAACGGGACTCTTTTTTCCCCAACTTATTCATAATAGCATTTTCCCTACTTTTGCCAACCCTAAAAATTTCGGGTTTTTTCATTATGTCAATTATTCAGCAAATAAGGGAGAAATATGCGGCGGTAGGCATTGGGTTTATCGCGCTGAGCTTAATCGGGTTCATTTTAATGGACTCTTCTAAAAGCAATAGTGGCGGGGGTGTTGATCCGCAGGATTCTATTGGCGAAATTAATGGCCGCCGGATAAGCTATAACGAGTTCATTACCAAGACGAAAGCTATTGAAAACATGCAGCAGATGAATGGCCGCAATGTAGATGAAGAGCTTCGTCAGCAAATCAATTCAGAGGTTTGGCGCCAGTTGGTTGAGCGCACCTTGCTTGAAAATGAATATGCCAAGCTGGGTTTGGTTGTGAGCGATAAGGAGTTCAACGATCTTCTTTTTGGCGCTAATCCGCCCGAATGGCTGGCACAGCAGTTTACCGATCCTAATACCGGTCAATTTGATGTGTTGGGGGCTAAGCAGGCAATCAACGAAATGAAAAAGAACCGTAAAGGCGGTAATTCGGAGATGCTCGAACAGTTTTACCTCGATCCGTTGATTGATCAAACCTTACGTAATAAGTATTATGCGATTCAGCGCAATAGCGCTTTTGTACCTAAGTTTTTGGTTGAAAAAGCCATGGCTGAAAATTCGGCTTCTGCCAATTTTCGTTTTGTGCAGGTTCCATATACCGATGTTGCCGATAGCGCCATTATTATTAGCGATGCTATAATCAGCAGCTATATTTCAAAGCATCCTAAAGAGTTTAAGCAAGAGGAAGCTTTGAGGAGCATTGCTTATGTAAGCTTTTCATTTAATCCTTCGGCGCAGGATTCAGCCGCAGCGCTTTCTGCCGTATTAGGTTTAAAGGATGGTTTTTCTACTACAGATAATGCGGGTGATTTTGTGGCTCGTAACGGCAGCATGATTCCTTTTGCCGATGATTATTATAGCAAGGAAAGGATACAGATTGCGCAAAAGGACAGCATTATTGGCGCCGGCATAGGAAAAGTGTATGGACCTTATATTGATGGGAACAGTTATACGCTGAGCCGTGTGTTGGATGTAAAAACCCGGCCTGATAGTGTGAAGGCACGCCATATATTGGTAAGCACTTTTGATATGCAAACCAGGCAGCCTACTTTACCTGACAGTGTTGCCAAAAAAAGGATCGATAGTATTGAAGCTGTAATTAAGGGCGGTGGAAGTTTTGCTTCGCTGGCTACGGCATTGAGCGATGATAATGGTAGCGCTGAAAAGGGTGGGGACCTGGGTTATTTTGCCAGCGGAACCATGGTTAAGGAATTTAACGATTTCTGCTTTGGTAAATCAAAAGGTTCAATGGGTGTGGTTAAAACCCAGTTTGGTTATCACCTGATTGAAGTTACTGATCAGAAGAATTTTGTGCCTGCCTATAAGATAGCTTACCTGAGCAAGCCTATTGAATCGAGCATTGAAACGGTAAATGATGCTATGAATGCGGCCAATGTGTTTGCAGGTAATAGCCGCAATTTGAAAGCTTTTGATGAGAATGTTGCCAGGCAGGGTTTGAATAAATTAGTTGCGCCCGATATAAGGGAGAATGAATATAATATTACCGGTCTTGGTGTAAACAGGTCGCTGGTGAAGGAAATATTTGAAGCAAAAGTGGGCGAGGTGCTGGAGCCTGTTGAAATGAACGGGCAGTATGTGGTAGTGGCCGTTTCGGGCGCTGAAAAAAGCGGTTTGATGGGCCCTGCTAAAGCGCGTCCGCAGGTTGAATATATTATCCGCAACCAGGAGAAGGCTAAAAAGATCATGGAAGGTTTAGGGAAAATTACTACACTTGATGCCTTAGCTGATGCTAAAAAGTCGGTTGTAAGGCAGGCGGATAGTGTAATGTTTGCCAGCCCGATGATCAATGGGGTTGGCTTTGAACCTAAAGTTGCAGGCTATGCTTTTTCTAAAACTACGCTGAATAAAGTGAGCGAGCCGGTGAGTGGTAACAGCGGGGTTTTTGTTATTGAAACAGGCGCTGTAATAGCTACCCAAAATGTTGCTTCTTCTGATGATGTTAAAAATACCTTGTTGAATGCAGCCCGTAATGTGGGTGTTTCAAGCAGCATGCAGGCGCTTCGCGACAGGGGTTCGATTAAGGACAAAAGAAGTAAGTTCTTATAATTTGTTATTGATTTTTAAGAAGCCCGGGTCATTTGTGTGGTCCGGGTTTTTTATTTGGCATGGTTTTCGAGATTAGGCACTTTTAGCGGATTAGAACTCGGTGCGGGTTTTATTCGTTTAATTTTGTGGTTATGGCCGAAGTTTTTATAAATAGAGTTGCTGAAAGCGGTATCCTTACGCTTGACCTGGAAGAAGTGGGTGGTAATGACAATTGGGTGGATTTTGATCTGAAGCCCTTTTTGTTCATGGAGCTTATTCTGAAGGAAAAGGATTTTAGGGAAGCGCTTAAAAATCATGATTGGACGGTGTATAAGGGCAAGTTGGTAGCGGTGTTTTGCAGTGCGGACGCCATTATCCCGGTTTGGGCTTATATGCTGGTAGGAAGTTATTTGCAGCCGGTTGCAAAGGGCGCGGTTTTTGGTAACCCGGAAGCTGCGAGGCAACAATGGTTATTGGGTAAGATCGCAGAAATTGATGCGGATGAATATGCCGGGAAAAGGGTTGTAATAAAGGGTTGCGGCGATAAGCCGGTTGGTGAAGCCGCTTATCTTGCTGCAACTATTAAGCTTCGCCCCGTAGTTAAAAGCATCATGTATGGCGAGCCTTGCAGTACGGTTCCTATTTATAAGCAAAAGCCGGTGTAGTCGTTGTTATTCCAAATAGTGGCCGTCATTCCAAATAGTGGCTGTCATTCCGACGATAGGAGGAATCTCGCTTTTGAGAAGGAAGCCGGGATTCCTCCTATCGTCGGAATGACGGTTATCGACTTTCTTCCGAATCATTATACCTGAACCAGCCTCTTTTCTTAAACCACCAGATCATAATAACCGGTATTACAATCATTACGGTGATGGTTCCGTAAAACCCCCAATGGTTGTGTGCGTAAGGGATTACGTCAAAGTTCATTCCAAATATTCCCCCGATCACTGTTGCCGGGGCCATTACGGTGGTAAGGATGGCTAATGTTTTCATTACCTCATTCATCCTCAGGTTTATACTGTTGAAATACATTTCCTGGAGGGTATTGGCTAATTCACGATAATTATCCACGAGGTCGTTTGCCTGCATGATATGATCGTGTACATCTTTGTAGTATTTGGTTGTGTTTTCGTTCAGCAGCCGGTTGTCTGACCGAAGTATTCCTGCAACGAGGTCTCTTACCGGGGTGGTATTTCTTTTTAACAGGATCAGGTCTTTTCTAATCAGGTTAATTTGCGAGAATGCTTTTTTGCCTGAATTATTCACGAGATCTTCTTCTGCCAACTCTATTCGTTCGCCTACCTTTTCAATAACTTCAAAATAGCTGTCAACAATTATGTCTATCATTGAATAGAACAGGTAATCGGCGGGCATTTGCCTGATTTTTGTATTGGCAAATTTTAATTTCTGCCTGATGGGATTAAAAACATCTCTTCTTGCATCTTCCTGGAACGAGATAACAAAGTTTTTACCCAGGACTATGCTTATTTGTTCATGCTCTATATTATGGTCTTGTTTGTTGTAAAACAGCATGTTCAGCAAAACATACAGGATGTCATTCACTTCGTCAAACTTTGGCCTTTGTCCGTAGCTGATAATGTCTTCTTTAATCAGGTAGTGTATTCCATAGTGTTCGCCCAATTTATCTACATCTTCTTTGTGCATGCCTTCAAGGTTCATCCAGGTAATGGTGTTTTCTTCGCGGTAACGAAAGCATTGTTCTACGTTGGTTAACTCCTTTTCCTCAACGCCCTCTGATGTATAATTAAAAATATGTATATGAAGTAGGTTTTCTCCATCTTCCTTTTTTTCTATTTGTTTGAAGGGATGCACCACCGCATGGGTACGCTGCTTGAAAAAGGGCATCAGCAGGGTATTCATGGTTTCGGTACCAAATGATGTCGTTTTTCGTTTTTCCTCCGGCATGGTAATTTAGATTGCTTTTATAAAAGTAAGCTGTGATTGGTATATCCGGTCAGTGTTGTTTGTAATTGGTTCTATGTTCCTGGGAATGAATCATTTATTTTGTTTGCAGAATTTTATCTTTATCCCCCATGTCGCTAACCGTTCGTCATATTCCTTTTTTGAAAGCAGTAGCCTTGCACAGCCTTACTGCATTTGGTGGCCCGCAGGGGCATTATGGCATGATGGTAAAACGGTTTGTTCAAAACCGGAAGGATATTACCGAGACCGAATTGCTTGAGCTTGTTGCATTTACGCAACTGCTTCCCGGCGCCAGCAGTTCGCAAACATTAACGCTTATTGGTTATAAAAGGGGCGGGGTTCCATTGGCCATTGTTACTTTATTGATCTGGATTTTACCTGCAGGGATCATGATGAGTTTGCTAAGTTTCCTGCTGCATTATATTGACAGCAAAGTACTGAAGGTTGACCTGTTTCATTATGTGTTGCCCATGGCAGTTGGTTTTCTTGGTTTTGGCGCATACCGAACGGGAAGGGTTTGCATAAAGAATCCGATCACGGTTATTATAGCGGTTATTTCAGCTATTCTAACATTTACTTTTTTCAGGTCTCCCTGGGTATTTCCATTGCTGCTGGTATTGGGCGGGGTGGTTACCAATTTCTCTAAAAAGCGTATTCCTGAAATGAACCATGTTCGCAGGAAGGTTAGTTATCAAAACCTGGTTCTCTTTTTTGCCATTTTTATTTTGCTGGGTTTTTTTAGCGAATGGGCCCGTATCAGGCAGGTGAAGGATGGGTTTCAGCAGCCCCAATACAGGGTATTGAATATTTCTGAAAACTTTTACCGTTTTGGCAGCCTTGTTTTTGGTGGTGGCGATGTGCTGGTGCCACTGATGTATGAGCAGTTTGTTGTTCGCCCGCAGGGAGATAATAAATATATGACCAGTGAAGAATTCCTTACGGGTAGCGGGATGGTGCGCGCTATTCCCGGCCCGGTATTTAGCGTGGCCGCTTTTCATGGAGGCATGGCCATGCATAAATGGGGCGCGGTTTGGCAGGTTGTTGGATGTACCGTAGGGTTGCTTTTTATATTTCTGCCATCTGCGCTGATTGTACTTTTCTTTTACCCTATATGGAACAACCTTAAAAGGTATGTGGTGGTGTACCGGTCGCTTGAAGGCATTAATGCCGTGGTGGTGGGGATTATGACGGCCTCAACCTTCTACCTGTTGAATGATATAAGCATGGGCGGCAACAATCTTCCGGGCATTATGAATATTGTGGTAATGGTAGGAACCTTCCTGGTGCTTACGTTTACGCGTATTCCTTCACCCTTTATTGTAATGCTTTGCCTTGGTGTTGGAGCGCTGGTTTAATATGTGTATTAGCTTGTCAACCAGTTAACAGGTTAACTCGTCAACCTATCAACTCGTTAACAAACCTACCTATAATAGCGACTTACTTCTATCTCTTTTGCAACCGCATCCGGCACCAAATAACGGATAGGGGTTGACGTACGAACCATTTCCCTGATTTTAGTGCTTGATATTTCGAGCAGTGGTGCCTCTATCTTTTCAATATTGGCTTGCAGTGTGTTTTCAATGGGAAAGCCCGGTCTTTCAAAGATGAAGATCTTGTGGTGCTTTACCAGGTATTCATAGTTTTTCCATTGGGTAAGGTTCATAAAGCTGTCGCTACCCATAATGATACTGAAGGTATGCTGAGGGTACTTTTCAGTTAAATGAGCAAGGGTATGTACCGTGTAGGAGGGTTTGGTTAATTTAAATTCTACATCTGTCACTTTAAGATTTGGGTCTTCATCAATAGCCAGATGTATCAGGTGAAGCCGGTCGTATTCGTTAAGCAGCGATTTGGATGGTTTCAGCGGGTTTTGCGGCGACACTACCAGCCATACCTGTTGAATATCGGTGGTATGCTTTGCATAGCTTGCAATAATCAGGTGGCCGATATGGATGGGGTTAAAGGATCCGAAGTAAAGTCCTATATGCATGAATATTGTGCTTATGCGGTTTCAACCATAATATGTTCCGCCTCGTTCAGCCTTAAAGAGAGGAGGTACCCCGATATGAATATTGAAATAGGGTCGCCAAGCGGGGCTATCTTATCAATGGTTACGGGTTCTCCGGGAATGCAACCCATTTCCATCAGCTTAATGGATAATTCCGAATCGCCTAACTCTTCAATAATTGCCTTTTCTCCCGGGTTCAAATCTGTCAATCTTTTTCGCATGAGTTTCTTTATACTGCAAAAGTATTTGTTTTGCAACTTGTTATTGTTTCGTTTATGGTAAAGTCTTCTGTTCGATTTGGTTATGCCGATAGGGCGCTTGCTTTGAATGGCAAGAGAGCAATACAACAATTTGTAGTTGACCTTGTACAAAAGGAGTCGGGTAGGGCCTGCCAGCTTCAATATGTTTTTTGCAGCGATGATTACCTGCATGATATGAATGTATCTTATCTCAATCATGACGATTACACTGACATCATCACATTTGATCTGTCCGATTCAACCGACAAGCATATCTCGGGGGAGATTTATATTTCTATTGACAGGGTGAAGGAGAATGGAGAGAAGCTGGGAACGGGGTTTGAATCTGAAATATTGAGGGTTATTTTTCACGGCGCGCTTCATTTGTGTGGGTATAAGGATAAAACTAAGGCCGATAAGGTTATTATGCGCACAAAGGAAGATGAATGGTTGGCGCTTTTTGCCCAATAGTCGGCGATTTGTTCCACGTGAAACATTTGGCCTCCTCTTATTATTGCAGCTTTTCTCCTAAGAGGATCGAATATATTTCGTTCCACGTGGAACACCACATTTTTCCCCTCTCCAGGCACACTACCTTAATTTTGCCTAATGTTTTCAGATTACGATGTAATTGTGGTGGGCGCCGGTCATGCCGGATGTGAGGCTGCAGCCTCGGCGGCTAACCTGGGTAGCAAGGTGCTGCTTATTACCATGAATATGCAAACCATTGCCCAAATGAGCTGCAACCCGGCCATGGGTGGAATTGCAAAAGGGCAAATTGTGCGTGAAGTAGATGCGCTTGGCGGGTACTCGGGTATTGTTACCGACAAAAGCATGATCCAGTTTCGCATGCTCAACCGTAGCAAGGGCCCGGCCATGTGGAGCCCCCGCGCACAGAACGACCGGATGCTTTTTGCTTCAACCTGGCGCGAAATGCTTGAAAACACACCAAATGTTGACTTTTACCAGGATATGGTTCGGGGTTTGCTGGTAAAAGAGGGTCGTTGCAGTGGAGTTGTTACGGGTTTGGGCCATGAAATCAGGTCAAAGTCGGTGGTGGTCACTTCGGGAACCTTTCTGAATGGTGTGATCCATATTGGTGAAAAGCAATTGGGCGGAGGCCGGATAGGGGAGAAAGCGGCCACCGGTATCACCGAACAGTTGGTTGAACTCGGGTTTGAAAGCGACCGGCTTAAAACCGGCACCCCGCCCAGGATTGATGGGCGCAGCCTTGATTATACCAAAATGGAGGTGCAGGATGGCGACGAAGAGATCGCCGGGTTTAGCTACCTCGATATACCTAAGATAAAACCGGAACAGCAGCGCTGCTGCTGGATTACCTATACCAACCAAGCCGTGCATGATATATTGAAAACCGGTTTCGATAAAAGCCCGATGTACCAGGGCCGGATACAGGGCACCGGGCCAAGGTATTGCCCAAGCATCGAAGACAAGATCAGCCGTTTTGCCGAAAGGGAGCGCCACCAGTTGTTCGTGGAACCCGAAGGATGGAATACGGTGGAGATTTATGTGAACGGATTTAGCAGCAGCCTGCCCGAAGATGTGCAGATGAAAGCCCTGCGTATGGTTCCGGGTTTTGAGAACTGTAAAATGTTCCGCCCCGGTTATGCCATTGAGTACGATTATTTTCCGCCTACGCAGCTTAGTTATACGCTTGAAACCAAGCTGGTAAAGGGTTTATTTTTTGCCGGGCAGATCAATGGGACCACAGGTTATGAAGAAGCCGCCTGCCAGGGTTTGATGGCGGGTATAAATGCGCACCAAAGCGCCATGGAGCTTGATCCCTTTGTGCTTGGTCGCAGTGATGCCTATATTGGGGTGCTGATCGATGACCTGATAAACAAAGGAACCGATGAGCCTTACCGAATGTTTACCAGCCGGGCTGAATTCCGCACCCTGCTCCGCCAGGACAATGCCGACCTGCGGCTGACCGAAATGAGTTTCCGCATGGGGCTTGCCAGCCAGGAACGCATGGAAAAAGTAATAGCAAAGCAGCAGCAGGTGGAAAGAGTGAAGAAAGTACTTTTTGGAATGAGTATTGACCCTGCCGATATTAACCCGCTATTTACTGAAATTGGCTCGGCTACCATTACCGAAAAGTATAAAGCGGCCAAGTTGCTGCTGCGCCCGAATGTAAGCCTTCGGCAAATATCCGGGGCGGTGCCCATGCTGGCAAATACCTTGCAAGAATTTGATTATGAATCACTTGAGCAGGCGGAGATCCAGGTAAAGTATGATACTTATATAGAAAAGGAAAAGGAATTGGTGCAGAAAATGGCGCAGCTTGAAGACCTTGTGATCCCCGCCACATTTGATTATGGAAAAGTGCATGCGCTGAGCAATGAAGCGCGGCAAAAGTTCCTGAAGATTCGCCCGCATACCTTGGGGCAGGCAAGCCGCATCAGCGGGGTGAATCCAAGTGATGTACAGATTTTAATGGTTTTTATGGGTCGTTAACAAGGAGGAAACCGTTGTTTAAATTTTTGTGCAAACCTCATCAGGGGAGAAAACGGGAATTTCGCTCTCCTTAAAGTCTTTTATATTCCTGGTAACAATGCAGTCCAATTGCTCAATGCTATTGGCACATATTATTTGAATAGCATCTGCAAAGTCTTTGTGACTGGAGCGCAAACCCTTTTTAATTACATCTTCATTAACTGCAACAATAGAGAGATAATTGAGAAGGTTGTACAGGATTTCTCTTAGTGATTTTTCATCAATATACTTTTTAAGCAAATAGTGCGTGGTTGCAAGCGAATGGGAAGAAGTATAGAGACTGATTATTTTATCTTCCGCTTTGCTAAAAATTTCAATGGCAGAATTGCTAAAGGGTTTACGATCTGCTATCAGATCCACAATAATATTGGTATCTACAAAAAGTCTCTTCATAAATGTTTGTTTTCCAAATAGTTGCGTAGCTCTTTATCCTCGTCAAAGTCTTCCGGAAGCTTTACTGAACCAACAATTTTCCTCAATCCAGGAGATAAATTTTCTTCCCCCTTTAGAGAAGTGAGGTTATTGAGATAGTTTTCAATGAGTTCCGACAGGCTTTTGCCTGTGTTTTTTGCGTAATGCTTTGCCCGCTTTATTACCGATTCTTCAATGGTCAGTGTAAGCTTTGCTCTCATAACACGTGTGTTTTATCCAAATATACGTGTTGTGTTTGGGTTTTCAAAATTGTCCGGTGTGTATTTATTAAATCAATATGCCAATGCCGTTCAATTCCCAGGCTTTTCTTTAATAATTTTATTAGTGGAAATTTATATGGTGTAACTTTTATGAAGTATTTTTTAATAAAAGAAAATGCGTAATCTATTAATAATCATTGCTTTACCTTTTGTAAGCGTGACTTTCGCACAAAAGACGCCCCAGCAGAAGCTTGATTCCATGGGTCTGAAACTCCAGTCAACAAGCGTTCCCGTTGCCAATTATGTAAAGTTTGTACGTACCGGTAACCTGGTTTTCACTTCGGGACATGGCCCAAATAAGGCAGACGGACAACTGATTACCGGTACCCTTGGCGCCGACCTTACCATTGAGCAGGGTTATGAGGCTGCAAAAATTACCGGGCTCCAATTACTTGCCACGCTTCAACAGGCCATTGGTGACCTGGGAAAAGTAAAACGGATCGTAAAAGTGCTGGGGATGGTGCATTGTACTAATGATTTTAAGGACCAACCAAAGGTGATGAATGGTTTCAGCGACCTGATGGTGGCGGTGTTTGGAGATAAGGGTCGTCATGCACGCAGTGCTGTTGGAATGAACGCGCTGCCAAACGGGATGGCAGTGGAAATTGAAATGGTGGTGGAGGTGGAGTAACTTTTTGGGTGGTTAAACCTAATTGGACTTTTTCTTCCTTTTCTCTTTTTTTAGGCTGCTGTTTATAAAATACATGAGCGACTCTTCGTCTGGGTTTTTCCTAAGCCATTGATATTCAGGGCGGTTTCGCTCCATAAAATCATATAGCTCATCGTCTTTAAAAGGCACGTATTTAGTAACGGTTTCTTCATTCCACCGGAAGTTTATATAGGCTTCCTCTTCCATCATCTCGAAAATGGAACGGGCCTTCCGTTCGCTTTTCTCCTTTTTGCTCCAGCGGTCGAGGTTTACACCTACGCCAAATCCCAGATCGGGCGAACTAATCCCGCTAACTGTTGGAAGCGCGGAATTGCCTACATCCTGCAAAAAGCTTTTGCGGCGCTCAACACTATCCATTTGGTATTGGGAGTAGGTACCCATTACCGTAACGCTCGTAAGTGTTGAAGGAAGCTGCCTCAGCGCCAGTAAAAGGTTCCCGGACTTATAATTTTCTTCCCTTAAAAACAGGGTGTCGGCATAGTATCCATTTGCAGAGTATGCAATAATGTTTCCGGCCGATGCTTCAATTTCAAAAGTTCCGTTGCTCCGGCTAACGGTTGTTTTTCCAATGGAAAGGTTGGTAATGCTGGCCATTCGGATGGCCGTATTATCATTTTTGTCAACTGCCGCGCCGGTGATGATTTTCCGCCCCTGGCCAATGGAAAATTGGCCAAAAACAAAGAGGCCGGTGGTAAGTGCCATGAAAAGCGGTAGTTGTAGGCGCATGTTTGCTGTTTGATGTTGTTGTGTGTTGTTTGGTTATTTGCCCGGGCTTGTATCCATGCTTTTTTCATTTTGCCACCATTTCCAGGCAATAAACCCGGCCACGGCAAAGGGCAGAAACATCAGGTACACAATACCGGAATTTAAGCCTTCTGCACTTTCTTTACCCATTTGCTGTGCTGTTTTGGTGCAAATGGAACACTGGGCAAGCGTGTTATAACTAATTAAAAGAAAAGGAATTACACCCGCTTCCCATTTTTTCATCCACCTCATGTTGCTGAAATTTCATTACAAAAATACAGAAGGCATTGCCAAACTGGTTGTAAAACTGTTTCATAAAAAACCGCCTGTCATTTTTTTGACAGGCGGAACTTTTGACAGGCAATTTACAAATTACTGTTTGCTCAGTAAAATTTCACTGGTGGCTTTTACATCAAGCTTCAGGTTCACCTCTTTGGCAATAAACCAATCGGCAGGGTTGTTCGGGCCTTTGTACGAGAGACCCCAATTGGTGCGGTCAATGTTGAAGTCTGCTACGGCGGTTACCGAATTTCCTTCAACCTTTACAATTGCAGGAAAGCTTACGTTATTTGTTTGCCCGCGTAGGGTAAGGTTTCCGCTGATGGTATGGGTGGCTCCGGCTAGTTTGCTGGTAGCGGCTGCAGCATCAAAAGGAGCTACGCTTGTAATTTCAAATTTGGCTGTAGGGAAAGAATCTGCCTGGAAAAAATCCCCGCTTTTCAGGTGACCTTCCAGTTTGCCTTTATCATCGCCGGTAAGGTCAAGTACCTGTAGCGAAGCAATATCAATATTGAAGCTGCCACTGGTAATATTGCCATCGGCTACGGTAAGCATGCCTTCAGAAAGTTTAAAAGTACCATTGTGTTGACCACCGGTTTTGGTTCCAACCCAGCCAATGGAGCTGCCTGTTATATCAATGTCAAGCGTATCACCTGTTGCGGTGGCTGTTTCCTGCTGCCGGGTAGTTTGTGCCTGGTCGGCTTGCGGAGCGTTTTGGCAGGCTGCCATCAAAAGAACGGCTGCAGTAACGGCGAATAATGTTTGCTTCATAATGTCTGTTTTTTTGATTTTGTAATGCAAAGCTAAGCAGAAAAGGCAATTTGATGTTTAAACACCGAGTTGTTTTAACAAATTCATTGCATCCTGCTTAAAGCGGGCAAAGCGGGTTTTCAATAATAGCTTCGAAAAAAATTAATGGTAATACTGGTTTTGATTGATTACAAAAAGTTGCTGCCGCTGAAATTTGGTAAATAATGCATATTCTTCGGCATGGCTTTTTGTCCAGTTCTGGAAAGTGGCAATATTGGCCGCACCGCCAAACACCCATTGGTTGTAGCAATCAAACAGGCCTTCGCGCAGCATTTGCTGCTGGCGCTCAAAAAGCCGGAATGGGTATTTTTCAGCCGCAGGGCTGTTATACCAATCGAGTATAAAACGGGTTCTGATAGCGCTGAGGCTTTCGGGGCTGATACCCGAAGTTGCAAGCGCTTTTTGCTTAAAAAAAGTATTTGAAACAGCCGCTTCGAAAGGATTTTTCTCATTGAGGTTTCCAAAACCGAAGGCAAACATTTTTTTATAGAACTGGAAAACAATGTTTTTGATTTCAATGGTCCTGCTGCTGTAGCTGTCGAGGTTTATAAAAATTTCGCCGTACAAAATCGCCCAGAGGGTAACATTGCTGGCAGCATAATACCTTGAAGCCTGGTAATAATTTTGGGCATAGGCGGGGTCCAATTGAATTCCTTTCTCCCACCATTTTATGCCCTCTCCCCTGCCCGGTTCCATTGATTCCATCAACTGGCCCATATCATTGTGCAGCAAACCGCTTTTAGGAAACCGTTTCAAACCGTCCTTAAACACTTTTTCAGCCTCCTTATTTTGTTGTTGTTTCCGGTAAATAAGCCCTGCTATCTCAAATGCGGTTTCATCGGCCTTGCCGGACTCAATCAGGGGCTTAATGGTTTCAAGCGCCTGGGGGGTACGGTCAACCGAATAATAGGCCATGGCCAATTCCTGCCTGATTTCGGTGTTGTCAGGGTATTTTTCAAGCCCGGGTTTTAAAATCAATATGCAATTATCTATATCGCCTTTCATGCTGAACTCGCGCGACGAACGAATGACGTCTTCGGCCGTTTGGGCATTTGCAACACCACCGACTAACAAAAACAAAAGGGTTAAAATCCTGTACATCATACCCGCAAATGTAATGGAATGTAGGGTGGACAAGTGTTAATGCCTTGTTGACTTACATGCCATTAATGGCCATATCTGCCTAAAGCATCAGGTACAGCAGCAATTGCGCGAAGAATATTTTCAGCAGCATGGCCACCGGCATAATGGTTGCGTAGGCCGCATTGGGCGATTCGCTTTTGGAAAGCTCGCCAATATAGCTAAGGATGGCGGGTTGTGTTTGTGCGCCACCCAGGGTTCCCGTTGCAGAAACCCAGTCCATTTTCAGGATTTTCATGCAGCCAAAAATGGTAGCAACCGATACGCCGAGGGTTATCAGGCTGCCGGCCAGCAATAGTTTCCAGCCGCTGGTGGCAAGCGCATCCATAAATCCACCACCCGCTTTTATGCCTATCACTGCAAAAAACATAACAATGCCATACTGCCTGAGCGTAAGGTTTGTATTGAGCGGCAGGCTCCAGTAAACATTTCCGGTACGGCCAAGATGGCCTAAAATTAAGCCAACCACCAGCGGCCCACCGGCTATTCCGAGCTTTACGCTAAAATCTCCACCCAGCGGAATAGGCAAATAACCAAGTATAAGCCCCATGCAAATGCCCGCAGCAAAGGAAAAATAATCGGCTTCTGCAATGCTTTTAAAACGGTCGCCCAGCAATTTGGTGAGCGCTTCCATTTTATCGGCCTGTGCCACCACCCTCAGCCGGTCGCCGCGTTCAAGCCTGGTTTCGGGGGTGGGTACAAAATCGGTGTCGCCCCGGCGCACCCTTGTTACTACAGCATCCCAGCCTTCATACAATTCCAGTTCGCGAATGGTGCGCCCCGCCAATTCGGGGTTACTCAGCATGATCCTTCTGAAATCAATATTTTTCCGAAAGGTTTCAGGTCCGGCCTGCAGGCTTTCTTTACCAAAAATGATTTTTACTTTTTCAATATTGCGCCTGGTTCCTACAATATGAAAAATGTCTTCGGCCTGTATCCTGATATTGTGGTGTGCCATGCTTATCAGGTTATATCTTTTTATACGGCTTGCAATGGTTTGTGGCGGCAGCACATCTTCAAGTGTTTTTCCAAGTATTTCGGGGTTTTTGGCAATTACGTTAATACTTACCGGTGGTTCAGTTGCGGCGCCGCTTTGCCTTTCGGCCCTTTTGGTTTCATGTTCAAGGTTAATTTGTTTTCGCTTTGCTACAAATTGGGTCCAGAGGATTGGAATAATCACCCCGAGCGGATAGGCCACACTGTAGCCAATAGTTAATTTAAAAGATCCGGGGTCTCCGTGCAAAAACTCGGTGGCTGCTGCCAGCGCAGGAGTATTGGTTAGTGCGCCACAAAAAACACCGGTGGCAAGCAAAGGGTCAATATTGAAGATCAATGTGTTGCACCAGGCTAAAAGAGCAGCAAGTGACATTACGGCTATGCCAAGTATTGAAATATATAATCCTTTTTGCCTGAGAATCCTGAAAAATGCAGGCCCCGCCTGCAAACCGATGGTGTACACAAAGATCATCAGGCCAATTTGTGCAACCAGTTCCATCTTCTCATAGCGCTCTGGGGTATCCAGTATATCTTTTCCCCAGGCGCCAAAGGCAATGCCTGTAAAAAGAACAAAAGCCACACCAAATCCTATTCCTTTTATTTTGATGTGACTCAGCAAAAAACCTATGCTTACAATCAGGAAGAGTAAAATAAGTGGTTTTCCGGCGAGGTATTGTAACAACGTGTCCATAAAATATGGTTTGTTAATGCGTGGGCAAAGCTAAAACCACAATTTTCCGTACCGAATGACTTAGGACATGCTTTGGAAACATTTTTCGGCTACAAAAAAATAACGCCGCATTTCTGGGGCGTTATTTTTTTAATGGAAGTGGGGGGTGGTGAGTGTATTTTTATTCCGCACTATCAGGAACGGGGGTATAACGGAGATAAGGCTTTATTACAGTAACCCCCTTGGGGAATTTTTTGATTGCATCTTCTGTGCTTACAGCAGGTACCACAATTACATCTTCACCATGCTTCCAGTCGGCAGGTGTAGCAACACTGTGTTTGGCTGTGAGTTGGAGGCTGTCAATTACGCGCAATACCTCGTTAAAATTGCGCCCTGTGCTGGCCGGATAAGTGATCATCAGTTTCACCTTTTTGTCGGGCCCGATGATAAACAGGCTGCGAACGGTAAAGGTTTCGCTTGCATTGGGATGGATCATATCGTACAGGCCTGCTACCGTGCGGTCTTCATCGGCTATGATGGGGAAGTTCACTTCGGTATCCTGTGTTTCGTTGATATCATTTATCCAGCCGATATGCTTATCCAGCGGATCAACACTTACCGCCAGCACTTTTACATTGCGTTTGGCAAATTCCTCTTTCAGTTTGGCGGTTTTGCCAAGTTCTGTGGTACATACCGGGGTAAAATCAGCCGGGTGGCTGAATAAAACACCCCAGCCGGCGCCCAGGTATTCATAAAAGTCTATCGGACCAGCACTGGTTTGTGCCTGGAAATTAGGGGCGATGTCGCCAAGACGTAAGCTCATGGTTATTTTTTTATTTTAATTGGATGGCAAATATAAACTTCACCGATTAAATGAACAATAGTATATTCGAAAAATACTGCAATTTTGAACTGGGCATTTATTTCAATAACTTTTGGCTGCCCTGCGCCTAATGGTAAATATCATAAGCAAATGCACATAAAGGAAATACTTTTTTATTAAATGATGATTGCCGGCTCTGCAAAGCGGTATTGAATTTGGGAACCTTGAAAAAAATTGGAAATGCTAAGCCAGAAGAGTAAATATGCTTTACAAGCGCTTGCCTACCTTGCCGCGCATCAGCAGGAAGGCCCGGTGCTGATGCCTGTAATTGCCGAAAAAAAACGGATACCGCTCCGTTTTTTGGAAAACATTATGCACGAATTGAAGCAGGCAGGTTTTTTGATGAGCTACCGTGGCCGGCATGGTGGATACAAATTGGCCAAACCGCCGGAAGACATTCGCCTCGCTGATATTATCCGGCTGGTGAACGGCCCTATTGCCATGCTGAGCTGTGTGAGCCTCCATTTTTATGAGCCCTGCGAAGGATGCACGCAACAAACCTGTGGCCTACACGATACCATGATACAGGCCCGCGATGCCATTTTGGCCATCCTGGAAGGAAGGACGGTGGCGGATATAGTGGATAAGGGGGAGCTGGCAGAGGTGAAAAAGTGAATGAGTGAATAAGTGAATTGACTGTTGGTAGAAATAATTTTTCTTTCAATTATTAATAGTTCTGGTAAGTTGAATTTTAATTTTTCGTGTTTGGAATTTGGGTTTTGCTTATTTGGAATTTTTTATGAAATACATCGCCGCCATTGACCAGGGTACTCCCTCTACCCGCTTTATCATATTCAACCGCCAGGGCGCTATTGTAACATCGGCGCAACGCAAACACCGCTAAGATATACCCCCAACCGGGTTAGGTGGGGCATGATGCGGAAGAGATTTACATGAACACCAAACCGGTGATTACAGGGGCTATCATTCCTGTGGGAATCAAGCCATTTCAGGCGCAAAATAAAATAGCAACGCAATTAAAAAGTAGAGCGTTATCAGTTGCACACCCTTGTACCAGTTGGATTTGCCATCTCCGGCAATTACCGTTGAAAGTAAAACCGCCATAAGCACGGCCCCGGTTTCGCCCCGGTTAAAATTGATAAACATAGGTTCGGGACCAATAAAAAAGCTGGCCAATACCAATACCGGCACCACAAACAGCGCAATTTGTATGGAACTGCCAAGCGCTATGCTCATGGTAATGTCAACCTTGTTTTTTACCCCCATGGTAATGGCCGATAGGCTTTCTGCAGCGCCGCCTACCAGCGCCACAAAAAACACGCCTATAAAGGCTGAGGTCATCCCCAGTTCTTCACCGGTACCCTCGGCAGCCCCTACCAATATTTCGCTCATAAAAGCAGCCGCAACAGAGGCGCCAACCAATGCCATAACCGATTTCGGGAGGCTCCAGTGATGATCGCCATGTTCAGCTTCGCTTTTGTCTTTTGTTTGATTGGCAGGAAGGGTTTGTGGAGAGCTTTTAAAATAATCGGGATGCGTTTTGATCATGAATACCAGGTAGAAAATATAGGCAAGCAGCAAACCAATGGAGAGCAAAATATTCAATTTAGCTGCATTTTCAGCATGCGCCCCATCGGTACCAAAGTTCCAGCCAAATGCGCTTGGAATAATCATGCTGAAAACCGCAATAAGCATCAGCGTGCTATATACCCTGGTAGAAGCAGGATTGTATACCTGCGTATGAAATTTTAACCCACCCAGGAAAAAAGATACCCCGGTAGCAAAAAGGAGGTTGGCAAGAATGGCGCCTACAATGGACGCCAACACCATTTCGTGAAGTCCTGCTTTGAGGGCAATAATGCAAATGATGAGTTCGGGTAAATTTCCAAATGTGGCATTTAATAATCCGCCGATGGCATCACCTGTATAATGCGCCAGGTTTTCAGTACTTTCTCCTATCAGTTTGGCAAGCGGGATAATCCCGAGTGCCGAGGCAAAAAACACCGTGCTGTCGCCTGCGCCTGATTTTTCCAGTATAAATGCAACGGGGATAAATACAAACAGCCAAAGCCAGGACGGGTTCAATAACTTTTTCATACGTAATTTGTTTTGTGCGTCCTGGCCATGGCGGGACTTTTTTCAATGATCATATTGCCCGGCTGACCGGGCGGGTTGTAAACCCTCAATACTTATATGTGTGCAGCGCCTGCCCGGTTGTGTACATCTCATGTTGCCTGATTGGTTGGCGTCAAACCTTCGGCTTGGGCTTTTTCCCTGAATGCCTCTATTTCTTCCCGGTTAACTGTAATCCAGGAATTATAAAGCGTGTACATGAGCGATAATACAATGGCCCCTTTAAACATGCCGGTAAAACCCCAGGCGGCCATACCTCCCACCACACCCAGGAAAAGTACAAGCACAGGCATTTTACCGCTTCGGGCAATTAAAATAGGCTTCAGTATATTATCAACTCCCATCAGTACTACCACCCCGTAAATACCAACAAAAATGGCCGAACCGGTTTGCCCTGTATTGACCAGGTACGCCACCACTGCTATCACCACCAGCGCAGGCCCTATTTGTACCACCACCAGTAAAAAAGTAATGGCTGCCAGCAATGCAGCCGTACTGAGACCGGCAATGGTAAAGCAAATCCATGCAAGCCCAGCAGCAATAAAACCGGTGCCCATTACCCCAAAAGCAACCCCCCTGATGGCTTTTCCGCTGGCGTCTATCATGGATGCTCCCTGCTTAAATCCCGTTAGCCGAATCAATACAGCTTCTACCGGGAGGATTAATTTTTTACCATCCATGGTTAATACTACCGCAGAAATAATGATACCGATGATCAGTTCGAGCGCTGCGCCAATTATTCCACCGCCTGCAGATATCATGTGCTGAAAAAAGGTTCGGATTTGCGTGCCATACATTTCAATCACTTTTTGCGGATCGCTTTCCACATCGGCCCATATTTCCGTAGCCTTGTCTCCTATTACCGGAATTTTGGTAAGCGCTTGGGGTAAGGGCGGCACATGGTGTTCTTTGATTGAATTAAAAAATTCGCGAAGGTTCTGGAATGAACTCGTCAGCATGGAGATCATATAAATGGAGGGAACCGCAATCACTGCAACCAGTACAAGGCCATATATAAAACCTGCAATTTTTCGGCGGTTTCCAAGTATGTTAACCAGCTTTTCAAATACTCCATAGAGCGCTACGGAAAAAATAATGGCGTATGTAAATACCCCGATAAAAACCCCAAGGGTTTGGTAAATTATGATCAGCAAAAGAAAAAGAAGCAGAAGGTTAAGTCCAATTACCACGTAATTGTCATTCTCCCGTTCAGCATTGGTTTTCATATAGGTAGTTTTTACTGTTCAATATTTTAATTGCGCAGGGAGGCAAACTTTCCAACCAACAATGAAATAATGATGGCTATATATAATTGCCCTGAAATACTTATAAGAATGGCAAGTGATTTGGCCGGCGGCGCTACCGGGAGAATGTCGCCATAACCGGTGGTGGTAAAGGTTACAAATGCATAATAAATGTTTTGGCGGATGGGATCAAAATCATTCGGGTCGGCCGTGCCGGATGCAACAACGCTGTAAGCGCCGGGTATTAGCTGGCTTACCACGGTAACCAGCAGGCTGAATGCAAATCCAAGAAGCAGGTAGGCGGTAATGGCATCAATCATTACGGTTTTGGTAACCGTTGGCGTACCCGAAATTTCGCGTACAAGCGCCGTTACCATAAAAAAGAAAAATATGATTTGTAAAATGCGTATGATAAGTTTCAGCTCCTTCCCATCACCCAGGTAGCTGAGCCAAAAAACCAGGGTGAGGATGCTTGCGAAGAGTACAACGATCTTCCGTTGTTTGCGGATGGAAAATGCAGCGCAGAGAAAAATACCCGTAAAAAAGGGAGGGTATAAAAATTCTGTATAAGCCCTGGGTAGGGCCGGAATAATGAAAATAGGAAAAATGACGAGAATAAGTAACAGCAAATTAACCCTCGGAAACTTTTGGCTCCACCACTCAAATCTTTTCATGTTGTATAAAGGTTGCGAAAGGTACGGTATAATGGATTTCAATATAAAAAAAATAGCCACCGGTAGAGATGGCTATTTTTTGAATAAAGCAGGGGTGGTTAATATAAATTCCACCATCCGCCAATTGAAAAGCCGAGGTGCTTAAGATTATCAATCTTGAAATCCTCATTTTTATTGGTGGCAAAATTGAAACCGGTATTAAAATGCAGCCCCCCATTGGTATTCTTAAACTGGTACATCAACCCCGCTTCGGGTCGTGCAACAAAACCCCAGTTATCGGTTTCGCTTACAAATATGTTGTAAAATACCTGTTGCTTGGCATATTGACCTCCAATACCCAGCCCCACATAGGGTTTTATGGTTGTACCCGCCTCAAAATAATAATGGCCTTTCAATAAAAAGGGCACTACGTACACCTGCGGAACCAGGTCGGTATAAACGGCCTGTGATCCGTCGGGTTTTTCGTACACCCGGGGCGACAGGTAATCTTCAAAAGTGTTCCAGTGCAAACCTAAGCCCACGCTAAAGTTATTGTTGACAAAATGCCTGTAATCAATGTTGGCACCGGCTACACTGGCTTTAGTAAGATAGTTGGTGTTCAAGGGCAACCCAATTTCCCAGTTGAAGGATAGGATGTTTTTTGTTCTCCAGTAATCCGATTGTGCCGAGGCCGACAAAACAGTTGCCAGGAATACTATTATAAGTGTGTTCTTTTTCATGGTAAAAATAGTTTTGATGGTTAGCGTTTAATGTAAGGCGATTGCGCAAAAGCCTGGTTGATAGCATTTGTAGTAAGGGTAACATTTGTGGCATCGTTGGTGGTACTGAAAACGCCGAAAGCCGTCATTCCCCAAATAGCCCTTATATTATGGTTGGCATTTGCATTTTTCAAATCGAACAAGGTAAGCATTGAAGTACCAACGGAATAGGTGTAGCTGCCGCACCAGGGGTAATAATAACCCCAACCCCACCAGGGGTATCCCCACCATCCACCCCACCATCCGCTACAAATGGTTGAGCGTTCAACATCTTTAATCACCACAAGGGTTAATCCCAGCTCGGGGCTTTCTCCTTTGTTTTTAAACGTATAACCCCGACTGTCCATGTTAGCCTTTACGGCGTCAACCAATTGCTTTGCGCCCGGACCAACGTAAATGCTGTCATTTGGGTTACTTGCAATAACCTTTACCGTATCAGAAATATGATACGTTAAATAGGCTCCGTAGTTTGCCTCAAGGTCACGGTCTGTTACCACTACCTGGTTGTTTTGGAGTGAATTGAGGTCTGGTGTTTTTCGGCATGCCATAATTAAAGGGATGGCCATCACTGCCAGAATAATACATTTTTTCATTGTTTGTGTGGTTTAATTTTTTTAATGAACAAAATTAAAAGACAAAATTAATTATTTCGCTGCTGCATTTCTTACTATTAACTAAATGGATGGGGCCTGTATTGCCAAATTGCTATTTCCTATTTTTTTTAGAATTGGAAGGCGAATTTGTGAAGGATATTGCGCCGGGTGCAAAATGAGGGTGTTTGCAACCTGGCGCTGCTTTTCATCGAAATTGTTGCCCCCGGTGTTCAGGTTTCGGTCAATGCGGGCGAAATTGCTACGCGATGCTTCAATGCGGATGCGGCGGCCTTTTTTTAAACAGGTGGGTTTTTCATAAGCCCACCTGGTTTGGCTTTAAAAGGTGTTCATGTAGTAATTTATTTGCTAATACAACCATCCGAACAGCCAAAGTGGTATCCGGTTATCATACCCTATTTCAATATCGTCAAGCGCAACAAAAGCGTTTTGCTCTCCCCGAACCTGGTGGTCGGTTTTGTTTTTGCCACCAACTTCAAAACTAAATTTTCCATCCACAGAAAAGTCGCCTTTAGTTGCACTGAAAACCTCATGAAGATGCCCCACCTGGTTGTAAAAAAAGGTTTCCCGGATACTGCCCAAATCGGGCTTTTCGTTTCCTAGCAAATACATGTGGTTGGGATGCCACAAATATACTTTTTCCGGCTTTTTCAGCTTGCTGTGCAATGCACCCGATGGATAAAGCAATCGAAGGATACAGGCATCCTGCAAATGATGTAAATAAAGTAATACAACATTTCTGCTAATGCCTAAAGCATCAGCAAGCTGCACCACGTTGGGCTTATATGGAACGGATTGCGCCAGTATATGCAGCAATTGTTTCAGTTTGTTTACATACCGTATTTCTACCCCGCGCAGGTATGGGATATCAAACTCAAGCATTTGAATTAAAGTACCCATCAACTTGATTCCATAGGTATCTGCGCCTTGTAAGAAATATGGGTAGTAACCATGTTGCAAATACGGCTGAAAATGTACAAATGGCTTTATCTTTTTTATGATTGCTGAAGCAATGGCTGCATGATTATGTATAAGTTGCTCAAGGGTTACCGGTTCAAATACTTCACCGGTTTTTATTTGCACATATTCTCTGAATGATAATCCGTTGAGGTGATATGTTACCACTCTCCTGCTTAAGTCAGCATTGCCTTGTATGATATGCAGTAAGCTGCTTCCTGTAAAAACCACTTTCAGTTTGGGCAGAAAATCATAGATTTTTTTCAATTCTGTACTCCAGGTTTCAAACTTGTGCACTTCGTCAAGAAAGAGTACCTCAACGCCTTCGCGCCGTGCCGATTCGGCAAAGCCATATAAATCTCCGGGGCCAAATGAAAGCGTATCAAGTGTAGCATAAAGCGCACGGGTATCCAAACCGAATTCGCTTTGGATTCGCTGCAAAAGCATGGTGGTTTTTCCAACACCACGTTCACCCATCACCCCTATCAGCCGCTCGTGCCAGGCAATTTGTGTTGTCAATGGACGTGTAAACCTGCTTTCCAACTGGCTAAGCAGCAGGTTGTGCATTTGGCGTATTTCTTCATTGGTTGCTTTGGCCATTTGTACAATTGTAATAGAAGAATGTTGTGTTTGGAATACAAAAGTACAAAATTTTGTTATCTATAAGTAACAATTTATTGTAAAATTGTTGTGTTTGATTAACAATAATAATTAAATATGATTTTTCAGCTTTACAAAACTGTGCAATTCGCTCCCCGGCGAATCACTTTATCTTTGCGCTCCAAATTTCAAATGACCGACCATGCTCGACATAAAGCTCATCCGCGAAAAACCCGATTTTGTAAAGGAACGATTGATCCACAAAAACTTTGACCAACCCGGGTTTGTGGACCGGATTATTGCGCTTGATACGGAACGCCGGAACCTGCAGCAGCAATTGGATGCGGTGCTCAATCAAAGTAACCAGGCGGCAAAGGAAATTGGCGGTTTGATGAGAGAGGGGAAGAAGGCTGAGGCAGAGATAAAGAAAACAGAAGTGGCGGGATTGAAGGAGCAGGAAAAAGCCCTGAAAGACCAATTGAGCCAGGTGGAGCAGCAGCAACAGGATATTGCTATTCAACTACCCAACCTGCCTTCCGCTGCGGTGCCCGCCGGTAAAACCCCCGAAGAAAACGAAGTGGTCAGGCAGGGTGGGGTGGTACCCGAATTACCCGCCAACGCCCAACCCCATTGGGAGCTTATTAAAAAATACGACATCATTGATTTTGAGGCTGGTGTAAAAATTACCGGCAGCGGATTTCCTGTGTACAAGGGGCAGGGCGCCAAACTGCAGCGCGCATTGGTAAGCTATTTTCTCGACTACAACACCGCTGCGGGCTACACCGAATACATTCCGCCCTATATGGTAAATGCCGAAAGCGCCTATGCAACCGGGCAGTTACCCGATAAGGAAGGGCAGATGTACCATATTACTGCCGATGAATTTTACATGATACCAACGGCCGAAGT
>CAYUGH010000030.1:27541-43525 GCA_964444195.1 uncultured Chitinophagaceae bacterium
GGCAGATGTACCATATTACTGCCGATGAATTTTACATGATACCAACGGCCGAAGTACCTGTTACCAATGTGTACCGCGATGTTATTCTAAAGGAAACAGAACTCCCGGTGAAAATGACCGCTTTCAGCCAGTGCTTTCGCCGTGAGGCGGGAAGTTTTGGCGCCAATGTTCGCGGGTTGAACCGGGTGCATCAGTTTGAAAAAGTGGAAGTGATACAGATTGTGCACCCCGACCAAAGCCATGCCATCCTCGATCAAATGGTGGCGCATGTTGAAGGGCTTGTGCAAAGCCTTGAACTTCCCTACCGCATCCTGAGGCTTTGTGGCGGTGATATGGGTTTTGCCAGCGCCATCACTTACGATTTTGAAGTGTACAGCGCCGCACAGCAAAAATGGCTCGAAGTGAGCAGTGTCAGCAATTTCGAAAGCTTCCAGGCCAACCGCATGAAATGCCGGTTTAAGAGTGCGGAAACAGGAAAGACACAGACTTGCCATACGCTAAACGGCAGCAGTCTTGCTCTGCCGAGGATTGTGGCGGCTTTGCTTGAGAATGGGCAAACGGAAGATGGGATCAGGTTGCCAAAGGTTTTAATCGGTTATTTTGGGAAATCCACAATAAATTAAGATCAGTAATTTTTGTTTTCAGAAATTCCAAGCAAGGAATCCTAATTATTTGTTTGAGCTTTGTTAATATTGCCCAAACAATTAAATATGAAATATTTTACCCTTGCATTTAAAAAGGCTTTTGACTTCAGAAGCCGCTCTTCCCGACCAGAGTACTGGTACTTTGTTCTGTTCAATATCATTTTTGCCATTGCGGCCATGATTATTGACAGGGTTTTGGGCACTACCTTTTCTTTGGATTCAGGCTATGGAAAACAGGATTTAGGTTACGGTTACATTTATTGCCTGTACGGAATTGCGGTGATGATTCCCGGATTTACAGCAGGTGTTCGCCGCCTGCATGATGTTGGAAAAAGCGGGTGGATGTTGCTGGTGGCGCTGATTCCAATAGCAGGCGCCATTTGGCTGATTGTATTATTGGTAAAAGATAGCGAACCAGGCGAAAATAAATGGGGTCCTAATCCTAAGAATGTACCCCTTATAGATGGTGATTTGCTGCGGATGTAGCTTTTTGGTATTTAACTCATTTAAAAGCGGTTTGTCTGACCTGGGTCGGATGGCCGTTTTTGCTTTTAAGGGAATCCTATTTCCCTTAGTTGGGGGGCAAAGTATTGTGGGAAGAGAATGGTTTAATTGGTGAATGTGTGAATTGAGGGAGTTGGTGTGCGGTTTGGTAGCGGGGGTAAATGTAGTATCTTCAATAAAGTAAAAAGCGGAGGATTTATGGAAAATATTGGGGTGCACGAGCCAATTGTTTTGGTGGAGGAAGAAACAACCCATCGAAAACTCGCCATTGTGGATATTGACCAGGTGGGAAATAACACTGATTTGATGGAGGACCTGATTGACATTATTATTGCTACGACTCGGAGCAGCTAAGAGCATGTTCCATGGGAATTGGTAAAGCAGGAGTTGAAACTAAAAGGGGTAATAGATGAGTTTATATAAAATTGAGTTTAAATAATTGCCAACAGATAAAAGGATATTTACGACGCTTTGTAAAGCCTCCTGAAAAAATATTTGGAGGCTATATTTAACTTCATTTACTTTGTATTTCAAAGTGCTTTTATGAATGAGCAGCAGCAAACTTTAGACACACTTAAGGACATCCGGAGCATGATGGACCGAAGCAGCCGGTTCATTAGCCTGAGCGGACTAAGCGGGGTAGCGGCGGGTGTTTGTGCGCTTGTGGGCGCCTGGTTCGCTTATGGAATAATTGAAACCGGCAAACAGGATGGGTACAAAGTACGTGATCTGTATAATACCCGCGAAACGGATATTAACCTGTCGTTGGAAACTTACATGGGAAGCAAGCTTTTCCTGGTTGCCTGCGGAACTTTTACGGCAGCGCTGGTATTTGCTTTTTTGTTTACCTGGATGCGCAGCCGTAAAACAGGAGTTCCTTTATTTGGAAACGTATCCCGACGCTTGACATTGGCAGTGGCCATCCCGATCTTAGTTGGGGCATTTTACCTGCTTAAATTAATGTCATCAGGAGCTTATGGTTTTATTGCTCCCGGTTGCCTGATGTTTTATGGTTTCGGTTTGGTAAATGCTTCGCGGTACACGCTTGGTGAAATCAAATACCTTGGTTACTTTCAACTGCTACTTGGCATCATCAATTTGTACTTTTTAGGCTATGGACTTTATTTCTGGGCATTTGGTTTCGGCATACTCCACATTGTGTATGGCATTTATATGTGGTACAAATATGAAAGGCAAATTTGAAAGGTGAAAATGAAATCGACAGAATTGAATACATGGAGATGGAATTCCGCATTAACCAACTTACATTAACCCAATTGCTAAATTAACTATTCAACTTTCCAACCAGTCAACTCGTCAACTAAAAACGTGGCACTTCCCATCAACATATCAAATCTCAACAAAGTATTCGACAACCGGATACGGCTGGGTATTATGAGTGTGTTGGTGGTAAATGAATCAGTTAGCTATAACGAACTGAAAGAGTTGCTACAGGTAACCGATGGCAACCTTGCCAGCCACCTGAAAGGACTTGAAGAAAGCGGTTACCTGAAAGTGCAAAAGGGTTTTATTGGCCGCAAAACCAATACCACTTACAGCGTATCCAAGGCGGGAGAAAAAGCATTCAAACTCCATCTTGATGCGCTCGAAGAAATGATCAGGGGAACTCAACAAGGGTAAAAAATTTTTATCTATATACTTTGAAAAACAAAGCACTTTTAAATATCTAAAAACCAATCCTATGTTTATTAAAATCTCAAGTATCGGCGCCAGCCTCACTTTCAAAGGCTTCATTACAGGTTTCCTTATACTGGTAATGCTGATACCGGCCACGCTCGTGCAGGAACTGGTACAGGAACGTAAAAACAGGCAGCAGGAAGTGATTGCCGAAGTAAGCAGCAAATGGGCCGACCCTCAAACCATCACAGGCCCTTATATATCGGTACCATATAGCCAAACGCTTGATGCGGGCGATGGAAAAACAACGGTGGTTGAAAAAACAATGATCCTTTTACCCGAAAAACTGAATGTTACCGGCACCGTAGAACCACAATTTAAGCGTAGGGGTATTTATAATGTAGCGCTGTACAAAAGCGACCTGAACCTGAAGGGCCATTTTGCACTGAAGGAAGCAACTACTGAAGCCAATGAAAATATCCGCTGGGAACAGGCCAAACTATGCCTTGGCCTTACCGATACCCGTGGCATTGAAGCACAACCCATGGTAAGCTTCAGGGATAGCAATTTTTCATTTGGTGCAGGCCTGCCTGGAAACCTGATGGCGGCAAAAGGGGCAAGCGTTGGGGTAAACCTTGCAGGTGTTTCTCCTGAAGAGGCGCTTTCATTCAATATTCCTGTAAAACTCAGGGGTTCGGAAAGTTTGCAGGTTGTGCCCACGGGAAAATCCACTACGGTTCAACTTAGTTCTTCCTGGCAATCCCCGAGTTTTAATGGTAAGTTTTTACCCGAATACACACTCGGCAAGGAAGGGTTCAATGCAAAATGGAACGTTCTTCATTTTAACCGCGATTTTCCGCAGGTTTGGAAAAACCAATCTTTCAAGGCAGAAGAATTTTCCTTTGGTTTCAGCCTGCTGCAACCCACAGATCACTATGCCAAAACCATGCGCAGCGTAAAATATGCCATCCTCTTCATCGGGCTTACTTTCGGATTTTTCTTTTTGCTTGAAGCGCTTCAGGGGCACAGGGTTCACCCGGTACAATACATACTCACAGGTATTGCATTGGTAGTGTTTTATACGCTGTTGTTATCGCTTGGTGAAGTAATTGATTTTAATAAGGCTTATGGCCTTGCTGCCTTAGCCACTACTCTCCTCATTACAACTTATGGCAGGCATCTTTTTTCGGGATGGAACAACGCATTCATACTGGGAGGATTTCTTGGCAGCTTATATGCATTCATTTTTATGCTTATTCAACTGGAAGACACCAGCCTGCTGGCAGGCAGCATCGGGCTCTTTGTATTGGTTGCGATTGCCATGCAACTGAGCCGGAAAATTAAATGGTATAGTAATGAAGAACAACAAACCCCGGCCATCATTGAAACAAAATCATAATCATTAACCAATCAAAATCTTTTTTATGGAAAACACACCAATCTACCGGCAACCCCTGTTCCGCATGGGGGTTATCATGCTCACACTTTCTTTCGTACTGTACCTGTTACCCGGCTTGCTGCATTCAATGGCAGATTCTGATAGCATGGGTTTGTTTTTAATCCACTACGCGCTCCTTGCCTTCTACTTTTTTGCTGTTCTTTTTTCAGGAAGATTAAAGCGTGGTCGTGGTGGTTTACCCTTTGTCATCATTACCCTGTTGTTATTCCTTATAAGCGCATATGCACTTAACAGGAATATGGATGTATTTCATGAATCGGCAGGTTGGGTGCAGGTATTGTTAGTGGTAACAAGTATTAACCTGTTGCTATCTTCAATAGAAATGGAGGTTCCCAATTACCTTAAAATGGTCCAGGTAATTTTGTTAACGCTGTCTGCTATTTTCTATACTTACCTGGCGCTTTATTTGTTTCCTATTTATGCTTTTGGCTTGCTTGGCACCATTGCGGTGGGTATTGGCCTGCATGCTTTTGCGCCGGCTTTATTGCTTTTGTACTCTGTTCGTATCCTGCTAAAGGAAATAAAGAAGTTGCCCATACTTAAATGGGTTTCGTGGACAGCGGCTTCCATATGTGTAGTGTTTGTAACCGGGTTCTCTATCCGCTGGGCTATCGTGCAAAATAAAATGGAAGCCAGCTTTCACAGCGCCACCCGACCCGACAAGATTGGATGGCCTGCATGGGTTGAAACGCTTCAACATATGCCAGAAGGGCCAATTGCCGCCAGGGTTTTGCGTTCTGATATTGTGTATACCGTACCCAATTTTGAAGATGGCTTTAATTTTTTTGAAGCTCCCCGTATTCGTTGGGAGGAATCAAAAAAACATGATCCCTTAGTGGTCATCGCATCGCTTTTTTCAGGAAAGATCAGCATTCCGCAGGAGGACAGGATCAGGATGCTTCAAACCCTTCACGACGAGCGTTATGGCGCCGAAGAAAGATTGTGGAGTGGCGATCAGTTAGAGACGGTTCACATGAATACCGAAGTGCAAATATGGCCTGCCATGCACCTTGCCTATGCCGAAAAAACAATTACAGTAGCACATAAAGCAATCAGAAATAGATGGTGGGGCAATCAGCAGGAAGCTATTTATATTTTTCAACTTCCCGAAGGAGCCGTGGTTACTTCGTTATCGTTGTGGATTGATGGTAAAGAAGAAAAGAGCGTATTGACCACAAAGGGAAAGGCGACCACGGCTTACAGTACCATTGTTGGAAAGGAGCGGCGCGACCCTTCGGTAGTGCATTGGCAGGAAGGGAACCGCGTTTCAGTGCGTGTATTTCCGGTGGTGGCAAATGAACAACGAATATTTAAAATTGGAGTAACCATCCCCATGCCTGAGCATGAAGGAAAAATATGGTTTGAGAACTTTACGTTTACGGGTCCTTCTGCTGAAAGGGCCACGGAGAGAGTTAAAGTTCGGCTGATGCAATCATCAGGAGAAACGGTTCATTTGGTTGCCCTGAAAAGAGAACAACAAAATACATATACCTATGATGGAGATTATAATCCGCACTTGAGTTTTGCCTTACCTGCTACACCGCTAACGCCTCATGCCTTTGTGCATGAAGGAAAGGGTTTTAGAATGGAAGCGTATATGCCTGTGCAGGAAGCTAAACAATTTACAAGAATATATGCAGATGTAAATGCCGCCTGGACTGAAGAAGATTGGAAGCAGTTGCTTATGGCAGCCAAGGGCAAAAAATTAAGGGTGCATGATGAAGGTTGGGTAGAAATTGATGACCTGAATCAGCAGGTGATGTTTGACAGGCTAAGACAACAAAAGCTAACCCTGTTTCCTTTTTACGAAATAAGCGATGCTGAGAGCAGCCTGGTGGTTACCAAAACATCAGGCAGAACTCCATCCATTGAAGATATAAGGGAAAGCAGCGGATACGATGCGCTGGTGAAAGCAGCTAGTGCTGGAAAGCGTTTCAATGTTTATCATATTGGTGAACAGCCTTCGCTATACATAAGCAGCTTGCGCGAACTGCGTTTATTTCATTATGCGCAGGGCACGATGCAAAATTTGGTAAATAACCTTAACCGGCAGCTATTTGATGCGGATATTGAATCGTCCGAAAAAGTAGTCATCCACAATGCGGGCATGATGATTGAAGCCACAGAAGATCTGTCGATCAATAATGCGCCCGACCATTTGCTGCGGTTGTTTGCCTATAACCATATTATGCAGCAAGGCGGTCTTCGCCTGTTGGCCGACAGCAGCCAGCAGGAAAGTAGCTTGGC
Source organism: uncultured Chitinophagaceae bacterium (assembly GCA_964444195.1). Classification (GTDB taxonomy): domain Bacteria; phylum Bacteroidota; class Bacteroidia; order Chitinophagales; family Chitinophagaceae; genus Phnomibacter. The sequence goes on from CAYUGH010000030.1 coordinate 34,034, forward strand.
GGATATTGCTTCCTATGCACATATTGTTACACCGGTGTCGAGTATGATTGTACTGGAGAAAAAGGAAGATTATGATCGCTTTGGTATTGATGTAAACAAACAGGGTTTGAATAACGCTTCTGCTCAAAACAGTGGTTCGGTTCCCGAGCCGCATGAGTGGGCGCTTATGATTGTTTGCCTCTTGTTGCTTGCTTATTACCGGTATCACTCTAAAATAAATTTGTCATGGTTAAAAAAATAAATGCTTTGCTTTCTATTGCCGACCTTGCAGCCGCCAAACCGCTTGCCTGGCCTGCTTTGTATGCGATCCTGCTGGCGGTGGGCCTCACCGGGTATCTTCCTTATGAGCAGGCAAATTTCTGGCTGGGTATAGTGGCAGTGGTTTTGTATTGCTGGTTTCCTATAAGCGAAAAGCCCGGTTTCCGGTTCCTTATTGCTACGCTTGTTTTCCTTTCTTTATATCTCGCACTTCCTGTAAAAACACTTTTGTTTTTTGCGATTGTAAGTGCATTGCTTTTTTCGCTGGAAGCTATTACAGGACGGTTGCATGCATCTATTGTACCTGTTATTTTTTTGATGTCGCCAGTGGCTAATTATGCAGCAGAGGTATTCAGTTTCCCGGTCAGGTTGCAATTATCCTCGTGGGCGGCAGGCTTGTTGCAATTATCGGGCGACAAGGCCAGCGCCGTTGGTAATACAATCATCTTCAACGGTACTCAGTTTGATGTGGATCATGCCTGCATGGGGCTCAGTATGCTCGTAAGTTCGCTGCTAATGGGTTTGATCAGCATTCAGTTGTTTGAGGCAAAATACCACCGGAGACTTCCACTTCCCTACCTTCCGCTGGTGCTGGTTTATTTTACCATTTTTAATGTGGCAGCTAATCTCATTAGGATTATTTGCCTTGTGTATTTTCAGCTTGCGCCGGGCACAGCCCTGCACGAATTGATGGGGCTTTGCTGCTGGATATTGTACGGCATTGTGCCATCAGTGGTGTTGGTAAAAGCCATGGTGAAGCACCTGGGCAGATTTGAATCAGTGATGCCGGTGGTTAAACTTCGCGAGCCTGCGTTTCGTTTTTACCAATTCACCCAATTGGGGCTGGTTCTGCTGCTCAGTTTATTTTTTGGTTTGCAGGTAAATGGAGATATGAAAATAAATTCCGGTACAGGTGCCTGGGTACCGGTGGAGGGTTATGCATACCAATCGCTATCGCATGGCGTTTCGGGGTTTAAAAATGAGTCATCGCTTATCTATGTAAAACCTATCCTTGGTTTTTACAGTACTGATCATAATCCTTCCATTTGCTGGCGTGGGAGCGGATATAATTTTACTAAGGTGAGGAATGCAAAACGCGGCAACGCCCTGATGTATATGGCTACCCTTGAAAAGGATAATGCCAGATTGTACACGGCCTGGTGGTACGAGCATGGAACCCATCGAACAAACAACCAATTTATATGGCGCTGGCGTAACCTGCGAAAGGGATACGATTACCGGTTAGTGAATATTACCGCTTCCTCCAAACCCGACCTTGAGCGTGCTATTGAAAAATGGATACAGGATGCCAATGCGGCGGTATATTTACGGCCATGAAAGCCTTTATTGCACGTGTGGGTTTTGCCTTACAGGGTTTGGTTCAATTCTTTAAAACTGAAGCCAACGGCCGCATCCAGGCGGTAGTAGCCATATTGGTAGTTGCGGCGGGTTTTATATTCGGCATCAGTACACAGGAATGGCTTTGGGTATTGCTTTGCATAGGGATGGTGATTGGGTTGGAAATGGTGAATACAGCTATTGAAACCCTGGCAAACCGGGTACACCCCGACATCCATCCCGACATAAAGATTGTAAAGGATGTAGCTGCAGGGGCGGTGCTTTGGGTGGCAGTCATCAGTGCTGTTATAGGCGTTATCATCTTCCTTCCAAAACTTTGGGAAATAATTTCTTGAAATGTTTGGTCGGCAATTCAATCCCGCGTTATTACTAAATGAAAAATGGGTTAGGCGTACGTTTTTGTACTTATACGTATATTTGAATCAAATTTTGGTTTATGACTGTAAAATTGAACCTGACCGTGGATGAAAAAACGGCAGAGAAAATTAAATGGTATGCAAAAAGGCGCCAAACCTCAGTTTCAAAGATTGCTGAATCCCATTTTCAATCAATAATAAAAACGGAGGAGCGAAAAGCTATGGATTTTATTGAAAAAACGGCAGGTATGATAAAGGGTTTTGAGATTGGCGATATAGATTTAAAGGAGGCTATCACAAAAGCAATAGAAGAAAAACATGGAGACAAAGGTTTTTCTTGATACCAACATCATAATTGATTACTTACTCGAAACCCGGGAAAGGCATTCATTAGCAAAAAACATTCTTAGCCATTGTTATTATGGAGGCCTTAAGGGTTGCATTTCTGAATCTGTAATTACAAATACAGCATATGTGGTTAGGAAAGCGCTTACCCAACATCAGTTGAATAAAGTCTTCGCTGGATTTTGTTCATTTTTGGATGTTTTGGGAGCTTCTTCGTCCCTGGTCATAAAGGCTTGTGATACAAATACAATTGATCTGGAAGATACCATTCTATATCAAATGGCACTTGAAAATGATTGCCAATATTTTATAACTTCAAACCTGGCGGACTTTCAATCAATTGCTCAATCATCCCTCCCAGTATTGAGCCCGGATGCATTTTTGGAATGGTATGAAAAGAAAAAATAGGGATAGCCTGCTGATAATTTCAGCGCATAAAAAAAATCCCAAATTCCAAAGGTTAGCAATGGAATTTGGGATTTAAATTTTTTGGAATTTCTATCTCTACATCTTCTCTAATACTCCATCCACTATACCATACGCTACACTTTCTTTGGCATCCATCCAGTAGTCACGGTCAAAATCGGCCATTACTTTTTCAAACGACTGTCCGCAATTATCAGCAAGGATTCGGGCGCCCATTTCCTTGGTCTTCTTAATTTGTTCAGCCATAATTTCCAGGTCGGCGCTGGTACCCCTGCCGCCGCCGCTTGGCTGGTGGATCATCACTTCACCATGCGGAAATATGAACCTGCGCCCTTTGGTACCGCCACTCAATAAAATGCTCCCCATGCTGGCCGCCATGCCCATGCACACAGTGCTTACCGGGCTGGTGATCATTTGCATGGTATCGTAAATCACCATTCCGCTGGTAACCATACCACCCGGGCTGTTCACGTAAAAAGTAATTTCCTTACCTGGGTCAATAGCATCGAGGTACAGCAGGCGGCTGGTAATGTCTTTAGCGCTTTTATCATCAACCACGCCCCACAAAAACACTTTACGCTGCTCAATAAATTTCTTATCAAACTGCCACCCGCTCATCATTTTCTCCATGGGTATTTCTACCGAAGGGCTTTCGGGAACTTCAGGTTCTTCATCATCAAATCTGAAAGGCTTCTTCCTAAAACTATATTGATTCATAAACAATTATTATCAAAAATGAATTAAATAAACAATGCTAAACAGGGGCACCCTTCTCCCAAAGGAGAAGGGCTGGGGTTGAGGAACTATTTCTTCTCCTTCCTCGGATTGATAAACAATACTTCATCCACCAATCCATATTCTTTTGCTTCGGGGGCCGTCATCCACTTATCGCGGTCGCTGTCGATGGCGATTTGCTCAGGTGTTTGTCCGGTATGATATGCCAGTATGTCGTATAATTCCCTTTTCAGTTTCCGCACTTCGTTCACGGTAATTTCAATATCGCTGGCCTGGCCCATGGCGCCCCCGCTTGGCTGGTGGATCATAATGCGGCTATGCTTGAGCGCGGTACGCTTGTTGTGCGCGCCGGCGGCCATCAGTACAGCACCCATGCTTGCGGCCATACCTGTACAAATCGTGCTGATATCGGGGGTTACAAACATCATGGTGTCGTACATGCCAAGCCCTGCGTACACACTTCCACCGGGGCTGTTGATGTACATCTGGATATCGCGGGTACGATCGGTGCTTTCGAGGAACAGTAATTGCGCCGTTACAATATTGGCCACTTCATCCATAATGGGATAACCCAAAAAGATGATGCGGTCCATCATCAGGCGGCTATACACGTCCATCACGGCAATGTTCATGGGGCGCTCTTCAATAATGTTGGGGGTAAGCCCGGTTACATCGTACCCTCCAGCCCCCCAAACGGGGGAGATTTGCTGCGCAGCTAAAGGAGCGCTTTGCTTCATGTAACTGTCCAGCGTATTGCCACTGATGTTGCGGTGCTTTACCGCGTATTTTTCGAATTCCTTTCCGAAGTTCATGTATTCGAGATTTGAAATTTATAATTTGAGATTTGAATGCAGGATAACCCGGCAACAAATATTCGTTCGCTATTCTTTTTCAAGAACGGGCAATATAGTTGGAATACTGTTTCAAAAACTATGCGGGGAAAAATTTGCGTCAATTTGGCTGATTTGGTTTTGGGGGATTTGACTGTTTGGGCCGACCGTTTTCATTCTCAACGGTTTAGGTAAGGGTTCAAAATTTTCTCCAACCAACCAAAAAGCCCAAGTCAGCGCTTTTGAAAATCAGGGGTGAGTGCCAACTAAGCCGTTAATTTGTTGTCTGAAGCTATGGAGATATACCCCGAAATACGAACCGTTTGGGTAACCCGTTATGTAACCGCTTTGCGCGAAGGTGGCTCCATGCCTGCTATTGCCGAAGCCGATGATGGATTTTTGTACGCCTTAAAATTCAGGGGTGCGGGACAGGGCATAAAAGCGCTGATAGCCGAACTGATTGGCGGAGAAGCTGCGAGGGTGCTGGGGTTAAGGGTTCCTGAAATTGTGCTGGCGCAATTAGATGAAGGATTTGGCCGCACCGAGCCCGACGAAGAGATACAGGACCTGCTCAAAGCAAGCACCGGGCTCAACCTCGCGTTGCATTACCTGTCGGGATCCATCAGTTTTGACCCTGCAGTTCACCGGGTGGACGAGGAAACAGCCAGCCGGATAGTATGGCTCGATGCCTGGCTGATGAATATGGACCGCACGGCCAAAAACACCAATATGCTTTGCTGGAACAAAGAGTTGTGGCTGATCGATCATGGGGCGGCTTTGTATTTTCATCATTCGGGCAACCATTGGAAAAACGATTCAGCCAAAACATTTCCCCTTATAAAAAATCATGTGCTGCTGCCTTTTGCCGGGCAACTGGCGCAGGCCGACCAATATTGCCGGCAACAACTTACCGATGAAAGGATTGATGCCATTTTGGCCTTGTTGCCTGGTGAATGGCTGGAAATAGCGGCTTCCGACGGATCGGAAAATGAATTTGATCTCCGGGAAGCCTATAGTTTTTTCTTAAAGCAACGCAGGGACAACGCTGCTATTTTTATAAAAGAAGCCAACGATGCAAGAGCGGTCATTATATGAGTATGCGGTAATACGGGTGGTACCACGGGTGGAAAGGGAAGAATTTCTGAACGTGGGCGTGGTAGTGTATGGCGCATCCTCCAAATTTCTGCAGGTTCGGTATTTGGTTTCTGAACAAAAGCTTGCCTTGTTTGCCCCGCAACTTGAAATAGCTGAAGTGGAGGAACACCTGGCTGCTTTTGAACGCATCGCCAAAGGCGACCCAAGAGCCGGACCGATTGCCCTGCTTCCTCCGCCCGAGCGTTTCAGGTGGCTGACGGCTACCCGCAGCACGATTGTGCAAACCTCCAAAGTGCATACGGGTTTTTGCCCGAAATACGCTGAGGAAACGGAAAGGCTTTTCGGGCAGTTGGTTTTGTAAAAAAGATCACATACGCCAAATCTATTTATTTAATGCCACTTTTGGCGTGAATAAAATCTTTCAAATACGCCAAATTTATTAAGAATTACTACTTTTGGCGTAAATTGATTTTTTAAGATTGGCCAAATCGTTACCTATTAGGACGCATTTGGCTTAGTTGAAATATTAGTTAAACTCAAATCCGGGTATGGACAATCAATTAGCGGGACGCAGGGTAGAACAAAAAATGCTGGAGGATACACTGTTATCTTCGAAATCTGAATTGGTTGCCATTTACGGGCGCAGGAGGATTGGTAAAACTTACCTGGTACGTACCATATTTGAAAAGGAATTGTGTTTCGACCTTTCAGGTAGCCTTAATGCATCCTTGGAGCTGTAGCTCACCAATTTTGCCCGGCAACTTGGTGAATACATGGCCACAGGGATACGCCCTGCCACACCTGCAAACTGGCCCGAAGCGTTTACCATGCTGGAAACCTATTTAGGAGGGCTCCAAACTGCTAATAAAAAAGTAATTTTTTTTGATGAATTACCGTGGCTGGATACCATGCACTCGGGCTTTTTGAGTGCTTTTGATTATTTCTGGAACAACTATTGCACCAAACGAAGCGATATAGTGGCGGTTGTGTGCGGCTCGGCAGCCTCGTGGATGATCAGGAAAATTGTACAAAACAAAGGGGGCCTTCATAACCGGATTACCCGGAAAATCCGCCTGCTACCCTTTTCGCTGGCTGAAACAAAGGAATTTTTATCCCTGAAAAATATTACACTCGACCATTACCAGATAACGCAGATATACATGGTAATGGGCGGGATTCCGCACTACCTCGATTCGGTGCAACGCGGAAGAAGTGCGGTTCAGAGCATCGATGCTGCTTGTTTTGATGAAAACGGAATCCTGCGGAATGAGTTTGAATTGCTGTATCACTCGCTGTTTAAAAATGCCGTTCGTCACATAGCAGTCATCAGGGCGCTGGCAAAAAAAATTTCCGGGCTTAACCGGAACGAAATAGCAGAAGCTGCCAAGCTGAACAGCGGCGGCTATCTTACCGGTGTGCTGAAAGAACTGGAAGAAAGCGGCTTTATTGCCTCGTACCGCCTGCCCAACCGCAAGGCAAAGGATACGATTTACCGGCTTGCAGATGAATATTCAAATTTTTACCTGCGTTTTATTGAACCAAATCCTACCGTGCAGGTAGGCGCCTGGGCCATTTTAAGCGAGGGCCCGCAATGGAAAGCCTGGAGCGGCTATGCATTTGAAAGCCTATGCCTTAAACATATTCATAAAATGAAGGAGTCATTGCAAATAGGCGGAATTTACAGTGAGCAGTATGCCTGGTACGACCGGGCAGCCGGAACGCAGATAGATCTGCTGATTCGCCGGGCAGATAATTGCCTGAATCTTTGTGAAATGAAATTTGCAAAAGGCCCTTATGAAATAACAGCAGATTATGCCAGGGAACTTCAACAAAAAATACTGGGTTACCGTGGGGTTACAGGATCACAGCAAACCATTTTTTCAACATTTGTTACCACCTTTGGCGTTAAACAAAACAAATGGTATTCGCAATCTGTGGATGCTGAAATTACCCTGGACCAATTGTTCTGAATCTTTGGAATCTCTATTTTTGGCCAGCATAGCGTCGAGACGGGCGTTCACCTTTTTTACCTACAATTTACAATACTTATGAAATTTCCAATTTTAGTTGCCCTACAGGCGTTTTTATTTTTTGCCCATGGCCAAACAAACAACACTGAAGCAAAACTTTTAAAAAAAGCCAAATCCATACACGAAGCTGCCATTACCATTGATACCCACAACGACTTTAATGTGGCGAACTTTACGCCCGAAAAAAACTATACCCAACGGCTAAATACCCAGGTGAACCTGCCAAAGATGGACGAAGGCGGATTGGATGTAAGCTGGCTGATTGTGTACACCGGGCAGGGTGAACTTACCCCCGAAGGCTATGCAAAAGCCTATGCCAACGCCGATGCGAAATTTAATGCCATACACAGGTTGTGCGAACAAATAGCACCTGATAAAATTGAGCTGGCACTTAGCTCCGATGGTGTACGCCGTATTCTGCGTTCGGGTAAAAAAGTGGCGATGATTGGCGTGGAAAACGGCTATCCAATTGGCACCGACCTTACCAAAGTAAAAGAGTTTTATGATCGTGGTGCCCGGTATATGTCGCTGTCGCACAATGGACATAGTCAGTTGGCCGATTCTAACACAGGCGAAGCGGATAGTGTTTGGTTAAATAACGGACTTAGTCCCCTTGGCCGCGAGGTAATTGCCGAAATGAACAAATGGGGCATCATGGTTGACCTGTCGCACCCAGCCAAATCGTCCAATGTCCAGGCCATACAGTTGTCGAAGGCCCCTGTCATTGCATCCCACTCATCTGCAAGGGCATTAAACGATGTACCCCGCAACCTTGATGACGAAGTGTTGATGATGATCAAAGAAAAAAACGGGGTAGTACAAACCGTTGCTTTTAAAACCTATGTAAACACAAAAAAGGCGGCCGCTTATGCTGCGGCTTCCAATGAAATAATTGCTGAAATGGCAAAACAGGAAGGGTTCGAGATTTTGCCCCGTAGGGCGATAACAGAATTACCTGCAGAAGCACGCGAACAATACACACAGAAATATGCCGCCATTACCGAAAAAGCAAAAGAACGCATTGTAAAAGAGGTAAACCCAATCACACCTCCTGTTAATGTAGCCGATTTTGTGGATCATATTGATTACCTGGTAAAAAAGATTGGCATTAACCATGTAGGCATCAGTTCCGATTTTGATGGCGGCGGCGGCATTGAGGGCTGGAACGATGCTTCGGAGACCCTGAATGTAACCCTGGAACTGGTTCGCCGGGGCTATACCAAAAAGCAGATTAAAAAACTTTGGGGCGAAAACCTGCTCAGGGTACTGGATGATGTGCAGGCCGTGGCAAAAAAGATACAGGCAGGAAAAATATAAAATCCCCTACTTCAGCTCCATCACTACCACTGGCACAATCACCTCTTCCAAACTTACACCCCCATGCTGAAAGGTATTGCGGTAGTAGTTTACAAAATAGTTGTAGTTGTTGTGGTCTTCTTGGAAGACACACACCTGCGAATAATTTGTGGAAAACATCGTTTAGGGGTGTGAAATTTGATTCTAACTGCGGATTAGAAAATTTTTGAGGAGAAACTTCATGCCTCAAGGTTGGCCACCTTTAATAAATTGAAGCCTTTTCTTAACCTGGATTTGTAAAAATTCCAAACCGTTTTTTTATGAAATATTTACAATTATGTATTATTTTAGTTCTATTAAATGCATGCCAGAAAAGTGTAGATTCGACAAGTGATAGATTAGTAGATGACACCCAGTTGATCTCAATGGGCTTTAGTAAATGGAAGTATAAAGATTTATTAGACAGTATAGGAAGTTGGCATAATTCATATCAGGAATATTTGCTTTATAAAATTGTTGAGTCAAAAGTTTACTTAGTTGATACAATCAACCTAAAGAATTTGATTCTTCGAAATTCTGTTGACTTTTTTCAATGTAAGGGGCTTAAATATTCAAATGCAATTGATGCATTAAAAGTGGGTAAACCAACTAACTTAAATTTTGAGAAGACCTCAATTGAATTTGGTAATGATGCCAAATTAATTATTAGCAGCTTGATGTAAGAACCATCTAATTTGGACAAGGTCACTTTTTCAATAAGAC
>CAYUGH010000031.1:0-3830 GCA_964444195.1 uncultured Chitinophagaceae bacterium
GCCGATAGGGTACGAAAAGATTGGTTAATGCGGAAAAATGCCTGCCGGCTAAGCAGGTACAAACCCGTAATGGCCAGCCCGCTGATGAAGAAAGCTATCAGGATCTTTTGAAGTAAAGAGGTATTCAGACCTTTTTGCAGCATTTATAAGAAGTTCCATCTATAGAATTAAAGCAAATTAATAAGGCCCGACCCTAATAAATCCTTTTGTGGGGGCTTTTTAACCTTAAGATTCCATGAAACCGCGTCTGAATGGCATATTTTAAGGGACTGTTAGCAATTCAGAATGAAAGGTCGTTTAGTTAGTGGGCCAAGTGGCGGGTATCCCTATTTCCTTTCTACCCTGGTTTTGAGCGCCTCATTCATCTGTTTAAATCCGGCCCTGGTTTTGGTATCCAGCATTTTTTGCAGCATTGGAACCAGGATGCCGTTAAATTGTTCCGAATGAAGAAGGGTGGTGGTGCCATCACCATTATCCTGTAGCGCAAAACGGTGTTCGCCATCGAACAGTCCTTTTAGCCAAAGTTTTCCAAGCCAGCGGAATTCGCGGGGCGCATCAAAGACCAGCACTTTGGGTTTAAAGGTCATCGGGCTGCCTCCCGGCGGGTGCAGGGTAACCTGGATTGTTTTACCCTTCGCCACTTCGCCTGTAAGTTGTTTAATAAAAGGATTCCAGGAAGGATAGCTTTCGAAATCGGTGAGTACTTGCCAAACTTTTAAGGGCTTGGCATTGATTAAAATGAATGTGTTGAGACTTGAAGCCATAAATGAAATTTTGATATCAAATATAACCACCGGATCAGGCAGATCTCATTCAAGAGTTGTAGAAATGGCAGCTATTTGAGTTTCAAAATAGTGTTGGTTGTAGGGCATTTCCGGCTATCTGATTTTTTTTCAGAAGGTAACCCCTTGCTTTGGGCTCTAAAAAAAGAATTGCAAAGACAGTTCCACCTGCAGTGAAGCCTTCACAATGTTGGCTGATACCATGATAAATGCGCCGAAAAGAGTAGTTGTTCATAAGGAGGTAAGGATTTTACTACCTTTCAAATTGGACAATTTCCCAATGCTTTGATGTGAATTGCTTCGCACTGAATTTAGTTGTCATGACCCCCCTACAACGATGTAACCTAATTTGGATCAAACCAAAGAATCTATATATTTGCGGCACAAAAAATGTGTATTAAAGCATTGAAACCAGTTAAAGATTGTAGATGGTAATATACTATATGAACCCTGAGCCGGGTCTGCATAGAAATTAAGATCAGACACCCATTCACAGTCCCTAAAATATTCATAAATGAATCTTAATTCGCTTGATTTTTTCTTATTTTTCATTTTATTTTTCTTTGGATACTGGCAAGTCTTTAATAGAAATTTAAAAGTTCAAAACCTTTTTCTTTTAGCAGGTTGTTATGTTTTTTATGCTTGGTGGGATTGGCGGTTTCTTCTAATTCTAATAGTTAGCACTATCTTTAATTTTTTTCTTGGCAAGGCCATTTCTAACTCTTTAGAAACAAAAAGGCGAAGATTTTTTGTTCTTTTAGGAATATTTCAAGGAATTGGAGTATTGCTGTATTTTAAATATTTCAATTTTTTTATCAATTCATTCATTGATGCATTTGCATTTTTTCAAATTGATTTGAGTATTCATACTTTAAAAATAATACTCCCATTGGGAATAAGTTATTATACATTTCGATCAATAAGTTACATATTAGATATAGATAAAGGGAAAATTAAAGCGACAAATGACCTCGTCATATTTTCCACTTATTTATCCTTTTTCCCTTCCATTTTATCAGGTCCAATTGATAAAGCAAAAACTTTCATCCCCCAGATGGAAAAAAAAAGGAATTTTGAATTAATTGATGCTAAAGAAGGTTTACGCCAAATATTATGGGGTCTTTTCAAGAAAGTTGTAATTGCAGATAATTGTGGAATGATTGTAAATCAATTATTTGATAATTTCCAGTCTTTTCCTGCAAGTTCATTAATACTTGGAGCGTTTCTTTACACTATTCAGATTTATGCTGATTTTTCGGGATATACCGATATGGCAATTGGCATTTCTCGTTTAATTGGGTTTAAAATACCCAAAAACTTTGACTTTCCGTTTTTTACTCAAAGCATTCCTGAATTCTGGCATAAATGGCATATGTCTTTAACCTCGTGGTTAACTGAATATGTTTACACCCCTTTGAGCATTTATTTCAGAGACTATGGTAAAGCTGGTGCCATATTAGCTATTCTTATTAATTTCACTATAGTTGGGATGTGGCATGGGGCAAGTTGGAATTGTATCCTATTTGGATTCATACATGGTTGTTATTTTATCCCTATAATTTTAAAAGGCAAATTGAACAAAAAGAAAAGGAATACCAATTACACATTATTTCCTTCATTAGGTGAGTTCTTTAATATGGCCGGAATATTTTCTCTTGTAATGTTTACTTTCATTACATTTAGAACCACAACTATTTTGGAGGCCTTTTATTATTATAAACAAATTTTTTCAAACTCACTTTTCGCTTTCCCCAAATTACCTTCCAATTCCAGTAAATTGGTAATCCCCTTTATTTTAGTCATGGTTATTGTTGAATGGCTTCAAAGAAAAAAGGAATACGTTTTACAGATTGACAACATTGAAAATTCATTCATTAAATGGAGTATCTATTATTGCTTAATATTTATAATTATATTATTGGGAACAACATCCGAAAATCAGTTTATATATTTTAAATTTTGAGTGATGATGAAGCTATTTTTAAAAAAATTACTATTCCTTATTCCAATTCCAATTCTAATAATATTAGTTAACTACTTTGTTGACCCAGCGAATATATTTAATTATAAATATGAAAGTGGGATCGCTCAATATTTATCACAAGGATACAATGTAACAAATGTGGTTAATTGTAATGATAGGATATTGCAAAAACTGTTTATCCAAAAAATGCAAAATTGTCCACAGGAAATAGCATTAGGAGGTAGTCGTATTATGCTGCTTAATACTACTAATATGAAAGAGGAAGATTTTAGAAATAATGGTGTAATCTTAAGTACCCTGGAAGATCTGATGACATTTTATTCCCTATATGAAAAAAAGGGATGTAAAATCAATAAGGTAATTTTAGGTCTTGAAGCTTATATGTTGAACGATAATCATGGCATAGATCGCTGGAAAACATTAGAGAATGATTATAAGGCATTTTCTGAAAGGTTGGGCATTAAATCTTCTGAAATGAAAATAATGTCATCCTTCATTCCATTTAAAAAATACAAGGAATTGGTTTCCTTTACATATTTCAATAGTTCGCTGCAATATTTATTTAAAGGGATTAATAAAAAGTATACCCCCACAAATAAATTAGATAATGAAAATTTTACCCGTCGATATGATGGCTCAATAAGTTACGAAGCAAGTATGAGAAACGCCCCACTAAATGAAGTGGACAAAAAAGCCTATAGCAGAATTGAATATAAGAAATCATTTAGGATGGATGAATTTACCCACCTTTCGGATAGGTATAAGTTTATTTTTACGAATTTTATTGAGTACTTAGAAAGTAAAAACATTGAAATTGAATTCGTTTTATTCCCATATCACCCAATCATCTATGACTATTTCAAAAAAAATAATTATTACCATATTGCATTTAAAGCAGAAGATTATTTCAGAGATTTTGCTTTAAAGCATAAGATTAAAATTTCGGGTTCTTATGACCCAAGTAAATATAACATGGATAATTCCTACTTTTTTGACGGATTTCATTGTAATGAAAAGGCAATAATTAAAATTTTAGAAAACAGGTAACCGTTTAACTACTCTCA
>CAYUGH010000031.1:3930-43330 GCA_964444195.1 uncultured Chitinophagaceae bacterium
ATGAAAAGGCAATAATTAAAATTTTAGAAAACAGGTAACCGTTTAACTACTCTCAAACTGAATTTCAGAATGTTATAAAGATTTGCAAATCAGGGATAGTAAATTCCTGATCATGTTGTCCCCCCATTCCGGGAAGCTGGACCCACCATTTTTTGAGGGGTTACTTTTTATTAAAAATAAACCAGTATAAACCAAAAAACTACCACAAAAAAATCGGGGAATCAAGAGAAATGAATGCCATGTTATTTAATGGTTCCCACAAAAAATAAATTAAAAAATCATTCTTCAATTAACTCAATCAAGTGTGCTTCCGGAGAAAACAGGAACATGCATTTACCACCTTCAAAAGCTTCGGAGTTGAAAATCTCCATTGCTTTATAGTTTAATGATTCAAGATAGGAGACACAAGATGAAATATCTGAAACTTTATAGCCTATATGGTAATAACTGGTTTTCTTTTTCAGCAGTTTATAAACTATGGATTGTTCGTTTGAAGGCTCTACAAGCTCAATAAAAGTTCCATCACTAATTTTTACGAAGCAAACATTTACTTTTTGAGAATTAATTTGATACACCTTTGAAATATTGGCTGCACCAAATAAAGCTGCATGTTGCTCAATTGAATATTCCATGTTTTCAACCAGTAGTCCAACATGATGAAACTTCAGCATAGTTAATTTCCTTTATTTTTTAACTAAAACTCCGGCGTACATCATGGAAATTTTGAATTGCTCTGCAATTTCCGGAGAAACATCTTCTGAATAAATGCAAAGTTCTTCTTCAATATTAAATCCGGCTTCTGAAATTACATTGCGAATATCATCAGCATTTTTAAAGAGATAGATATGATCGATAGCCGGTGCATTAGTAGGTGTGGTAATTATCAATTTCCCATTTTCCCCTAATAGGGTATGTAACTTTTGAAGCAACATAACAGGATCTTCTACGTGCTCCAAAACTTCCCCCATAGTTATGAAATCATACTTTTTAGCCGGAAAATATTCAAAAATATCAGTCAGCATCATTTTGACATTCTCATTTGAAATCATTTTTTCAGCAATGGCGATAGAACTTTTGCTAATATCAACCAAATCATAATTAATGTCATTTCCAATGATCTTGATTGCTTCTGAAATATATAATCCATGTCCGCCCCCTACCTCAAGATAATTCTTAATATTTCCGGCATTATTACTGATTACCTTGTTGAACCAAAGCAGGATATCATAGTGTTGTTTCCATAAAAACTGCGACATAAGTAGCCCATGCATATAATATTCCATTACTTCCGGATTATCATATACCCTCTTATTAACTTCATCGAACGACTTACTTGTATATTCTCCAGTTTCTAAGAAATGCATGGATTCAAAATTCACATCTGCCAGCATTTGCAAATAACAATCAATGGCATAATCAAATGTCTTGCTATCATTGCTAAGTAGTTTTTCATATTTTAGCAAAAAATCATCCGCGCGGTCAAAATACTCCTGGTCAAATTTTTTCAGCATTTTTTGAACCCTTTTACTATGAAGTGGGTTCTTTAATTTTATTTGCTCCACTACGTACTCTAAGTTAGTTTTCATGATTAATTTGCAATTTTTGGTGAAATAGAATCAATCATTTCTCCAACGTTATTCCAACTTTGAATTTCCTTTGAAGTAAATCGAATTTTAAAATGTTTTTCGATTGCTACAATAAGTTGTATATGTGAGAGTGAATCCCACTCTTCCACTTCATTTGCAGTTGTTACTTCTTCAATTTTCAGTTCCTCATTGTCGAGTGTATCGATGAAAATAGAATTGATTTGGTTTAAAATTTCATTTCTGGACATTGCTTTGTACTTTATTTGTTATATAATTTTTTCTTAGTGGATAATTGTCACCTCTTAAAATCCATTTATTATTCTCTTCCTCAAAACCCAGATTTCTATAATGATCCTTGACCATTTCATTTTTGGAGGTAGGTATATATTCACCTATAAGATTTGTAAATTTATTTTCTTTTGCAAAATTTACCAGGGTATTCAGTACAAAATTCTCCATACCACGCTTTAAAACCCTACAACTCATAAACCAGCTGTCAATAAATAATGTATCACTATTTTCAATTTTCAGAATCAAAACGCATATTAATCCATTATCCCCAAATTTATCCTCCAAAGTAAATGCAAAGGTAAAATAGTTATTATCGGAAGCTATTTTTTCAATTTCAGAATCTGTATATCGAATCGTTCGAAGATTGTATTGATTAGATCGTTGTGATAGTTGTGCAACCCTGGGGGTATTGAATTTATTGAAAGATTCAACCAATGAAAGCATATTTAAACTACATAGAAAATCATCTTCGTTGGTGAATTTCTGTTGAACAATGGCCCTTTGTGCTTCAATCTGATATAGTTTTGTTCGTTCAGTATCTTCATGTGAAAATGATATAGTTTCAAATAGGTTCAGACTATATAAGTATTCTAAATAATCAGCAGGGTCTTCTGGCAATTCCGGAACACAAATTTCAGGAATATTTTCTCTAACAATGTTTCGTTCAAATGGATTATCGTCCAGAAAGACCATGGAATCGAAACCAATATTTAAAATAGATTGTATCTTACGGATATTATCTGCTTTGTTTTCCCAATTGGCTATGAAGACGGAGATATCTGTCAATTTTAATACCATTTCTGGGTGTCTTTCAAACGGTTCCTTCGCAACAGATTCGTTATTCTTACTGCAAACAGCAACTATTATTCCCCTGTTCTTCAATTTTTTTACCCAATATTGAAATTCAGAAAAAGCCTTTCCAATTCCTAAACTTCCTATTTGAATATTTTCCATCCCGTCATCGCCAATAATTCCACCCCAGGTGGTATTATCTAAATCTAATATTAAGCACTTTTTAAACTTGCCATTTAAACTATTTATTAAATCAATCGTTTTTGCTGCTACAATAGGTAAAACCTCAATGCTTAAAACCATTTCTGTATTTACATAAACCGAAGTTTGGAAGAAATTTCTTTTCCCAACCAAATTTTGAATAGAAGATAAGTCGCACAAGAATAAATTTTGATTCTTTGAAGCTAATATCATAAGCTCGTAATTGAGCTTTCTTAATTGAAACAAAAATGAAAACTCGTTTTTATTGGCATAATTTCCAAAAATGGCGTCATCTATCTCAGTATAATTGTAATAAATAATTTTTGCATTGAGCTTGTTAGTTAAGTTGAAATAAATGTTTTTAATAGATTCCAACTCCTGAATGGCGAACAAAGCATGTTGTTCAGGTTTAGTTTTATTGTATTTCGTCAATAATTTATGTGATGATTGAAAAATTATTACAATTTCTGGCTCAAATTCATAAAGTTCTGAAAAATGATCATAGACCTGTCTTTCTATTTGATTAAAATCAGCCTCCCATATTTCCAGATTAATTCCATTGTCATAACCTAACCCTTTCAAGGCCTGAGTTAAGAATTGGGTGGCAGTATCCCCCAAAAGGGAAACTTTGATGGGCTTTAATTTAGAAAAGTCGCTTTTTAAATTTTTCTTTAATTCCGAAAATGCTTTCATTACAATTTTGATTGTCAATTCTCCTTACTCCTGGAAAACACCTGATATTATTATTGAAGGCGGGAAAATTATAAATTTTTCTTAGAATCTAATTTATTTATTGATAAATCCATATAAAAGCTGTTTTGGCTTGTCTAATTTTACCTTCGATTGGATTGAATTCTTCCGGATCATACATGATTATGATTGCCACTGTCTTTGATGAGGATAGCCCAATGCATTGCCAATTGTTTAATAGCACTAAGATTCAAACACCTCAAGACCACAATCCTTATTATCATTTCCTTGATATTCCCAGCTACCCCCATTCAGCCTCTTCCTTCTCCAGGTCCTGCTTGTACACCCGCTTGCTTATCACAATGCTGAACTCATACAAAGCAAGTAGCGGCAGCACCACAATCAACTGGCTCATCCAATCGGGGCTTGGGGTAATAACGGCGGCCACTACCAGCAGCGCCACTACCGCGTACTTGCGGTATTCTTTGAGAAAGTTAGGTGTGATCAGCCCGATGCGGGTAAGCACATAACTTATAACGGGTAATTGAAAAGCCAGCCCTGTACCAAGCGTAATATCAACAAGGTTGTCAATATAATCGTTCAGCACGGGTTTGGTTTCTATAACGTTCATGCTCCCGATCTTAAAATTGGCGAGGAAGCTAAAAGTAAAAGGTGCGAGTAAAAAATACCCGAAGGAAACACCCAGCATGAAGAAAAAGGATACAAAGAAAATGGCACCCCGGCTGCTTTTCAACTCTTTGGGGGTAAGCGCGGGTTTTATAAAGCGCCAGACTTCCCAGAAAATATAGGGGAAGGCGGCCACAAAGCCACCTACAAAGGCAATGGAAATAGCGCCCATAAACTGCCCGCCAAAGGAGGTGGTTTGCATTTGCACATTTGGAGGGGGCAGGCAAAGCGAATCGCCCGCGCCTGCCCATTGGCCCAATTGGCACAGCCATTTGTAGGTTATAAATCCTTCATTAAGCGGGCCAAATACCACAATATCCATCACCTGGTCGAGAAAGACGAAAATCAGTATGGCCATAATGATAACGGCCAGCAGCGAACGGACAATATGCCAGCGCAACTCTTCAAGATGGTCGATAAAACTCATCTCCGCGCCTTCCTCAGCCTGCATATTGCTATTGCGCCGTTCTAATAATTTAAATGCCACAGTTGTGTTATCCGGTTTTTGGAATGTTTTAGCTTAAAAATGAGTGGCAAAGGTAAGGGTGGGGGGTGATTAGAGGGGATGGAGGAATTGGTTAATTGGTAATTGGTGGTGGAGTCTTAATTCCTCCAATGACGGGGCTACTCCCCTTCCCAAGAGAGGGGGATGGGGGTTTTACGGGGCAACCGGGTTGGTGTGCGCCGGGCAGGTAGCCGGTACTCATTAAAAACTCGTTCACAATTTCGCCGCCGGTAAACCGGAATGTTTTTTTAAACAGTTTCACCCATTCCATTTTTTCCATGGGATGGTGTAATTCAATCCAGGCCTTGAAACTGCCATGCTCCTTTTGAAGTGCTAAAATCATTTGTGCGTTATGAATCGCCGCATCTACTTTCAGCCTGTTCCGAATGATGCCCACATCGTTCAGCAGCCGTTCGCGGTCCTTTTCTTTGTAGGCAGCCACTTTTTTA
Organism: uncultured Chitinophagaceae bacterium; assembly: GCA_964444195.1. GTDB lineage: Bacteria > Bacteroidota > Bacteroidia > Chitinophagales > Chitinophagaceae > Phnomibacter. The sequence goes on from CAYUGH010000031.1 coordinate 9,132, forward strand.
ATGCTGAAACCATGGTAGGCCTTACGGAAACTATCCTGTTTTTTGAGTATGGTGGTCCAGCTTAAACCCGCCTGGTTGATCTCGAGGATCAGCCTGCCAAACAGTTCATCATCACTCTCAATGGGAAACCCATATTGGGTATCGTGGTAAAGTTTGTGCAATAGGTAAGCTTCATCGCTGCCACCCTTTTGTATGTAATCACAGTACGACATATCTAAAAACTATTGTCGCCAAATATCCTGCTTTAATGCATGTAATAGTCCCTTTCCCACTAAATTTTGACTTACTGGCCCTTGCCCTGTATGGTTCCTAAAAAGGATTTCATCCCATCAAGATACCTCGAACCCCTTTGTTCGGCAATCCCATCGGCAAACAACATAAGCACTGCCTGAAATGCGAGTGCCGCGCCAAGTCCCAGCCAGAACTGCTTGTCGGGGTTGCTTCTGAATACCATCACAAGCACTAAACCCACTATCAACAAACCGATCTCAGTATAGCGATAGGCTACAAAGTTCTTCATCACTTTTTCCATGCGGGGAAGTTCTTCCGACCTCAGGGCATCAGGATTCATATCCATTTTATACACGATGTCCTTTCGTTGGGCATCACTTCGGGCATACACAGCATAACCCACTGCAACCTGTATTAACCCAATAAGAAGCAGGGGCCATGCCGCACCTTTTCCCCAGCTATATTTAAAGTAAAAAAACAATAACAATGCCGTAATGATCGCCACTATCCCAATGACCACAAACAAAAAGCATTCCTGTTTTTCTCCGTTGAAATAGGCTTCGGCATCGGCTTTGGTGAACATGCTGCGAATTTTGCTGAAAGATAGTTCAAGCCGGTGGTTTAGTGAATACGGCCTGCAATCTCTTCATTGAGCGGGCTGATGCCGCTTTCAAAAAAACCGATCAGCGTGCCGGAAGGATTGATGAGGTATTTACAAAAGTTCCAGACCGGCTCTTTGTTGTTCCAACCGTTTCTGCCGGGCTCGGATAGCCATTTAAAAATTTCATTCTTATCGCGCCCCACCACATCCGATTTCATCATGACGGGAAATTTCACTCCAAAATTGATTTCGCAAAATGCCGCAATATGGTCGTCGGCTTCGGGCTCCTGCTCCCCAAAATCATTGGCCGGGAAAGCCAGCACCTGCAATCGCCCGCTGAAACGGTCCTGCAGTGCCTGCAACTCCCGGTACTGTGCAGTATAGCCGCATTGGCTGGCTGTATTGCAAATCAGGATATACTGTCCTTTAAAATCCTGAAAACTTACAGATTGGCCCTGGTTGGTTTTGGCATGCAGGGTGTAAATGGGGGTTTTTGGCGGGGAATTTTTTTTATTAATTACATGCTTACCCTTGTATTTCAGCCATTTACTACCCAGTTTCAAAATCGGGTAAATAGTTTTTTTGAAGGCTTGCCTAATGGTCATAATAGTTGTATAACAGGTTGTTCCGTTGAATGTTTACCTATTTTCTGAAGCAAATATCGTCGCCTCTCACAAACAAGGTTTAGTAGCTGTAAGTTTTATCTAATGTGGTTAGAGAGAAACGCGATTAATAGCCAAAAAAAGTGAATAGCCCTTACTCTATGACGAAATATGGTATAAATAGCCCTTACTTTATGACATGAATTTGAATAAAATGGGCTTACTTTGTAACAATAGATTAGTAAAATTGCCCTTACTTTATGCAATAAAAAGGCTTAAAATTACAAAAAATGACTGTAAATCAATGAAATGAGTGGCTACAAAAGAAATATAGAAATTTGGCTTGAAAATTGGAAACAGAAGGACAAAAGAAAACCCCTGATCTTGAGAGGAGCCAGGCAGGTTGGAAAAACAACTGTTGTACGGCAACTTGGCGCCGGCTACAAGCAATTTATTGAAATGAACCTTGAGAAAAAGGAGGATGCAAGGCTTTTTAATGAAATTACCAATATAAACGACCTCACAGAAGCCATTTTCCTGTTTCATAAAAAAAGTATTTCCGAAGAGGACACTTTGTTGTTTATTGATGAAATACAGGCAGTGCCTGAAGCCATTAATCAGCTACGCTATTTTTATGAAGAACTGCCTTGGCTGCATGTGATTGCAGCAGGAAGCTTATTGGAAACCTTGCTCCACGATAACCTGCGTATTCCGGTAGGCCGTGTGGAATATGCGGTGCTGAGGCCGGTTTGTTTCGAAGAATACCTTTCGGCGATGGGTGAAACCGGTGCTTTGGAAGTATTCAGGAAGCTCCCTTGTCCCGATTATGCCCATGGCATTTTGCTGGACCATTTTCACAAGTTTACCTTGCTCGGAGGCATGCCTGAAATAGTGGAGGAATATGCGCTACATGGCGACTTGCAGGCACTGGGCACCATCTACCGCAGTTTGCAGGAAAGCTATAAAAATGATGTGGACAAATACGCCCGCAACAGCACCATGGTGCAAACCCTGCGCAAGGCCATTGACAGTTTACCGCTTGAGGCAGGCCAGCGTATTAAGTTTGAAGGTTTTGGCAAAACTAATTACGGCAGCCGCGAAATGGGCGAAGCGCTTCGCACCCTCGAAAAAGCATTACTGTTGAATCTCCTTTACCCAACTACGCAAACCGAATTTCCGCTGATGCCCAATATGCGCAAATCGCCAAGGCTGCAAATGCTGGATACAGGCTTATTGAATTTCTATAGCGGGTTGCAGCCGCAACTAATTCTTTTAAAAGACCTGAATGCCATTCATGGCGGCAGGGTTGTTGAGCATATGGTTGGGCAGGAAATACTGGCATCCTCGTTTAATATTGACCACAAACTGCAATGGTGGACAAGGGAGGAAAAACATGCGATGGCCGAGGTAGATTTCATTTTACCTGTTGATGGAAAAGTAATTCCTGTTGAAGTAAAAGCTGGGGCAACAGGTACACTCAGATCGCTGCTGATGTTGATGGATCTGTTGCCACATCCCTTTGCCATCAGGCTTTACGCCGGAAAAATGAGTATTGATGAAGTGAAAACGCCCGGTGGTAAAATGATCCGCCTGCTCAATCTACCCTATTTCCTGGCCGGTAAACTTGAAGCCTATGCCACCTGGTTTATGCAGGAATTACCTGCCTGAAATTTTCAAGATATTTATTTATGTAAACCTGCTTCTCCTTCGACTTATACTGCATAATATACCTGGGATGCTCGAGCGCAACAATCTTACCGAAAAACTTAAACTTGTCATTCAGCTTTTTAAGAAACGCTTCGTTTTTTCCTGTACCAAAGCAGAAACAAACATCCGTGTTCATACCCATGTTAATTTGCTGCTGCACATTCCAAACCATAAAATCGAACACTGCATCGGTTAGCTCCCTGCTATCATAATAGTTGTAGTTAACCTCTTTGCCCCCATCTTTCATCGACGTAAAACCAAGCGGGCAAAGCGAGTTGATGTAGAAATCTTTGTAAAAAACCTCGGGGCCTCCATAGGCGGCAATCATTTCGTACACATACACCGAAGAAGGTTCATGCGCGGTTGGCCCAGAATAGGGAATGCCGCATGATGCCTCTACCCGTTTGGGATCGGTGAAAGGGATGCCGGTAAGCCCTGCCCCAAAACGACCGGGGTTAATGCCGAGGATCAGGTGCCTTTTGCGGATATCAGAATAGTATTTTTGGTAAAACAGCGATGACACCCGCAATGCTTCATCACTTTCCCGGAACGGATTCATGATTCGGATACCTGAAGGCAGTCTGCCGGTAAATTCCAGCGCTTTGTTGAAGGCAATAATCTTTGCTGCAAGTGTTTTCATACGAGGGTAAAAACCAAAAATGGGGGATTAATACCATTAAGGTTGGAATAAATCATCCATTTTAATGACTGATGGATATAAGCCCGGCCATTTTGTGCAATTATCACACCCATACGGGGTTATCAATACAGGCCATGTTGCTTTAGTTGTATTTGTTGTTTTACGGAAAATCTGTATGCGTTGATTTAGCTTTTCGGCTTCAGATTTTGTTATAGAATAGGGTAACTGGGAAAATTTCATCTCACAAAGATTAATCACATGATCAGCTCTGTCTATAAGTAGATCAATTTGCGCGCCTGGATCTTTGTTCATCCACGATGAACTTTCCGTATACACTCCAGAGATACCAAGGGCCCTTTTAATTTGACCCAGGTGCAGAAAACCAATGCTTTCAAAGCAATAGCCTGTCCAGGTTATATATCCGGGGGTTTGAGAAGTTTTCAGCCATGCACCATCACCCTTCGACTTTCCTGATTCCATAAATCGCATATAAAACACAGAAAATAAGTCGGAAACCCTGTATAATGATTCACGTTGAACCTTACCGAAAGGATATGACCTGATTATAAAATCGCTTTGTTCAAGCTCTTCCAAAGCCCTGGTGGTGCTGCCTGCATTTGGCAGTCCGGTTAACTCAAGCAGTTGTACCCTTGTAATGCCTGTTTGCCTTTTAGCCAAAGCCTTTACTACCTGCATATGAACCGATGCATTTGAAAACAGGCTTTCGTACAACTGCCCAAATTCCTGGTTCAGCAATCCTGTGGGCGAAAAGCAAACTTCATCTATCACCTGGGTAGCGCTTTTGCCCGGCTTTACTTCCTTTAAATAATGCGGCACTCCCCCCATGGCCATGTATAACTGGATGATTTGATATCTATCCAAATCAATTCCACCATTTTTTAAAAAGGCCTCGGTTTCATTAAGATTAAATGGCTGCAGCTTTATTTGATGGGTGATCCTGTTGTGCAAACCATCCTTATTTCTGATAATCTGCTGTATCATCCAACTTGCTGCCGAACCGCAAACCACCAGAACAATATCAGGACGCATAGATGCCCAGGTGTTCCAGAAGTACTCAAGGCCGGTTAAAAAACCTGACCTGGGAGTACTCAGCCAGGGTAATTCATCCAAAAATACTGCCTTCTTGTTTTTGCGGGGCATTTCTTCAAGGCAGGAAATCAATAATTTAAACGCTTCCAGCCAACTTTTAGGCGGGGCCAATGGCAATGATACTTTTTTTGTCTTAGCCAGTTGGTCTGAAAATTCCTGCAGATGCTGTCTAAGGGTTCCTTTGTACATCCCCGACATTTCAAATACCAGCCATTCCGCAAGATTTTGTTTTAGAAAATAGGTCTTCCCAACCCGTCTGCGGCCATACACTGCAACAAAAGCGGGCTCATCAGCCTGCAATATGTCCAGCAATTTCCGGGTTTCAGGCGCCCTGCCAATGAATTGTCTCATAAACTTATATTTGGCTTTAACTACTTAGAATTAACCGCTTAGAGCCAAATATGAAAAATTATATCTGGCTCTAAGTATCTCAAAAATACTACTTAAAGCCAATTATAGAAAATTAAATTTGACTTTAAGTACTACAAAACACCAGGTTAAAGCCAAATATAAATTATGACTAAGAGTAATCGCCAGCAGGTTTTACAACCCAAACTGCCTTAAATGATGGTCCAGGTGCTTCCAAACCACCCGGCCCCATTGGTTCTTGCCCATTTTGCCAAATAAGGGATGTACCGCTTCCACATGACCGGCATGATACAGATTACGCAACCCTTCAAGCAGCAATTTTAGTTCTGTTTCAAAATCAGCAGTATCAACCAGTTTTTTGGTCACGTCCATTTCAGGAGCCGTCTGCGAATTTTTGGGCCATGGAAATCCATACAGCGCCAACCAACGCACCGGGGAAAAACGCAGCATGGTTTTGTACACTTTTGCATCTTCCTTCGGGTTTTGGATAAATTCCAACTGCGACCGGCAATGCCTCAACATTTGAGCGGGTGTCATAGTTCCCCATTTTCTTTCGGTACTTTCGGTAAGTGCTTTCAGCCGCTTAATGGTTTGGGCATAAGTAAGGTCGGTAAAAATATTTGCGTACATATTGGTTTTATTAATTGGGTTGAAAGAAAAAATCAGAAGGCAAAATGGTATCGAAATGCTATTTCATCAGCATCCGCAGGAATTTTATATACCATTGCTTTACCGGTGGATACCATACCGGAACATCCACAAAAGTGGACGATTTCAAAATGCTTTTGGGCCTGGTGAATGTGCGGAACCCCTCGTACCCGTGATACTGACCCATCCCGCTGAAACCCACGCCGCCAAAGGGTAAACCGGGGTTGCCAAGATGAACCAGCGTATTATTGATGCACCCTCCGCCAAAACGAATTCGTTCAGTAAGGTACTGTTCTGTTTGCTTGTTGGTTGTGAAAAGATAAAACGCCAGCGGGTAAGGATTCAGGTCAATAATCTCCTCCAATTGCTCCGTAGTTTGGTAGCTGCGGATGGGTAATATCGGGCCAAAAATCTCCTCATGCCAGAGTGGATGACCTGCATCAGGAACATCCACAAGGGTTGGCGCCACATACAATTCATCCAGATCATGCTCTCCACCATGTATTATTCTTACCGTTTCATCGAGGTAGTTGCTGAGTGTATTGAACCTGTCGGCATTAATAATTCGCGGATAATCGGGGCTTTGTCGGGGATCGGTGCCGTACATTTTTTCAAGCTGAACCTTCAAGGCAGCAACCAATTTGTCTTTTACTTTTTCATGCACCAACACATAATCAGGCGCCACACAGGTTTGCCCGGCATTTATAAACTTGCCCCAGGCAATTTTTTTGGCAGCCCAGCCAATATCGGCCGTTTCATCTATAATGCAGGGACTTTTGCCCCCCAATTCGAGCGTAACCGGGCTTAGTTGCCTTGCGGCTTGTTGCATTATGATACTTCCTACCCGGGTGCTTCCGGTATAAAGAATATGGTCGAGGTGATGGCGCTCTATCAGTTGCGGACCCAGTAACTGGCCTGCTCCCCTGATGATGGCAATATATTCCGGCTCAAAAGTGTCTTCAATCATGGCTGAAATGGCCGCCTCCGTTGAAGGCGCCAATTCACTTGGTTTCAATATGACCGTATTCCCCCCTGCAATGGCCGCTACCAATGGCGCAATCATTAACTGAAAGGGATAGTTCCAGGGGCTGATGATAAGGATGGTTCCCAGCGCATCCTGCATCACCCTGCTGCTTGCGGGGGCAAACATTATGGGGGTGGATACCTTCCCGGTTTGCATCCATTGGCGTAAATGATTTGCCGTATGGGTAATTTCGGCATACACAACCCCAATCTCGGTTCCAAAGGACTCAAACTCATTTTTATTCAGATCTGTACGAAGGGCCCTGATGATGCTTTCTTCATGGCGTTTGATTGCCTGTTTAAGCACCTGCAACTGCGCCTTCCTGAAAGCATAAGTGCGGGTAACACCTGAATTAAAAAATTGCTTCTGAGCTCCAACGAGCCTATCAATCTGACCCTGGTTCAGGCTGAGTGCATCTGCATGCGAAGCCAAAATTGTACTCATACGGCAATTTTTGTTCAGCGAAAATAATCAAACTGCTTACCTTTCTGCCTGTTTACATAAATGTAGGTTATTATGGAAATGGTATTTCATACCCGAAAGTGGGTAAAGCCTGAAGATTTGAACCCAAATCAAACATTATTTGGTGGTCGCTTGCTGCAATGGATTGATGAAGAAGCCGTTATTTATGCCATTGTACAATTGGAAACACCGAGGGTGGTAACAAAATATATATCTGAAATCAACTTCATAAGCGCACCCCGGATTGGCGATATTATTGAAATTGGCATTGTTGCAACCGACTTTGGCGCAGGTACCATTAACGTCAGGTGCGAGGTACGGAACGTTGCTACACACCAACTAATCTTAACAATCGATAAAATGGTATTTGCCAGCGTAAACGAAAACGGCAAACCCATCAGGCATGGTAAAACCAGGGTTAGGGTAGAAAACGAAGTTCGGGAACACTACTTTGTAGATTGAGGCAGATGGATGCCCAACTCTGACCTGAGTTTTGCAGGAAGCGATGCCGCAACGAGATGATAGCTGTGGAGGGTCCATTCCTTCAACAATTTAGCCGAAATGCTTCCATCCATCTCCACCGTATTCCAATGCTTTTTGTTCATGTGGTAACCGGGGATTACAGCAGGATATCGTTCGCGTAATTCAATGGCCAGTTCGGGATCGCATTTCAGGTTGACCGTGGCAAAAAGCTCCGCATCGGCCAGTGCGAAAATCTTTTCTCCCACTTTAAAAACGATCACCGTTTCCCCAAAGGGAAAACCTTCGGTAACGGCGGGCAGGCTTAGGCAGTAATTACGAAAAGCTTCTAAATCCATGGGGCTAAGGTAGAAAAATATAGCACCCGTTTTTTTTACCACGAATGGTAAACACCAATCCCCAATAACTTTGGGCGCTATACCATGCCATTTACCGACAGCGATATCCATTTTATGCAAACCGCCTTGCAGGAAGCAAGACTTGCCTTTGAAGAAGGCGAAATTCCGGTAGGGGCAGTAGTGGTGCAAAACGGCCGCATTATTGGCCGCGGCCACAACCAAACCGAACGCCTGACCGATGTGACCGCGCATGCCGAAATGATTGCCATTACCGCAGCTTTCAATTACCTCGGCGCCAAGTACCTGCCCGATGCCACGCTATACGTTTCCCTCGAACCCTGCCACATGTGCGCGGGTGCGCTGTACTGGAGCAAAATTGGCCGCATAGTTATTGGCGGGGCCGATGAAAAGCATGGCTTCCGCCGCTTTTACGGCAATCAATCACCTTTTCACCCCAAAACGGCAGTAGAACAGGGGTTGCTTGGAGAAGAAGGTTCGCAATTGATGAAGGATTTTTTTAAAGGGAAGCGGAAGTAAATACTCACGTAATTCACTTCAATTGCACACTTCCCCAAACCAACTTCGTTATTAATTATTTCTTATTCGTTATTTCTTATTCCCCCCTCCGCATCTTCTCCTCATTTCGATAATCATTGTTGAACTTCCCTTTCGTAAATTTGTTACTCTAATTAATCAAATACATTCGATTAAACTAAATCAATTATGGCATTTACATTACCTCCGCTCCCCTATGCTAGCAATGCATTGGAGCCTTTTTTCGACACAGCTACTATGGAAATTCACCATGGACGGCACCACAACGCTTACGTAACAAACCTGAATGCTGCCATTGCAGGTACCCCGAATGAGGGCAAATCGCTGGAAGAATTGGTGGCCAATGCAGGCGCTATCGGTGGCCCGGTACGCAACAACGGTGGCGGCCATTGGAACCATACTTTCTTTTGGGAACAACTCGCACTGAACGAAGGCGGCCATCCTTCAGGTGCCCTGGCAGCAGCCATTGATGCCAAATGGGGCAGTTTTGATGCTTTTAAAGACGAATTTAAGAAGGCGGGTATTGGTCGTTTTGGCAGCGGCTGGGCATGGCTGATTGTAAAAGACGGCGCCCTTGCCATCAGCAGCACCCCCAACCAGGATAACCCGCTGATGGATGTAGCCGAAGTAAAAGGCGCTCCCATCCTCGGCCTTGATGTTTGGGAACATGCTTACTACCTCAAATACCAGAACAAGCGCCCCGATTTTATTGACGCTTTCTGGAACGTGGTAAACTGGGATAAAGTAGCTGAACGCTACGCCTCGGCTAAGTAATTCTAATTTATAGTCACGAAAGCACGAATGAAAATTTAATATTCGTGCATTCGTGGCTTTCTCTTTTCATTGATCACATCTTGACGAATTTCATTCCCATCTTTCCGTTAGGCATCGTTGTTTTTCCGGGCGAGCAGGTTAACCTTCACATTTTCGAACCACGCTACAAGCAATTGATTACCGAGTGTTATGCCGAAAACCGGCCCTTTGGCATACCCGCCGTGATTGGTGATAAGATGAGCGACTTTGGCACGCTTGTTCGGGTAGTGGATGTTAAGGCAGTGTATGAAGATGGCAAGATGGATATTGTTACCCGCGGCGAAGAGGTTTTCAAGATGCTGGAACTGGTGAAATCCATCCCGGACAAGTTGTACAGCGGGGCTATTGTAACCTACCCCGATAACGATTTCGACTCGGCAATCCGCCAAATGGTGAATATTGTCGCCTCTATTTATGAGTTGCACCGGCTGCTGAAAATTGAAAAGAAATTTGCCAAACCCGATGAAGATCTCATCAGTTATGATGTGGCGCACCATGCCGGGCTTACGCTCGAACAGGAACTGGAGATGTTACAATTATTCCGGGAAGACCAGCGGCAGGAATACCTGAAACGGCATTTGCAATCCGTTATCCCTATTATCAACGAAATGGAAACCCTGAAAGAAAGAGTAAAGCTGAACGGGCATTTCAGGGAATTGAAAAGTTGGGGGTTGTAGGAATGTGCTATTTTAGATTGCAGATTTAACCCGCATTGCAGTAGTATAGGATCGGGTGCTATGCGGTAAGACCCCTTTGATGCTGTTTGCCATACCGCCGGCAACTTGCCACCGAGTTCCTTCCGGGATTCCCTCTCACGATGGGCAGCCTTGTGTTTGGCTAATGGCAGCTACTACTACAACCACCAGGGACTTTCACCCTATAGCTTGAATACATGCCTGACACACAAAAACGCCCCGAAGATTCTCCGGGGCGTCGCGTAGGGTTCTCAAACTAAGTTTCTAAAATCATTATGGCGTGTCGAACCAAAGCCTTTGGGTAAGCGGCGGCAAGGCGGGTACGTTGTTTGAATTCCTGCTGCGTTCGCTGTCGGGCCAGTCAACCCTGCGGATAGGCTCCGTAAGCAACGCACCTTGCGGCAGGGTGAAATCCGGATAGGCATAATCGAACCGGCGGGCGTCCACCCATGCTTCGGGGTGCAGGAACATGATGATGAATTTTTCACGGAAGATGACCGGCAAACTAAGCCCCGCCTCTCCTACATTGATGGCGGGATTGTTCAGGTAGGTATCCCGGTCGGCGCTTGCAATGCCCACCTTGGTCATTTGAGCCGTGATGCCAGCCTGGTAAGCAGTCCAGGCTCTTGGCCGGTTATTGGCACGAAGCGCAGCCTCGGCTTCAATCATTTTCATTTCCTCGAAAGTGGCCATAAAAAGCGGGGCATTATCGGCGCTGTAATAATTGTTGATGGTGAGGTAGCATTCATCCCTGGTAGTGCCTGTACCTACGCGCCCCTTACCGTTGGGGGTTCCGCGATAATCGCCATAACGGGTAGTGTCGGTATAGCGGCGAAGTCGTGGATCAAAAATTCCCGTACGGGTTCCGTCCATGGCCTTTACCAGGTTGTCGCTGATCCAGCCATCCAATACCAGCGCCGCATTGTTGCGTGCAACGGCGGCCCATGGATTGCGTACTGCAAAAGTGCGTAACGCCGCATCCTGCAGGTTGCCGGTATAAGCGCTGTCAATTGCGCTCAGTACATTGGCCGCATTATAGGTACTTTTTTTGGAGAGCCTGGTCAACAGTTTTGCCTTAAAGGCAAAGGCCGTCCTGATCCAAAGTGTCCTGTTGCCGCCATGGATGAAATCCTGCGTGGTTCCCAGCCGCACAGGGCTTGTTGTTTTGCGCAATTCAGCAATGCCCTCATCCAGCAGGGTGATGCAGGTGTTGTGGATTGATTCTTCCGTATCGTATTTGGGTATATAGTTTTCGCCGGCAAATGCCTCAGTGTAGGGGGCGTCTCCAAACAGTATCGTTACGAGACTCATATTAACGGCGCGCAGGATTTTTGCGACACCCAGGTGTTCTGTACTGTTTTGCTGGGTAGCCATGGTTTCCATGTCGTACACATCTGCCAGGTTATCATACAGGCTGCGCCAGGTACCGCTCAGGTCAACCCTGTCATACACATCTGTAGGCGATGAGGCATTGGGCGAGGCCAGGTATTGGACGTAGTAGGAAGTGGTATTGCCCACCCGTTGGAAATTGAGCGCGGTTTGCTGTGTAACCGAAGCCAGCAATCCATTGATGGGAGGAACCGTTGGCCGGTTCGGGTCCTGGTTAATATCCAGGTATTTTTCGCAACCTGAAAACACGAGCACCAGGATTGCGAGGCTTGTTATATTAAAAAATTTCTGTTTCATTTGTTTGAAAATTTTCGTGGTGAGGCTTAGAAATTAACATTGAGATTGAAGAATACACTGCGTACAGCAGGGTAGCTGAAACCTGCAAAACCATCTGCATTGCTGTTGGCAGGAGTTGCGCTTGTTTCAGGGTCAAAACCGCTGTAAGGTGTATTCAGCCAAAGATTATTACCAGTCAGGCTTAAGGTCATACTGCGGATGAGTTTTGTTTTTGCAAACCACTTGGCAGGCATAGCATAGCTTATACTGAGCGTACGCAGGCGCACCCATTCTGCATTCTCTACAAAATTTTCACTCAGCCCACGGTGTAGCAGGCGGTAATATCCATCACCATAGTTCCTTCCGTCAGGCCCTATGCCCTGGCCAAGGAAAACAGCCTGTGTATTAGGTGTTCCATCAGCCAGCACACCCTCGAACATGGTAGTAGCGTTACGGTTTTCGGTGTATTTGGCAATACCGAAAGCGCTCATGAAATTGCCGAGTTGATTGTATTTTTGATAATCCGTACGAAAATCAAACAATACCCCAAGGGTAAAGTTTTTATAAGTGAAACTGTTGTTGAAGCCTCCAATCCATTTAGGTTGAGAATTGCCAAGTAAACGTTGACTCAGATCCCTTGCGGGGTAGCCAGCCTGTGTGCCGGTGTTTTGGATAACCCAGGGCAGGTTGGCTGCCAATGAAACGCCATCATCCGGTTTGCTTCCATAGTACCTGGCATTACTGGTACCGTATAAGCCGCCAACAGGCTGACCCACCACATATTTTTGCGTTACTGTGGCTGTCAGGTATCCAAATTGCGAGCCTACAACTATTTCATTACTTTGAGAACTTACTTTAACTACTTTATTCTTGTTAGACGTGAGGTTAACTGAAACATCCCAACGGAAGTCCTTGTTTTGAATAGGCACACCGGTCAGCGTCAATTCCCAACCTTTGTTTTGAATTTCGCCCGCATTGGTACGAACGCTGTTGAAACCAGAGGCTGTTGAAACCAGGATGGGTACGATCAGGTCTTTACTGTTGATCTCATAGTAGGTGGCATCAATGCCCAGTCTTCCCTTGAAAAAGCGTAATTCGGCGCCAATTTCGCGGTTTTGGGTAAATTCCGGTTTCAGATTCGGATCGCCCCGCTCATCATTGCGGCTCCATGGGATCACCCCGCCAATGGGCTGGCCAAAGGCATTGCTGTAATAAGTGTTGGTGAGGTAAGGCGCAGGGGCCGAAATACCAATCTGGCTGTAGCTGGCCCTCAGTTTTCCATACGATATCCATTCAGGGAGATTGAGGTGCTGGCTGAATACATACGACAAGCTTACCGAAGGATAATAAAAAGAATTATTTCCCGGAGGCAGGTTGCTTACCCTGTCATTACGGATTGAGGCATTTAAGAAAAGGATATTATCCCAGTCAACAGTAAGGTCGCCATAAAAGCTTACGCTCCTTTCCTCTTCCATTCGCTGCGTGTTGCTACGCACTTTGGTATTATTCAGACTCAACAGCTCCGGGATATCCAGTTCGGCGCCCTCCGCTGACAGGAAATTGTATTTGCGGTCGCGCACTTCGTTACCAATCCTGAATATTGTATTTAACTTATCGCTCCAGCGTTTGGTAGCGGTAATGAGCAGGTTGCTGTTCAAAACCCGGTTGTTGATGCGATATTCGCCTACAGAGCCAAGTCCACCGCTTACGCCAAGGAGTCCTCCATCGGTAAACACAATTTCACCTGCTACGCCTTTGGGCCCGGGTTTGGTTGTCCGCCTGAAGTCGGCGGTATTATCCATACCAAAACGATAGTTGATATTGAGCCAGCTAATAGGATCATAAATAATATTGCCATTGGCAATAATGCGGTCCACGTTGTCTTTAAACAGGTTGGTATAGGCGCCGTAAATAGGGTTATTGTTCAGGTAGGTATTCATAGTACCGTCTTCCTTTATGTAGTCGGTAACATCCCAGCGCGGGCTCCAGTAGGTCAGGCTTTCCCCAAACCTATCGGCATTGTAACGGGTTCCGCCACTGTTGGTATATAGCACTGTTGGGTTGAAACGTAATTTGGGGCTCAGTTTGAATTGAGCGCCTACCCGTGCATTTACGCTTGAAAAGTCGGTGTTGGGCAATACCCCCTTATGATAATTATACGAAAGGCTGCTGCTTAGCAGGGCATTTTCCGAACCTCCGCTCAGGTTAATGGTATTGCGTGTTTGATACCCGCTTTCGTAAGCCTGTTTGTAATGGTGGTATAACTTATCGGGGTGGGTGGGATCAACAGCTTTGGCTGCTTCTACCGTTGTTCCCCACGAAGGCCAGAAGCTGACAGGGTTATACCCCACAAGGGTTTGGCCTGTTGAGGGATTGGTATAGCTTTCCGTGTACCAGCCCTGAGTAAACTCCGATTGTACATCAGGATACTTATTCACCTCTTCCATGCCGAAAGTGGTTGAAAATCCCACCCTCATTTTTCCGGCTTTGGCGCTTTTCGTGGTGATGAGTACCACGCCGTTTGCAGCGCCTATACCATAGAGCGCAGTTGCAGCGCCACCACGTAAAATTGAAAGGCTCTCAATATCATCAGGGTTAATATCAGCGGCACGGTTGGTCATCCCCCGCAGACTGGCCCCGGTCCCTTCTGTAACGGTGCTGTTGTCCATAATGATGCCGTCAATTACAAACAAAGGCTGGTTATTGGCCGAAGGGTCAAGACCTTTTACCCCGCGGATGAGTATGCGTGCACCTTGTCCCGGTCCGCCACCTGTGCTATTAACCTGCACCCCGGCTACGCGACCCTGCAAAGCGTTGACCACATTCAGCTGCTTGCTGGCCATCAACTCCTGGTTATTTAATTCCTGTGTAGCATACCCCAGCGATTTCCGTTTTTGTTTTACACCAAAAGCGGTAACCACCACCTCGCTAAACGCAGTACCGGGTTTTAAGATGGCATCGCTCCCCGGTGCAATTTCAAGGTCTTCGTAACCGACCGCCGTAACGATGAGCCTGATTCCGGGCTTATTCGGAACTTCAATGGAATACTCCCCCGCCTCATTGGCAGATACACCGGTTGAGGAGCCTTTAATGGAAACCGAAGCATACGGAATGGGTTGCCCGCTTTCATTTGAAATTTTTCCTTTAACAGTGGTGCGGTTTTGTGCAATTACCTGGAAGGAGAAAAGCAACAAAACCCAGCCGGCTATCAGTAGCCGAAATTTTCTTTTCATAGCAGTTGGTTTTAATGTGAGTGAAAAAAGCGTTTTGCAAACGAAAATTAAAGAGAATTTGCCGTTATTTCTATATACCGGATAAAAAAATTTGGTTTCTGCTTTCAGATTGATTTTTTTGAAGGCTGATTTTATTGCTGTTTTTTGCCTTTTATTGCGGCATACTGTACCAAATTCAAACACCCGCCAAATGGTAAATATTGTCTCCTCTATTGATGAGTTGCACCGGCTGCTGAAAATTGAAAAGAAGTTTGCCAAACCCGATGAAGAACTCATCAGTTACGATGTGGCGCATCATGCCGGGCTTACCCTCGAACAGGAACTGGAGATGTTACAATTATTCCGGGAAGACCAGCGGCAGGAATACCTGAAACGGCATTTGCAATCCGTTATCCCTATTATCAACGAAATGGAAACCCTGAAAGAAAGAGTAAAGCTGAACGGGCATTTCAGGGAATTGAAAAGTTGGGGGCTGTAGGAATGTGCTATTTTAGATTGCAGATTTAATATTTACGCTTTACCTGCACACGTCGCGCTGCAACAAAACCCAGCAACGCCCCGATACTATCAGCCAGAATATCTACCAGATCAAAACTCCGGAAAGGAACCAGGTAAAGTTGAACAACCTCGATTAGTGCCCCATATCCTATAAGGGACAGCAGCCATGCAAACAATTTTTTCCGGCTCGCAGGTGCATACGCCTTAAAAAGCAAAAAACTGAGTACGGTAAATAAGCCAATATGTACCCACTTATCAAAAAATGGGATATTGATTAACCGGGTTTCGGGCAAGGCATTTCCCGGCATGCAAAACATTACCGTGCAAAAAAAGAGCCAGCCAAACGCCAGCCATTTCCATTGTTGAGTTGTGAGGGGGAGAGGCATTTTTAATTTTATGGAGCTTACAGGCTTATTGTGCTGATGGAACAGGGGAAACCTGTTTAGTTTGCAGCAGGCTGTCGTATTTTTTCTCCAGCCGCTTTATTTCTATCCTGGCTTCTGCCCCCTGGCTCCAATAATAAAAATTCAGTAAAATGCTGCACATCAACAGGATGATGCATACAGCAATGGCGCCACGGAGCCATTTAACCGGGCGTGGTGCTGCGGTCACCTCTTTGGATGTGAGTTGCTTTTTTTCTTCCAAGATCAGTTTTTATGAATTAAGAAACCAGGTCGGTATAGGCTGCGGCATCCATCAGGGCTTCCACATCGGCAATGCTGTCCACTTCCATCTTAATCATCCATCCTTCGCCATAAGGGTCGGTATTCACCACTTCAGGCGCATTGTTTAGTCCCTCATTCACTTCCAGTATTTTACCTGCAACAGGCAAAAACAGGTCACTTACGGTTTTTACGGCTTCAACGGTTCCAAAAACAGCGTTGGCTTCCAGATGCTGTCCTACGGTGGTTACATCCACATACACTATATCACCCAATTCGCCCTGGGCAAAATCGGTAATGCCTACTGTGGCTACATTCCCATCAAGGCTGATCCACTCATGGTCTTTGGTATATCGAAGGTTATCAGGAAAATTACTCATGGCTTTTCTATTTATGTAAGAGAGCAAAGATTTGGAAAAATGACGTTCCAAAAAAACAGAATTCACGAAATGTTTATTCCCTACCTTAACCGCCATGCTGAAACGTAGTATCGGGAGGTGGGAAATGGTGCTCCTTTTCATCAATGGAGTGATTGGCGCGGGCATTTTCGGGCTGCCTTCCAAAGTGTACCAAATGGCCGGGGTGTATAGCATTGCGGCCTTGCTGCTATGCATGCTTGCGGTTTTTGTCATTGTGCTTTGCTTTGCCGAAGTCAGCAGCCGTTTTCATGAAACAGGCGGGCCCTACCTGTATGCGCTTTCATCATTTGGCCCGCTTCCGGCCTTTCTTACCGGTTGGTTGCTGCTCCTTACCCGGTTTATTACTTATGCAGCGCTCATCAACCTGCTTGTAACCTATCTCGGAGTATTCTCCCCCTGGTTTACCCAACCCATTCAAAGGATTGTTTGCATAACCGGGGTTACGCTTTTGCTGGCAGGCATCAACCATATCGGCATCCGTAATAGCACCCGAACCAATAATATACTAACCATTGGCAAGCTGCTCCCGTTACTGCTTTTTATAGTGGTCGGCTTGTTTTTTATTGATCCCGAACGACTGCATTGGGAAAATGCCCCCAGTTTCAAGGACTTTTCAGCTACCGTTTTGTTGCTGGTATTTGCCTTTGGCGGGTTCGAATCGGTGCTGGTGAATGCGGGGGAGGTAAAAGATCCCGGGCGGAACTTACCCTTTGCGCTGCTGGTAGCCACGCTTTGTATTGCCACCATTTATATTTTCATACTGGTGGTAAGCATTGGTACCCTCCCCGGTCTTGCCCAATCCGATAAACCGCTTGCCGCCGCCGCAGGGCTTTTTATGGGTAAATGGGGGGCACTGCTGATTGGTGCAGGCGCAGTTATTTCCATAACCGGAACACTGAATGCCATTATGCTGGTGGGTTCGCGATTGCCATTTGCCTTTAGTGTACATGGGCAGTTTCCGGCATTTTTCAAAAAAGTTCATTCCAAATATACAACCCCGGTTTGGTCGCTTTGGGCTTATGCGCTGGTAACGCTGGCAGTATCACTCAGCCAGAATTTTATTGCCGCTGCCACACTTAGCGCCATTACCCGTGTGATGATTTACGGGATCATTTGCATTGCGCTGCTGCGGCTCCGGAAAAAGGACACCGGCAATGAAAATTACCTGAAGCTGAAGTATGGAAAGGCGCTGGCCTGGCTGGCGCTACCGTTGGTTGGCTGGTTGCTGAGCGGTTCAGAATTTAAGGAAATTAAAGCCATAGCAATTGCATTGGCGGTAGGGTTGGTGATCTATTTTCTGGGACCTAAAAACAGGATTTGACACTAAAAAACATAGCCACGAACGCACGGATGAAGAACAAATTCGTGTATTCGTGGCTCTATCCGTGGATTATTCCGGAATTAGAGTTTAGTTGTAATTTGTTTTTCCGAACCATGGTTTCTGTTTCCCTACAACCATATCAAAACTCTACCAACAAAACGCCAAATCGAAAAAATGATATAAAATTTGTGAATTGAATCGAAAAATTAGATGTAATTTTGTGAATTGAATCGAAAATATCGCTATAAATTTGTGAATGAGTTCCAGCAAATTCGCCCTGATGAGTGAAAATTCTATTCAAAGGCGCCTGATTTCCCGGATACGGGAGCGGCTTTTTAAAGGAAAAGCCCTGTTGCTTTTTGGTCCAAGGCAGGTAGGAAAAAGTACCCTCTGTGAAAATATTTTAAACGAATTGAACCAGCCATGGCTCTACCTGAACGGCGATGAATCTGATATAAAGACTGAACTTACCGACACCACTTCCACGAGGCTCAAAAGCATTTTTGGTACACATAAAATTGTGTTTATTGACGAAGCCCAAAGGATACCCAATATTGGCTTAACCCTGAAACTGATTACTGACCAATTGAAAGATGTACAGGTAATTGCAACCGGATCTTCTTCATTTGAATTGGCAAGCCAGGTAAACGAACCGCTTACCGGCCGCAAGTATGAGTTTTTTCTTTACCCCTTAAGCTTTGGCGAAATGGTGGACAACCATGGACTGCTCACTGAAAAACGGTTGATAGAGCACCGGATGGTATATGGATGCTACCCCGAAATAGTAACCAAAACAGGTGAAGAAAAGGAATTACTAAAATTGTTGGCGGGCAGCTACTTGTATAAAGACCTCCTGATGCTGGAACAGGTAAAAAAGCCGGTGTTGATTGAAAAGCTATTGAAAGCCCTTGCCCTGCAATTAGGCAGCGAAGTAAATTATCATGAACTGAGCCAGGTAGTGGGCGCAGATAAGAACACCGTGGAAAAATACATTGACCTGCTGGAGAAAGCCTTCGTGGTATTCAAAATGCCCGCATACAACCGGAATGTGCGCACCGAACTGAAAAAGGGAAAAAAGATTTACTTCTACGATTGCGGCATCCGCAATGCCATCCTTGGCAATTTCAACGGGCTGGCAAACCGCACCGATACCGGCGCTTTATGGGAGAACTATTTCATTATGGAGCGGATCAAATACGTGTCCAACAGGGGGATTGATGCCAAACATTATTTTTGGCGCACCATCACTCAACTGGAAATTGATTTTGTGGAAGAAGCCGAAGGCAAAATGACCGCCATAGAATGTAAATGGAATGAGAGGGCAAAAGTCAGTTTTCCTGTTACGTTTAAGGATGCGTATCCGGAGGCAGATTTGCAGGTGGCGACACCAGGGGACTTTGAACGCTTGTTAGGATTTGACTAAGAAAACTTAATTTTACAACATGGGGTCAGCAGTAAAAATATTACCACATTACACTTATTCCGATTATTGCCAGTGGGAAGGCAAATGGGAAATAATTGAGGGGATTCCTTATGCCATGAGCCCAGCACCAGTACCAAAACATCAGTATTTAGCCAACAATATAGGAGGTGAACTACGAAATTTATTAAAATCAGTTGGTTGCAAAAAGTGTATTGCCAGCCAGGCAATTGACTATGCCATTGCTGATGATACGGTGGTACAACCTGATGTAATTTTATATTGTGGCCGCACGACCAAACCCTATCTTGACTTTACTCCAAAACTTGTTTTTGAAATTCTTTCTCCCGCAACTGCTATGAAGGACAGGCATACAAAATTCAATTTGTATGAAACGGCAGGTGTTAGTTGGTATTTGCTGGTAAACCCGGACACGGAAATTGTGCAGGTTTATGTGCTTGAAAATGAGGAATACGTGTTGAAGCAGGAGGGACATTCTTTCACTCATTTATTTGAGTTGGAAGAGGATTGCAGCATTGAGGTTGATTTTGGGGAGATTTGGTAGAATAACATGTTTTGCCACGAATGCACGAATTTGTTCTTCATTCGTGCATTCGTGGCTTACTCAAGTAGGGGATTTTACTTCTTCGCCTCCGGCCACTCAAAAACATTGGTTCGGATATTGGTAAACCAGGCGTTATCTCCTTCAACCAGGGCTGTTGGCGCAAAAATATTTTCCAGGCTATACGCCTTCGCCTCATTGGCCGCCAGCATTTTTGCCCAGGGTACGCGCTTTGAAGTAACGGCGCCTTTACCCGTGTTATTGTACTCAGCGTACAGTGCCGTCTTCTCATTTTCAGGATTACCCCAGTTGTTCCAGCCTTCAGGGGCAATTCCATCCTCCAATATACAGCCAATGAAGGCGGTTTTGCCAAAAGCCCGCCAGGGACGCCCGAGGTATAATTTTCTTACCGAAGAATCGGATTTTACCAGACAATCCAAAAACACGAAACCAAACTTCTTCCATTTGGGTGTACTCGCTGCCGTGATGTACGAGTCAGACTTTCCCCTGATGGTACAATTTTGAAAAACAGCAGTGGAAGGGCCAAAAATAAAATCAGTTGTGCCTTCAATATGGCAATCCACAAACAACTGCCTTGAGTTTTCACCGGCGGCATAAATGGTATCCTGGTCACCCAGGAAGCGACAGTTTTTAAAGATGGCTTTATCAGCATCTACATACAGCGCGACTGCCTGACCCACACGGCCGGCAGAGTTTACAAAAGTGATATTCTCTGCCATAAACCTGTTTCCAGAAATTTTGGCTGTAAAAGAGGTGAAAGTAGTCAGCTTGCCTCTACCTGAATAATCATTAAAGCTGATGATGGTTTTCTCAACACTCTCGCCTACAAACGTTACATCCGTGTTATTGGCAGGCAGCTCAATCTTTTCGTTGTACACACCGTTTTTTATGTACAGCGTAATAGGGGCCAAAGGAAACACCCGCATGGCATCAATGGCATCCTGTATATACTTATAATCACCACTGCCATCCTTTGCCACAGTAAATACATACTTGTATTGCTGTGGGTTGGTAGTTTGTGCATTTGCCGGAATGGATGAAACTGCAAGGGCAATAATCAAAACGGTACAAAAATTTCTGACGGACATAGAACTTCATTAATCCAGGTTAAAAATTTTTTTAAGGAACCCATCTATATGGTTTACCGTGGGTTGAAACCAGGGGTCAAACAAACAGAACGAATGCGGCGCTCCTTCGAATGTGTGCACTTCGCTGTAAATATTATTTTCAGTAAGTACTTTAATATATTCATCCCTTCCTGCATGCATCCAGGGCACCGAGCTGTTTAAAAACAAAGTAGGCGGTGTGCGCGGACTTACATAATTCAATGGGGATGCAGCCTGTATCAATGTGGGGTTTTCAACTTTTTTATACCCAAACCAAAGCGTGGAGGCAGAAAGTTTTTTACTGTCATCGCCTTCCCTTCCTTCGGGGTGGTGAAAAGCCAGGGTGCCATCAATATCCACCACGGCATTTACATGCGAACCAATGGCCGGGCGGCTTCGCGTACCTTCAAACAAAGGCATATTGCCCGTAGTACCCATAAAAGCAGCCAACTCGCCCCCTGCAGAAAAGCCAAGAATCACAATTTTTCCTGTATCAACATTATACTTTGCTGCATTCGATCTTACCCAACGGATGGCGGCTTTTACATCGTACACGGCTGCAGGAAAAAGCGCCTCAGTTGACAAACGATATTCGGGTGTAAAGCAAGTATAACCTAGGTTGGCAAGATGCTGTGCCAGCGGGTGATGCTGTGTGCGGTTGCCGCTGCGCCATCCGCCTCCATGAATAATGATGACTGCCGTACGATTGCTTTTTTGCGCCGGTTGAAATACATCGAGCAGCAAATCCCGTTTTCCAATGCTTGCATACACAACAGCTCTTTTCTCTTTTACAGAAGCGGACTTTAACTCCCCAACGATCTTAATATCGGGATGTTCCTTCTTTGTATTTATATACGCGCTGTTTGTACTATACGAGGTATCAGGAATACCTGTTATCCCTGCAAAATTTTGCGCCTTCAGAATAGTAGCAAATAACAACCCAAAAAAACAGGAAATGAATCTTTTCATTTGCAATTAAATTATTTTAAAAGTACCGCATCCTTTGGTACATCACCCATTACCTCTGCATTTTTTGCTGTAATGGTTACACCTGCATTCACCAGGTTTATATTCTGTGTCCTGCTGCCGGATATCCTAAAAATCTTTTCGCTACCTGTAGGATATTGCAAGCCTGAAACCTTGAATCCATTAACATTATCCAATTTCAAAACAGCATCCTTGCTTGTTGTATTGAAGCGGATATTTTCAAACGTAATGCCCGCTGCATCTGTCAATTCTGCGCCAACCTTTGTATTGAGCGTACAGTTTCTGATCGTTATTCCACTCACCGGCATCTCGGGCAAACCCCTGATAAAGATTCCCTTTTTGGCGCCGCCGCAAACAATGTTCTCAAAAACCATATTCCTGAATACCGGCGTTCCTTCGCCTAATTCAGAGCTTACCTTTCTAACGCCGTCGGTAGCGAAGGTTACAGAATAAAACAGGTCAAAAA
Organism: uncultured Chitinophagaceae bacterium; assembly: GCA_964444195.1. Taxonomy (GTDB): domain Bacteria; phylum Bacteroidota; class Bacteroidia; order Chitinophagales; family Chitinophagaceae; genus Phnomibacter. Next base: position 31,767 of record CAYUGH010000031.1, read on the forward strand.
AGACGGCTTCATCCACTATATCCTTCATGGCCAGGTCGCGGGCGTAAATATTTTCCACCACGCCACCGCGCCCGCGGGCCGACTTAAAGCGCAACCCCTTATCGGTACCCATAAACGTGCAGTTGTAAATAAAAATATTCCTCGCGCCACCGCTCATTTCGCTGCCAATTACCACACCGCCATGGCCTTTGTAAATGGTATTATTCCTGATCACGCCATTTTGCGTAGGCATTCCACGTTTGCGCCCATCCTCATCCTTGCCCGATTTGATGCAAATGGCATCATCCCCAACATCCAGCACGCTATTTTCAATCAAAAAATTGCTGCAGGATTCTATATCCATTCCATCGCCGTTCTGGGCATATTCAGGGTTCTTGACTTTTACATTATTTATCACAAGGTCTTCGCACATTAGAGGGTGCAAACACCAGGCTGCTGAATTTTGAAATATCACCCCTTCGAGCAATACCCGTTTGCAATTGGTAAAAACCACCAGGTTGGGACGCAGGAAATCCTTCATGCTTTCAAAGGACGACAAGGGTTTACCCGGTTCGAGCAACATACTACGGTTTTCATTTCTTGCTTTCAAAAATTGTTCACTCGGGTACCAGGAAGTACTATCCTTGTTGAGCACGCCACCCGAAGCAATTTTTGCCTTCCACTCCCCCGGGGTAAGCTGGCCTTTTCCTACCGCCCTCCACGCATCTCCGTTGCCGTCAATAATTCCCTGGCCGGTAATGGCAATGTTCTCTAGATTTTTACCCCAAACCGGCGATTGATTGCGTGCAGCAGGCTTGCCTTCGTAGTAACCTTCCACCAGCGCATACTGGGTTTTATCGGTTGTAAATAATAGCAGTGCCCCATTTTGCAAATGCAGGTTCACATTGCTTTTCATTTCAACCGGGCCCGTCATCCACAATCCTTTGGGAATTACCACTACACCGCCCCCGCTTTTGTTACATGCCGAAATGGCGTTGTTGATATTTTCCGTATTCAGCTTATTTCCATCGGCTACAGCGCCGTATTTGCGGATATCAAAACTGTCCTTTTTAAAAGAAGTGGACTTAACCTGTGGCAGGTTATCCCAACTGTATTGTGAAAAAACAATGGCCGGGGCCAACAAAATGACCATCAAACCTGATCTCCTGAACAACTTTTCCTTTATAAAACCTTGCATGCTGAATCGCTTTTTGGGTGTTTAAATCAATGAAAACCATTCAAAGAAAATGCATTTCTCTTAGCCAGGCTTCAAATAAACCCGGCCATTCATCGGTAGAGCCCGGGTTGTTTTTTAATTTAATGGCATGCGCGCCCTGCGGAAAAATATGAAGCGCCGAAGGGACGCCCTTTTCGAGGAGTGCATTAAAGAACATCAGGCTGTTTTGCGCGGGAACCGCTTTATCATCAAAGGCATGAACCAAAAAAGCCGGACAAGCCGCAGCCGTTACCTGGAGTTGATTGCTGTATTGCCTGATGGCATCCTCCGAGGCATTGGGGCCAAGCAAATTATTCCTGCTGCCCGTGTGCGCGTACTTACCAAGGTCAATCACGGGTGAAATAAGCATCATAAAATTGGGGTGAAAAGAAACCGCATCCAGCGAATCGCCGATGGATGAAACATCCTGAACAGCAATGCCCGCATGCGCGGCAAGATGCCCCCCGGCCGATGAGCCCTGGATACCGATCTTATCCTTTTGAATACCCCATTTTGCCGAATTGGCCCTGATATACCTGATGGCACGCTGCGCATCCTGCAACGGGCCAATTTCCCTTTGTTTCAAGTCGGACGAATTGGGCAGGCGATAATTTAAAACAAAGGCGCTGATGCCCAGGGTGTTGAACCACTTGGCCAATTGTGTACCGCTGATGATATAGGCCAATCTTTCGTAACCGCCGCCCGGGCATATCACCACAGCAGCCCCTTTGTTTTCCTGTACCGAAGGAAAAAACGCATACATGCCCGGCGTACCAACCCGGTAAACCCGTTCATTGGCAATACTATCTTTTATGGGTAAACCTTTGCTGTTGGGCATTTTGCCCTCCGGCCAGATGGGTATAAAATCCTGGGCCTTTGCTTGCATAAAGGCTGAAAGGAAAATGAAAACTGCAATTCGCTGTTGAAATTTCATGGCCAAAGGTTAATGAAAAGGTTGAAAAGAGGAAATCCCTTTCATTTTGGATAGTGCGTTGCTCAGAACGGAGATGTCAGTTGCAAATGATTACAAATATTTTTTGTTGTTGTAGATGTTGAGAAAGGGAAATGTATAAATTTACATGTGGTGGGCGCATTAGCAGGGCAAGGTGCGAAAAAAGGAATATTCATTACAACTTCTCGTTATACTACAGATGCAACTTCTTATGTACCCAGGAATGAGACCAAAATTGTATTAATAGACGGGGATCAATTGGCTCAACTAATGATTGATTATAACCTTGGAGTAACAACTGAAATCGCATACGAGATTAAAAGGATAGATACTGACTATTTTGATGCAGAGTAAAGACGAAGGCAGATCATTGTGTTGGCAGAAATTTTCCTGTACTAAACACAGGATACAGCATTAAATAAAAACATATGCCATTGCCTACATCAAATAAGGCAGGGGAATTTGTGCAATTCATTTTCATCTCATCTTGAACTATATATTTTTCACAGAAATAGTAAGACGATGGCAACAAAAAGTAAAATAATAAATGTTCAGGGCAGAGAGATTGCTTTGATCTCCGACAATGCGAATGATTATATTTCACTCACTGACATGGCTCGCTACAGAGATACTGAAAGAACCAATTATATTATTCAGAACTGGATGAGAACCAGGAGTGCCATTGAATTTTGCGGACTTTGGGAGCAATTGAATAACCCTGATTTTAAAAGCATCGAATTCGATGCCTTTAAAAATGAGTCAGGGTCAAATAGCTTTGCGCTTACTCCTCAAAAATGGATTGATACCACAAACGCTAAAGGTATAATTTCAAAGTCCGGGCGGTACGGAGGCACTTTTGCCCATCGTGATATTGCATTTGAATTTGCAACCTGGATAAGTGCTGAATTCAAGTTCTATTTCATCAAAGAATTTCAACGCCTCAAAGAAGATGAAAATGACCGTCTAAAATTGAACTGGAATCTTCAAAGAACTCTATCCAAGGTAAATTACCACATTCACACAGATGCTATCAAAGAAAATTTGATACCGCCAACTCTTTCAAAAGATAAAATAAACTTTGTGTATGCCGATGAAGCCGATATGCTTAATATGGCATTATTTGGAATGACTGCCAGGCAATGGCGGGATGCAAACCCTAAAGCAATAGGCAACATTCGTGATGCAGCAAATATTGAACAACTTGTAGTATTGTCGAATATGGAAAGCATCAACGCGGTGTTAATACACCAGGGTTTGGCACAAAGCGAACGGCTTGTTCAATTGAATAAAATCGCCATCACCCAGATGAAATCATTACTACAGAACAGGAGCATAAAGAAGTTAAAATAACAACAACCGAACAGCCTTTCAAACTAACCCTATCCAAAATATTTCCTACATTTGCAGCCTCAAAACGTACAAACAAGCATGAAAATATAATTTCTTTCCAACCATTAAAGAAGGCAAACCACCCCCAGTTTGGCCACTCATTCATCTTTAAAGAAAGAAATCATGCTTATAATACACAACGCTTCCTACATACATCCCGATAAAGATTTATTGTTCGACAATATTAATCTTACCGTAAACAAGCAGGACAAAATAGCCCTGATCGGAAATAACGGTTCCGGGAAATCAACCTTATTGAAAATAATTGCCGGTGAGTTGCCACTTTCAGGCGGGCAATTAACCATTGATTCAAAGCCTTATTATATTCCGCAGATTTTCGGACAATTCAACCACCTGACCATAGCCCAGGCTTTACGAATAGAACACAAGCTGACTGTCCTGAAAGAAATTTTAAATGGAACCGTAACCGATGAAAATTATGCACTGCTAAACAATGACTGGACAATTGAAGAACGATGCCAGGATGCATTGCAATACTGGCAATTATCGGATTTGGATTTGTCGCAAAAAATGGAGGCCTTAAGCGGCGGGCAAAAAACGAAAGTATTCCTTGCAGGTATCTCCATTCATCAACCTGAACTTGTTTTACTCGACGAACCGAGCAACCACCTCGACCAGGCAGGCAGGCAACTATTGTACAGCTTTATTCAATCAACACAAAGCAGTTTACTGGTTGTGAGCCACGACAGAAAATTGCTGAATCTTTTGGATACCATCTGCGAATTAAACAACCGTGGCATAACCGTGTATGGCGGTAATTATGAGTTTTATGCAGCACAAAAAAAGATAGAAAGCAATGCACTGAACCAGGACCTGCAAAGCAAAGAAAAAGCATGGCGGAAAGCCAAAGAAAAAGAACGGGAAACGCTGGAACGGCAACAAAAATTAGATGCCCGCGGAAAAAAGAAACAGGAAAAAGCAGGTGTTGCCAGGATAATGATGAACACATTAAGAAACAGCGCTGAAAACAGTACTTCAAAATTGAAGAATGTTCACACGGGCAAGATCAGCGCCATCTCACAGGAGTTACAGCAACTACGTTCCTCATTGCCCGATATTGACAAAATGAAATTCGGGTTTGATCATTCAGCATTGCACAAAGGCAAAATACTGTTTAAGGCTGATGATATAAATTTCAGTTACAACAGCCAACCGCTTTGGAGCAATGGCCTGAGTTTTCAAATTACAAGTGGTGAACGTATTGCATTAAAGGGCTTGAACGGTTCAGGCAAATCAACTTTAATAGGCCTGATCTTAGGCGGGCTGGAACCGCAAACAGGCGTAGTGTACAGGGCGGATAACAAATCGGTTTATATTGACCAGGACTACAGGTTGATTGACAACAAGCTAACTGTTTACGAACAAGCGCAACAATTCAATACTTCCTTATTACAGGAACACGAAATTAAAATCAGGCTGAACCGGTTTTTGTTTGGTAAGGAAGACTGGGATAAACCTTGCAGCGCTTTGAGTGGCGGAGAAAAAATGCGATTAATGTTATGCTGTTTAACCATCAGCAGTCAATCGCCCGACATTATTGTGTTAGATGAACCAACCAATAACCTCGACTTACAGAATATTGAAATTTTGACCAGGGCCATTAATGAATACCAGGGAACGTTAATCGTTGTGTCGCACGATGAATATTTTTTGGAACAAGCGCATACAGAACGGACCATTCAACTCTGACAGCTATTCCTTCCACGCAATTACACTTGCCGGCTTCAGTATTTTCCCGCCTATCAGCAGTTTTGCAGCGGAAGGAATCGTTACTGTATAGGGATCATCGGAATAATTAACGCCTATCCAAAAGCCATCGCCCCAATCGAACATTACACCCTTTGGGTAATTTTCTATCTGTATGCCTGCCTGCTTGTACACCCGTTCCAGCACTGCTTTTTCCAATAAGCCATCATCAGTATCAGGCCCCACATAGGTAACCGTTCCCTTGCCAAGCTTCCTCGAGGTTACCGCAGCTTTCCCTGCATAAAATTGATTATCGTAAGTAGCCCACACTTCAGTACCAGCAAGCGGTTCAAGTACATCAGCCCAGTTATTCCAGTCATAGGAAGTTGTACCTGATTTTATTTTCCCCAACACATTTTCAGGTAACAGATCATAGAAAACAATTTTAGCACCGATCAGATCATATACCGGCTCAGCCCATTTCATTTCCCACAATTTTCCATTCCGGTCTTTTTGCCCGGTACGCGATGATAAAATAAGATGCCCACCGTTTTGCACATATTGTTTCCATCGCTCCACCAGCTTTGCATCGAGTAATTGATAAGCGGGCGCTACAAGAACAGGATATTTTGAAAAATCCTTTTCTTCGGTAATCACATCTACCGGGGCGCCTGATTGTTTGAGCGCTCCATAATACCGCTTGAGGTGATCCATAAAATTCCATTGATTGGTCTGTGGCTGATTATCCATTTCCCAACGGTTATCGGGATTATACAGCACAGCGGCCTGCCTGCTCTTATATGCCTGTGGTATCTGCGCATTTGGATCATAGTTTTTTCCTCAACTGTTTTATTTCACCAATCGCTTTCACATACTCCATACCACTGGTGCTGATGGTTTGCTTATCTGCATCAAGGATGGCATAGTGGTATTGTTCGCCACCTGTAATTGGGCGGTCGAAACGATAGTTGCAAACAAGTTTGTTTCCACCCGCAAATGCATGCCATATCCACATGTTAACAGCCCCGGGTAGTGGCTGCGGATTAAATTTACCCCAGTTTACCTGCCCCGGTTGCAACTCCATTACGCCCGTAACCCCATTGAACGAACGGAAAAGATCGTTGGCAAACGCAATGCTTGTGGCTGAACCCATCCTGAATCCCTGCGCACCCTCTCCTTTATCATAACCTGCCACGAGGTATTTTGTATAGGTTAAAAAATCAAGCCCAGTTATTTTGGTTGGATCCACTTCCACATGTTCGGGCATCAGGTTGGTGGTTATCCATTGTGCGGGCAAAATATGCTTTCGTAAAATATCGTATTGAAAGGTCAGGAAATCATTGGCTTCTTTTGTGCAGACGCATAAATACTGCCTGCTAAAAAAGTAAAAACAATACTGGTTAAAATATATAGTTCATACTCTCTCACCTTTCAAAATCATGCTCATTTATTAATTTGGAATGGAGTACCATTTACCACCACATTCTCAAGTTTAATGCCGGTGTATTTGGTTTTTAATGTCGCCGTTCCCGCCGTGGCATTTACATCTTTAAAAACAATATTACTTACCGTATCTGTGGGGTTTCCTTCCATTTCACCCAGGCTTTTGCATTCCACTTTTATGTTGGAAAAGGTAATGTTTCGAACCGTAGCAAATGGCTTTTCGGTACTGCCGCCCATATCAAAAAACTGCTTCCAGGGCGCCATACTTATTATGGTACCGCATCGACCTGTGATATTTTCCACCAGGATGTTTTCATATACCTGGTAGGTATCGGGCCGCATTTTTAACCTTAGAATCGGGGTGTTGTTATCCATCTTGCAATTGCGGATGGTGATGTTCCGGGCATGGATACACTCGCTGCCAAAGGTTAAGGTTCCATGCGATTCGCCAAAGTTGCAGTTCTCCACAAGGATATCTTCCACTATACCATTTTCGCCGCGTAAATGCGCGTCCGGTCCTTTACCCCCTTTAATGCAAACCGCATCATCATTCACCGAGATATAGCAATTTCTCACCGTTACTTTTTTACATGCATCAATATCAATTCCATCGGTGCTTGGGGCGGGAACGGGCTTATACGGTGAGCGGATATCGCAACCTTCAATCAGCACGTTATTGCATTGGTATAAATGGGTTGTCCAAAATCCTGCATCATGCAGCTTTGCGTTTTTAATGCTTACATTGTTGCAGCCCCAAATAAATAGCAGCCTTGGCCTGTGTACTTCGAGGTTGGTAACAGATTTCCCAATCTTCCGCATCGAATCGCGGGCAGCCCAAAATGATGACCAGAACTTAAGACCATTGCCATTGATAGTGCCCGGCCCGTTGATGCTGAAGCTATCCACATGGTAGGCATTGATAAGCGCAGCATAATAGTAAATACTTCTTCCTTCCATGCGCGAAGGGATCAGCGGATAATGGTCAATATCATCAGATCCCTTCAATACGGCGCCTTCCTGCAAAAGCAGTTTTGTTTTTGGCTTAAAAAATAATGCCCCTGTAAGGAATACTCCTTGGGGGATTACAATGGTGCCACCACCGTTGGCTTCAGCTTTATCAATTACCTGCTGAATGGCTTGCGTATTAAGCTTATTACTGTCATTGGCTATACCATAGCCCGTAATGACATATTCCTGCGATGAGGCCTCCGATAAAAATGCAACCAAACCAATCAAAACCAGTAGTTTCTTCATGAGTCTATTTTTTTATTAACTATTCATTCTTTATGTCTACCGCCAAGGTGCGTGTCTCACGCACCTCATATGTGCCATTTCACCGCCAAGGTGCGTGTCTCACGCACCTTATATGTGCCATTTCACCGCCAAGGTGCGTGCCTCACGCCCCGTACTCTCATGCCTCAATAAACAATTTCCTTGCTATTGTTTACCACATACTTTGGTTTATTACTGGCAGTAGATTTTACTTCAGTAAATGCTACCCGTTCAGCATCGTTAATAAGTACACTGGCATTTTCGGGCAATGTAATATTCGTAAAGGTCACATTCCTCAACAGGTGTGTGGGATCCTTGAATCCATTGATGTTGATCACCGGCCCTTTGGTGTTCGCAAGGGTCATGTCAATATTTTTAAAGGTAAATTTTTCAAAAGTAGGCAGTTCGGGTGCGGCTTCACCATCGTTGTTGTAGTTCAAAGCAGTAAACACGGTTATCTTCATAAGCTGGCAATCGGTCACCGTAACATTCCTTACATAACCTCCCCGGTCTTTGGTACCCTTTATTTGCATGCCGTTCAGCAATGCCCCCGCCTGGCAATCCTGCACCAGCACATCGCTTACACCACCACTCATTTCGCTACCAATGGATATGCCATGCCCCCTTATAAAATTACAATCTGTAATGCGCACATTTTTGGTAGGCTTGCCCACATAAAAGCCTTCGGGGTTTTTACCCGATTTAATAGCGATGCAATCATCGCCGGTATCGAAGGTGCAATTGAAAATATAGGAGTCGGTGGAAGAATCGGGATCAATACCATCGCCATTAGCGATGCCGTCGGTAATAATGGTCAGATCGTGGCAGGATATGTTGTTGCTGTATAGATAATGGATGGTCCAGCAGGGAGGTTCTGTGATGGTCAGGTTTGAGATGCTAACATCCTGGCAGTTCATTAGTAATACCAGCCGTGCCCTGCTTCTGAAGCCATTGGCTTTGGTCATGGCATCGCCAAGTTTTCGGCCACCGCCAGCAATGGTACCACCGCCTGTGATCCGCAGGTTTTTAACATTATAAGAACCATCGCGGTTGAGCGTACCCGCATTCAGCAAACTGGCATAGGTCTTCATTTCCCAGCCTTCAAAGCGGTTCATGATCATGGGCAGGTAGTCTTCTGTGTTTACCGAACCCTTCAAAACAGCTCCTTTTTCAACAAGTAAAGTCATGTTGCTTTTGAGGAAAACCGCACCCGAAACAAATATGCCTTTTGGAATGTACACCGTGCCACCTATTGTACAGGCATCAATAGCGGCCTGGATAGCTTTGGTATTCTTAAACGCAGTATCGGCCTTCGCACCGAAATCGAGTATGTTATAGATTTTTCCCAGGGTTGCCGTTTTAAATTTCAACGAATTGGATTCGATTGGCTTTGCTCCTTTAGCCTGTTTCACCCTGACGGCAATGGTATAGGCAGTACCCGGCAATAAATGGGTAACAGTAAAATTGGTTTTGCCGGTTGATCCAACCGATTTACCGTTCAGGGTTATTTCGTACACCGCAGCGTCCTTTCCGGATTGCTTATCCCACAACAAGGTAACCGAACGATCCGTAAGGGTACCAGGAGCAATCAGGGGGTTAAATAAGCCAGCAGGAGCGGCCGAAACACAGGCAGATACTACAATAGAAAAGTGGAGGAGAATAGCAAGTCCCTTCATAAAGCAAGCATTAAGTAATTAAGGTAAAACTAACCTGCTGCCAACACGGATTATCCTGTGCCATCCTGCGGACGGAACTTTAGGACCAAAATATTTGCTTAGCGAACCAAATTGGGGTTCTAATTTGCAGCTTCTGAGATGCAATGGCGCTATTTTCTATTATGCTTTATAAGTCCGCCTGAATGTCGCGGATGATTTTTCGGAGGGTATTATCATCAATTGTATCAAGTTCATCTTTGTCGTAAATAGTAAGTAAATAAACTTCCTTGTCCTCAGTGATTACATAAGTTATCACTCTTGCTCCACCGCTTTTTCCAGAGCCTTTGCTTTTTATAGAGATTCTTATCTTATAGGCATTATTACCTAATGAAATTCCTGTAGTTGGATTAGTTTCTAAAGTGGAGCTTAGTTCACTTAATTCATTCTTGAGAGAAGGGTATTTCTTAATAAGCCTTTTAGCTTCTTTTCTGAATTTCGCAATTGGGATAACATTATAATTCATTAAGAAACTCTTTTAATGTTTCCTTTTTTGCCTTTGATTTTCTTAACTGCGCAACTTCCTGAAACGCTTCTTCCAGATCAGTTTTAATCTTAAGTGTTTGTTCATATTTCCTGAGCTTAGCCATCAATTTTTCCCAATCAGTTAGAGGGATTTGAACAGACTGAGTTTTACCGGAACTATCATTTACGTATTGAAGTGCAATTTTCATAAATCAAATTTATGATTTTTAAGCTAAAAAGCGGCTGGTCGGCAAATGGTCGGTGAAAATCCGAATGACAACCTCCATTGCCCTTCAATTCCACCGCTGCCCAAGCATGGATGGTTACGATCGCTTTTTAATTAGAAAGCCTCCTTTTACGCAGGAGAAAATGAAGTAGCAACGCAAGAATAGTCCAGTAGAAAGCAAACCCAATAAGGAAAAATGGTGGCGGTGTATCAGGGTCCTGGTGTAAGAATTTAATAAATGGCAACAGCGGTCCCATCAATACAATTTTGATAGGGGAGAGAATAATGGATACTATATATTGCCATGGAGCCTGTGATTCTGAACCGAAGAAAGACTCAGGCGGTTGATTCAAAAGGCCTGTGCTGACAAATAGAAAGGCAAACGCAAAAACGAGGAAGAAGGAGACAAATTTTATTAGTGAGATTCTCATAGCTATGCCATTATCCAATTAGTAATCTGTTCTTTACAACCAATACCAAAATTATCACAAAAGTTGAGGTGAGGTTATTTGTCCGATAACATAGCGCAAAAGCAATTTTAAGTGCCGTTACTTATTAAAGTTTGAAGCCAACTTTCAACCCGGCTAAGGTATTTATTTCGCCTTTATTGTTGTTTGAGAAGTCAAGTCTAAAGCCTGCCTGAAACTTTTTTGTTATGTCAAACTCGATTCCTGTCGAAATGCGGTAACCTACAGTAAATCCATTGTCAAATTCAAGGACGGATTGTCGAACCGAATTTCCTGAAGGGTCAACAACCCTCCGGGCTTGGGGTTCAGTCGAACGATATGAATAGCCAAAAGTAGGCCCCGCTTGAATATTGAATCCCTTTACAATTTTTTGGAACGGATAATAAGATGCTTTTGGCCAGACTACTGCGTTTGAAGTATGGTAAAATGTTTCACTAAAAAAACTCGTCTATATTCGGATTTTTGATTACAGGATTCTTAACCCCATCCTCAAATATGAATTCACCGCCAAGAAGTAATTTGTCAAGTCCCCAGTGTGATTTTTTTATCACATTCTTTGAAACGTCAAATGCAAAAGAATACCCAAAGAAATCTCCAGTGCCAAAAGCAACCCGTCCACCTGAAAATTTAAGATAAGTGCTATTTGAATGTGGTGTTTGGCAAAAAGATTTTAAAGAAATTAGTAACTATTCAGCCCAATATTACCATTTTTTCGCCTGATGTGGATTTTCTTGTA
>CAYUGH010000032.1:0-41230 GCA_964444195.1 uncultured Chitinophagaceae bacterium
TACCAATTCCATGGTCCGGAGCGGGCGGGCTCTTTTCCAGGTTATGTTCCCGCTACTGTAAAAGTTAATTTAACCGCTTATGTTTCATGTGTTCATTTTTAGTGCGTCCCGCACGTGCGGGGCTGGTTTTTAATTGCCACATGCCCGCCTGACCGGCCGGGCAGGGAATCCCCAATGATCATTTGTGCTCGGGTATCCATCCGGTCGTGGGGATTTCAGCAGAAAGAAAAGGTACCGAAGTACAGGTTGCCGAATACTAATTTGGGTTACTTTTAACCCCTTTCAAAAAAAACAATTGTTATGCCAGTTTCACGCCGCCGTTTTATTAACCAGTCTGCTAAAGCCTCCGCAGCACTATATGCCGCTGCCATGGGCTTCAGCGCCAAAAGCTATGCCAACATCATTGGCGCCAACGACCGGGTGCGTTTAGGGGTGGTGGGTTTTTCCGACCGGTTCCGGCAGGCCCTTTTCCCTTCTTTCCTCAATCATTACCAGGAAATGAATTTTGATATTGTGGCGGTAAGCGATATCTGGAAACTGAGGCGGGAAGAAGGACAAGCTTTTCTAAAAGAAAAAATGGGGCATGATATACAGGCTTGTGTGAACAATGATGAATTGTACAAGATAAAAGATCTCGACGGGGTCATAATCAGCACGGCCGATTTTCAGCATGCCCTGCATGCCATTGAAGCGGTAAAGGCGGGTAAAGATGCGTATGTGGAAAAGCCCTTTGCCGAAACGATGGAAGATAACCGGGCGGCGCTGAAAGCCATCAAAGCCTCCGACAGGATCATACAAGTAGGTTCGCAGAGAAGGAGCGGTGGAAATTACTGGGCCGCTGCCGAATTTATTCAATCGGGCAAATTCGGCCCCATTACCATGGTGGAACTTACCTGGAATGTAAACCAGCCGGGGCGCTGGAGAAGGCCTGACCTTGTAGCCAAATGTTTTGAAAAAGATACCGACTGGAAACGTTTTTTGCTGAACCGTCCTTTTGAAGCATGGGACCCGAGAAAATACCTTGAGTACCGTTTGTTCTGGCCCTATTCATCGGGCATGCCCGGCCAATGGATGAGCCACCAGATAGATACGGTGCATTGGTTCAGCGGCTTACAGCACCCGCGCAGCGTGGTGGCCAACGGCGGCATTTACATGTGGAAGGATGGGCGAAAGAATTGGGATACCACCACTGCCGTATTTGAATATGGTCCCGAAAACGATGCGGCATCGGGTTTCCAGGTCACTTTTGGTTCACGCATGCACAATGGCGATGAAAACCCTGCGGAAATTTACTATTCAAACGGGGGCGAGCTGAACCTCATTACCAATATGGTTTCTCCCAAAGGCGGGCTCCGTGAAAATCATGCAAAGGCTATGGGCATGCAACCCAACCTGCTGCCTGAAATGAAGCTGGTGGAGAAAACCGAAAAAGTGGCAGCATCTGCCAATACGGGGGCCGACAACCTGACGAGCGCACACATGCGCAACTTTATGGAATGTATGCGCAGCCGCAAACAGCCCAATGCACCCGTGGAGGCCGGCTATTACCATTCCATCGCCACCATCATGACCAATGCAGCGGTTCGCACAGGATCAAAAGTTACTTTTGATGAAAAAAGGCAGGAAGTGATGGCCAATGGAAAGGTATTTCATTTATAATCATTCATCATTCAATATCATTTTGGTTAAATGAGCGTAAATGGCGCGTGAGGACACGCGCCACGGCTGCGTAACCTTCGAGGAAAAAACAGGAAGTAATGGCCAATGGCAAAGTATTTCATTTATAATTCATCGTTCATCACTCATCATTCATCATTCATCACTCCTCATTCATCATTCATAATTCATCATTCCTCATTCATAATTCATCATTCATAATTCATCATTTCCCCCAATATGAAAATTTTAAAACCTGTTGTTTGTCTTTTGTTGGTAGTTTGCTTCCAATCATCCTTTTCCCAAAAACAATTCAAAGCGCTTTTGGTAACTACAACAAGGGGTTGGCACCACGAATCCGTTCATGCAGGAGTGCTTGCTATTCAGCAATTAGGTGTCAAAAATAATTTCGATGTAGTGCTCCAGGAAAGCCCGGGGGCCATCACCGATAAAAACCTTGAGCAGTTTAAAGTCATTATTTTTTTAAACACCACCGGCGATATTTTCGATTCGGCGCAGCAAAAAGTGATGGAGCGGTTTATACAATCCGGTAAGGGTTATGTAGGCATTCACAGCGCATCGGATACCGAATATGATTGGGATTGGTACAATAAGCTGGTGGGCCGCATGTTTTATATTCACCCGGCGGTGCAAACAGCTAAAATGACCATTGTTGATCCTTCGTTCCCCGGCCTGCAGGGCTTTGCCCAAAATGAATATTTTACTGATGAATGGTATCATTTTGGCCCCGAAAAAGTTACAGACCTGAAATACATACTTGCCATAGACGAAAGCAGCTACGACCCCAAAGCCGAATGGGGTGAAAAAAAGGTAACGGGCATGGGCAAATTCCATCCTATTGCCTGGTATCACAATTTTGATGGGGGCCGTTCATTTTATACTGCGCTTGGGCATTTACCTACCAATTTCAGCAACACCGCTTTTCTGAATCATTTATATGCGGGAATTTTTTGGGCGGCTACGGGTAAAAAGTAGGCAACTAAAAGAGTATTCAAAACTACATCCGCATTTAAAGAATTATAATTTTGGCCTGTGCATCTAACCTGAAACCATATTCTCTGAAGAATCTCAGGTTTTGTTCATTTTCAATTTCCTGAAATCTTGGATGCTTTTTATTACAGGCAAATGCTTTCTTTTGCTTAAATACAGAAGAATCGTGGTGGGCTAAGAAAAATTGAATCGTCGATTCCAACTGTTCAATTGTATCGTTAATCTGACTTTTCACTTTGTCCTTTAATTCCACAAAATAAAGGTGCCTTTCTGAGGTTAGCATTCCATCGCAACGCCCGCGGCCTTTTTCTTCATTATCTTTTATCACACATTTATCTATTGCCGTAAAAGTCAACTTGATTTGATTTTCATTTTTTACAGTAGCTATCCACTGTTCGGGATTTGAGTCATTCGTAAATGCTTTACTGCCATCTTGGTGGTCACAAATGCCAAAAAGGATATCAGTGCGTGGTGGTTCCTGGCAGGCAGTATCAAAAAAATTCATAGTTAAAGGGTTTCTTCAATTTCAAGCAATTGGTCAAATAAGTGGTTGCCTTCTGCCAGCATATTGTTCAAATAGTTTTTATCGGATGGTATCCCATAAGTCATTGGCAATTCGCTGATGGTTCCATTTGTTTCATCCAATTCGTACACAACCACTTTTTCGGCAGGAACAAGGGCTGCAAAATCAACTAACTCCTGTAACTTATTAATCGCTTCCTGCCGATTCGCACTTTTACCAATTTTTCCCATTAGGGAATACCCCTGTATCGCTATACTCAAAAAGTTGATGATATAAGGACTATGTGTCGTCATAATCAATTGATTTCCAGCGTTCAGGTTATTAAAGGCTAAAAGGCTTTGAAGCATTTTCCATTGCGAGGAAGGAAACAAATTCTGTTCGGGTTCTTCTACAATATTGATGAAAGCTGTTTTATTAAATTTTGAAGACAGCACCGATAGCGCAACTTTTTTCTGTTCATCGGTCATTTCGCTACTCAATATATCCGCAACGCCTATTTTAAATCTTTCGATTTCTTCAACTGTCATCTGATTTCCTTCTTCAGCATTAGTTTGACCCTTAATGGAAAGTGCAAGATGGCGCGATACCAGGTATAAGGGGACAAGCGATTGGAAGCCGCTTGAAGCATCCGTGAGCCTGATTTTATATCCATCTCCTTTAAGATTAAGGCTATCATTTAGCTTGTCATATTCCACGTCCACATTGTTTATTGGAAGTCGCAACAAGCCTTTTATACCATCCTTTGCATTTTCAAACTCCGTCAAAAATTCTAAAAGTGATTCAGAGGATAGCTTGAGTTCCTTTGGCGTTCGTACATAGGAAATAAAATTACGTTCTGCAGGCACATACATTATCTGGGGTAATTCAAAAGGTCCGTTGTTTCTATCCTCAATATATAATAAACCCTGTTCATACCGTAAATAATAAGCATCGCCACGGTATTCAATCAGGGTTTCACCATGTCCATTGTTTTTAAAATAATGATCTAACCTATGGTAACGTAAAAACTGGTTTTTCAGTTTATTCTTTCGCGAAATCCATTTTTTGTCAAAATCCCCCCTTACCAGTGCCTTTTCCATCCACGAAAAACTGGAAATCAGTTTTGCCACAGTACTTTTTCCCGAGCCTTGATTGCCAATAAAAGCCGTAACCTTCTTCACCTCCATCCAGCCATCGTTTTCCGTAAATCCCTGGCGGACAGGTCCAAAATTTTTAATTCTTATCTGGCGCATTTTTTGTTTTAAATCTTATCAAATTTATGTCCTAATCAAGAAAAGCCATCCCAGTTTTCGCTAAATTCCCACCACTTTGGCCTTCAGCCCTTTTACTTCTTCATTAATCATCTGCAAAATAGCATTATGCCAACACCCCAATTCCATTTATTCCTTGTGTTAACTGCTTATTTCCATTAAGCGTGCATCATTTCGCCTTCTTTTTCGCCTTTGGTTTGATCTTTATCCCCTTACCCGCATTAATACGTTTGAGCTCTATTCCTGATTTCAGTTGGGTATGCACTAAAAAATGCAGCCGCTTGGAATCCATATTGACTGCACAGGATAAAATTTCAAATTCGCTGATGCTAAGGTCGATGGCTTTACCGGTTTTGCCTTTTGAAATAGCGCCCTCAATAAGGGAAGGCACTTTCATGATCAGCGAGTCTAAACCAATTGCAAGATAGGTTTGCACCGTATCACGAACCTTGTCGTGCAACAGCGCATCTCCCATGTTTACCAGCACATTTTCCGACACTACCTTGAACTGAAAATTTTCCATGATAAAGGTTTGCGAAACCGAATCGAACCGCGGGTTGACGGTGGCAGCCATAGTGGCATCAATATCCCCTTTTGTTTCCAGCAACACCGTTAGTCCCGAAACGGAAGCATAGGTTTTTACTTCTTTCACCCTGGTGGAAAAGTTCTTGCCTGTAAATTCCTTCCCGGTAAGTTTAGCGCCTATTTCATCATTCAACTGGTCGAACTCGGCAAAAGCAAACACCCATATATCAGACCTGCTGCTGTTTTGGGTTACCGGCTTAAATCGTGGCAGGGCCATTGTAGGTGCTTTCAGTTTGGTTTCGGCAACCATGGTTACCTGTGCCTTAATAGTGGTATAGCAAACAAGGTCATTGCCAATCAATTCAAAATCACCCGAAATGTCGTGGCAAACAAATTTTATATAGGCGCGTGGCGGCTTTTTCACCACAATCATGGGCTTCTGAAGGTCCATCCATATTTTACCAACCGGCTTTTCAAGCGAAACGGCCTTATTGATCTCCTGGTCGAGCAGCCCGGTTAATTTTTCTTTGTTTTGTACGAGGAAAGAATCCAGTTTTTGCTGCAGGTTAAAAGGAATACCCGCAATTTTTACGATGGGTGGTTTTACCCAACGGGTTTTTACCAGGTCAAATTTTGTAACCAATTTCCAATCTTTATCAATATCGGCAGGGGTATGTAGCTCCAAAACCAGGTCTGTTTCCACCGGTTTAATCCCTTTGGTAATAAAATTCAACCGTGAATTCATTATGGTTGCTTTTACATGCAATGGAACCTTGCAAATAAGCTTGCTTTTTGTAGATGAAATCTGAATAGGTTCAAGTTTCGACATTTCAATTTTCACCTGGTCCTTATCATTTTTGGTAGGTGAAAGTTGCGTTTCAAAAAACCGGCCTTTGATCTTTTGATTGAGATATTGTTCCAGTTCACTAAGTGAGTACGAAATGGGAATCCGAAAAGTGGAAACAGGCAACTTGATTGGAATGGTATCAGTTCTTGGCATGGGCAGCTCATCCCGGCTGTTTGATTTACAGGAACTGATGAGCCAAACACTAACCAGTACAAGACATGCATATAAGAGAATGGTTCGTAACCGCATCAAGCATTAAAAGTACGCTGATTGGGGTCGTGACGCTACTTAAAAAATTATCATAAAGGAAAAACCTGCCACGACACCCTTCCCTGATTAGCATAAACACTGGCAGTACCATAGATGGATGGGGTTAAAGCCACTTTAAAGTTATAGGAACCCGGCCCAAGGTCAACAGCAATCAGCCCTGAAACACAATCCGTAAATTCAGCATTTGGGAGTGTACACAACTACTTCATAATAGCCCACATTCCCGTTTTGCAGGGCTAAAAAAGCTCTTTTGTCACCACAGGCAAAGCAACCCCGGTTATACACCCTGGCATTAAATGCAAAAACTACCCTCGAAGCGGCCGCCAGGGTAAAACTGGCCACCATCCCGGGCAAATCAATTTTGGGCCACTACCCACCAAATCGGCCGATTGCCCCGATTGGGCAGCTACATTAAAAGTTTGGGTTGGCGCAGGAGCAGAGGCGGCTGCCCAATAAGGCGCAGCATTGGATCCACCACTGGTCAGTACCTGCCCGGCGGTTCCGGCATTGCCATTTATGCGCAATCCTCCATTATTGTTGGCTAAATTTACGTATCGCAAACCTGTATTATCCGTTTTGGAATTTACCATTTCAATAAGATAATATTTGTTTGCTCCCAGGGCAAGCGTTCCAATGCCGCCATCCTGCATAATGCCTGCCGCGCCAATACCTCCCCCATCCAGTGCAATCCCCAGCTTTATACGGTGCGTGGTATTGCCAATGCGCATATCGCCCTCGCCATTTACCAGGTTCCAGCCATCTGTACCGGCAACATCAAGCCTTACCCCTGGTTAGAAGTGCCTATGCCAACATTTTGGGCATTCACTGTAAATGGTAGCATTGTGGCAAACAATATCCATCCTTTCATATTCGCAGTTTTTGAACATGAAAGATATTGTGAAATCGGCACCAGAAAACTATCCGAAGCCATGAAACGGTTAAGGGAAATTAGTTTTTATACATTCAGCCGGGTAATTGGATTTGCATTGGCCAACGTCTTATTTTCACCATTCATTTTATAAAAATGAATTGCTTATGAAGAAACTGCCTGTTTTGTTGTCGATCGTATATGTATGTACGCTGGTAATACCGGGTTTGGCACAAAAAAGCAAAACGACCAATCCGCCCGAAACCCTGGCTGCAAACCCCATTATAAAAGGGCTTAAATACAGGCTGGTTGGGCCTTTCAGGGGAGGCCGGTCAGCCGCAGCGGCGGGTAGTTTCACCAATAAAAATGTATTTTACTTTGGCGCAACCGGCGGTGGGGTTTGGAAAACCGCCGATGGAGGTAGTAACTGGAAAAATATTTCGGACGGATATTTTGGCAGCAGCATTGGTAGCGTAGCGGTGGCGCCAAGTGACGAAACAATCATATATGTCGGCGAAGGAGAAAAAACCATGCGCGGCAATGTGAGCGAAGGGCTTGGGGGCATCTGGCGTACGGATGATGGTGGTAAAAGCTGGGCTAACCTCGGGTTGAAAGATGGCCGTCATATTGTAAGAATTGTCATCCATCCTAAAAACCCCGATGTAGTTTGGGTAGCTGTAATGGGGCACCTGTTTGGGCCAAATAAGGAACGTGGTATTTATAAAACCACCGATGGAGGCAAAACCTGGAAACAAACCCTATTTGTAAACGAACAGACCGGGGCTTATGAAATTGTGATGGAACCCGGCAACCCAAAAGTGTTGTATGCCACTACCTGGCGGGTGATCCGCCAACCGCATACGCTTGAAAGTGGTGGCGAAGGCAGCGGTTTGTGGAAAAGCACCGATGGCGGCGACACCTGGACCAATATAAGCGGAAACAAAGGATTGCCAAAAGGTACCTGGGGCATTAATGCCGTAGCCGTTGCCCCATCAAATACCGAAAAAATTTATGTCCTGATTGAAAATGAAAAAGGCGGATTGTACGCCAGCGAGGACGGGGGAAAAACCTGGGCGCTTAGAAGCAGTGATAATAATATAAGGCAACGGGCCTGGTATTACACACGGGTTTTTGTGGACCCCATGAATGAAAATATTGTGTACTGCCCCAATGTTGGTTTTAATATAAGCCGCGATGGAGGGAAAACTTTCACCAGCCTGAATACACCGCATAGCGATCACCATGACCTGTGGATTGACCCCAAAGACGGCAAACGTATGATTGTGGCTGATGATGGAGGCGGTCAGGTAAGTTTTGATGCGGGACAAAACTGGAGCACTATGATGAACCAACCAACTGCTCAGATTTACCGGATCAGCGCCGACAATGCCTTCCCCTACCGCATTATGAGCGGCCAACAGGATAATAGCGCCTTCCGCATACGCAGCCGCACGTATGGCGCTGCCATTACCCAGGATGATATGCAAAACACCGCTGGCAGCGAAAGCGGATACGTGGTGGCCGACCCACTTGACCCTGAAATAACCTATGGCGGCAACTATATGGGCCTGCTGGAAAGGCTGAACCATAAAACCGGTGAAAGCCGCATGATCAATATTTGGCCGATTGATAATATGGGCGCCGGGGCCGAGGCTGCCCGATACCGCTTCCAGTGGAACTTTCCCATTTTCTTTAGCCCGCACAACCCTAAAAAATTGTACGCGGCAGGCAACCATCTGTTTGTTACAGAAAACGAAGGTCGTAGCTGGGAACAAATAAGCCCCGACCTGACCACGAACGATAAATCCAAACAAGGCCCAAGTGGTGGCCCCATTACCAAGGACAATACCAGTGTTGAATACTACTGCACCATTTTTACAGCCATGGAAAGCCCTTACGAAAAGGACCTGCTTTGGACAGGCAGCGATGATGGGCTTGTGCATGTAAGCAAGGATGGAGGCAAAAACTGGGACAATGTAACCCCAAAAGGCATCCCTGCTGCCATTATGTGGAACAGGCTGGAAGCTGATCCGTTTAAAAAAGGGGCAGCCTATATTGCCGGCACCCGGTACAAAAGTGATGACTATTCACCATATTTATATAAAACTGAAGATTATGGCAAAACCTGGAAGCGGATTGATAATGGGATAAACCGTATGCATTTTACCCGCACCATTTGCGCTGATCTCAAGAGGCAAGGTCTGCTGTACGCGGGCACCGAGTTTGGCATGTACATTTCGTTTAATGATGGAAAAAGCTGGGACCCTTTTCAGTTAAACCTGCCGCTGGTACCTGTAACTGAATTGCTGATTAAAAATAATGACCTGGTTGTGGCAACACAGGGCAGGTCTTTCTGGATATTGGACGACCTTAGTGTGGTGCAACAGTATGAAGCTTCACAGTCCGCTAAAACCGTGCATGCCTTCAATCCTGCCCCCGCCTACCGGATGCAGGTGGCTGGCCGCAGACGGGGGACACTGCCGGGGAGCGGTATTCCCAACACAGGTTCCAACCCCTTACCGGGGGCTGTGATTCCTGTTTGGGTAAAAACGATAACCGACAGTACGAAATACGCTGTTACCATCCTTGACAACGCCGGAAAAGAGGTAAAAACCTACAGTTCCACTTCAAAAGAAAATAAACTGGAATGGAATGAGGGATTGAACTATTTCGCCTGGGATATGAATTATCCCGAAGGTGAAAAGCCAGGGGAAGGGCTCATACTTTGGAACCGCGCCCGTATGGTTCCCATGGCTCCTCCCGGCGAATACCGGGCCAAAGTAAAAGTGGATAAAGATTCTGTTGAAGTGCCGTTGAAATTAATTGCCGACCCCAACTACCCTATTTCGAAGGAAGAATATGAGGCGCAATTCAATTTCCTGGTAAAGGCCGGCGATAAGTTCAGCGAAACCATGAAGGCGCTGCAGAACATTACCGACATTAAAAAGCAAATGACCGATTTTACCGGAAGGCTCGGAAAGGATTGTCCCAAAGAAATAAAGCAACTAACCGATTCTATAGCCAATAAATTGACTGCTGTTGAAAATGAACTGCATCAAACCAAGGCTAAAAGCGGTCAGGATGTGCTGAATTTCCCCATAAAACTGGATGATAAACTCAGCAGTGTGTACCGGGTAGCCTCGGTAGGCAATGGGGCGCCAACCCGCCAAACAACAGAAGCGTATGAAGTGGTTGCCGGACAAATTGATGTACAACTTACCAAATTGAAAGAAATTATGAATAACGAACTTCCCGCCCTGAATGCTATGATCAGGGAGAAAAACTTGCCGGTTATTTCACCAAAAAAATAGAGAAAGGTTTATAACAAGGATGCCCGGACTAAAGCCAAAACCAGATTTCGTAAAGCTTCCTTCCCTGTATGCTTTCCATGCAGGGATTTTTTTTTACACTACACCATTGCTATTCCTCCTCCAACAGGTCCGGCCTGCGTTGCCTGGTTCTTTCAACACTTTGTTCAAATCGCCATTCATCTACCTTTTTCAGGTCGCCGCTAAGTAAGATGTCGGGCACTTTCCAACCATTATAATCAGCAGGACGGGTATATACCGGTGGCGCCAACAATCCATCCTGAAAACTATCGAACAAAGCCGAGGTTTCGTCATTCAGTACACCGGGCAATAGACGCCCGATGGCATCCACCACCATTGCCGCCGGTATTTCGCCCCCACTCAGCACAAAATCGCCAATGGATAGTTCGAGGGTAATATACTGGTCGCGTATCCGCTGATCAATACCCTTGTAATGCCCGCAAATAATTAAAATCCGGTTGACAAGCGATAAACGGTTGGCATGCTTTTGGGTAAACCTTTCGCCATCGGGGGTCATATAAATAATTTGGTCGAAACTTCCATTCTGCTGCAATTCGAGGATCGCTTTTTCAAGTGGCTCGCACATCATTACCATACCTGCCCCCCCACCGTACTGGTAATCGTCCACCTGCCCATACTCATTTATGGCCCATTTGCGCAATTGGTGAATGTCAACGGTTAAGAGTCCCTTGTCCTTTGCCCGTTTCATAATAGAATGATTCAGGGGGCTTTCCAGCAATTCAGGGATCACGGTTAGTATATCAATGTGCATAGTTTAATTTGGCATATCGGTTAATAAGTGAACCAGCCAGGTGAATGTGGCAGTTGGCGGGGTCAATACCCTGTACTTCCCTCCCGCACTTTTACCTTCTTTTTGCCGGCGTTTTTCTTTTCCCAATCGGCTACTACCGAAGGTTTTTCAACTTTTTTAGTGGCAGTATCCCCCACCGGTTTAGGTTCCGCCTTTTTTGCGGCTATCCCAAGCGAACCTAAAACACCAACCGCGCTGTCGCGGATAAATTCTTCCGAACTTTCAATGCGCCCGGTCATGGGGTTGTAAAAATTCCAGGTGCCATGTTTCATGCTACGCCCCTCATTGGGTACAATCACCGTACGGTAATTGCCATCCACATACAGGTCAGGCACATCAATGGTGTCGAATTTTTTACCGGGGTCAATAGCCCACCAGCTTTCTTCGCGCTCCAGCCCCAGCACGCTGTAATACATGCTTTTACCATTTAGCAGCCCCCATTTGTACGATTCAACCGACATGATATCGCCCTGCAGCGAATACCTGCGCCAGATACCATCCCTGCTGCCATCCTTGTATTCGCCCTCTTCCTCATACCCCGGATTGCCCCTGAGTTCAGGAAAAGTTTCGAGCCATGGACCCTGTTTTTTCCCTTTCAAATCAACCCGGTTGATAGTATCGCCGCGGTCGGTAAGCTTAAATGATTTCCATTGGGCGGAAACCAGGGTAGAAAGGAAAAGCAGACCTATAAAAAAAAGTAAGTGCTGCCAAACAGTACCCTTATTTTTAACGTCTATTTCATTCAGTATCTGCATGTTACTTTACTCCTTCATTGAACGATTCCGTAAGGCCAAAAATTGCATAAACAAATAAAACCGGCCGGCAATCGAAAACAAAACAAACTGTATGCTTAATTATTCAAAAATACGCCTCGGTTCCCTCGCAACCGCTTTATTGTTCAGTTTTAGCAGCATAATAACAGCCCAAACAGTGGCCCCCACCCCGGGCGCCGAACGGGTAAAAAGCATGGCTGCCAAGCGTGAATTGGCAAAACAGTCGCCTTACAAAACTAATTTCCGCAATGTTGGGCCTACGGTTATGGGAGGACGAATAGTGGAAATTGCGGTAAACCCCGACGATCCTACTGAATTTTATGCGGCTTATGCTACCGGGGGGCTTTGGCATACCACCAATAACGGGCAGTCGTTCACCCCCATTTTCGATACGGAGGATGTGATCTTCCTCGGCACGGTTGCCGTGCATTGGCCAAGCCGTACCATTTGGGTAGGAACAGGCGAGGCTAATGCCAGCCGCAGCACCTACAGCGGAATCGGCGTGTATAAAACCAAAGACAACGGAAAAACCTGGGAATATCTCGGTTTGCCCGAAAGCCACCATATCGGCACTATCAAATTACACCCTGCCAACCCCGATATTGCCTGGGTAGCGGTTACCGGCCACCTGTATTCGCCCAACAAAGAACGTGGCGTGTATAAAACAACTGATGGCGGAAAAAGCTGGAAGCAAACCCTGTTCGTTGATCAAAATACCGGCGCCATTGAAATGGATATAAACCCACAGAACCCAAATGAGGTATATGCCTGCATGTGGTATAAAACCCGCAAAGCCTGGAATTTTGAAGAAAGCGGAAAAACAAGCGGGCTCTATAAAAGCACCGATGGCGGGGAAAAATGGACACTGATCTCCGGGGCAGGTAGCGGCCTGCCAGCAGGGGAAGGTATGGGTCGGACCGGCATCGCTGTTTTTCCTAAAAACCCCAATATCGTATATGCCATAGTGGATAACCAGAACCGCATGCCCGATACGGCTACCCGCAAAAAAGACACCCTTACTTACAGCAGGGATGAGCTGAAAGGACTAACCAAAGAACAGTTTGCCGCCCTCGATAATAAAAGACTCGATACTTTATTACGCCGCAACAGGCTTAGCCCCAAATACAGCGCGGTAATTGTAAAAGAAAAAGTGGCCAAAGATGAATTGAAGCCCACCGCGCTCTACGATTACCTGTACAATGCCAATGAAGCCTTGTTTAATACCCCCGTAATTGGCGCGGAAATTTACCGGAGCGATGATGCAGGCAAGACCTGGAAAAAAATGAACGAGGAACAGCGACCCTTTTTATACAATTCGTATGGCTATTATTTCGGGAGGATAACGGTAAGCCCCACAAACCCCGACAAAATTGTAACGCTGGGGGTACCCATTGAAATGAGTGAGGATGGCGGCAAAACCTGGAAGAACCTCGATGCCAACAATGTTCACGCCGACCATCATTCACTATGGATAAACCCAAAAAGGGACGGCCATATGATCAGTGGAAATGATGGGGGCATAAATATCACCTACGATGATGGAAAACACTGGTTTAAGGTGCAAAGCGTTCCGGTTGGCCAGTTTTATACCGTATCGGTTGACAATGCTAAACCATTTAACGTGTATGGCGGCATGCAGGACAATGGCGTTTGGCGCGGCGCTACCACACGCCAGCGTACAAACGATGCCAACTACGATACACTCCAGTACCGCTCTTTTGGCGGCGGCGATGGCATGGGTGTGCAGGTGGATTGGCGGGATAATAAAACCGTGTATGCAGGCTCGCAATTTGGCAATTACCACCGCTCTCATGCCGATACCGGCGGCTTTCTTCGCATCAGGCCACAGCACGATCTTGGCGAAGAGGCCTACCGTTTCAACTGGCTTACCCCTATCCTGCTCAGCCGCCACAACCAGGATATACTGTACATGGCCGGCAACCGCTTTCACCGCAGTATGGCAAAGGGCGCCGACATTAAAACGCTTAGCCCCGACCTGACGAATGGCAAGCTGGAAGGCGATGTACCCTTCGGAACCAGTACCACCCTCAGCGAAAGCCCGCTGAAATTCGGCCTGCTATACCTGGGTACGGACGATGGAAACCTGCACGTCAGCAAGGACGCGGGTTCCACCTGGAGCCCGATTGGCAAAACGCTTACCCAGGTAAAAGGGCTTTGGGTTTCGCGGGTGCATGCCAGCCGGTACGCAGAAGGCCGTGTGTATGCCACTTTTAACGGCTATAGGAATGACCATTTTACACCCTATGTTTTTGTGAGCGAAGATTATGGAACCACCTGGAAAAGCATCAGCGGAAACCTGCCGCTTGAACCGGTGAATGTGATACACGAAGACCCGAAAAAGGAAAACATTTTGTATGCCGGCACCGATGGCGGATTGTATGTAAGCCAGGACAAAGGCGCTACCTGGAAGTTTTGGGGCAACGGGCTACCGCTTGCCATTCCCGTTCATGATATTGCCATCCAGGAAAGGGATAACCAGATCGTGCTGGGCACGCATGGAAGGAGCATTTACGTGGCTTCGCTGGAGGAGGTGCAGGGGAAGTGATTTTTGATTTGAGATTTTAGATTGAAGATTGGGGGTTTGAGGTTACGGTTTGGCGCCGTGAGAAAGAAGGGAGAAATGCATAAAGCATGCTTCGTATGGTTACCATTCATCCGTTCGGGTAACGATTGCGTTTATATATCCTTTCTACAAAGTAAAAAACATGCTGCTGCGGGTCTTATCACCCGCATCTCCTGCCATTCTGCTTAGCCGGGTAACTTTGTTTTTTCTTTTCCACAACCTGGCTTCAGGAATTTTATCCATAGCCAGTATGGCTGGCCAGACGATTTTTTTTGATGAAAAAACTGATTGCCAATTCCCTGGTTATGGCGCATGTAACCGCTTACAATTCGAAATTAAGTTATTTGGTGAGCAAAATGTAAGTGATACTCACAAAAAAACCGCCCCAAAGGGCGGCTTAGCAAGCAATCATCTCATACACCACTTACAAATTATTTTGCCGGGGCCACAGTTACCGTTTTTCCATCTATGCTGAATTGCACCCTCCCGGTTGTTTCCAGTATGGTTAAAAATTCCTGGAGCGTGGACTGCCTCGGAATACCCGATTTAAAATGTTCGCTTTCCCCGCCTTTATATATTACGTCAATGCCATACCACCTTTTAGCCTGCGCCATTACCTCCCGGATAGATACTCCATTAAAGCGGAACAAACCGTTATGCCAGGCCATTACCACATCGGTATCGGCCTTGTCCACAAGTTTCAATTCACCATCGCCACTAATATTTACCTGCTGGCCCGGGTTCATCACCTGCGACGTACCTGATGCCGGAACTGAAATTTTTACTTTGCCTTCCAACAGCGTAGCCTTTACCTCTGTTTCGTCGGTATAGGCTTTAATATTAAAATGGGTGCCTAACACTTCAACCTCGCGGTAGCCTGCATTTCCCTTGTCGCCAATGCCAACAACAAAAGGCTGTGCGGCATTTTTAGCTACCTCAAAATAGGCTTCGCCCGTAAGTTCCACTTTCCTGTTTTTACCTGTAAACACCGCCGGAAAACGAAGCGAAGTTTGTGCATTCAGCCAAACCTTGCTGCCATCGGGCAGGGTTATTGCGTACTCGCCCCCCATGGGGGTTGAAATGGCATTATATAATTCTGCGGCATTTTTTCCACCGGTTTGGTAGGTAAGTTGCCCGTTTGCATTTTTTACAATAGTGGTACCACCCTGCATAGCCACCGTGCCGTTTAAAGCGCTGTCGAGTAAAATGGTGCTGCCATCGGCCAGTTGCAATACGGCATGTTTGCCGCCTGCGGGAATATCATTTTTAAACCTTACTTCTTTTGCAAGAGTTTCGGCAGGTACCGTTGGGCGGTTAAAAAAGAAGTACCCGCCAATCATGATGCCCACGGCCGTGGCCGCAGCAGCCCAATACCATTTACGTACAGGGCGCATCGTTCGCACCATGGCGGTGGAACCTTGCTCCACCCCCATTTCTTCCAGTAATCGCACCAGCATACGTGCCCGTAATGCTTCAAGGGTTTCAGGCTCGGCGGTTACCACAATCTGTTCTTCATCTGCTTCCTGCTCATCGTACCATGTATGGAGAGTATCAAGCTCCGCTGAGGAAGCTGTACCGTCTATGTACTTTTTGGCCAGTTCAGAAATCTGTTTTATATCCATGCACACCATTAATGGTTAGTTCATACATAAGAGCCTTCACACAAGCAATTACCCTCTATACCATGTTAAAAAATATTTAGTTATAAAACGAACATGTGCATGGCGTTCCCCATTTTACTCCTTACGATTTTTAGGGCTTTTGTTATATGGGCTTCGGCTGTTTTTATGGAGATATCCATGGTTTTGGCAACTTCCTCCAGGGGCTTGTCAAGGAGTTTGTTATGTATAAAAACCAGGCGGCACTTTTCGGGCAGCACATTGGTTAGCTTTTGTACCAGCTCCATCACCGCCCGGTGGTCAATGGCATCATGCGGCGAATCAATCCTGTTCAGGTGCGAAGAACCCTGTTTTTCAACTTCCAGCTTTCTTTTCTCTTTTGCCAGGTATTTGTACACCGCATAGCGGGTCATAGCCGACAGGTAAGCGCTAAGCCCCTGAATATCAAGGTTTTCTCTTTTTTGCCAAAGCGAAAGAAATACATTCTGAACGATCTCTTCGGCAGCGAAGGTTTCTTTCAGGTGGCGATAGGCCACAAAATATAGCTTGTCCCAGTAGCGGTTATATATTTCAGTAAAAACGCTCCGATCACCCTCTTTCAAAAGGGTGGCAAGTATATCATCGGGATATGTATTGTATGCGGCCAATAGCAAATTTAAAATCTTAAAGATGCAAATAACAGAATGATTTTGAATTTATTTATGCCAATTATCATTTGAGGATAAACCGTTGAAACTGAAATGGTTGATTTGCCTCCAGGTTTTAGGATGTACCTTAGCTGCAATTTGCCAGGATTTTGAAAATATCAGGGCATTATGACTAAACAGTCAAAAACTAACTAAGGCGCTTTTATCGGGTAAAAATGGTAAGCGAAGAACCATGCTATGAAAGGGTATTTGATTCTTTTATTGGGATTTATGTTGGCCGGAAAAACCAGTTTGCATGCCCAACAAATTTCCCTCCAGGTTCAAAACAGGCCTTTGGAAGAGGTTTTCAGGGAGATTGAAAGGCAATCGGGCTATTTTTTCACTTACACCCGCGAACAACTGGAAAGCACCCTGCCGGTTACCCTGAACCTTGACAAGGCAGAACTGAAGGCGGCGCTGGATGCCTGCCTGAAAAATCAACCTCTCGAGTATGAAATCATCGGAAAAGCAATTATCCTGAAAAGAAAACCCAATCCCCCGCCCATTTCTGCAGATAGTTTACCCATCAACATCATCCCCGAAGTTAGGGGCATAGTTACCGACCTGCAAACACAAATCCCGCTTGCAGGAGCCTCAATACAGGTACGCGAAACTTTAAAGGGAGATTATACCGGCTACAACGGCGCTTTTATGCTGAAGGATGTGCCTGTTGGCTCAATCATTGATATTTCGTTCGTGGGATATGTACAGCAATCCATTGAAATTGAATCCATTTCAACCGATTTGCAGATACGCCTGCAACAGGATAGCGTGAACCTTGGCAATACCACCGTAAACACCGGTTTGTACCGCCGGCCTGTAGGAAATTTCACCGGCTCCTCCTTTACCATGACCGGAAGCCAGCTAAAAAGCGCCAACCCTGTCAATGTTTTCAGGGCTATTACCGCGCTCGACCCCTCCATCAGGCTTATTGAAAACAATGCGCTTGGTAACGACCCCAATACGCTCCCGGTTATAAGAATAAGGGGGCAGAACAATTTGCCTGTAACCACCCAGGGCGGAGGCAATAATGCCATTTCCACCCCGGTTTCCACCGGCGATATCATGTCGGGCTACCTCGCCAACCCCAATGAGCCCATCCTGATCCTCGATGGGTTTCAAACCACCCTGCAAACCATTTACGACCTTGATATAAACAGGATTGATAAGGTAACTGTTTTAAAAGACGCTTCTGCTACGGTAGCCTACGGTTCGCGGGCGGCCAACGGGGTAATTGTGGTAGAAACCAAACGGCCTTCATCAGGCAAGCCCATGCTTACCTATTCCATGAACGTAAACCTGCAATGGGCCGAACTTGCCGCATATAACCTGATGAATGCCAATGAGTTGCTGGAAGCGCAACGACTTGCAGGCATATACAGCGACCCAAACAACCAGGCCAATGATATTGCCCTGAAACAATGGTATGATCACCGGTTATACGGAGCACAAAGCGGCATTAATACCGATTGGCTGGCACAACCTGTAAAAACGGCGCTGGGGATGGGCAACAACCTCCAATACAGCGGTGGGCAACATAAGGTCCGGTTCAGCTTCCAGGTTAATTACAACCACCTGAATGGCACTCTGGAAGGCTCTTCACGCAACAGTTTTGCACTTTCAAACTATCTTGCTTTCACCCAAAATAATTTCCGCTTTTCAAACAGCACTAATTTTTCGCAAACCAGGTCGGTAAATTCAAAATGGGGGCCGTTTTCAGCTTATACACGTCAGTTCCCTTTTTTCAGGGCTTATGATGATCATGGAAAACCCATCCCGGTGCTTGAAAAAAGTAACCAGGAAACCGGCATACCTGCACCGGCGCCTGGTGGTATATTTGTCAACCCGGTTAACGATGCTTTTCTGAATAGCAAGGATTATTCAACCTACCAGTTATTTACTAACAGCAGCCTGCTCGAGTGGTCGGTAATAAAAACGTTGAGGATATCTGCAGCTTTTCACCTGTACAGCCAGATCCCCGAATCCGAAAAATTTCTGCCTGCATTGCATTCTTCCTTCGGCAATAATACAAATAACAACATTTCCGAATTAGGCAGCTACCAGTTAGTAAAAGGAAAAAATGAAATGTTTGAAGCCCGGGTGAGTTTTGATTTCAATCAAAAAAAAGGTGATCATACTTTTTACCTCTCCGGCGGCGCTTCGGCGCAACAAACCAACTCCTCGGGTACCGGCATTACCGTAACCGGCATACCCAACGATTATCTTTCGCAGTTGGGCAGCGCCAACGGGTATGGCGCCAATGTGAAACCAACGTCCGGCTACAATTCTACCCGGAGCATAACCTATTATGCCAGCGCCAGCTACAATTATAAAAACCTGTACACGCTTGAGGCTACCGGAAATGCAAGCGGTTCATCGCAATTTGGAGAAAATAACCGCCTCGCGCCTTTCGGGGCCCTCGGGGCGGGCTGGAACCTCCATAACTCAGGCCTGATAAAACCTAATAAGAACATTACATCACTAAGGCTGCTGGCCACTTTTGGGATAACAGGCAACCAGAATTTTGCTGCTTTCCTGGCCCAGCCCATTTACCAGTATAACCTTCAGAATAATTACCGGCTGATGACAGGGGCAAGCCTGCAGGGCTTTGCAAATGATGACCTGAAATGGCAACAAACTTCTAAAACCAACTTCGCATTGATTGCCGACCTGTTTGAAGGAATCCTGAATTTCAGGGCAGATTATTATATTGAAAGCACCGACAACCTGATATTACCTATTGGGGTGGCCCCCTCCACAGGTTTTATTGCCTACCAGGACAACCTGGGTAAAACCCGGAACAACGGGTACGAACTGATGCTGACGGCCAATATCATCCGGCAAAAGCAAAGACAGGTCAACTGGAATATTACCCTGAACGGGGGGCATTATAAAAATACCGTAACAAGCCTTTCCCCGGCTATTGAGGCATTAAATGAAGCCGGAAATTCAAGCTCGGTTGACCAGAAAACGCCACAACCCCGGTTTGAAGTTGGCCAGTCAATGAGCAGGATATGGGCAGTAAGGTCGCTGGGAATAGACCCGGCCACCGGCAACGAACTGTTCCTGAAAAGAGACGGAACCAGCAGCTTTGTTTGGGATCCAACAGATAAGGTTCCCGTTGGAGATTACAGCAGTAAGATTAAAGGCACAATAGGTTCTAACTTTTCGTATAAAGGATTTACTTTCAGCATGTTATTTTTATTTGAAGCCGGTGGCCAGGTATATAACCAAACGCTCGCCGATAAAATTGAAAACCTCGACCTGAAAACAAGCAACGGCGATAAAAGGGTATTAACCGATCGCTGGAAACAGCCGGGCGACCATGTTTCGTTTAAATCCATTTATGCAGAAAATGCCGGTGCTACCAATGCTACATCCAGGTTTGTACAGGATAATAATTACCTGAATGCTTCTGTAATCCATGTTGGGTATGCATTTCCTGCCACAGCACGATGGGTGAACCGGCTAAAAATGTCGGCGCCAACCCTGTACATTACGCACAATAACGCCTTCAGGGTAGGCAATGTGCAAATGGAAAGAGGGACCGCTTACCCCTTTGCAAGGAGTTTTAATATAGGTTTTACTACCTCATTCTAAATCTCGTATATATGCCACCAAACAATTCAAAGATCGTAACTTAATTTTATGAACCCTCTTTCACCTGATTTTTACGCGCGGCTAAGGGTAAACCGGGTATCCAGGTCTCTTATTTCCTCATTCGTATTCCATCCACAACAAATGAACAGGCCTCAAATAAGTAAAACGAGATTCTTTTTTACCTTCCTGTTATGTGGCAGCCTGCTGTCATTTACCGGGCAAAGTTGTTTTGCGCAAGCAGCAACCAAGGATTCAACCAATAAGAATTTAATAGGTACCATACGCATTTTGGTAACCAATATTGAAAATGGTTTGCCCATTGATAGTGCCCAGGTAACTATTGGATCAGGCAGAAAAGGGTACACCGATAAAAACGGTATCTTGTTGGAAACCAATGTGTACTACAATACAATTATAACGGTAAATTATACCGGATACCTCGAGCAGTCCATAAAAGTTTCGCCAAACATGAAGTTTCGCATGCTGAAGACTTCAAAGGCTGCGGGTACGGAACAGGGCAAGATCAGTAATGGGATGTTCAGCCGGCCAGAGGAGCATTTTGCCGGTTCGGCCACCACTTATTCAGGCGACCGTTTGAGGCAATTAAATTCAATCAACATTTTAGAAGGACTTTCAATAGTGGAGCCTTCCTTTATTGCCTACAGGAACAACCTTAACGGCGATAACCCTAATACCCTCCACCAGGTAGAACTGAGGGGGCAGCGTCATTTTCCGGCAAATGCAACGGTTGCCACTTCCGCTTCGGGTACTGCGGTTGGTGTTCAAATTACCCCTTCCGCAGGCGATTTTATTGCAGAACAGGTAAAGAACCCCAACCAACCATTGATTTTATTGGATGGCATGCAAATAAGCCTGCAGCAATTGGGGGATATGGATATTTTCAGGATAGACAAAGTGACCATCCTGAAAGATGCCTCTGCCACGGCGATGTATGGCTCAAGGGCTGCCAACGGGGTGGTGCTTGTTCAAACCAAATTGCCGGCCAAAGGCAATTTTAAATTAACCTATACCGGCCAGGTACAAATTTCTACTCCCGACCTTGGTTCGTACAACCTGATGGAGGCTGCAGAAAAGCTTGAACTGGAAAAAACGGCAGGCATGTACACTGGCAACGATGCGCTGTATCAACAACGCCTGAAAGCCGTGCAATCCGGCGTAAATACCGACTGGCTTAAAGTACCTACCCAAACCGGTGTGGGAACCAGGCATAACATAAACCTGCAGGGTGGCGATGAATCGCTGCAGTATGGTCTTGACTTTGGCTACAACCAGTTGGATGGCGCCATGAAGGGCTCATCGAGGAAAAATACAAACCTGGGCGCATTTGTTGCCGCGCAGGTAAAAAACATTTATATCAGCAATTACCTGGCATTTAACCAAACGGCGGGTAATAATTCACCCTACGGGCCTTTATCACTATACGCCGGGCTTAACCCCTACTGGAGCAATGTGGACAGCCTGACCGGTGGATACCCCAAATTTTTGGAGGAATATAAAATTTCAACTCCTAATGGCGACAGTACCATTACAACTTTCAACCCGGCCTATAACACCACGCTGGCTACCACAAGTACCACGGCTTACACCCGTTTTTCGAACCTCACCCGTTTTGGATGGATCATTGGAAATGGTTTTGACCTTGCAGGGCGCATTGCTGTTACCTCCAACAAGGATGTGGCAGATTTATTTTTACCCCCCAGCCATTCCGCTTTTGCCCATTTTACCCCCGACCAGTTTTTTAAGCGGGGCATTTACAATCAAACCGAATCAAACTTCAATGCATATGAGGCAGCATTGCAATTGAATTATAAGCACATGGTGGGTCTGCACCAGTTTTATGGAACAACCGGGGTACTTGGTCTTTCTACAAAAAGCAATGCGACCGGAATAAATGTGCAGGGTTTTACCAGCGACCAGATTGCCAACATATCATTTGGAAGCGCCTACACCAATACCAAACCTGCAACCGGAAAGGTAAATACCAGCCTGCTTTCAGGATTTGTAAACCTGGGCTACAGCTATGATACCAGGTACCAGTTGGATGCTACTTTTACCAGGGATGGCAGCTCGCAATTTGGAGAAGACAGCAGGTATGCGCATTACTATGCTTTGGCAGCCAGTTGGAATGTTCATAATGAAAGATTTATGTCGGGTATTGGATTCATTAACCTGTTGCGCCTGAAAGCAAGCTATGGCTCGGTAGGCAGCAGTTTTTACCAGACTTACCTTGGCAATACCACTTATAACTATTATACCAACCAGCAATATATACCTGGCACAGGCACAGGAGATGCGCGTGGTGTGGGTCTCGGGGCATTCTTAACCGGCCTTGGCAATCAAAACCTGCAATCGCCACAAGTGGAAAAGCAAAATTTCAGTTTGGATGCAGGCTTGTTTAATAACAGGTTGTTTATACACTTCGAACAATTCAGCGAAACTTCGGAAAAACTGGTTTTGCCATTGCTATCCCCTTCATCAACAGGTCTCTCAAATTTCAGATACTACGACAACCTGGGAAGCATCAGCAACAAAGGCTTTGAATGGAGCATTAACTATGCAATAATAAGCGATGCCGCAAAAGGTTTGCTTTGGAATATTGGCGCCAACGGGTTGCATACCACCCATACCATTGAGCAAATGGACGGTGGTTACCTTGACGCGCTGAATGCATTTTACAACAGCAGTTGGAGTGACCAAACCAGGCCACAACCAAAATATGCAATCGGCCATTCGCTTACCGCCATTTGGGCAGTACCCTCGCTTGGTATTGACCCTGCCACCGGCAAGGAACAATTCAGGAAAGCTGATGGCAGCACTACCAACACCTGGGATGCAGCCGACAAGATTAACGCCGGTGATATGATGCCTGAATGGCAGGGAAGTTTTGGCACCAGCCTTACCTGGAAAAGGGCTTCGCTTGGCGCATGGTTTTACTACCAAACAGGCGGGCAGGTGTATAACCAAACCCTGGCCGATAAAATAGAGAATGCAGACCTTACATACAATGTTGATCAACGCGCGGGCAGCAACCGCTGGCAGCAACCCGGAGACAATGCAACGTACAAGGCCTTGTCGCTGGACGGGCTGGCCACAGACCCCACCTTTGCAACGACGCGTTTTGTGGAAGATGCCGGTTTTTTGAACAGTGCAAGCCTGTCATTCGGATATAGCCTGCCTTCCTTCAAATCACAAAAAATACCCCTGCAGCAAACCAGTTTCAGGTTTACTGCCAATCATTCGCTGCGCACATCTTCCGTTGATTATGAAAGAGGAATAGCTTATCCTTTTGCCTCTTTCTATTCATTCACCATCAGCACCTCCATCAAGTAATCATGAAAGGTATAAAATACATAAAACTTTATTTAGCGTCGTTCATGCTGTTGATGGCGCTTTCTGGTTGCGAAAAATTCCTTGATGCCGACCAGCCCCTGCAGGTTGACCAGGAACAGGTTTTTAGCACGGAGAAAGGATTTACCGAAGTGCTGAACGGGGTGTACCTGCAAATGGGTGCAAGGGGCATGTATGGCCGCGATCTTTCGTATGGCCTGCTTTCCGTATTGGGCCGCAGCTACGATACTACATTGAATCCTTCTATTGGAAGCCTGTATTACCAGGGTGCACGTTATAATTTCAACGATCCCACCGTGAGGGCCGCCATCAATACAATCTGGGACAGCAGTTACCAATGCATTGCCAACCTCAACTACCTGCTGGAACAGGCTGAAAAAAGAAAATCCATCTTTACTGAAAATCATTATGAGCTTTTAAGAGGCGAAGTACTTGCCGTAAGGGCATATCTTCATTTTGACCTGCTGCGCATGTTTGGCCCCGCCGATGCGCGGAACAACCTGGCAACTTTAGCCATACCCTATGTAACCAAATTAAGTCCCTATGCAATCCCTGCGGTAAATACAGGCGCCGTTTTAGATGCCTGCCTTACCGACCTGAAAGAAGCAGAAACCCTGCTTAAAAACCCTGTAAAAACTTCGGGCCATATTGGTTACTGGGGCATTCGCGGCTTGCAGGCAAGGATATATTTATATAAAGGTGACCTGGCCAATGCCGGCAGCTATGCCAATGGTATTATCAGCAGCGGCGCTTTCCCTTTGGCAAAAACCAATACGGATGTATGGTTCGCTGCCGAACACCTGTTTAACCTGCTGGTGTATTCAAACACCCTTTCAGCATACGAACGCAGTGTTTTCAATGTTAGCACCCCACTGGGACTATTGCCTGCCAATCAAACGGCTTTATATATAACAGGGAGTGGAAATACAAATGACTGGCGTAGATCAGGCGCATTTGTCGATCCTGCTACAAATAATCCAGTCAATACAACCAATCCAAATGCTGTGATAATGCCGCGGAAATTCAGCAGCAGTACCAACAATATATTGCCCATGATACGTACCACTGAAATGTATTATATAGCTGCCGAATGCGCTGTAGCCAATAACGACAACGCAACGGCCACTACTTTATTGAATGCCGTTCGTGCCGCACGCAATGTACCAGCCTATGGCCTGGCTGCATTGCCTGCAGACAGTCTTTCGGCAGAAATAGGCCGTGAATACCAGAAAGAAATGCTGGGAGAAGCACAGGTGTTTTTCTACTTTAAAAGAAAGAACCTGCCGATTGCTTCGCTTCCGTTTACCATAGTTGCCGTAATACCGGGCGCCACCTATGTTTTCCCAAAACCTGAATAATCAATTAACTGACAATTACCATCGCATGAATATGCCAGTCAATATATCAGCTACATTTTTCTCTAAAGGTTTTCACAAAAGGATACTGCGCATAGCAGCCCTGTTTGCAGCCTGCCTTTGGATTACCATTGCCAACGCCGCGCCTGTTGAAGTAAAGGGCAAGGTGGTGGATGAAAACAATTCACCCATGCAGGGGGTTACCATTACCATCAAAGGAAAGGTAGCGGGCATTACCAAAAATGACGGCAGTTTTTCGCTGGTCAATGTAGCGGAAGGGTCAACCCTTCGTTTCACCTTTGTAGGCTATACGCCACAGGAAATAAAACTGAAAGCCGGTCAGCCGGAACTTAAAGTAAAAATGCAACCCATTGTATCATCTTCACTGGATGAAGTAGTGGTGGTAAATACCGGCTTGTATAGCAAAGCTGCAGGTAGTTTTACGGGTGCCAGCAATACGGTTAGCGGCGAAGATATCAGGCTAACCAACCCCGGAAGTGTACTAAAGGCATTAACCACACTGGATCCCAGCCTCCGCATTACCGAAAACAACACATTGGGTAGCGACCCCAACTCATTGCCTGTAATCCAGCTTCGCGGGCAAAATAACCTGCCCATAAGCACCCAGGGAGGAAGCGCTGCCCCCCCTACCCCCGTTTCAAACGGGGATATCATGAGCACTTATCTTTCAAACCCAAATGAACCGCTCATCATTTTAGATGGTTTCCAGTCAACGCTGCAAACACTGTATGACCTTGATATAAACCGGATTGATAAGATCACTATTCTGAAGGATGCCGCAGCCACCGTGGCTTATGGCTCAAAAGCAGCCAATGGGGTAATTGTGGTGGAAACCAAAAAGCCAACCGGGGGCAGGTTGCAGGTAACTTATTCCATCAACCTGAACGTACAGGTTGCAGACCTTACCTCGTACAACCTGATGAATGCCAAAGACCTTCTTGAAGCACAGAAGCTGGCAGGCGTTTACACCGATAACAACAACCATGCAAACCATATTGCCTTGCAGCAATGGTACGACAGGAGGCTGTATGAAGTACAGAGCGGCGTGAACACTTACTGGCTTTCGCAACCCGTACGCAACGGGGCCGGTCTTAACCACAGCCTGAGTATAAGCGGCGGAAATAAAGAGGTTCGATACGGTTTAAGCATTGGGTACAACAGCAATGTGGGTGTAATGAAGGGCTCTGAAAGGACTGCATTTAACCTGACCAATACCATTTCCTATAACCATAAAAATATCAGGCTCAGCAATAATACTTTGATCAGTACAGGCAAAAGCTATAATACTCCCTGGGGTAACTACAGTGACTATTCCAACCAGTTTCCATACTTCAGGCCTTATGATTCGTCAGGTAACCTGCTAAAAATACTGGAGCCGACAGGCGCAGCTATAGGTATTCCCCTCAATGCCCCGGGCTATCCTTTCGCCAACGCCATGTATGATGCTACGCTGGCTATAAAGAATTTTTCAGTATATACTTCTTTTAGAAACAACACAACCATTGAGTATATCATCAACAACAACCTGAGGGCATCGGGTGCATTTAGCCTCAGCTCTCAGGTACCCACTTCTGAACAGTTTTTGCCGGCTGACCATACCAGTTTTGCTGTAAATAATTCAATATTCACCCAAACCGGCAGCTATTCGTATACCGAAGGAAGGAATACTGTAATGGATGGAAGGTTATCGCTTGCTTTCAATAAAAGGTTTAAGAAAAATACGATCTCTATTGCCGGGGGCGCTACTGCGCAGCAAACCACTTCCTCTTCCACATCCATCAGTGTATCGGGCATACCCAACGACTACCTCGATGAAATGGGGCTGGCCAATGGCTATGGTACAAGTCTTAAGCCAAGCGGCAGCTACAATTCCACCCGAAGCATGTCGGTTTTCGTCAATACAAGTTACAACTTCGGCTCAAAGTATTTGGCAGAAGTTACGGTGAACGCCAGCGGCTCATCGCAGTTCGGCGCCAACAACAGGCTGGCGCCCTTTTGGGCAGCAGGTGCAGCCTGGAATATTGACAAGGAAAAATTCTTTAAGAAAAATGATATCATCCAGGTATTGCAATTGAAGGCTACCTATGGTATTACGGGCAACCAGAATTTTGCCGCCTTTGCTTCGCAGCCTATTTATCAATACAACCTGCAGAACAACTACAGGCTCCAGTTGGGCGCCAACCTGGTGGGATATGCCAACCCCAACCTGAAATGGCAGCAAACCAAAAAAAACAACCTGTCGTTGACCATGCAATTCTTTAAAGGGGCCCTGAATGTAAGCGTTAGCGGGTACCTTGAAAATACGGACAACCTGATCCTGCCTTTGGCTGTAGCCCCATCCACAGGTTTTATAAACTACCAGGATAACCTGGGCGCTACCCAAAATAAGGGCTATGAAATTACCATTGGGGCGCCAGTCATAAGAAATAGAACCAAAAATATTTTCTGGTCGCTCACATTCAATACAGGCCATTACACCAATATAATCAAGAGCATTTCCCCGGCAGTGGAAGGCCTGAACAAGACCAATGATGAGGCAGCCAACCAAAAAGTACCATTACCACGTTATGAAGTTGGCCAATCCATGAGCAGGTTATGGGCGGTTCGCTCATTGGGTATTGACCCTGCTACGGGCAATGAATTGTACCTGAAAAGAGATGGAAGCAAAACCTTTATTTGGGATGCTATTGACAAAGTGCCTGTGGGTGACGCTACTTCCAAATTCAAAGGAACATTTGGAAGCAACCTTACCTACAAAAACTTTTTATTCAATTTAGCTTTAACCTATGAGTATGGTGGGCAGGTGTATAACCAAACCCTGGTGGATAAAATAGAAAATGTGGACCTTAGGTATAACAATGCCGACAACAGGGTGCTTACCGATCGCTGGAAACAGCCGGGCGACCAGGTATTTTTTAAATCCATTGCCTCCTCAACCGGCCAGGTTACCAAGGCCACATCAAGGTTTGTACAGGACAATAATTATATTGATGGCTCCAGCATCTCCGTAGGGTACAGCTTTCCCCCCAACCTCAGGTGGGTAAGAAAGCTCAAACTTTCCACCCCCAGGTTTATAATCACCCAAAACAATCTATTCAGGTTAGGAAATGTAAAATTGGAAAGGGGAACTTCCTATCCCTTTGCAAGAAGCTTCAGTTTTGGATTGTCAACCACATTTTAAAAGAAGAAGCCATGCTTAAAAATATTTTGTACCTTACTATTATGAAATGCCCACGAGCCGCTGCACCCGTCCGAACGGCAAGGCCGGGCGGGCACCCGGCACCAAGGTTTATTGGGCATTCCATGTGGCAATTAAAAACCAGCCCCGCACGTGCGGAGCGCACTAAAAATGAACACATGAAAACTTTAAAGCCGATGAAGAAATCAGGCAGTCCGCTGATTATATTTTCTATTGTTCTTGCCATGTTGGTAAGCGGCTGCAAAAAGTGGCTGGATGTGACCCCACAGGATAAGGTTCCCCAAAAAGTATTGTTCAGCAATGAGCAGGGTTTTAAGGATGCCATGATTGGGGTGTATATGGGTATGGATAAATCAACCAGCAGCGGCAGCTCGGGCCAGTTTACCAACCACCTGTCTATGGGGCTGCTTTCGGTGCTGGCCTATGCGTACGACAATGGCAGTGCCGCTTCAGTGGGTGGCAATGAAGCTTTGTACAATGCGGCTTATGCCTATAATTACAACAATGTGGTTTTAAGTAGTGAGTTGCTTAATATTTGGAGAGGCCTCTACAATAATATTGCCAACATTAATAATATACTTGACCAAATTGATGAGAAACAGGGTGTTTTTACAGGAAGCAATTATCCGCTGGTAAAAGGCGAAGCGCTTGGGCTGAGGGCTATGCTTAATTTTGAAGCCCTGCGCATGTGGGGCGAATCGCCTGCCACCGGTGGAAACATTCCAGCCATTCCCTATGTAACGGAATTTACCATTCTTAATACCCCGCTTTCCACGGTGAATGAAGCTGCGGACCTTGCCATACAGGACCTGCATGCGGCCAGGGCCTTGCTGGCCACCACAGATACCAGTTCGGTTAAAAAAGGAGTGACTGACCCTTTTACCAGCTATACCCAAAACCACATGAACTATTGGGCGGTAACAGGATTGTTGGCCCGTGTTCACCAGTACCGGGGCAATACCGACAGCGCTTTGTATTATGCAAATGCTGTTATTGGAACTAACAAGTTTCCGCTTATAACCAGTGATCTAGCTTTTGTAAACAATGTTGTCCGCGACCGCACCTATTCGCAGGAACACCTGTTTTCGCTATACAGTTCCAATATTCAAACCTATAATAATACTTTGTACAATGGCTCCATACCCCTGGCGCTTAGCTTCAGCGGACGTGCTACTTTGTATGCAAACCCATCCACAGACCAAACAGACTGGCGTTACCGTTCGTGGTTTGAGCAAAACGCAAATACCGCCGGAACCATAGTGCCCTCCAAATTTTACCAGGATGCCAACCTTCCCTATCATTTACAGGGTATCGTACCGCTTATCCGGGTTTCGGAATTATATTATATAGCTTCGGAAAGCGTTAACAAAAAAGGTGACATTCCTGGTGCCGTGGGTTATTTAAATAAAGTGCGTGCTGCCCGCGGGCTTACCCCGCTCAATGCTGCCGGCATTGTAAGCCCCGACAGCGTGAGCAACGCTATCATGAAAGAATATAAAAAGGAATTTTTACAGGAAGGCCAAACATGGTACTATTACAAGCGCCTGAATAAAGACCTGCGACAGGCTTCGGGAACCCCCGCCCCCATCCCTGATAAAGTATACGTGTTTCCCCTGCCCGATCTTGAAAAAGAATACAGGAACGGATAATAAAATTATATAGATAAAGATGAAAACTTTCTTCAATAACATTCTTTCAAAATTGCCTTTCAGGCTACTGATTCCGGTAATGGTTGCAGGGATGATGCTTGTTTCTGCCTGCAAAACCAACCAGTTGATACCTTTTGAAGAGCCTGACGCGGTGTATTTTGGCAATCCCACTGTTATTGGAACAGCCAATATGCTTACCAATTACACATTTGCCAAGTATCCCAACAAAACGGCCGATACCATTAAAATTCCCGTTTCCCTGTTGGGTGATCCTGCGGGCCAGGACAGGGAAATAAGCGTGGTGGCAGTAGATTCAAGCATTGTAACCGCCCACCCCGGTATTGAATACAAATTGCTGCCCCCGTACAAAATGCCCGCAAATACAGTGTCCACCACCATACCGGTGGTGGTGTACAGAACGCCAGGCATGGACTCGCTTACCTATACCCTTTTGCTTAAAATTGAAGGCAACCATGAATTGCAGGCCGGTATTTCGGCCCAAACCATGTACAGGATAAATATTGCGTTCCTGCAAAAACCTGCTGACTGGGACATTTATGCGGGCAGTGAAGGATGGGCCAAATATCCTGCCAATTTTGGCACCTGGACCAGGACCAAGTACAAAGTGGTACTTGATGCTTTGTACAGCCCTACAGGTGACACAAGCATTACCAATTTTCCGGGCCAGCGTTTTCAACCACCTGCCATTTTTGCACAATACCTGATCATTGTAAGAAATTATATCAAGACGAATTACCCGGGTAATTACTCCACGCCTTTGGGCATAGGGCCCACATTGCGCGACCCCGATGCCAACAATGCAGTGATACAGGTTGGGCCTGCCAATTATTGATTAATTAGTAAAAGGATACTTTAAGAGCTTTTGATCATGAAAAATATTTTTTCAACATACAGAAAGGGAAACACAATGAAGTTCATTACCGGGGCAGCCTGTTTGCTTTCGTTGTTGTGGGTATCCTGCAGCAAGGACCTTGGCAATTACGATTATGTGGATGCCAACCGGGTGGACATTGTAGCTGCTTCAGATTCGTTTGCAGTCAGGCAAAACGATACGCTTAGCATTGAGGTAAACCTGGACCAAACCCAAAACAGCGGCAACCTTTCCTATCGTTGGTATCTCATCCAAAATGTTTCCACTAATCCTAATCCGCCACAATTTGAACTGGACAGCACCAAAAACCTGAAAATCCAGGTACTGATCGTACCGGGTTTATACAAAATTGTGAACCGGGTTACTGATAATAATACAGGCATTTCCTTTTACAAATATTTCAAGCTGAATGTGTTACCCGCTCCATGGGGTGGCGAAGGATGGCTGGTATTGCAGGACCAGGGTGCCACCCTAAACGGGAACGATTTATCCATTATT
The DNA here is from genome assembly GCA_964444195.1 of uncultured Chitinophagaceae bacterium. Lineage (GTDB taxonomy): Bacteria > Bacteroidota > Bacteroidia > Chitinophagales > Chitinophagaceae > Phnomibacter. The sequence continues at coordinate 31,336 of CAYUGH010000032.1, forward strand.
CTTACACGTGACGGCACCACGCACGGCGACATGTACCATAACCTGTACTTACAGGCCAATCATCGTAAGCTTCCCCCCGGAACCGATTATATGAGCGTACTTAATTATACGCACTCGCTTGCCCGCCAAAAGGTAATGTTTGCTTACGATGGGGGTGGCTTGGAAGTGAAAGCTATTGATTTTACCGACTCAAGTTTTGCACAGCAATGGTTTTTAAACACGCCTTCCACCATAAGGGTTGACAAGAACACTGTAGTGCCAGGCAGCCAGTGGGATCCGATTATTAACAATGGGCAGCTCCATTACAGGCGTATAACTATAGCCAACCTGGCCCTCCCCTTCCCAATACTTTTTGGGGCTCCTTTTGAAGGTACCTGGAACCTGGCCCCCTTTATATTGCGTCCTTCCAGTAATTTTTCACATTATGTAACCCTCTACGATAAAGTAAACAGGTGTTTTTTAACCATAAACCTGGAAACGAATGTTATGGTTCCTAACCGACCTGACCTGCCCAACCAGCATTTTTTGCCCTATTCAGGAAACCCCGCCAGTTTGCTGGCTACAGGCACAGGTTTTGATTACAATAATATGCGCCACAACCTGGTTGCAGCCAATAACCTGAGCAATATTGTGGGATCAACAGGAAGCGCTGCCACATGGAATTGCTTTTTCCGCAACGACACCAATGATTCAACCTGGGTGGTGCAGATGCCTGTTTACATTTCCTATTCCAATAATAATATTACCGGCAGGTACTTCCTCAACCCTGTTCGTTGCCCCGGTATAAACGAAGCCACCCTTTTTGCCAACCCCACTTTTTTGCCTGCCCCCGGCACATTCTATTATGTGAACAACGAAAAAATTTACACCTGCAATGTCTCGCCTGTGCAGGGTAATTCCATAGCCAACATAGGGTACTCATTCCCTGCAGGTACCATTATTAAAGCTATGAAGACGTTTGAATCGGGGTACTCGGGCCCTTCACTAAACCCCAATACGCCTTTTCCTGCTAAGGAAGGCCGGGTGTTGGTGGTAGCTACCGATGAAACAGCCAGCGGGGGCGGAAATAATGTGTACTTCATTAACATTAACAACAACGGCAGCCTGCAAACAACCTTTGCAGACAAATACACCGGGTTTGATAAAATCATTGATATACAGTTCAAAAAGGATGTGAATTTGTAATTTTTCACCTGCTCTGCGGCCCCGGGCCGTGGCGCGTATCCCCAGCCGTGGTACGTGTCCCCAGCCGTGGTACGTGTCCCCAGCCGTGGTACGTGTCCCCAGCCGTGGTACGTGCCCCCACGTACCACTTTAAACATTCCGGAGCCGTGGTACGTGCCCCCAGCTGTGGTACGTGCCCCCACGTACCACCTTAAACATTCCGGAGCCCACCCGTAGTACGTGCCCCCACGTACCACCTTAAACATTCCGGAGCCATGGTGCCTGCCCCCACGTACCACTTCGGCCCACTCACTAAACAAAGGCCGCGAATTTGTAATTTTTAACAATTCGCACTAAGGGTGGTTGGGTTTGAACCCGCTCTTAATTGAGTCTAAAAACGGTTCAAATTAATCAATCATCCAGTATGTACAATCCAGTGAAACGAATGCTGTTGCTGCCATTGATGGCAATAACCGCCCTTGTAAATGCCCAAAACGGGCAACCTGCAACCAAAGCTGCAGACAGCACCGCCCCGAAAAAATCAACCGTCAAGCCTTACAAAGAGGTAATTACCTCCAAGGCTGTCAGCAAATGGGGCATGTTTGGGGTACATAACATTGACGATAAATACTATTTTGAAATTCCTGATTCGCTTTTGAAAAGAGAGGTTCTGTTTACCACACGTTTGGTAAAAGTGCCTACAGGGAGCCCGCGTTTTGGCGGCGAAATTGTAAACAAAATTATCGTTTCGTTTGAAAAAGCCAGTGAAGATAAGCTGTATATGCGGGTGGTTACCCAGGTTGCAGCAGCCGACTCTACAAACGCTATCGCGAGAGCAGTACGCAATTCCAGCATTGATCCCATTGTCATGGTTTTTGATGTAAAAACCAGGGGAGAGCATGGAAACTTAGTGATTGAAGCCACCGATTTTATTTCAAAAGATAATAACATCACCGGTTTTGATGCTGCTTCGAAAAGGAGTATGGGGCTGGGAGCATTGGCGGCTGACCGGTCGTTTATTATGTCTGTTAATGCTTATACACAGAACATTGATATTAAATCCATGAGAACCTACAGCATGGGCGCTGCCGCTGCTGCTGCACCCGGAGCGGCGCCGGCAGAAATGGCAGCACCTGCTACCTCGGCCAGCGTAGGGGTAACCATGGAATTAAGCACTTCCATCATGCTCCTGCCTTCTGTTCAAATGGCTTCAAGGCATTCCGATCCGCGTGTAGGCTATCTCACCGAAAACTACAGGATATTTTCCGATGCGCAACAAAAGGTGGAAGAAAAGAACTTTATCGTTCGTCACCGCCTGGAACCTAAGGAGGAAGATATACAGAAGTACATGCAGGGCGAACTGGTTGAGCCCAAAGAACCATTGGTGTACTACGTGGATCCTGCTACCCCCAAACAGTGGCGCCCGTTTATTATTGAAGGCATCAACGATTGGAATGAAGCCTTTAAAGCCGCAGGTTTTAAAAATGCCATCATTGGTAAAGAGTGGCCCGAAAACGACAGCACCATGAATATGGAAGATGCGCGCTGTAAGGTTGTACGCTATTTCCCCACTGAACAGCAGTTTTCGTATGGCCCGGTAGTGCACGACCCAAGAAGCGGCGAAATTTTGCAAACTTATATCGGCTGGTCGCACAACAAGATATATTCACTGTACGAATGGTATTTTGTACAGGCTTCCCCGCTCGACCCGCGCGCAAGAACAACAAAGTTCAGCACCGAGCTCATGGGCTCGCTTATCAGGGCCGCTGTGGCACGTGAAGTAGGGCATACCCTTGGCCTGCGTAATAATATGGCCGGTAGCAGCGCTTACCCGGTTGAAAAGCTGAGAAACAAAAGCTGGGTGGAAGCAAATGGTTTTTCCGCCTCCATCATGGATTATATTCACTACAACTATGTAGCCCAGCCCGAAGATAATATCTCTCCCAAAGGGTTAATACCGCAAATAGGCGCTTATGATAAATGGGCCATCAAATACGGTTATACCTATACGGGTAAAGATAATTTTGAAGAAGAAAAGAAATTAGTGCAGCAATGGGTTGTTGCAGCAGTTGATACCAACCGTGCATTGAAATTCAGCCGTGAAATGGATATGAACCCGAATGACCCCACTGATCCTTCGGCACAAACGGAAGACATAGGCAGCGACCCCGTAAAAGCAAGTGAGCTTGGCATTAAAAACCTGAAAATAGTGGCAGCCAATTTGCTTGCCTGGACCAGGGAGGACATGGATTTGTACGACAATACGAACCTCATGTATCAAAACGTGACTGAATGGTACCGTATGCTAAGCCGCCATGTATATACCCAAATAGGAGGCACGCATCAAAACCTGAAAAGCATTGAGCAGAAAGGGGATGTATATACCCCTGTGCCTAAGGAACTGCAAAAGCGGGCGATGGCATATATGCACAGGGAAGTGTTTCAAACGCCTACCTGGTTGTACAATAAAAACCTGCTGAATAAATTCGGCAAGCCGGCAAAAAAAGACCAGGTGCAAAAATACCAGGACGATGCAGTGTACCAGATGCTGAAAGGTACCACGCTTTTCAAAATGACGACCGAGACCATGCGTTTTGGAAAAGAGAAGACATATACCCTGAATGAAATGCTGACTGATTTGAACAAGGGTATATGGAGCGAGGTTAAACCCGGAACGGCGGTTGTGATTGATCCTTACCGCAGGGCGGTTCAAAAATCCGTTGTTGAAAACATGCTCAGGGTTTCGAAAGAGTCAGCGCAAAGCCCGGCGCCGGGATCTAATTCACCCGACCTGTCAACTTCAGATGTACCTGTGCTGCTTCGTGTACACCTCGAAAAAATTATGCAGCAATGCAAGGCGGCTATCCCTGCCTGCAAGGATCCATTAACATTGGCGCATTTAAAATATGTGAGCAATAAGATCAACCATTTCCTCTATCCTAAATAATTAATTACAGGTAAAGGTTAATTCACTTCCAGTTAAATTGAATGTACATGACACGCATACTTTTCATCATATCAATGATCGGTTTTTTGAATGTGGCTTCGGCGCAGGAAAAAAAGCCGGTCCAGCCAACAGCCGATTCGGCCAAAAGCTCAACGCCAAAAGCCGATTCGGCCAAAAGCACAACAAAAAAAATCGGTGACTTTGTTACCGCAAATGCCATCAGCAAAAAGGGAATGTTTTCCATTCACCAGGTGGGCGATAAATATTATTTCGAAATACCCGACTCATTGCTGGGACGCGAATTATTGTTAACTACCTGGCTGGTGAAAGTGCCCGGAGGCAGCCCCAAGTTTGGCGGCGAATCAATGAATACCAGGACCATCAGCTTTACAAAATGGAGCAACGGAACCCCAAAGCTTGCCCTGAACGTTACTGCCAGCATAAACCAGGCTGATTCAACCAATACAATTTCAACAGCCGTAAAGAATTCCAATCTTAATTCTGTGGCCATGCTGTTTGATATTAAAGCCCGTGGTGAAGCCGGCACATCGTTGATTGACGCAACCGATTTTCTTCAAAAAGAAAATTCATTCACCATGCTGAGCGCCCAGGTAAAAAGCAGCATGTCCGTTAGCGCCATGGCGGCCGACAGGAGTTTGGTAAAAAGTTTTGCAGCTTACCCCATCAACGTGGAAATTAAAATGATGCGTACTTATAGCGCATCAAGCACACCTGTTCCGGCTGCGCCCGGCCGCCCCCCGGTTGTTCCTGTTGAAGCCGCAAGGCTGAGCGGCAATATTACCATGGAAATTTCTACTTCCATTATGCTGATGCCTGAAAAGCCAATGACACCAAGGCGCTTTGATGCGCGCGTAGGCTATTTTGCTAATGCATACCAGGAATATGCAGATGACCAGCAAAAAGTAAATACCAAAATTTTTATTGTCCGTTACCGTCTTGAACCCAGGGCAGAAGATATGGAGAAGTATAAGCACGGCGAACTGGTAGAACCCAAAGAGCAGATCGTTTATTATGTTGATCCTGCAACGCCCAAACAATGGCGCCAATATATCATTGCAGGTATCAACGACTGGAATGAAGCATTTAAAGCTGCAGGTTTTAAAAATGCCATCATAGGAAAAGAGTGGCCGGAGAACGATACTACCATGAGCCTTGAAGATGCCCGGTACAAAGTGATCCGTTATTTCCCTTCGGAAGTAGCCAATGCCTATGGCCCCAATATTCATGACCCCCGCAGCGGCGAAATATTGCAGAGCTATGTAGGATGGTATCATAATGTAATGACCCTGTTGCACGATTGGTACATGGTGCAGGCATCGCCAAACGATCCGCGCGCCCGCACCATGAAATTCAGCGATGAGCTGATGGGTACCCTTATCCGTTTTGTATCCTCGCACGAAGTAGGGCATACATTGGGCCTGCGCCACAATATGGGCAGCAGCAGCCTTACGCCGGTTGAAAAATTGCGCGATAAGGCATGGGTGGAAGCACATGGTCATACCAATTCCATTATGGATTATGCGCGTTTTAACTATGTAGCACAGCCCGAGGACAGCATTGGCGAAAACGGGATCATGCCGCGTATAAACGACTACGATAAATGGGCGATCAAATGGGGATACACATACACTGGCATAACAGATGATGATGAAGACAGGAAAGTGGTAACCCAATGGATTGTTGACAGCCTGAAAGCCAACCCCCGTTTATGGTTTGGCGGCGAAGGATTTAACCATGATGCACGCTGCCAGAGCGAAGATGTGGGCGACAACAGCATGAAGGCAAGCGCATACGGCATTAAGAACCTCAAATACGTAATGGCACATTTACCTGAATGGACCAAGGAAGAAAATGACCTTTATACCAATCTTACAAATATGTATCGCCAGGTAGCTACCCAGTACCTGCGTTATTGCATGCATGTATCAAACAATATTGCCACCGTATATGAAACCTGGAATTCGGTAGAGCAACAGGCCGATGTTTACTCAGCTCCTCCAAAAGCCAAACAAAAAGAAGCCGTTGACTTTTTAATAAAAGAAGTATTTAATACGCCGGAATGGCTGCTCGATAATGAAATTCTGAATAAAATAAGCAACCCATTACGGCTGGGAACCGTATCAACCGTGCAGGGAAGAATGCTGGACCTGGTGCTTACACACAGGGTGTTCAATACATTGCTGACGATGGAGAACCGGTTTGGCAAAGCCAATACCTATACCATTGTTGAATTAATGGCCGATATAAAAGCCGGCGTGTGGACCGAGCTTGCCGGCAAAAAACCGGTTGATATTTATCGCAGAAGCGTACAGAAAAATTATGTAGCCAATGTAATGGAGGCTATTAAAGAAGCAGAAGTAGGCACACATATTCTTGGCTTGCTGGTGGGTGGCCCGCAAGCGGCAGAGGACATACCCGTTACCACCGGCTCTGATGTAGGTTCTTTCCTTGCGCTTCACCTGGAGCAACTCCGTTCTGAGATTTTAGCCGCAATACCTGCCATTACTGATAAAGAAACAAAGGATCATCTCAACTATGTTGCCCAGCAAATCAAAACAGGACTGGACAACCGGTTTAAAAAATAATTACTTCTCATGTTTCGGAAAGCTCTGCAAATAATAAGCGCTGTTGTATTGTTGCTGGTAACAGTACAAGTATATGGCAGCGATGGCCGGGAAACAACGGTTACCTGCAAGGTGAATAAAAATACCGGCAGCGCTGTTTTCCTGTACAAGATTGAGAATGGTGAAGCCGTAAGCCTCGGTTTCAGGCGGCCCGGTTCCCTGGATACCTGCATGTTTTCATTCCCTATGGAAAAGGAAGGCATCTATTTTATCCGCAAAGGCGGCGCACACCTGCCTGCTTATAAATTTGCGATCTACCTGAAGCCTGGTGAAAAAAAATGGGTGGATCTTTATATCAACCCATTGGCCATAGATTTTGACAGTTGCAAGGTTAAAAGCCCGAATGCGGAAACCGTTCAACTTCAGAAATGGACGAATTTGTTTAATGAGGTTTGCAGGCTCGGAACCAACAGGAAACAGCGGGATAACTTTATTGTGGCATACAACAAACTGGAGCAACAGGCAGCGGAACTGAAAAAGAAAACAGCATCGAACAATCGCAATTTCAAACGGCTGCTTGCTATAAAATTAGATGCGGACCTTCAATACGCAAGGGCAGCAGCCTTCTTTCATTTCGGCGAAAGGATGAACGCAGGCATGGACAGCACGGCCGGTCGTAAGGAGTTTTACATGCCCATGGCAAACCAGGATTTTTGCAACGCAACTTTACTGGAATCGGAGAACGGTTTGCACTTAGTGAAATACAACCTGGGTTACAAGCTATTCCAGCAATATGGAACGCAGGAAAAAATGCTTGCCGCTTCATTTACTGAAAAAATGAAGATGATCTGTAACGATACGATCAAGGTAGCATATGCTTTGGACCGCATGGAGCAAATTACCAATTACGAACAATTCAAAACCGATATACAACCATATAAACAATTGTTTTCCACCGAAGAATTAATAGCGGTTTACCAAAAGAAAGAGGATGACCTGACCGTGTATGCAAAAGGGGCGCCTGCCTACAATTTTACGCTGAACGATACGAAGGACCAGCCTGTTTCAATGACTGACTTTAAAGGTAAGGTAGTTGTAATGGATATATGGGCCATGTGGTGCGCTCCCTGCCTCGCTGAAAAACCTCATTTCGTTAAAGTAGAAGAGAGCTTTAAAGAAAGGGACGATATCGTATTCATCGGCGTATCGCACGACGGACTATCGAAAAAAGAGCTCTGGAAAAACTTTGTGGCAAAAAAAGGATGGACCAATATTGAGCTCATTGCCAACTATGATGAATCTATTGGGAAATACTATAAGGTGGAAGGCATTCCCCGTTTTATGATCTTTGACAAGGAAGGGAACATTGTAACCGTGGATGCACCGCGTCCTTCCGATCCGGCATTCAAAAAATTGATTGAACAAACACTGCAATCAACTAGTGGAAAATGAGCATTCGAATAAAATATATATTTGCTTTTACTGCCTGCCTGCTGGTTCTTAACGCTGCTATGGCACAGCAATTTCGCGTAACCTTAACGGGCAGGTTTGCTGAAAAGGTGGATGCCGAATTGCTTCTTTTAAGAACGGTAAACGGCAAAATTCAGAACCTCGGCGCCTATACCGTCAACCCTTCCAATCCTGAATTTGTTTTTGTTTTACCTGCTGATTCAATTACGGCCTACAGCTTTAAGGTAACAATCATGAAACAGGGGCACATGAGGTTGGAGGCAGACAAATCCTATACCATTCCATTGATATTGAAATCGGGGCAAAGCTACTCATTGATGTTAACCCCTTCAAAAATTGACGTTGCTAAAAAAACAGGTTTTCAACTAAAGCCCGATTCCAAAAAACCTTCGATTGCATTTGTAAGCGGAAAATTCGTGAATTGGAATTTTGGCGCCACCCTTTCGATGCAACGGGTTGCTGAAGGAAGTTACGAAACATTAAATAGTTTCACCGTTGCTAAGGGGCAACCATTTCTTTTGGCTCTCCCGGTAAAACAGGAAGGATTTTACTACCTGCTTTCTCAACGCTGGAAAATACGCGTTTACCTGAAACCTGCCGAAAACCTGGAACTGGCAATTGATGGCAGGACGGGGTCTTATGAAGTTATTGAAGGATCAGATGAAAATAAATTGATGCAACAATGGCAGCAATTGATCTCTCCCATTACAGACTACGGGTATAATGCGTTGAATATCCAGGAAGATTCATTTGATTTGGCCGGTTACCAAAAAACCTATGAAGGTCTTGAACCGGCGATGACAGCATTTGGCAGCAGGATCAATCCTTCCGCTTCAAGGTTCAACACGCTTTTCGCGCTTGCCATGGATGTAGATAAAGACCTGGCCCCCATTTTATATTTATTGAATTCCTCCTCTAAAAAACAAGGTGTTTTCAGAACGGTACCTAAGGATTTTAATGATGTTCCGCCCTTTTACCAGCGTTTTATACAACCGGATAAATTGAGCGATGCATCCGTTTTACATATTGGCGAAGCAAGGCATTACATGGATATGTACACCAAGCTTGTTTTTGCCTCCCTGCCTGCCGACCGGCGAACAGCCATGACAAGGGGCGAAATACTCGGGCAGAAAATAGAAGCCATTTCCAATGATACTTTAAAGTCATATTTCTTAAAGGATCAGTTGTCGGAAATACCCATAAACAACCTGACCGAATTCAGGGCAACCTTTGAGCCTTATAAAAAATATGCCGCGCCTGCCTTTGTAAAAAAGAAATACTTAGAAGTATATGACCAGTTCAGCAGCGATACAGCTTATGTAGGTAAATCGGCTTATAATTTCAGCCTGCCCGATTCCACCGGTCGCATGGTTTCCATGAAAGATTTTAAAGGGAAGGTAGTGTTTATAGATGTATGGGCTACCTGGTGCGGCCCCTGCAGGGAACAATTTCCTTATCTAAAAGAAGTAGAAGCGGACTACAAGAATAACCCTGGCATTGTTTTCATGGGCATATCCATTGACCGGGCAAAGGACCGCCAGAAATGGCTGAACATGATAAAGACCGAAGATTTGCATGGCGTGCAGCTATTTGATGATATGGGTAAAACCTTTGCCAATAAATATGAGATCAGCAGCATCCCCAGGTTTTTACTGATCAGCAGGGAAGGCAAATGGATAGAAGTCCGCTGCCCCCGCCCACAGGCCAAAGAAGACCTGAAAAAATACAT